>JAWODC010000032.1:0-22489 GCA_046483495.1 Desulfobacterales bacterium
CTTGGATCAACACTACTCATTTAAAATCCTCCATCATTCCAGCGTCAAAATCTTTCACAATCTCCCTATAGTCTACCGAGAAATCACAGTAGCGTTTGGTGACGTGCTCAACAAAATCGGCGTAGAGAATTTCATTCCGGCAGTATATCAGGCGGCCGGTTTTGAGTACTTCCATCTGAAGAATGATTGAAGACTTTCGCAGATTGAGAATCTGTATACTTTCAGTTCCTGCGGCAGCGTTCAACGCTGCGGAGATCTTCAACTCCCGCATCAACTCCCAGTCTGATGCAGTTGGCATGGGTAAAACCGCCACATCAATATCAGACATAGGGGGGAAAAACGCCGCTCTCCTATGCATTTTTAGAGGCGTTTCTCACAGCAGACAAGCTCAAGGCCCTGTTGCCGGATACAGCCCCATTTGCCATCGAGCGGTACGAACTGCCGAACCTCTTTGCCCTGAACTTCTATATCAAGGGCATACTGGGCGACGGCGTTTCCGCCTCTCCGAGAATGGATCCTCAAGCGAAAACGCTGGGGGAATATTTAAGGGCCAAGGTTGTTGAAATGCCCGAGGTGCTGGTCTCCGCAAATATGACCTGAATCCGGATGCCGGTATTCAACCGAACCTACATGGTGGTTTCCGTGTCCGCGCAATTTGAACGTGATTTATTTCCTCATTAATGGCATAATAACGGCACCTTTTCAGCATCGCCGTTTGAAAAACTATGCCTGGAGGAAGCCCGTGAACGGATACCACGACAAAATCGCATGGATTGATCTCACCCGACAAACCGTTGACATAAAGCCCTTAGGCGATCGGGACGCCCGGAAATTTATCGGCGGCGGCGCACTCGGCGCCGCGTATCTCGCCCGCCTCACCGGGCCCCGAACCGATCCACTGGCGGCGGAAAACCCGCTGATATTTATGACCGGCCCGTTTACGGCAACGCGGGTTCCGGCCTCTTCCCGCCACCAGGTGATCAGCCTGTCACCCCTGACCGGCATCTTTGCGGAAAGCAACTGCGGCGGTGATTTGGGATGGCTCCTCAAGCGATCCGGTTTCGACGGCATTGTCATCACGGGAGCCGCCCAACAGCCCGTCTCCATCATCATCGACGGCGACAGCATTCATTTCAGAGAAAGCCGGGACCTCTGGGGAAAGGATGCTTTTACGGTCGACGGGCTTCTGAAAGAAGAAATCGATACCGGGGCGGTTACCGCCATTGTGGGACCTGCGGGCGAAAAGCAGGTAAAATTCGCTTCCATTTCCCACAACGGCCGCCATACCCGGGCTGCCGGGCGCTGTGGCCTCGGCGCTGTGATGGGCGCCAAAAAACTGAAATCATTAGTGGTTACGGCAAAAGGCGGCGCCGACGTTCCGGTGGCGGATGCTCAGGGCCTCAAACAGTCGGTAGCCGACGTGCTGAAGATCATCCGGGAGCGTTTGGGCGATTTCGGCAAAATGGGCACACCGGGCGGTGTGATCAACTATAATCGATTGGGAAACCTGCCGATCAACAACTGGCGAACGGCCCAGCACACCGCCATAGCGGAAAAAACAACCGGCGCCCGCCTAAAGGATACGCTCACGATCAAGCGGTCTGGTTGCCGTTTTTGTCCCATTCACTGCGGCCGGCTCGTTCAAAATGAACGGGGACCGTTTGCCCTGGACGGCATCCAGGAGGGGCCGGAATACGAAACGCTGGCCGCGTTCGGCAGCTTGTGCATGATCGATGATCTTGAAGCCATCGCAAAGGCGAACGAGATCTGCAATCGGATGGGAATGGACACGATCAGCACGGGCAGCGTGCTGGCATTTGCCATGGAGTGCGTTGAAAACGGCGTCATTTCCGAAAAAGATCTGGACGGCGTGGATCTGGCCTTCGGCAGGCCTGAAGGCATGGTGGCGATGGTTGAGCGCATCGCACACCGAAAAGGCGAACTTGCCGCACTGCTCGGAGAGGGCCTGCGAAAGGCAAGCCGGATACTCGGCCGTGGCAGTGACGCCTATGCCATGCATGTGAAGGGGCTGGAGTTTCCCATGCATGATCCCCGATTTTCCTGGGGTCACGCCATTTCCTATGCCACCAGCAACCGCGGCGCCTGTCACTTGAGCAGCCTTTCCCATCCCTTCGAACTTGCCGTTGCCCTTCCGGAACTGGGATACGAAACACCCAGGCCGGGGCGCGACGCAGCCGGAAAGGCCCAATGGACCATACACCTGCAGCACCTGATGAATATCCTGGATGCGCTGTGCATCTGCAAATTTTCCATGCTCAACAATGCCGTGACGCTGACGCACATCAAGCAGTGGTACGCCGCGATCACCGGCATCGACCCGCCGCTCGATGACTTTATGGCATCGGGGGAAAGGTCATTCACCCTGAAGCGGATGATCAACAACCGGCGGGGTATCCGCCGAAAGGACGACAGGCTGCCCCCGCGTATGCTGACGTTGAAAAAGCAGGGGGGAGACATCGATTTCGATGTCCCTCCGGTTTTCAGCATGCTCGATGAATATTATAAAATTCGGGGGTGGACGGAAGAGGGGTGCCCAACGCCCGAGGTGATCCGGCGCCTTGGGCTGGATGAATTTCTCGAAACGGAGAGCTGAAATAAAACGTATGAACGGATAATTGATGAACCAAAACCAATACAGTTATAAAAAGACTCGACACTATCGGGAGAAGGGCTATGAAGCCTCTGTATTTCCTTGGCAAAATGGTGCTTGTTACATTTATTTTAGTATCCCTTCAAGGTGGAATAAAAGGCCGTTCGGATGATAGCCCATCGGAGCGGTCCGGGAATAGAGAACTAAAACGGGCGGTTTTGGCAGGGGGATGCTTCTGGTGTATGGAAGCTGATTTTGAAAAACGTAAAGGCGTTCGATCTGTAGTGTCCGGTTATGCCGGTGGAACAGGTGAAAATCCAACTTATGAAAATTATGCTGAAAAGGGATACATCGAAGCGGTCAGAATAACCTATGATCCTGCCACGGTCACTTATGAAGAGCTGTTGGATTTTTTCTGGGTGCGGATCGATCCGGTGGATGATAAAGGCCAATTTTGCGATCGAGGCCATGAATATACCTCCGCCGTATTTTATGTAAACAACCGACAGAAACAGCTTGCGGAAGAATCGAAAACCGTTTTGGCAAATTCCGGTGTTCTCAAGAGGCCTGTCGCCACTAAAATTCTTCCCTCGGATAACTTTTTCCCGGCCGAAAAATACCACCAGCAATATTACGAGAAGCATTGGATCAGGTACAAATTTTATCGATTGACCTGCGGCAGGGATAGCCGATTGGATGAGCTATGGGGGGGTGCTGAAATGTTAAAAGATGTTCTTAAGAAGAAGTGATCCTGAGTAGAATCAGGGACGGCAACAGCTTGGAAAATGACTTGGCGAGGTCCGACACATTCCAGAAGGTCGCCGATGCATGCTTCTCCGGCTTTCCGGCATGAAATCGGGCCGCATCTTAATGGATGGCCTGCGGCATTCGGATATTTCGAAGGCGCGAAAGCATTGATTCGATGCGGCCCCGATGTTCCGGCGGCACCAGCAAAACGGGAATAGGGCGGTTCGTGATAAGAAAACCACCGGGTTTTAAATCGTGCGCCATCGCATTTACATGGCGGTTGTGCGCCGATGCCAGGTGCGTCATCATATCGGATAAGTTGCCGAAAAGTCCGCCGGTATCGATATGCTCGATTAGCTGCAAAAAAACCGTGTTAACCGTCACCACATAGGGATCGATATCGGCAAATCCGGTTTTCCGGCAATCTTGCCGCGAAAAAAAGCACCGGCAGCCAAAGGGCCTGGCCGGGTAGATCATGCACAGATCATCCGATAAAAAGGGGCACGGGGCTCCGGGTGTGATTGTCCCCTCATCGGGAGGGTCTTCACCCATTGCGCATAGAGCTGCCAGACCGTTGGTGGAGACGGCGGGCCGGAACCGGTGTTGGTGTTCATCGCGGCCGATACGATCAAGACAATCCAACCGCCCTTCCGTCGACAAATACCGGTAAATGCGAATGCCTTCGAGGGTCGTCATGGTAACGTTTCGCGTGCAGCAGTCGGCACAGCGGCGTGTGCATGCGACGTCAAGCGTTGCTGCAAAGTCGTCATAAATGTGCAATACTTGCTCGAGAGCGTGATTTCTTGAATCGTCGTCCATTCAATTCCAATCTTTGTAACATTAACCCATACTTTACTGCTTGTAGCCGATGGCCCGCAAAAAACCTTTCCGTTTTTCGATATCATCCTCCGATTCAATTCCCTTGGATTTGAATCCGTCGACTACTCCCAGAATGCCGTTTCCCTGATCGGTTTGGGCGAGAATGACCTCTACCGGATTTGCCGTGGCGCAATAAATGCGGCAGACTTCCGGGACGTTTTTAACGGCATTCAACACGTTGATGGGAAAGGCGTCTTTCATGAATATGATGAATGTGTGCCCGGCCGACAGTGTATAGGCGTTCTTTTTTGCCAGCTCGATGAGGGCGTCATCGGTTCCCGCATAACGCACCAGGCAATCCTGGGATGCTTCGCAAAATGCCAGGCCGAATGGGATGCCCGGAACGCCGGTGACCATGACCTCGTAAAGGTCTTCCACCGTCTTGATAAAATGAGAATGCCCCAGAATGATATTCAATTCATCCGGATTTTCAATTTTGACGGTCTTGATCTCCATGGTTCTCCTCCTTGGTCTTATCGATAATCGGTTGTATTACTTTGACGGGCAGTTTGAGTGTATTCTCCAGGATTTTAAGAAATCCCCCACCGATGGCAGACGGCGGCAGCGGAATGATTTCCGGGTCGGCGATGTCGCCCTTGATGTCGATGGCAATGGTGACGAGATTGCCTTCGAGAATTTCATTTACAATGGGTGTTTTCTGCACGATGAAATCCACTGTCTTAAGCGGGGCCACCAACAGGGTGATGTCCAGAATACCCGACCTGATATTCAGGTTGCCTCGAAACAGCATGTTCATGGCATCGGCATCGATCAGGGCCTTGGAGATCGTCAACGTTTCACCGGCAATTGTCCCTGAAATATCGATGCTTTGGTACTGAAAGCCCTCCCGGGTAAGGTCCGGAAGGGTGCCCCTGAAGATTTCGGTGATATTTAAAATGGAAAACAGCTTGGCCAAAAGGCCGAACCGGTATATGCGGCCTTTGCCGGCGGTCAACTCAAAATCGCCGGCCATCGCCGGCCATAACGCATCATAAGGCCCTTGTGCGGTAACGGTTCCGGAGATGTCGACGTTTCCCCGGATTAAGCCGTCTTTGCCGCCCAAGCAGGGAATCATGTCTGCCAGAGGCTGCTTTTCCGCAATGGGAAGAAGACTCATGTGAATGCTCTTGGGGGTTAAATGAATTTCCCCGGAGGTGGTGATGCCACACAAATCGGAATGGTTGATCTCAACGTCGATGTGTTCGGGCAAAACGGCGACATTTGCATGAACCGGCATCCAGGAGTATGCGCCGAAATCCATTCGGGGTGCGGTGACGGTCAGATTCCATGCAACCTCGGCATCGTAGAAACGTTCGCGCCCGTCGGGTCCTTTTTCCGGGGGTAAACGGCGTATGTGGTCGATAAGCCGGTTTACGTCCAGAAGGTCGTCAAAAGAAATATCGAACCGGCCGAGCATGCCGCTGCCGTGGGGCAGGATCGTGCCGTCCAGGAGAAATGTCTCCCCGCTGTTTAATGTGCATTGCGCCCGGATCACGGGGTCGCCGTTTTGACCGGTAATAAGAGCCTTTTTGACAACAGCGGGAAAATGAAGGCGGTCCGTTGCATCGAAATCGGCAAATTCCGCCCGCCCAATAAATACGGGTTTTTTGGAAAAATCGGAGGTGAAATTCACTTGAAAATCGCCGTCCACCAAAAACGGGCGGTCCAGAAAGCCCTCCAGGCAACCGGGTGTCAATCGGCCGTTGAATTGCATTTCGTGCAGGCTGTTTTTTCGGTGGAAGGTTATGGCGGCATCGGAATCCCCGGCTTTTATCACCAGGTTTTTAATGGACAACGCTTCGTTCGTATGGAGAAGATCGATCGACAGTTCCGGTCCGTGCGGGGCTGATGCAGAGGCCTTGACATGCAGCATTTCACCGGGATTCCACACGATGGACGATTGGTGAAGGCGCCATTTTCCGGGAGGAATGTTTATGGGCCCAAACCCGTCCGACGCATTCGGCATAAGTGTTTCCGGACGGATTTCTCCGGCGAGTTCGGCATTAACCTTTTCAAAGTGCCCCAATCGGCCGATCGCCTCGCATGATCCGGTCAAAGCGGTGCCGGAAGAGGAATACGTAAGGGAAGAAAATGACATGCGGTCATGGGCCGCCTCTATCCGGCCACGAACCCGAAGCTGCGAACGGGAATGATTCCAGCCGATTTCCAGGTCATTTGTACTTCCTGATGTAGTGAAATGCCACTGATGCGGATGAAAAAGCGGACCGCCGAATTCGGTGCGGGAAAGAAAGAGGCTTCCTTCTGCATCGTTAATCGTGGAAAATGCATGCGGAACAGTGGAAAACGTTTTTATCCAATTCCATATTTCACGGGCGGAAACAGACAACTCGTCCGCCGATCCGCTGAAAGAGGGGAGGTCTTTCCATGCAAAGGCGACATCGAGATTCGAGATGGTGTTCGCTCCCATTTTACCGCTGATGCCGGTTAACCGGAGGCGGCGGTTTTCGTACCATAATTTTCCCCCTTTCACCATAAGGGGTAAAGGAGCTCTGCCGTAATCCACGTTCACTGCGAAATCATCGACCATCACGCGGGGTTTAACCGAATGCCGCCGGCCTTCCAGCACCAGAGTTCCTGATGCCTTACCCGAGGTGGACGTAATCCGATTCATCTCCCTCCGGAAAGCGGCGTTTTTTATCAAATCGGTGAGAATCGGAGGGATCTGGGAGGCATCTGTCGCTAGGCGGGTTTCAACGTATACCTCCGGGTCGTAACCGGCCATGCCGATGGAAAAACGTCCTTCCCACCCTGTAGCGCTTTTAAGGCTGCATTGAATATTTTTACCATGCAGAATACCGTTTTTCAGCTCCACATCACCGGAAACGTTCTCGAGATTTCGGTTTAAGCCCGGCGGTACAATCGTGCCGGAGATCATGTTGCCCTTCAGGCTGATATTTTCCACTTTCTTGAAATTTTCCGGACAATCGGCCGAGGCCCTGAACGCAATAGTGGGAATGGCGCCGTCACGGATAATCGTAAATAACCGCTGAGTGGTTCTATACCGCCCTGCCAAAAGAAGGGCGGCTTCACGCATCCCGGAAACATCGCTGATGGATCCGTCGATTTGCAGCAGGGCCATGGATGTCTTCCTGTCCCAGTTGAATCTGCCGGACAACAATGCATTCGGCTGTTTCAAAGCCAGACGGTCTACGGTGATCCGGACCCGATCTGCGGTTTGCTGAAAATCACCATGAAACCGGCTGCAGGACAGGGATATGCGTTTTCCGCCGTCCGTTGCAAGCGTCAGTTCAGGGATCGTTCCTTTTATTTTCCCCCATACGTCCCTCCCTTTTCGTTGCTTGATCAGCAACTGGAAGTCTGAACGCAACCGGGAAACACGTGCATCGGAAAGGGGAATGACCTGATGGGGCGCATGGTCCAACCTGAAACCTTCGATATCGATCAGGGCTTGATCGATGCCGGCCCGCGAATTCATGGTGATGTAAAAACGGGCGGTTTGCCAAAAACCGGATCGGCAGTTAACAGCGATTTTCAAATAACGGTCCGAGATTTTGATGTCTGCATCGATGGGAGACACCCGGTATATAGGCCGATTGCCGTCGGTGATCTCGATTTCGCCGCGGCTGAATGTGATGCGCATATCCGGAAGCTTCGACAAAGCGCTTTCACGCAGCCCTTGAATGCGGGAAATGACTGCTTTCACCGAACGATCGTCCGGGTTTTTATCGGCCAACCAGTCGGCGGCCACTGTTGAGCGGAAACCCTCCAGTTTGATGACGCCGGCAATGAATTTACCCCTGAGCAGGGCCGTAATTTTCGGATACAGGCGAATGCCGGGCATCTGGATTTCCGCCTTTTCAGGAAGGGAAATGTTCACACCGCGAAGCGACAGATACGGTCGTGGAAACAACTGCAGGTCTACGGATTGGTAGGTGATATCACCGTCGATTTTCTTTTCAAGCGCTTCGACATACCCACCGGCCCGGGTGTCCATCCATATGGATCCGGCAGCGAGGACCAGCAGCAAAAATCCGAGGCCTGCAAGCACAACGAACCCGAAGATCCCGATAACGATATGTTTTCTGCTGAATCGCATGGGTTCTTACTAATGGAAAAAAATAAAAAGTTCAACATACTTGACTTGTCCGCAAGGAATACTTAGATAAGGTAATGTAAATGATGACAGCATGTCGGGCTGCCGGTAAGGTAACCGGTTTTGTCGGTGTGTCTGACGCTTTACCGCTTGGAATTTAAAGGAGAATAGCTGATGCCGATTCATGAATTTTCATGTACCCAGTGTGGCCGCGTATTTGAATATTTGATACTTTCCCCGAAAGACCCGGATCCCTGCTGCCCGGATTGCGGCAATACCGAGCTGAAAAGGCTCATGTCCGCCGGCAATGTGAGAGCCCATGGCATTCCGTCGGGATCCGGCGGGTTTACGCCCCCCAAATGCACCCCGGCCGGGGGCACCTGAGGCATTTAGACCTTAACCGGTCAGGATGACCTGTCATATCCATACAGCATAACGTTTCATTGCGTTTAGCATGACATAACGGAGTTTTCCTTTTTTTTTCCACGGGAATCACTGATGATGCGACTTGTCGGAGTCGAGGAGAAAGCGATGAAAATATTTATATCGGGTTCATTGGCATATGACCGTATTATGGATTTTCCCGGAAAATTCGAAGATCATATTCTACCGGACAAAATTCATGTGTTGAACGTTTCATTCGAAGTCAACGGGTTAACGGAAAATTTCGGCGGGACCGCCGGCAATATTGCGTATTCGCTTGCTCTACTCGGAGAAAAACCCACGATATTGGCAGCCGTTGGGAAAGACTTTGACCGGTATGGTGAATGGCTGATGCAAAACGGAATCGATCTGTCCGGCATTGCACGGCGACCGGATGAATTTACATCGGGGGCGTATATCACGACCGATCTGTCCGACAACCAAATTACCGGGTTCAATCCCGGCGCCATGAAGTTCCCGTCCAAATATGCGTTCGATGGTGTCGATCCCCGAAACACACTGGCGATCGTATCCCCGGGCAATGCGGAGGACATGCTGGTTTACAGCCGGACCTATAAACAAATGGGGATTGGCTTTATCTTCGATCCGGGGCAGCAGATCCCGGTCCTGCCTGCAGAAGAGATTGCTGAAATGATCGATGGATCACGGGTGCTGATTACCAATGATTATGAATTGGATATGATAAAAAAGATGACCGGGCTCACGATAGAGGGGCTTTTAGGCCGAACACGGGCGATCATAACGACATTGGGGGAGAAGGGATCCGTCATACTGGACAGCCGGGGAGAAGAGCGCATACCTGTCGTAAAGACGGATAATGTGGTGGATCCCACCGGTGCCGGTGACGCCTACCGATCAGGGCTGATTAAAGGAATGGTCATGGGAAAAACGCTTTCGGAATCCGCCCGCATCGGCGCTGCCTGCGCGGCCTACGCGGTGGAGTGCTACGGCACTCAGGAGCATCGGTTTACACCGGAAGAATTTTGGAACCGGTACCGTGAGTATTTTAACCTCATAAGATAAATCACATTCAACCGGAGGGAATTGAATAAAAACAATGCCCTCGGGATTAGAAAGGGAAAACGTGAGCGACATTCGAATGACCGGCGAGATGAGAACCGATTACGAGTGCGAAGTCACCGGTCTCCCGGCGGAAAGATGGGGGGAAGCGCTTTTTAACATCGGCGATGAGGAGCTGGTAATCGAGGTAAGCGTGGAGAAAGATGTGACCATCGGCATCATGGCGGGCGAGGATGCCGTGTGGAAAGGCACGCTTGCGGGGCTGAAAACGCTGCTCAGAGACGCCGTTAAAGGTTCCTGATCCACCCGCATGATGTGAACCGTGCAACAGGGCCCGTTTGCAGAAACCGCTTTTCCTCTTATGGATTGGTTTTTCGCTCGATATGCGTTTTGATCAGGTTTTCCAACCGATAATGGAATCCGCCGTAAAAATGATCAGCCCCTTGGATGATTTCGAGCACAGCCTTGGATTGCCACTGATCCAGCTTTTTACGGATTTCGTCCGGGGGAGCGAAATCGTCCAGGCTTCCCGTGACCACAAGTTTCAGGTGACGCGAGAGGGCATCTCCTTCAAATGCCATCAGCCCCATCGGCGGCGATACGAACACGATGTTTTGAATGCCTAAGGCGTCGGCAATTGCCCGAGAAATAACCCAGGTTCCGAATGAGTACCCGGCAAGATCGATATGTTCAATGCCGATCCCGCTCAAAAAATTTACAGCCGAAATGAGGTCCCGCTGTTCGCCCCCGCCATTTTCGTAATGCCCCTGGCTTTTCCCAACGCCTCTGAAATTGAACTTCAGTGTACTGTATCCGTTTTCCCAATAGGCATTGGCAATGGATTCCACAACGAAATCAAACATGTTTCCCCCATACAGCGGATGGGGATGAGCCACGACCACACCGTTATCCGAGGTATTCTGTTTGACAACTCCTTCAATCTGCAGTCCATCCGCATCGAAGGTCACGCGTTCTTCCATAGTTGGTTTCCATCCATTTCGAACGTTTTATTCCGATAACTTATGCCGTTTTTAATGCAGACAGCAGTTCTTTGCCGAATGCCTTTACCTGCCATTCTTTCAATGCATCGATTTTTTTCAAATCATTGATCGTTTCCGGCATGTTCAGGGCTATTGCGGTGACGGAAGGTTTTGCCAGGATCAATGCCGGTTCGATGCCAAGCTCACCGGATTTTTGCTCCTTCCATTTTTTCAATGCTTTAATGCGCTCCTGGTCTCTTACTCTGAATGAGGGGCTTCGCCGCCTGGGATAGACCGGAAGATGCCTCGGGGCGATCGTTAAAGCGTCTTTGACGGCGCAAATGACCGCATCGCCGTACATGTCGATCTGAGTCTGACTCAATATCCCGAGCTTCGCAAGCTGTTTTTTGCTGGGGGGCGCATGGCGGACGATTTTTGTGATTGCTGAATTTTGAAGCACCTTGAAGAGGGGCTTGTCTTTTCTTTCCGCAATGTGTCGGCGCATTTGAAGAAGGCTTTCAAGAACCGCCAGGTTTCTAGGTTTTAGCGATCCGGCTCCCTTAAAATTTAAGTAAAGAGGACCTTGGTTGTTGGAGGACGGCCGCACCCGGCTTAAAAGCCGGCATTCCTCTTTCACCCACTGAAGGCGGTTTTTTTCGCGCAGCTTTTTTTCCAGGATACGGGCGAGGGGAATCAGGTAAAGGGTGTCATTCGCTGCATAATTCAGCATTGTCATCGGCAGGGGGCGCTTTGACCAATCCTTTTTCTGGAATCGTTTATCCAGGGAAATGTTAAAAAAGCGCTGCAGCAGAGCTTCCAACCCGGTTTCTTCGAAACCGAGAAACCGGGAGGCCAGCTGCGTGTCGAACAGCGTATGTACATCGAACTGAAAGTCTCTGGCAAGGGATCTGATGTCATAATCCGCCCCGTGGAAAATCTTTCGAATGGCCTCGTCGGCAAATACGTCTTTCAAAGGCGACAGATCGGGGATTTTCAAGGGATCGATAATAAAATTTGCGGAATTGGAGGTTATCTGCAGCAGGCAGACTTTTTCTTTAAAATGATACATGGAATCCGATTCCAGGTCCACGGCTATATTTTTCTCCCGCAGCAAAGAGACGGCCGCTTTATCGAGGTCGGCGGGCTTTTCGATGAGATAATATTCGTTTTTCATTTTATGGTAAACGGTATCCTGTATCTGAATCGTATCTTCAGGGCGGAGAGGGTGCCGTTTTAAGCATCCAGATTTTTCTTGACCCGAATCCCTAATTCACATAGGGATATGGTTTTTCAGGCGCATGTCAAGCGCCCCGGAATCCCTCCGGAATGTTACATTTTTTATCGGATAAATGCAGTGATCACATTTTAACGGGTACGCCATGGTAGACATTACATTTCCAGATGGTCACGTGAAGCACTTCGAAGGCAATCCCACGGGATTTGACGTCGCTAAAAGTGTTTCTGAAGGGCTGGCAAGAAACTGTGTCGCAATGGAAATCGATTCTACGCCGGTTGACTTGAATACCGAAATAAAGCGCGATGCAAAAATTCGCCTGCTTACCACCAAGGATCCTGAATCGCTGGAAGTTCTGCGCCACAGTGCGGCGCACGTTATGGCTCATGCTATACAGAATCTTTATAAAAATGTCAAGCTTACCATCGGTCCGGTGGTGGAGGACGGATTTTACTACGATATCGATATGGAGCCGGTTTCGGAAGAGGACTTCGAAAAAATCGAAGCTGAAATGAAGCGCATTATCAAGGCGAAGATGCCGTTTAGGCGCGAGGTTGTTTCAAAAGAAGAGGCCCTTAAGCACTACGAAGGTGAACCGTACAAGACGGAAATGATCGAGGAATTGGAGGACGGGACGATTTCATTTTATACGGAAGGGGATTTTACGGATCTCTGCCGCGGCCCCCATATTCCTCACACGGGCTTTATCAAGGCGTTCAAGCTGATGAAGGTTTCCGGGGCCTACTGGCGTGCGGATCCGAAAAACCCTCAGCTTCAGCGGATATACGGGACCGCTTTTTTCGACAAGAAAGAACTGAACACATATCTGGCATATCTCGAGGAGGCGAAAAAGCGGAACCACCGGAGAATCGGAACGGCGCTCGACCTGTTTTCATTCCACGAAGAGGCCCCGGGCATGGCCTTTTTTCACGCCAACGGCATGGCCGTTTGGAATGCCCTGCTGGCGTATTGGCGTGAAGAGCACAAAAAAGCGGGGTATGTGGAGACAAAGACCCCGATTTTGCTGCACCGTAAATTATGGGAGCGGAGCGGACACTGGGAAAACTACCGGGAAAACATGTATACCGCCGTTATCGATGAAGAGGAGTACGCCATCAAGCCGATGAACTGCCCCGGCGGGATGCTGCTGTTCGGGTCCACCCACCATTCCTACAAGGACCTGCCCATGCGCGTGGCGGAAATCGGATTGGTTCACCGGCACGAATTGAGCGGGGTGCTGTCCGGTCTGTTCCGGGTCCGTGCGTTTCATCAGGATGATGCCCATATTTTCATGACGCCCGATCAAATTCAGGATGAAATTCTGGGAGTGTTGAAGCTTGTGGATCGCATGTACAGCACCCTGGATTTGGATTTTCACCTCGAGCTGTCAACCCGGCCGGAAAAATCCATCGGCACGGACGAGCAGTGGGAGACGGCGACCAATGGACTTCAATCCGCGCTTGAGGTTTACGGGCGAGGGTATAAAATCAACGAGGGCGACGGCGCATTCTACGGCCCTAAAATCGACATTCACATCAGGGACGCCCTCGGCCGCACGTGGCAGTGCGGCACCATTCAACTGGACATGAATATGCCGGAGCGGTTTGATTTGTCTTACGTGGGTCCGGATAATGAAAAACATCGTCCCGTCATGATCCACCGGGTGGTGCTTGGATCCATCGAGCGGTTTTTCGGCATCCTGGTTGAGCATTTCGCAGGAAAATTTCCGTTGTGGCTGACGCCGGTTCAGGTGATCGTATTGCCGATCAACGATGATCTGACCCCCTATGCCGGTGAAGTGCACCGAACTATGGAAGAGGCCGGCCTTCGTTCCGAACTGGACAGCCGCACAGAAAGTCTGAACAAAAAAGTACGGGAGGCCCAGCTCAGGCATATACCGCTGATTCTGACCATCGGAGCCAAAGAAAAAGAATCCGGAAATCTGGCCGTGAGAACATTGGATGGAAAGGTAAGATACGATATTCCCACAAAGACTTTCCTCGAAAAGGTAAAGCGGCATATTTCCCAGCGCAAACCGGACTTCACGATGTTCGAGGAGCGAGTTCGATGAAAAAAAACGCCGGTGTCACCACATCCGCTATCACATGGTGCGATTTGCGATGCCCGCATGCCGATTTTGCCAGAACCGATGCGCTGGACGGCAGCTGCCGGACGTTTCAGTCCCTGTGGTGTAAAAAGCTTGAAAAACATGTAACGAAAAATGCACCCTGCGAAGTCGAATTCGGCAGTCGGCGTCCTACGACCGGATGGTGAAGCCGTATCCTGCAGGTGGTCGCATTCAGCGCCTGATGACACAAAATAAAACCCGCATACTGGTGAATTGGTTTTTAGTGCTGGCCTACTGTAGTGCTGTTTTTTTTCTTTCTTCGTCCGCATCGCCCCAAGCGCTTCCAAGTTTTGCCAATGCCGACAAAATAATGCATTTTATCGCCTTTTTTATTTTGGGGATCTTGTTTTTCCGGGCTTATCGGGCCTGGAAAATGAAGCCTTTATATCTGGTGGTGCTAACCTTGATTTCTTCAACCCTGTTTGGTGCTTTAATTGAAATCCGCCAGTATTATCTGCCTTACAGGAGTGCGGAAATAAACGACATCTTCGCCGATGTGGTCGGATGCCTGGCCGGCATAGCGGTTTATCTTGTGTTCATCCGCATCAATCATCTGTTCGCGGCGGAAAAGAAACGAACCTCAACCACAATCTGACGGCGGTCACCTGTTTTATACCGCATGCGCCCGCATGGAAGCAAATGCCGAGAGGTGGGGATGGATAAACAGTTGAATATTTATGATCATGTAAAACAAAAGGCTGCGCGTATCTTCGAAGACCACGGGCTTCTCAGTCAAACCGTTCGCATCAAGGCACGGGCCCTCAGCCCGGAAGAGGCCATCGGCAATCCTGAAGGGGACGATTTTCCGATTCAAAAGGGCAAGGAGCGCCTGATGCAGGCGGACATTCGCGGTTCCCTGGGACAGGCGTTTACCGACCGATTCGGCGATTATGAAGGCACCTTGGCGGATATTCTGTCCGTCGAACCGACCAACAACTACCGCAGGGCCGTTTTTGCCGCCGCAATCAATGCCGCGCTGAGGTATCTCGGGCGCATCGAAAGCACGGTGCACTGTCGGGACGCCGAACCTGCACATTGTGCCGAGGCTCTTGCCGAACATATTCAACAGCGGTATGGACGTGTACGAATCACTCAAGTCGGATATCAGCCCAAAATGGTGGAAACCCTGGGCGACCGATTCGAACTCCGGGTTCTGGACATGGACCCGGACAATCTTGGCGTTCGCAAACACGGCGTTTTGATCGAACCCCCTGAAAACACCGATGCGGCCGTGGAATGGGCCGACCTGCTTGTCGTCACGGGAACGGTTCTGGTAAACGGCACGCTTCCGAATTTCCTGGTGGATAAGCCGGTGATTTTTTACGGCACCACGATTGCGGGAGCGGCATGGTTGATGGGATGGAACCGATTTTGCGCCTGCGGGAAATAAATCACCGGTTGTCGGCGGCTTGACTTGTATTCCCTCGTCGTCAGCTGACGGCATCGGCCGGGCAGTAAGGGATGCGCTGCATCTTATTTGCACCTCCGGCCTTCTCGAATTGCCTTGTCAGGATTTCAGCGGTTCGAATACGGCGTTTTCGGTGGTCACGGCGATCAGCCGGGAGTCGGACAATGCCGCGGTGCGGTGGACGGCCGCTTTCAGGTATTCGGAATCTGTGGCCATCTTGAAAAACGCCTTGCGCGAGGGGTATTCCACCAAGAGGGCCTCATCCCAGGATTCGGCCGATGGGCCGATGACCACGTTCTGGACACTTCCCTGCCATATCAGCCGTCCGCCCACTGCCGCCACTTTCTCTCCGGCCAGGGCGCCGTAGCGCTCGTAGGCCTCACGGCCGGAACACGGCTCGACATCCATGCCCTCCGGATAATTGGCACGTTCTCGGAACTTCAGCAGGTTGATCATCAGGATAGGAGTTTCATCGTCGGCTTTTTTCATGAGGGCTTCCATTTGTTCGGGAAGGGGATGAATGTTTTCCATCGGTTTTTCCTTTCTTTATTTGAAGCGTGATCCGTTCCGATGTGGGATACGGTATTTTCCTCACTGCCGGCGTTGAAATCGGGCGGCGTTACACGTTTTAACTTGCCGTAACTGCGATTGCAAGGGCTTTATCCTTAAAATAATGGGTTGACGAAAACGGCTTTTTTCCTGAATATGATCTTCACAGATTCATGGTATTTCATGCGATACCCGCAAAAACCCGGACCGAAAAGGACTTATCCAATGCCCATCGAAAAAATACCCACGTTCTGCCGCGTCTGCGAAGCCTCGTGCGGACTCGTAGCTGAGCGGGAAAATAACACCATTTTATCCCTTCGACCGGATAAAACCCATCCCGTAACGCAAGGCTATGCGTGTCCTAAAGGGATTCTGGCCCTTGACATGCACCGGGACGAAGACCGTTTGAATGTTCCATGGAAACGGACCAACAGCCGGAAAGAGGAATTGGGTGATTTCGACGGAATCGACTGGGATGCGGCGGCACAGGATATCGGTCTTCGGCTGCAGCACATTATCGACACCTATGGAACCGACGCCGTGGGGATGTACATCGGCAATCCCACCGCATTCAACTCCCTTCTGGGCCCGGCTATCGGCTTGTTTGCCCGAAAAATCGGCTGCAGCCGGACATTCAGCTCCGGGACACAGGACTGCACCAATAAATTCGCTGCGACAGAGGCGGTTTTCGGTACGGCCACGCTGCATCCCATTCCGGACATCGAAAACACCGACTACCTGTTGATCATCGGCGAGAACCCCAAAATTTCGCGCATGAGTTTTATTGCCGTATCGGATCCCATGGCCAAAATTCGGGCGGCCAAAAAACGGGGCGCCGTTATTCGTTACATTAATCCGCGAAAGATCGAATCCGCCGACGATATGGGAGAGGTTATCCGGATCAAACCGGACACCGATCTGTATTTTCTTGCCGCCGTGCTGTTCGAGATTGAACGACTGGGGGGCTTCAAAGACGATGAGATCGCGGTACACGGGAAGCACATCGATGGTCTGAAAGGGTTTATCCGCCGATATTCGCCCGAACGGGTGGAGAAGATCGTTGGGATTCCGGCGGAGGTGATCCGTGGTATCGCGCGGGAATTCTCCAGCGCGAAAAAAGCGGCCGTCCACATGTCCACCGGCGTCAACATGGGGCGGCAGGGGACTCTGACCTACTGGCTGGTCCAGATGCTGAGCTTCGCCACCGGAAACCTGGACGCGGAAGGCGGAAACTACTATGCCCTGGGGTTTTATCCGGCGGCCAAATCCGGCCGCACGAAAACCCATGATCCGTATTTCGAATCCCCCTTCGGCCCGGTGAGGACCATCATGGGCAATCTCCCCGGAAACCTGATGGCCGACATGATCGACATGGAAAAAGACCCCATTCGCGCGCTGTTTGTGATATCGGGCAATCCCGTACTGGCCATTGCCGGGGAGGAAACGATCCGTAAAGCCTTTACAAAACTGGAACTGCTCGTGGTCCTGGATATTTATCGGAATGCCACCGCCGAGATGGCCGATTTTATCCTGCCCTGCGCGGACATGCTGGAGCGGGCGGATGTGAACACCTGCGGCATCGGCCTTCAATATCGTCCATACGCGCAGTTTACGGAAGCCGTGGTTCCGCCGCGGTTCGAACGCAAAGAGCAGTGGTGGATCCTGTCCCGGATCGAACAGGCGATGGGCCTTTCGTCCGTACTGGACGATCCGGATTACGACCCATGGGGGCGGCTGAATAAAATGCTCTCCCACGTGGATCTATCCACCGAAACGCTGAAAAGTCTTCCGCATGGGACGGCGCTTCTGCCCGAATCCGGCAGGGGCCGCTTCTACAGCGACTGGCTGCAAACGCCGGACAAAAAGGTGGACTGCCGGCCGGTGGCTTTCGATGAAACGATCCAGACGGCGGAAGTAATCTTCCGTGAGCTCGAAAACGAGCCCGAAGATCAGTTGAAGCTGATCACATTGAGAAATGCTTTTATGCACAACTCCTGGTATCACAACCTGGAAAAACTCAAAAAGGGCGAACATCTGTCCAACCCGCTGTATATCAGCCCGGCGGACGCCGAACGCAAAAGGATCCAAAACGGCGGCAAGGTCCGCATGTACAACCAATGGGGCAGCATCGAAGCAGTCGTAAGAATTGACGACCGTCTTCGAGAGGGCGTTGTCTGCATGGCCCACGGCTGGGGAAACCAGAAAACCCCGGGCATGCAAGTCGCCCGAAAATACCCGGGGGTAAATGTCAACCGCCTGCTCCCCCACGGGCCGGGCAGCTACGAAAAGATCAGCAACCAGGCCCACATGACCGGCATCCCGGTATGGATCGATAAAATTTAAAATCGAAATCGAAACGGAAATCGAAATCGCTATCGGGATCGGGTATTGATATTACGTAAACGAGTAGTAATAATCAGCCGCCGAAATCGAAACAGAAGCATAGCAATCGAAAGTAAAAATAAAGAAAAAAAATTCGATACCGATCCCGATGGAAAACCGAAAAGATGGAAGAGAGAAGATTTGTACGAGAAAAACGTTCAATAAAACCGTGAAAAAGGAATCGAATATGGAAAAACTGACACGAATCGTATTGGAATATCCTATTCTGGAAGGCGCCTTCAAATCCGGCATTGCAACCAAAAGAACGCTTGCCGGGGGGCCGCCATCGGCGGATTTATCGTCTGTGATGCCCGGCGCCCGATCCGCGGTTGTCTTTGCCGTTGCCCTTGACCAGAAGACCATCCCCGGATACCTGGGTAAAAAAGACCGCCTCTCCTATGAGCGCGAGTATAACAAAGTGAACAGTATCGCAAGCGGCATCGCTGTAAAAATCGCCAACAACCTGTCACAGCGCGGATACCCTGCCGTTCCGCTTGCAGCCAACGATGTGTACCGGGATGATACCCCGAATGGACGGTTCGACATGCTTCCACCGATCAGTCTTCGATACCTGGCGGTCGCTTCCGGTGTTGCCTCTTTCGGGTGGTCCGGCAATGTCATCGACCGGGAATACGGCGCATGCATTATTCTCGGCGGCGTGGTGACCCATGCTGAACTCGTGCCGACGGATCCATTGGACCCGGATGAAAATTACTGTGACGAATGCCGGTTGTGTTCCGGCGTATGCGCGTCGGGTCTGATGCATCCCACGAAAATGACCGGGGTGAGATTAGGAAATAAGGATTTTACCTATGCTGCCCGGCGGACCTACATGAGATGCCAATATGTGTGCGGGGGTTATGCGGGACTTCATCGGTCCGGAAAATGGTCGACCTGGTCGCCGTCGCGATTTCCGATTCCGGATGACGATGAAGCATTTCTGCCGCTCTTGATGGCCGCAGGCGCTCTATACGGACGGCGTCCCGAAGGGGAGGGGGGACGGTACCACTCCATGATGGACGACAAATTGTACACCACCTGCGGCAATTGCCAGATCGTCTGTGTCCCGGATAAAGATGAGCGCAAACGCCGCTACAATCTTCTGGCCAAAGGGGGTCTGGTACTGCAGCACCCGGACGGGTCGCTGGAAGTGGTTCCCCCGGACGAAGCCGAAGAAAAGCTGTCCGCCATGCCGCCGGAGCATCGGGCTTTGTATGATGGAGATCTTGCCGATGCCCCAATCCCGGCCGAAATTCAGGAAGCGGCCGGCCGTTATGTGAAATAAGGATGATCTCGAACAGGGACGCAGAGGCGCAGAGAGCGACGGAAAAACGCAGCCGGAATGATTGATACCCTGCATTCCAGTGAGTCGATTCCCAGGTTGCGAGTCGTCCTTTATTGGGCGACCCTCAGCGGAAAAAATATGAAATTCAACATCTATAACAGGTTCGCAATAAAAATAATCCGCAAAGATAACCGTTGGCTTGCATTTCGCACAGGCGTCGGGGCCCGTGTACCGGTCGAGGATCTGGTTGTCCCCGCCGAGCTTTCGGAATCCGAATTGATCCCTTTTCTCGATGATATGTATCACGAGTTGGCGATCCCCGGCCGATCGATTGAACAGTTGGACGATAACGGCACGGATTCGGATCTGAACGGGTTGATCCGCCTTGCCCTCTCATCCGGAGCAAGTGAGGCAAAGATCATTTCCCCGTATGATATTCCGGTCGATGAGCGTCTGGCGGAATTTTGCAATCCGTCTCAATGCGAAAGTTACGGCCTGTCTCCGAGCTGCCCCCCGCACGTTTCCGGCCCGTCCGGGTTTCGCATACTGCAGCAAAATGCCTTGTTTGCCCTGGTCTTGCGAATAGCGGTCCCCTCGTCGGCTCTGTTTTCCGCTGAACGCAGAGAAGTATTCAGTCTGCTGCATGAATCCACGGCGGGAATCGAACAGACCGCCGCAGAAATGGGCTATCCCGCGTCAAAGGCCTTTGCCGGTGGTTCGTGCAAGAAGATTTTCTGCAATGATCATCCTGTCTGCCGCGTATTGTCGGAAGGCGGACGATGCCGCTATTCACAGCACGCCCGGCCTTCCATGTCCGGTTTCGGTATCGATGTTTCCGAACTGATGACGATTTGCGGTTGGCCTTCGAATATCGATATCCATGCGCCGGAAGCAAAATCCGATCCCATGTCATGGGTGGCGGGGCTCGTTCTTATCGGATGAACCTTGCCCATGGCCGCTATCGTGTAAAGGAAGACTGCTTAGCCTACGGAAATAAGGGAATCGATTTCGATACCGATAGCGTTTTTTGATCCTGTAACTACCCAAGATAAAGGTGTTTTAGCACCGGAGGAAAACATGCCGCACATCCAAATCACTGAACACGAGTTGAAAACGGATCGCCATACGACCTTCTACCTGGCGGCCGGGCCCGAAGACGGGCCGCTAATCATTTTTACCCATGGCTGGCCGGAACTCTCATTGAGCTGGCGGCATCAGTTGCCGTTTTTTGCAGCCATGGGCTTTTGCGCCGTGGCCCCGGACATGCGCGGCTACGGCCGATCTTCAGTGTATGATTCACATGACGATTACCGCCTGGAGCGGGTCGTCGAAGATATGCTGGAGCTCATCGACAGCCTGAAGCGGGATAGGGCCCTGTGGGTGGGACACGACTGGGGAAGCCCCGTGGCCTGGAGCATGGCGGCCCACCACCCGGACCGCTGCTTCGGTGTGGCGAGCCTGTGCGTGCCTTACGGGACGGTGGAACGGGGCCTGAACGAAATCATAAAAACCGTGGATCGAAATATTTATCCGGAGAATATGTATCCGGCCGGTCAATGGGAGTATATGCGGTACTATGAGGAAAATTTCTCCCGGGCAACGGCCGTTATGAATGCAAACCCGCGAAATTTTATCCGGCTGATTTTTCAAAAAGGCGACCCCGGCGGCGCCGGGCAACCCTCTCCAACCGCCATGGTCAGGATAATGGGCGGGTGGTTCGGGGAAGCCTCCGAGGCACCGGAAGTCCCCCGAGACGCGGATATTATCACTGACGAAGAGTTGGATGTTTATGCCGGTGCGCTGTCGCGCAACGGCTTTTTCGGCCCGAATTCCTGGTATATGAACCACGAGGCCAATGCCCGCTATTTCGAAACGACCCCCAACGACGGCGTCATCGACATGCCTGCGCTCTTTCTTGCCGCCGCCTATGATTATACCTGTGAATCGATCACATCCGATCTGCCCGAATTAATGCGAAACAAATGCAAAAACTTACATGAGGTCGTCATTCAATCCGGGCACTGGATGGCCCAGGAAAAACCATTTGATGTCAATCGAGAACTGGTAAAATGGATGGTCCAAAAAAAGATGTTGGAAAATATGGAATAAGGCATGAGCCTGTCGTCGTACTGTAGTGGATCGCCCATTAAAGGGAGACCCCAAGTCCGGATATCAATGTCCATTCCCCGGAAGCAAAAGCCTGCCCTATGTCATGGGCAGCGGGTCTGATTCTTATCGTTGAAAATCGGCCGATGATGCTCTCGCGCTAAGGCGTAGAGGTCGCGGAGAATGAAGGCAGTTGAACATGTACAGAACCGCGAGAAAAAAATTCTTTCCAATAAAGCCTGTCGAGAGAGGAAGATATGGGAAAACGCCCTTCCATTAGTGATTTCCTGACGAATCTAAACCAGCCAATGCCGATGAGAGAGAAATCGAGGAAATTGGTTACAAACCTTTGGCGGCGGGTGGTATTGAGGCAGAATTGCTGCGGAAATCCAGGAGAGCCGGGGTGTTGAAAATCGGAGACGGCATCCGGGTCGGATGAAGAGGGTCATCGGCACGATTAAACCCCATCACCCCGATGGTTCTCGTAGGGGCGAAAAATTTTTCGGTACAGTGAAGAGCTCACTGGCACTTCATCTGATGATACTATTGATGGTAAAGGTGGTAGTGATAAAATTGATGGACAAGGTGGAACTGATACTGCTGTTTTCTTTGACTCTAAGAGTTATTTTAATGTAATGACC
>JAWODC010000006.1:0-2975 GCA_046483495.1 Desulfobacterales bacterium
AAGAAGGCATTATCGCCCATGATCTGAACCGCATTATTTTCTTTTTCAACCGGGAGGCTGAAAAGATCACCGGCTTCACGCGCGAAGAAGTGCTGGGCAGGGATTGTCATGAGGTTTTTGGCTGCCCGCTTTGCGGAGAGCGCTGCTCGTTTTGCGGTGACAAGCCCATGCCCGAACAGCGGCAGGAGTATGCCGTCAACATTTGCACCAAAACCGGAGAGCCCCGGCGAATCGATATGACCGTATCCCTGATGCGGGATTCGGGAGACAACGTCATCGGCGTTTTGGCATCGTTCAACGATGTGTCCGATATTTTGGAGCTTCAAATCCGGGCGGGAAAGTTGGAGCGTTTCTCCGGCATTATCGGCCGGGATGCGAACATGCAGAGAATTTTCAAACAAATCAGAGACTTGTCTGGATATAACTACCCGATCCATATTTTCGGAGAAACCGGAACCGGCAAAGAACTGGTTGCCATGGCTGTTCACAAAGAAAGCAACCGGGGGGGCGGGCCGTTCGTTCCGATCAACTGCGGTGCACTGCCGGAAAGTCTGATCGAGAGCGAGCTTTTCGGGCATGTGAAAGGTGCCTTTACCGGTGCCATTCGGGATAAAATGGGAAGATTCGAACTTGCCGACGGCGGTACCGTGTTTCTCGATGAGGTCGCCGAATTATCCAAACATATGCAGGTAAAACTGTTGCGGTTTCTTCAGGAGGGGCAATTCGAGAAAGTCGGCGGGGAAAAGACCATAACGGTCGATGTGCGGGTGATCAGCGCAACGAATAGAGATCTCAAAAAAGAAGTTCAAAAAGAGCGTTTTCGAGAAGATTTGTTCTACCGGCTGAATGTCATCCCGATCCGTATTCCGCCGCTCAGGGAACGCAGGAGCGATATTCCCCTTCTCGCCGAGCATTTTCTCTCGGTGTTTACGGAACAAAGCAATTCGGCGCACATGCGCATTTCAAACAGTGCGATGCGCTTGCTGATCGATTATAGATGGCCGGGCAATATTCGACAACTCCAAAACGCGATTCAATTTGCCATGGTTCATAGCAGCGGCCGGGTCATCACTCCCGATGCCCTCCCGATGGAGTTTGCGGAGGATGCCGCCGGCGATTCGAAGCGGGGCCCGTCACGGAAACTGACGATTGCGGCAGTTGAATCCGCCCTCAAAAAGGCCGGCGGCAATAAAACCAAAGCCGCAAAAATACTGGGCGTCGGCCGTGCCACACTATACCGGTTTATCGACGCATATCCGGAAGTGATGAACCCGGTTTCTTTTTAGTGCCTGTTTTCAGCTTTTCTTGCCGAAACGGAGCGGATCAGCTGTTTATGGATGGGAGCCGGGCAGTGTTCATCCGGAAATAGGCAATTTCGCGCGAGTTCGAGGCGGGCGCAAGATCGAAACCGCAGGAATAGGGTGCTATTTTGAAGATTTCGATTTTGCGTCCAACGCAGAAATCGCGTGAAAGAGCCACTTAAGGATAGGCACTAAGAAACGCCAAGCGCTTTCTTCAACCATGATTTTATCTCACCCTCTACTGCAAAAACGCCTTTGAAGCGGCCGTTGATCCGAAAAAAGGCTGTAGCCATTTCTTCGGGCATATCGATGCGGGCGAGTTCACGAGCCTCTTCGGAATTTCTTCGAATCAGGTAAATGACAGGCTTTTCCTGCCACGTATTCACCACGAAATAATGTGAAACATCCTCTTTAGAGCGGATCACATAATTGCCCCGGGCCCAGTTATTGCCCCATTCGAGGTATAATCGGACGGCTTCTTCGGGCGTCATATCCCAATCGATGGCATTGATAAGTTCCCGGTTGCGTTTCAATCCAGCCAGTGTTTTCATGGATCGATGCTCCTTTTATCCTGTAATACATCTGTGATTCATTTTTTACAAATAGGAAGCAATTTGTATGCCGGGCATCAAAAATCCACCGTGACAAAAGGCGTCTTGCGGACCTTTTTTTGATGATTACCTTAAAAAAATATAACTTTTTTCCGAGGGGGTGATCATGAAAGGGCAACCCAACCGTTTGATTCATGAAAAAAGTCCATATCTTCTGCAGCATGCGTATAATCCCGTGGATTGGTTTCCGTGGGGGGAAGAGGCGGTGTCCAGGGCCGTCGAAGAAGATAAGCCCATTATTTTATCCATCGGGTATTCGACCTGTCACTGGTGCCACGTCATGGAGCGCGAATCGTTTGAAAATGCCGAAATCGCCGATATGATGAACCGGCATTTCGTCTGCATCAAAGTGGACCGGGAGGAGAGGCCCGACCTGGATCAAATTTACATGACGGCCGTAGCAGCCATGAACGCCTCCGGCGGATGGCCGCTCAATGTTTTTTTGACCCCGGATCTCAAACCGTTCTTCGGCGGCACCTATTTCCCGGCGGAGGCCGGCCGCGGGATGATTTCCTGGCCGGACCTGCTGATGCGGGTCGCCCGCGTATGGAAGGACCCTGTTGAACGCAAAAAACTCGATGCATCGGGGGAAGATATCGGCAATAAAATCAAGGCTTATCTGTCGGCAGGGCATGAGGGGGCTGCGGGTGCAGCCAAACCGGATTGGGGGCTGCTCCACCGTGCGTTTTCCTATTTCAAGCAGCGGTTCGATTCCGTTAACAAAGGCTTCAGCCCGGCGCCGAAATTTCCATCGCCGGTTATTCAGAATTTTCTGCTGGCTTATGCCGGCATGCCGGACAACCGGAACGAACATGACACCGACCGGCAAGCGGCCTTGGATATGGCGGCATCCACGCTGACAGCCATGTCAAAAGGCGGAATTTATGATCATTTGGGAGGGGGATTTCATCGCTATTCAACCGATGAAAAATGGCACGTCCCCCATTTTGAAAAAATGCTCTACGACAATGCCCAGTTAATAGAGAACTGCATGGATGCCTTTCGGTTGACCGGAAAAGAGAGGTTCAAACAAATCGCCGAACATACGGCGGATTACGTCCTT
>JAWODC010000005.1:0-12242 GCA_046483495.1 Desulfobacterales bacterium
CGACCATCGAGATGGGATACCACTATCCGATGATCATGCTCGGCGGGAACGCCGTGATCATGCTGCTGTTCGTGATCAACGCTGTCTTCCGCAGCTCGGGCGATGCGGCCCTCTCTATGCGGGTGCTGTGGATCGCCAACCTGCTGAACATCATCCTTGATCCGGTGCTCATCTTTGGATGGGGCCCCTTCCCCGAGCTCGGACTGAAAGGGGCGGCCATTGCCACCAACACCGGCCGGGGGATCGCGGTGATCTACCAGCTCTACCTCTTAATGAAAGGGAATTATCGGATCAAGGTGAAGCTGGAAGATAACGGCATCCTCCAATTGCTTATTTATCTCCTGGATTTTAAGATAGGCGGCAGCAGCTTTCTCCAATTGGTCTTCCGTCAGAAATTCATGTGGTTTATTCGCGTTTGCCCGGTTCTGCGGATCAAGCTGTTCCATTTCTTTGTCTATCTGATGTTGAGGTTTCGAGAACATCTCCGCATCGTCGGATTCACATCCGAGAAACAGCAGTGCCGACAAACAAATAAAACATATACTAAATGTAGTCTTCATTCCTTGACCTCTATTCATTGACCATATTCAAGAAAGCCTGTTTAAGTTCTTCGTCTTCGCGAACTTGAGTCATGACTCGAGTATATGTTTCCACGTCAAGACCTGCGTTTTCAATGGCGGTTTTCATTTGCTTGTTTGCGGCGCTCTGGAGCCTCAGTCTTTCGTCTTTATTTTCAACGCCTTGAATAGATTGCTGAAACTCCTTATTTATTTCCATAACATCCCTATAGGCCGTGGCGACCTTTTCCAACACCCCCTCGCCGGTTTGAGGTTGTGTACCATAGCCGGGCTGCTGGTAAGTGTCTTGGCCGGGCTGCTGGTAAGTGTCTTGTGCGCTTGCAGGGAGTGCAAAAAAGGCCGCCAACATGATTGCAGCTGAAATTGCCATAAACCGATTCAATGACATCTTCGTCTCCTTTCTTTTGGACGTCGGGATTTTGCCCGAGGTTGATGAAAAAATAACGATGTAAATTCCGGTTATTGGATAAAGCATGGTCTGTGCCAACGAGAAGCTTCTTGTCCTGAAAATTATATCCAATTGTAATTATTCCTTGATTTTCGATCGGGTGTTGGACGATGCCGCGGTGGCATTGTATCCGTTTGACACATGTGTTAATATCGAGTGCCAAAAAAGGAGGTACAGTGAATCTTTTCAATGTTTTTCAGGCCCCCATGAGCTTCCGGGCGGCACTCATCATCTATATAGTAGTTCCGCTTATGATCGCTTTCGCCGTTTTCGGCTATATATCTTTAAAATCCATCGAGAAACAGGTGGAGAAACAGATGCAAAAAGATTTGGAGCTCGTGGCGCGGGCTGTACAGCTACCCTTGAGCTATTCCCTTGAAAAGGAGCGGATGAAAAGCATTGAACAGACACTGGCCTCTGTTTTTGCAATCGGGAGGGTGTACAGTGCTTATGTATATGATCAAAACGGCAAAGAGATCGTACGGTTAGGGCAAGCTGAAACAAAAAAGCAAACAGACCGGCTGATTGAGTTGGCCGAGGGCGGGGAAAGGCGGGGCGAATACGGACAGGTAGCCGACCACCAGGTTTTCTCATACTTCGTGCCACTTACGGATACAGGCGGAAAAATCAACGGCTTGCTGCAGGTTACTCGAAAAAAAAGTGAATTCAGTGATAATTTTACATTTATAAGGATCAGAGGGGCTGTAATTCTGGGAACAATTCTGGTTCTTTTGTCAGCTCTGGTGCTTTACGGCCATCACCGTGCCCTTGGTCTGCACCTTGGCAGGTTGAATTTGAGTATGTCAAGGATTACAAGGGGTGAGCGCCAACATCGGTTCAATATTCGAGGTCCAATGGAAATCGTCAAAATAGGGGACACGTTTAATCGTATGCTCAACAGCATCGATGAAGCAGACCGTTTGATCCTGACGCATCGTCAAGAGCAGGAACGACTGGAAAAAGAACTGAGACACAGCGAGAAATTGGCTGCATTGGGGCGACTTGCTGCGGGTACTGCACATGAACTCGGCACGCCTTTGAGCGTAATAAAGGGAAGGACACAACGGGAGCTGCGTGACAGCGGATTGCCTATCCGAATAAAACAGACGTTTTTAGCTGTCCGGGACGAGGTTATCAGGATGGAACACATAATCAAGCAGTTGCTTGATTTCAGCAAGAGCAATCCGTTGCGATATTCTTTGGCGGACCCGGCCCACTCGGCCGTTGTTGCCCTTTCGGCTGTGCAGGATGAGGCGACCTTCCACAAAACGATCATCAAATACACGGGGCCTGAGCAGGGATTTCCGATTATGTTGGATAAAACGAGAATACAGCAGGCATTGATAAATCTTTTGCGCAACGCGATTCAATGTGATTCTTCCAGGACTGTTCATTTGTGGTGGCATCAGGATGAGTATGAAGTGGCATTCTATGTAGAAGATGACGGCCCCGGGATTCCACCGTCTCAGTATTTAAAGATTTTTGAACCTTTTTATACCACAAAATCGGTAGCCCAGGGAACCGGTCTTGGACTGTCCGTGGTGCATGCTGTGGCTGAGGAGCATGGAGGGGAAGTCCGTGTAGGAGAAAGTACCTTAGGCGGAGCCTGCTTCCGATTTTCGGTATCGGCACGGATAATACCGGAAAAAAAGACTTGAGGAGACGAATGGAAAGGCAATTCGAAACCGTATGGATTATTGAAGATGACAGGGCGCTCGGAACATTGTTGCTTGAGGAAGTGCAGGATGCCGGTCTCGACGGCCGATGGATACCGTCCGCTGAGGAGGCCCTTGACAAGATAGAGCGGCAGATGCCGGACCTGATTGTATGTGATTTGAGACTTCCAGGTATGGATGGAATGAGCTTCCTTCGTAAGGTGCTTGGTCTTTTTGCGGGCTTTAATCCCGGCTTTATCATTATTACGGCATTTGGGACAATTCCCACGGCGGTTAAAGCCCTCAAAGCCGGAGCGGACGATTTTTTAACAAAACCTCTCGACCTGGATCATTTCATAATCAGCGTTAAACGCGTTCTTGAACAAAAACGCTTGAGAGAAACGATAAGGCAGATGCAGGGTTTTTCCGCTTCGGAAAGTTTTCACGGCATGCTTGGAAAAAGTGCAATTATGCGCCGTTTATTCGAACAGATCAAACTGGTTGCAAATGCACATGGGCCGATTTTGATCCTTGGAGAAAGTGGGTCGGGAAAAGAGTTGGTGGCAAGAGCTGTTCACGATGAGAGTCCGCGGACGAAAAATCCTTTTTTGCCCGTCAATTGTGCGGGAATCCCGGAGCACCTGATGGAAAGTGAATTCTTCGGCCATACCGAAGGATCGTTTACCGACGCCAAGTCGGGCCGTAAAGGTTTTTTTGAGGAGGCAAAGGGCGGAACCTTGCTTCTGGACGAAATATCCGAGATGCCGGTCGCACTTCAAGCAAAACTTTTAAGAATTCTTCAGGGGGGGAAACTCAGGCGTATAGGGGAAAACCGCGAACTTGAAATAGACGTGAGGGTAATTGCAGCGACTAATCGTGATATTGCGAAAGAAGTTCATTCGGGACAGTTTAGGGAGGATCTTTTTTTCCGTCTCGAAACGTTTACTATCCATGTGCCGCCGTTACGGGAGAGGGGCGACGATATCGAATTTTTGTCCGCCAGATTTCTGAGACAATTTGCTTTAGCAATGAACAAGCAGATAAAAGGTTTTAATGACCGGGCTCTCGAGATGCTTACCCGATATCATTTTCCCGGCAATGTGCGTGAACTGAGTAATGCCATAGAGCATGCAGTGGCATTTGCTGATGGGGAAAGGATAATGCCGGGGGATTTGCCGACCAGAATCAGAGAAAATGGTTTTCAGGCATTGAATTCATGTATCGATTATCAGGTTGATGTCAGTGCCGAAGATCTTCCTCCGTTGGCCGATATAGAACGCCGATATATTCGGCATGTCCTTGAAAAAGTCGGTGGAAATAAACGAAAAGCTTCGGACATTCTGGGAATCGGGCGACGAACTCTTTACAGAAAGATAGGAGATTGATTATGTGTGATGATGATGACGTCATCATCCGGCGGCCACACGTCGAGTTTAAATCCTTAAAGGGTGGTTTCAAAACCTTCAGTCGGGTTATGCAACTGCACGGAGCACTATTCCTTGTCGCTGTAGTCATCGAGCTTTCCTATTGCTGGTCGATAACAGGGGCATAGCCCGTGAGTTAATTGGAGCATCTCATCGGCCGCGAAGGCATTCCCCTTCTTATAGCACTCCCAATCATCTCAGGCGCATCGCCCATAGCGGATACCGGCTTCCCAGAAAGCCCTGATATTTTCCATGGGTGAATTTTCCGGTATCGTACAACCGGGGGAAAGAATATATTTCCCCGATCCCGAAGCAATTGCAAGGCACTCTTTCACCGCCGCTTCCAGTTGTTCCGGAGTCCCTTCCTGAAACAGTTCAGCGGCCAGATTTCCCCGAATGCACATACGTTGTCCGCAGAGCTCCAAGGTCTTGTTCAAGGATGTGGGCCCGTCGATATCGATGATATCTACATCCAAAGACGCAATTTCATCCAAAATGGGATTGGTGTAGCCGCAGATGTGCAGATCGATTACGGCGTTTTTCCGCTTGAAATGATCGATGACATCCACCAGGTAAGGCTGGACATAATCCTTGTAAATACGCGGGGAAATGACGCTGCAGGAGGCGGAGGTCTCGGCCAGCATCAGGGTGACCCCGGTTTCCAGCAGGGCGTCTCCCCTGGCCTTTGACAACTCGCTTCCCTTCTTCAGAATATCGTGAACGAATTGGGGGTCATCCGCGGTGTCGTAAATCAGATTTTCAATGCCTCTCAGCCCATTGGCGGCAACCGACCATGGAGCGGCCAACAGGGCGGATACCCATTGTTCTTTGAATCGTTCCTGTGTTTTGTAGCACATTTCCAGGTATTTCCCATAAAGCTTGCTTTGTCTGGGATCCCGCACTTCGATTTGATTCAGGGATGATTTGTCCGCCACCGGGTAGGTCGGCATCGCGTTCGGGCCGAATCGGACCTTGGCCAACACCGCCGCATTGGCAGGAAGAAAAGGATCGCCCGGCACATTGACCATATCCGAAGGAAACAGCTCATGGGCCTTTATCTGAGCGGTCAGGGCGTTGTCCGGTTCGATAACGCATTCTTCAATCGTAAAGCCCGCAAGCTCGTGTGCATTCGGCACATGAATGTTGATGGGAATCCTGTCAAGGCGATCGCCTCTGAGTGCGGCCTTTATTCTGTCCTTTCCGGTATATCCTGCGTTCATGATATCTCTCCTTTCATGCTGACAAAAGAGGATACGTAGAACCGGTTTCAAAATCTTCAATCAGGTCCAGGATCAAGGCGGGAGGAAGGATTCAAGCACAGGGCTACATTGCGTATCCTTCATCCCAACGCCGATATTGGGCCAGAGGAGGTTTTAAAACCAGTTCTAATACGTCGTGGGTTCATCTATTGCCCCTGCAGAGTGCCTATCCCCAAGAGCTCTTTTACCTTGGCTACCGCTGCAACAGCATCCGGAGCATAGCCGTCCGCCCCGATTTTATCTGCAAACCCTTGGGTGACGATCGCACCCCCGACCATTGTTTTGATCCGCGTCGTGACGCCGGCTTCTTTCAGCGCATCGATTGTGGTCGCCATGGATGCCATGGTCGTACTCAGCAGAGCGGACATTCCGATCAGCTGAACGTTTTCCTGCGCCGCTTCTACAAATTGTTCAGGCGATACATCGACGCCGATGTCGACAACCATGAAACCGGCCCCTTTCAGCATCATACCCACCAAATTTTTGCCGATATCGTGCACGTCGCCCTTGACCGAACCCAAAACAATTTTTCCGATGGGTTCGATTCCTTGCCCGACCAACATCGGTTCGAGTATTTCCATGGCGCCGTTCATGCTTCTGGCGGCAAATAAGACCTCCGGCAAAAAGATGTCTTCCTGCTTGAATTTTTGTCCTACGATATCCATGCCGGAAATCAGCCCGTCGTTTAAAATACGGTCCACGCTTATGCCCTCTTCAAGCGCCGTATGGACCAGTTCTTTGACTTTTTTATCCTGGCCGTTGATCAAGCTTTCCGTAATTGACTTCAAGGTATCCATATTTCTGCCTCCGTTCATCCGGGATGCCGTTCGTGTTTTTTCCATATCGGAATAACTCTGGTCGGCCTGCTCATAGCATTGCACCTCCATTCATCCTGAATTCCTGTAAGGAGGCCGGCCGGTCCGGCCGTATTTTAAAGCGGCCGACATGAAAGCCTGAAGGTTTTTCAAGGGCGTCTGCGGCGGGACGGCGCATCCGGAACCAAGGATATAGTTTTTGTATTTTTCCGCGGTCTTCAGACATTCGATCACGGCATCTTCTATATCTTTCTCCGTGCCGGCGGCAAACAGGGCCGGAGACACATTGCCGATCACGACGGTTTTACGCTTCGACACTTCCAGCATTTTTTCCAGAGAGGACTGCTCATCGATGCTGATGCCGTCGATTCCGACGGATTGAACCATCTCCATAATGGGATCGATATAGCCGCAGATATGAAAGGTCATCCGTGTATTTTTTTCATGAAAAAAGGTTACGATTTCCTCATGATAAGGCTTGACGAACTCGGTGTAAATTTTGGGGGAAATGACGCTGCATCCGGCGGACGGATCGCTGGTGTACAGCCCGACGGATGGTTTGCCCATGGCCTCGATAACGGCCGTTCCGACAACCTTGGTGTATTCGGTGCAAAAGCGCATCACGCCGTGGACAAACGCCGGGTCATCCATGGTATCGAAAATGAGCTTTTCCATGCCCCTCATCTGAACCGCAACCGTCCACGGCAGACTGGCGATGCCTCTTACGGCCGCATCGGATCCCAGGGTTGAATCCAGTCTGCGGCATACGGTCAACAGAGAGGGCAGCGGCAAATTTTCATGGGGATCGGGGATTGCCAGTTTCGCCAAAGCCGATTTGTCTTCAAGAACAAATCTTTTTGTGTAAAGCATGCCCTCTTCATTTATATCGCATTCATTGCCCGCAGCCATGGCCATCGGCAGGCTGAGAATGCCGAATGTGATCATATCGGGACGAACCATTTCCCATGATGAGATGAGCACATCGCTTAGCTTTTGAGGATCGGCCATCGTTTCAATCGGCGAGTAGCCCAGATTTTCCCGTGCTACTGTAAGGCCCTGAAGGTCTGTGGGAATACGATCCGGCTCCATTCCCCGATAAACGGCAAGAACTCTTTCTTTGGAATTCATGGGATCATTCCACCCCTTTCCTGGTTGTGAGGCGGGATCACCGGAGCAGTGGGCGATCCGCCAAAGTGTGGATTGGAACGTCACTTTATCATCCGGAAGTGTAATCAGATTACCACAAAAATCGGAGCGGAGAAAGGATTCCTTAACATTTTCCCCAAGCGTATTCATTGTATTCACCTTCACGAAAGCTTTTACATACATTAGATCGCATCCTTGTCCCCGGCCAAAATGGTTGATGTCGGAGGGGCAACATGCTTTGTACTTGATATTTACTTTTAGAAGCTTTAACGTTTGAATTCGGAAGTGGAGGAACGAAAAGCATGGAACAGTTCAATTTTTTGCCGCACCCTGGAGGTAATTCCCATCTTTTTTTGTAAAGATAGGTGCAGTTGCAATAAGCCGTTAAAGTCTTTTGAATGTTTCGATGAATTTAGATTCATTCATGATTCCACCACCAAAAAGAAATAGAAAGGAAACGTGCTATGTCGGATGAAAAGGTTTACAACGATCTCGGGGATGCACTAAGCAAGGCCGGCGGAGCAATTCCGGTTATTCCGAATAAGGAATTTTTTTTGCTTTTAAAAGATTTGGTAACCCCGGAAGAAGCGGAAATTGCCGTCTCTCTTTCAACCAAGCCAATTACGGCAGAAGCTTTGGCAAAAAACACAGGGAAACCCGTTGAGGATGTTCGGTCAAAACTGGAATCGATGACGGACAGCGGTTTCCTCCATGCCAAGAAAGACGAAAAAGGCCGCTATAAATACAACCTAATGCCCCTTCTGCCGGGAGTATTCGAGGCTCAATTCATCCGAGGGACAAAAACCGAGCGTGATTATCGTATTGCTCATCGGTTTAAGGACTATCTCGAAGTGATGCGCAAATTACGAGATTCTCTCCCTAAGGAAGATCGAAAACCTTCAACATCCTATTTCAGGGTACTGCCTGTCAAGGAGGAGATCGATACCAATAAAACCGTTCTTCCCTATGCGCAGCTTTCCAAATTTGTGGAGCAAACGGAGGCAATCGCAGTAGGAACGTGTTTTTGCCGTCACCATGCAATTTTGCTGGATGAAAAAAACGATTGTGGGGTTGACCATAAAAACTGCATGGCTTTTGGTGATGGGGCGATTTTCTTGTCGGAAAGGCATAATGGCCGTTTGGTAAGCAGAAAAGAAGCTCTTGAAATCATTAAAAAAGCCGAAGAGGATGGGCTTGTCCATTGCACTGCAAACACCGCGGATGAAATCGGATTCATATGTAACTGCTGTTCTTGCCACTGCGGGATATTACGAATGGCCAAAGCAGCTCCGAAGGCATCTCTCATGCTGACTTCGGGTTATATTGCGCAATTCGATACGGACCTCTGCACCGCTTGTGAGACCTGTAAGGAACGGTGTCCGGTTTCTGCCGTTTCAGTTGATGACATTGCATCTGTGGATGATATGCAGTGTATCGGGTGCGGCCTTTGCGTCAGCACTTGTCCAACAGAAGCTATAAAACTTGTGTCCAGAACAGATATGCCTGCTCCACCGAAAAATTTTGGTGAGCTGGAAGCTGCCATGAAAAGCAACTAAAAAGGGTCCGCATACCCTGGGTCCGCCTCAGGTCCGCATCAAAGGAGATAATTTCATTCCGGTTTCAGGCGGTAGTGCCATCCGCTTATAGAACCGGGCTCTATTCATACAGATCCACGAGTTTAAACGCCTCCACATCGACGAGCCCCTTGTCGGTCAGTTTCAATGAAGGGATTACCGGCAGGGCCAGAAACGACAGCGCCATGAACGGATCTTCCACGATGCAGCCCATATCCCGTGCTGCCGCCCTCAATCGATCCAAATGCATTCGAATGTCGCCCATTTCCATATCCGACATCAATCCGGCGATCGGCAGGGGCAGCGCTGCGGTGACATTCCCGCTTTCCACGGCAGCGAGTCCGCCGTTCATCGAGGCTACGGACAGAACGGCGCTTGCCATGTCGTGATCGTTCGTGCCGACGACAATGAGATTGTGGGAATCGTGCGCAACGCTCGAGGCAATGGCGCCGCGGCGGATGCCGAAGCCGCGGACAAAGCCGATCCCGGTGCCGCACCGCCCGGTATATCGCTCGACCACCGCGAGCTTTAGCATGTCCTGTGAGACATCGGAAACAACCCGGCCTGATTCGACCTTTGCGTTCAAAAGGCTTGCCTTCGTGACAATCTGTCCCGGAAGAAGATCGATCACCCTGATTCGTCCGGATCTTGCCGGTGTGGAAAAATCCAGCCGGTTTGCATCGATTGCCATGCTGTTTGGAATGGGCTCGGCAGGGGGCTTTTCGATCTCCGGAAGTATATCGCCGTTCTCCGCCGTTAATACGCCGCCGGAAAAGACCTTTTCTACCGTTAGGTTCTTCATGTCGGATAAGATGACAAGGTTTGCACGTCGGCCGGGCGCGATGGCGCCGATATGTCTCATCCTGAAATACTCGGCGGGATTGAGCGTCCCCATCTGAATGGCCACAAGAGGATCGATGCCGCCTGCCACGGCCTCACGAATGATGGCGTCGATGTGGCCGGAATCGAGAAGGTCGTGAGGATGCCGATCGTCCGTGCACCACATCAGGCGTCGGCAGTTTCTTTCATCGATCAGGGGCAGGAGGTCCTGAAGGTTTTTTGCCCCTGTTCCCTGCCGTATCATGATATGAATGCCAAAGGCCAGCTTTTCACGTGCTTCCCGGACGGTGGTGCACTCGTGGTCGCTTCCCATGCCGGCCGCCAGGTATGCCTGGAGCGGTTTCCCGGAAAGTCCGGGAGCGTGGCCGTCCAGCGCCGTGCCGGCACCCCGGGCGGCCCGTATCTTTTCGAGGACATCCGGATCTCCCATGATGACGCCGGGAAAATTCATCATTTCCCCCAAACCTGCAATACGGGGGTTCTCGAGAAGAGGTCGAATCGCCTCTGCGGAGATTCTTGCTCCGGCCGTTTCCATGGCCGTTGCCGGAACGCAGGACGGCACGGTGAAATAAATGTCCATGGGCTGCCCCTCGGCGGATTTCAGCATGTATTCGATGCCGTGGACACCCAGAACATTTGCAATTTCATGCGGATCGGCAAATACAGTCGTCGTTCCGGAGGCCGCCACAGTGCGTGCAAATTCATTCACGCCTGCCAGTGAGCTTTCAATATGCACGTGGGGGTCGATAAATCCCGGTGCAACGAACTTTCCTTTCAAAGACACTGTTTTCTTGGCTGTGTAGCGGCCGATTCCGGCGATTGCGTCGCCGGCAATCGCAATGCCGCCCTCTGTTATGGTTCGGTTGAACACGTTGACGATTTTTCCATCGGAAAGGACCAGGTCGGCCGGCTCCTCACCGGAAGCGACGCGAATCAAACGTCTCATCGATTCTTTTGGCATGGGTGAAAAAGTGATACGGGTTAAGTGTCCATCCAGAAATGGCTAATTCACGCCATTTCTTCATTGTTTTGGAGAATATGAATAAATTTGATTTCAAAATCGATACATTATCATATTCTACCGTCACAGACGGCGTAAAATGCGAAAAAAACATAGCACAAAAAACCCTTTTTAACCAGTCCATGGATCAGCTGATCGAACGGTCTCCCTGAGCGGGTCCTCAAGAAAATCAATGCCGTCATCAGCGCATTTTCTGCACCTATGTCCCCTGATTTGCGCGTCCCCTAAATTGATTTCAATCTACTGGCATCTTTGCGCTGCAGGGGATATAATGGTGAAAGAATGACGAGGCGGATTTTTGTTTTTTCAATCGATAAGGCAATCACATCGATTATTGGAGACAGAAAACAAATGAAACATATGAACGTCGGTTTTTCCATTCACCGGCCTGAAATGATACCCAAAACCGCCGAGCTTATGGGAAGGCATGAGGCTGTTTTTCTTGAAGAACCGCCGCTGCCGGAGTATGAAAGCATGCTTGAGGGCCGCATCAGCGTTGAAGATTACCTGCTGCCGCAGGACCTGGAATACCCCGAATTCAGCCGACAGATGTGCAATCTGGAGAAACAGCTCCATGCCGCCGGCAAGCAGCTGATACAGGTGGAACCCTTTTATGAGGTGCTGCTGTCTATCCATGAATTTTTTGCCCGGGGCAATACTCCCAATGATCTAAAACCCAATCACCTTTCTTATTATGTCTATATGGCTGAACGGCAGACCACCGCGGCGCTGCTGCATTTTTATCAAACAGCAGCGGCCTCCTCTTTTAACGCGGTTGTTGAAGCCGTCATCCGATTTGCAAAAGCGGATGCACAACGTTTTCGGTTGAGGGATTCTCTGCGCGCACAAGCAATCGTTAAACGCGTCGATCAATATTCCTCCATCTATGTCGAAGCGGGAACCATTCACTATCTTCTTTGGCGGGAGCTTTACCGCATGTTATCGTCTGACTTCCATATTAAACCCGTCTTCCTGAATCGCCTGGTCATGAAGGAGGGTGAACCCCATTCGCACCTCTACAGCCCGGGTGACCGGTTGACCCTGTTTTATATATTTCATCCCCGCGGGGTAAATCAGCAAAAGGAATTGCTGTTGGCTGCCCGGTCGATCATCTATTCAAAAATCATTCAAAAGCAGGAAAGCTTTGAAAAAAGTGATTCGTTCAGGCATGTGGCCGATGAAATTGCCTGTATCGGCATGGTCAAGAAACTTACTTTGGATGATTGCCGGAATTTGTTTGCGCGTATCAGGAAATCTCTGACAGCCGAAGCCAGAGAAGTTGTGGAAACCTATACCGATTCTGGGAAGGACGATGATTAGGTCGTGTAATCCTGAAATGCATTTTTTTTGGGTTCCCCGTGGTTGTCGTAAAGGCGAAAAATTTTTCGCCCCTACGGGTGCATCGACAATAAACAGGTGGTAATGGACTCTTCTAATCCCTGCAAAAACAGTAGTATTGCAATTTTGTGTCAGTTTCGTGTC
>JAWODC010000016.1:0-11168 GCA_046483495.1 Desulfobacterales bacterium
CTCAAACGTTGTCTGAAGATTTCATAAGAGAATTTCAGGACAAGGTTGCTTGGAATTTTATTTCTATGAAGCAAAATCTTTCTGAGGATTTCATAAGAGAATTTCAGGACAAGGTTGCTTGGGATTGGATTTCTATGGAGCAGAATATTTCCGAGGATTTCATAAGGGAATTCAAAGATAAAGTTGTTTGGCGTTTGGTTCTTATATATCAGTACGAAAATCTTCCGGAAAATTACATGGAAGAATTTCAGGACAAAATAGACAAGGCTTCTTGACATTTTGTTTTCGGATTGATAGAGAAACATTAATTGCAATTGGAGGAAGAAAAAATGAAAATAAAAGTTAGCAGATCAAAGGGAAGAACAAAAGGGGCAAGAAGAACGCAGAGGACTGAAAGTAGCAAAAAGATAGTAAGTGGGGGAGTTATTGAGACAAGAAAACCCCAATCACGCCGACGCCGTTCTTCCCAATGGATGTCCTGATGATAGGATACGGCGTGGGCAGACCCGTGGTTCCGGAGGTGGAGGCAATCATGTAAATATCATCGAAACGCCGGCGTCCCATGATTTCCAACAGGAAACCGTCCATGTCCAATCCGGATTCACCGACCAGTTTGCGGTAGTCATTCTGTGCGATATGGGGAAGTTTCGTTGAAAAGTCATCGATGGAACGAATGTCCTGCGGTGTTATTCCGGCATCTTCCATGCGCTTTCGATCAAAGGGAACGTTTTCATAATGAAACTGAAGGGTATGTTTGAGTTTTTCCCATTGAATGCGCCGGATCTCAGGCGTATTCAGTTTCGGTTCCAATTCCATGTCCCAGTATATCTTTTCTTGTCGGGTCATTTCAGGCACGCCTTTTTTTTGAACATATCGTGTGAAAAAAACATTCGGATGCACGTCATCGAGGTGATAATGATCTTCCCGGGATGGACGCCGCCATCCGAATGTCCGGTACGGATACGGTGATATGCAGCCTATGGTTCTTTCAAGGGTGAGACTCCGGATAATCCGACCTGTGCCGGAAGGGCGGCATCAATTTCCCGTTTGGCGTCTTTTTTATAGAAATACTGAATACAAGGCATCCCCGGACGCATCTGGGAATGCCCGTCGACGATGAACGGCCAGGGCTGCCCCATGAATTGGTCCCGGTTTGTGGCCGCACAGTGGGTGCAGTAAATGGGAAAATCCCTTCGGTTGAAGTTGATATCCGCGGGTTCATCCATCAGGCACAGCATGTTGCCGCCATATGGGTATGCACCGCCTCCGATCTCGCCCCGGTACAAACGGCCGCCGCTGCCGCAGGGATCGAGAATGAATTTGAAGCGGTCTTCCTCCTCCTCAATGGTGAACGCGGCCTGGTGATAGTACCAGGTGCGAACCAGGAACCGGAAAAAGGTGATGTCGTCCATGGCGCGGTAAGCCGTATAGAGCGACTCGTTAGGAATGACATAGGTTTCATGGAGAAGGTCGTCGATGTAGGCGGTCCCCCGGTCTTTGTACATCGCCGTCAAAAGGCAGGTGACCAGCACGTTGTAAAGGTCGTGCAGATCCCGCCATTCATGGTGATGGTCCGTTAACACGTCCTCGAGATTAAAATCCATTCGGCTTAATTTTTCCAGAGCCTGTCGACATCTCGTCTTGGTGGTATCGTAGATCTCGTTTCCCTCGAACAGCCGGGTTCCTTTCGCTTGCAATTTGCTGAAGGTCATGCGGCAGGTGGCGGGCAGATCGGGATCGTTCTCGATTTGCCAAACCGCTGCACCGCAGAGGCTGTTTAGGCTTTTCTGAAGCGAACGGCAGGCGTGACAAAAGGCCGGTGCGCCGTCGGAGCATAACGCAAAAAGGCGTGAGGAACCGGCCTGGGAGGGCTGCCTGGCAAAACGACCGCCGGAATCACACGGCGAAATTAAAAATTCAATGGTTTCGTCGTTTTCACGGATCGGCAAAACGCCGGCTTCGGGCTGGTTTTTCCAGAAAGAAATCAGTTGGGTAAACACGTCCTTTTCGTTGCCTTGCAGGAACCGATCGGCAATGGGCTTCATGATGAACATGGCCGATTGTTCGAGAACGGCTTCCATAAATTCCTCGCCGGCATCGATTCGAATTCTCCCAAGAATCATTTCCAGCCAGTTGAGGTATCCATAGTAAAGCCCCCGGTGGCTTTCGGACATGGTGTTCAGCAGCGCATGCAGCCGATCTATATTTCCTTGCGCCAGTGCCTCCAATGCCATTTCCGACAATGGGCGGCTTTCCGAGGCAAGCTCTTCAGGTGTGAATCGTTTCATATTGCGGCCTCGTTTTGCGGATGTTTGGGGTCCTGTAAAATCGATCGTCAAAAACAAATGACGGCAGACATCACATGAGTCGGCAAATTGAAAAATTCAGAAAATGAAAAAATGAAATCAAAATCAGGAAGAGCATTCGGGCATTTGATTCATATCGATTTCTGACAGAATAGGTCGCAACAGTCAATAAAAAAGGTGGCGAGACGGGGTGGGGAGAAATGGGTTATGGGTGATGGGTTATGGGTGATGGGTGTGGATAGGGGGGATAAAGCTCCGATCCGCTCAGCTTTCAACCTTGAGCATTAAGGCTCCAACAAACACTCCTGACGCTCTAAACGCTCAAAACGCTCCAACCGCCAAAGAACTCTTGAATATCATCTCCGATTCATCTATGTTGACCTCTAAAATCGATAAAAGGCGTCCTCCCGCAATGCTTTTCTTTAGAGCTTATGCCCGGACAACGGCGGCTCACCGGTTCTTGGGCATCGCATCTTGAAGCCGATAACCATAGATTTTTTATCAGGACGCCCCATATTGGAATAACCCGCAAAAGATCGCAATTTCAATAACACTGCGAGCCTCAAGATTGATAAGTCCATTCAGAAATGAGAAAATCGGTTCAGTTCAAGGCCGCCGCAAAATGTGCACAGCGGTTATGCGCCGGGTATGTCGAGGATTTACATTTGCCGGCCAACACAGGAATGGCGCGAATCGGCCGATTCCGGATGGGCGCTACTTACATTTTCAGTTATCGATGATAAAAAACGAAGGGAGGCCCCTATGCCGGAACAGGCGTTGTCAGGTCTGAAAGTGGTTGAATTCGGGAATCTGTTTTCGGCCCCGTACTGTGGAAAACTAATGGCCGATTTGGGTGCCGAAGTCATCAAAATCGAAAGCCCCGTGATCGGAGATGAGGCAAGGCGGAGAAAACCGTATGCCGGGGAAAAAGAAGGTGTGGAACGAAGCGGTCTGTTCGCGTATCTCAACACCAACAAGTTCGGCGTCACGCTGGATCCGGAAACCAACCGGGGCAAATCCATTTTCGAAGCGCTGATCGAAAACGCGGATATTCTCGTAGAGAATTACCTGCCCAAAGAAATGGCATCCATGGGGCTGGATTATGAATCGCTCGAAAAGATCAATCCACGGCTCATTATGACCTCGATCACACCCTTCGGGCAGACCGGGCCCTACCGCAACTACAAGGCAACCGAACTAAATCTATACAACGGCGGCGGCTACGGTGCCGGAACGACCTGTGTTGCCGAGCCGCCGGTGCCGATACCCGTAAAGGCCGGCGGCAGGCAGGCGCTTTTCGGGGCCGGCCTTTCGGCCGCTGTCGCCACCTTGTGCGCCGTATTCTCCCGGGAGAATATCGGTGAAGGCCAGCATGTGGACATCTCCGCACTGGAATGCATGGCCGGGCAGCTGGAATCGGCCATCGAGCACTGGACGTTCAATGAAAACGAAATCGCGGGTGTGACGGTGCCGGTCGCCATGCCCATTATGCCCCTGCCGTGTAAAGACGGCTATGTGTTTCTGATGTGCGTTCAGGACCACGAGTTCGACAATCTTCGCAACGTTATGGGCAATCCCGAGTGGGCGGACAATGAGCTGTTTGAAAACCGGTTCACCAGGGCCCAATATTTCGATGCCCTGACCATTTTTCTGGTCCAGTGGGCGCAGGACTACACGAAAGAGGAGATTTTTCGCATGTGCCAGGAGGGAAGCGTACCGGTTGCCCCCGATTACACGGCAAAAGAAGTCGTTCATTCGGAACATTTAAACGCGCGCGCCTATTTCGTCGATATCGATCATCCGGAAATCGGGGTGGCCACCTATCCGGGTGCTCCGTACCGATTCTCCGAAACCGAATGGCGCATCGTCAGACGGGCGCCCTTGCTGGGTGAGCACAACGAGGATATTTACTGCGGCCGGCTCGGTTACAGCCTGCAGGATCTGGCGCATATGCGGAAAAACGGCGTGATATGAGAAGGGAGAAGAAAATGAAACCATTGCCTCTGGAAGGGATTACGATAACGAGTTTTGGCTGGGCATGGGCGGCGCCGCACATGGGCAGGCTGCTGGCCGATATGGGTGCCCGGGTGATCAAGATCGAAAGTCAACGAAAAATGGACACCATCAGGGGGTTGCCGCCGTTCCCGCTGATGGAGGACGGCCAGATGGTATTGTCCCCCAATTCATCCGGGTATTACGGTTGGACCAATCGGAACAAACTGGGCATTACCCTGAATCTGACTACGCACAAAGGGGTTGAATTGGCAAAGGAGATCATCAAGTTCAGCGACGGCATAATGGAAAATTATTCGGCGGGCGTTATGGAGGAATTCGGCCTCGGCTATGAGTCGGTCAAGGCGGTCAAACCGGATATCGTTTACGTAAGCCTAAGCCCTTTGGGCATGTCCGGTCCGATAAAAGACTATCTCATGTACGGCCGGCCTCAGGTTTATTTAAGCGGGCAGGGCCACATCAGCGGCCGTCCGGACGGGCCCCCGCAATCGCCGGTCAGCTGGGGGGACCCCGTTGCCGGAAATCACGGCACTTTTGCCATGCTCAGTGCACTGCTGTACAAGATGCGGACCGGAAAGGGGCAATTCATCGAAATGTCCCAACTGGAAGGCATGATCGGCCTCATTCCCGAAGCGATTTTGGATTATACGCTCAACGGGAAAGTACAAACACGCCGGGGGAACCGGCACGAATTCAAGGCGCCCCACAATGCATACCGGTGCGCCAAGGAGTTGGAGTGGGTGACCATCGCCGTTTCCTCGGATGAGGAATGGACGGCATTATGCTCGGTGATGGGCAATCCTGAATGGGCGGATGATCCGGCCTTTTCAGATGTCAAAAGCAGGTGGCTCAACCAAGAGGAGCTGGATCGGCATATCGAAGCCTGGACCGGGAATCTCGATGCCTACGACATCACGGAGCGGCTCCAGAATGCCGGGGTGGCGGCTTTTCCCGTGCTGACCAACCGGGGTCTGGTTGAAGATCCCCATCTGAATGAACGGGAATTTTTCGAGGAATGGGACCATCCGGAGATCGGCCGAAAAAAATACGACGGTGTGCTTTGGAAGATGAGCAAAACACCGGGATCCATCCGCAGCGCCGCTCCCATGATCGGCCAGCACAATAACTACGTATTTGGAGAGCTTCTGGGCCTGCCACAGCATGAGATCGACGAATTGATCGATCAAAAGGTAATCTACTGATGATCGGTGGCATAACTTAAATCAACATTTCGGCCTCGGAGCGTCGGTCCCATCAGAAATGTATTGCCGGATGGGCGGGGAAGATGCGTTATAAGCCCCTCTCACGGGCAATGCTGTCGAACATCGCCTTGAAATCGTTTTCCGGTGCTTTCATGCCCGGTTTGGCAATCAGCGTAATGGCACCCTCCGGGCAGGTCGATACGCACAATCCGCAACCGATGCACCTGCCGTCGATGATTTCAGCTATATCCTCATGAAGGCTTATCGCATCCATCGGGCATCTTTCCATACACATGCCGCACCCGCTGCACATTTCTGAATCGATCCGCGAAACGTGATAAGAAAAAACGATGTCGGCGGGGCGCTCCGACATTTTCGAAAAGCGCAAATTCGGGCAGCAGCAGTTGCAGCAGCAGCACAGAAATGATAACTGTTGTGCATTCGGCACTCCGAGTACGAGGCCTTCCTTTTCCGCCGAACGAAGGATGTCTTCTGCTTCTTTATGGGAGACCTGTCTGCCCATGCTATTGTCAAGGATAAATCGTGCAAAATCGCCAAAGGCAAAACACACTTCCTGGGGTTTTTGGCACGGATTTCCCAAAAAGGCCTGGGTTTGCTTACAGATGCATTGCTGCACGGCGATACAGTCTTCTTTTGTCATTAATTCACGAACCCTGTCATAAGGGGCAATGCGCGTTTCCGATGTTATGGCCGATTCCATGGGGATATAGCGCATCTGTTTGGTCGTGACGTTCGCAAGGTTCATGCCCAGATAGGGAATATAACGCTCGAAAAGGCGGTAAAATGCCGCATCTTTATTTTTTGCCTGATATTCGTAGATGCCGATAACGAACTGTTCGGCATGGTAATACCACTTGCCCTCTTTGATGACGCGAAAAATGAGTCCTTTTTTTGCCATTTCTTCCAGTTTTTCGAACAGTTCGGCTCGATCCATTTTCAGCCTGTTTGCAATGTCCGATATTTCTTCTAAGTCGTAAGTCAGCTTTGTAGCGAGTTCGGCCTGCTCAGGCGTGAACAGTATTTTTAGAATCTCGATTTCGATTCCTTCGGGAGTGGCAGGAAAACCACCTGGAAGTTTATCCAGGAATTCCCTCAGATGCTGATAGATGTTTTCATTCATGTCATTGCCTCCTTATGTTAGGATCGTTAGGATCATTAAATCGTTGTGCTCGTTGGGATGCTCCAAATGCTCCCAACGTAGCGAACCATCAAAACGATCAAAACGACCTTAACGATCCTTAGAAGTGGTTTCAAAACCTTCAATCAGGTCAAAGATCAAGGCGGGAGGAAGGATTCAAGCGCAGGAATACATTACGTATTTTGAGCATTGAATTCTTCATCCCAACGCCGATATTGGGCCTGAGGGGAGGTTTTGAAACCACTTATAGTTACATTCCGAATGCAAGCATACTGGCCGTTGTGACCCGGAGAAGTTCATTCGGGCACTCATATATTTGGGTGACTTTGGCGTCTCGATACAGCTTTTCAACCAGTGAATTCTTCGTATATCCATATCCGCCGTGGATTTGCAGGGCTTCATCCGCAGTTTTTACCGCCAAATCCGAAGCGATCACCTTTGCGCCCTGGGCCAATTTCATATCGACAGCGGGATTTTTATCGAAGTAATCGGCAGCTTTCCACACGTAGGCGCGAACCGCTTCGATATGCCAAAACATATCCGCCAGTTTTGCGCCGATCAACTGATGCTGAATGGCGGGTTTCCCGGCGATTACCCGTTTTTTTGCATATGCCAGCGCCTCTTCGTAAGCAGTCCTTGCAATCCCCACACATAAGGCACCCAGGAGAATCCAGGAATTGGCGGTTATCAGCCTTTGCTGTGCATTTAATTCGGGCACCATGCCGCCGGGCTCACCGATGACGTGCTCTTTTGGAACCCGCACATTGTTTAGATACAATTGAGCGTTTTTAGACAGGCGCTGACCCATCTTGTCCTCTGATCTTGGAGCAGTGAGCCCCGGGGAATCGGCCCATACAAAGCACGTTCGGCATGCCTCGAGGCCGACCTTCTCTTGATCGCCGCGAGCCCAGATGACATACCACTTCGTTAACGGTGATCCGCCGTTCGTGCAAAAATTTTTAACCCCGTTTAGAATGTAATCATCGCCGTCGCGTTCAAGGGTTGTCTCCTGGATAAAATCTTCCTGAACGAGCAGCCAACATGGGCCGACGTTCGGTTCTGTCAGGGCATAGGCCGCCAACCCTCCTTTTTCTGCAAGCGGCCTTAAAAAGGTCTCTCGCTGCTGTTCGGTCGCTCTGGGACCGCAGATATGTTCGAGGGCTAAAAAATGGCCCTGGTAACTGACGCAAAATCCGGCATCCGCCGCCGCCAGTTCTTCCCATATCAGGACATGGGTGAGACAATCCAATCCCTGACCGCCATACTGTTTCGGTATCGTGGCGTCGTGAATGCCGATATCGAAACTTTTTTTGAATTGTTCCGCCGGAAAAATGGCTTCATGATCCGCCATTTGGTCCCGTTCCATGGCAATCGGCTTGATTTCTTTTTCAGCAAATTCGCGGACTGACTTTTGAATGGCGAATTGCTCGGGTGTCAATTTGAAATCGACCATTGTTTTCTCCTTTTTCCCAATCGATTTGCTTAGAAGTGGTTTCAAAACCACTTCTAGAATTCGGTCATGCCTCCATCAACGGATAAAGTTGCCCCGGTAATATAGCTCGAATCGTCATCGGCTAAGAACAAAACAGCGTTGGCTACTTCGCTTTCCTTTCCGAGCCGGTGTGCCGGGATCATCGTTTTAAACAAGTCTTCCATGCCCGGGTAGCAATCATGGGTGCTCGGCGTGTCGATAATGCCGGGCGCCACGCAATTGACGGTGATCCCTTCACCGGCAACCACGGCCGAAACCGATCTGGAAAAGTGCGCCACGCCCGCCTTCAGGCCGGCATATACCGGTGCGTTTGCCACTTTGGACTTGCCTCCCATGCTGGTAATGTTGATAATTCTCCCATAATTTCGCTTTCTCATGTGCGGCAGCACCGCTCGCGTAATATCGACAATACCCTTGAAGGTGCCGATGGTGGCATCGGAAACTTCCGATCGAAGCAGATCGTCAAGCGGTTCCGGTTTAAATACGACAGACCATGCCGAATTCACCAAAATATCGATTTTTCCAAATTCTCCTATTGCAGCTTCGATTAACCGCTCCACATCGCCGCGAATGCTGACATCTGTTTTGACGACCAGGGCTTTTCTGTCCAGTGCCCTTACCTGTTCAGCCACTTCGCTGATGGTGCCCGGCCGGGTTTCGAACATCTCATCTTCTTTTGTAACCGTCCTGGATGCCAATGCAAGATCGGCGCCCTCTCGGGCGAATGCCAGGGCGATTTCTCTTCCCATGCCGCGGCTGGCTCCGGTTACGACGACCGTTTTGTCCGTGAATCGCATAGTTAAATCCTCCTTTCAGTGGCCGTCCAGAAACGGCATCTTTTGCCTCGGAGCGGCGTTTTCGCCTTTTTGGAATCCTCAAAATAGTAAACTATTCCTGCGGTTCCAAAAAGAGCTCATGCCTTGCTCCGGCCCAAAACCTACCGCTTCTGAATGGCCACTGGTCGATTGGATACAGAAGGGGCGTCTTTTGGCCTGAAAAAACATTTTCGACTATTTGGAATTCCCGGAAAATCCGGCATTTCCGGACGGGAAACAAATGATCAGAAGCTGTATTTTATCTCGGCAAAAATCCTGTCATTATCACCGATACGTGCATATTCGGGCAGATCGCCGGAATGGTAGAGCAGAACGCCTCCTTTTATTTCTGTATAGTCGGTCAGATCATAGCTCGATGTGAATCGTTGAAATTTGCCGTCTTTCCCGTCGAAGCCAAAGACAAACAAGAGATATTCCAATTCCAGCGTTTCGTTCATAAAGGTCCTGGACATACGCAGTGCTGTTTCAGGCCTGTTCTCCCGGAGGCTGTCCGGCGGCTGCTTTAACGCTGAATCAAATTTGTGTATGTGGCGATCGGCGATTTCTAAAGTGATTACCGTTTGATCGAACCCGTAGTATTCCAACCCAACCATGATGTCGGATCGCGAGTATTCCTCGCAAGGCCTGTTAAACCATTCCAACCCGTCCAGATATGCAGCCTCGAATTTGACAATCCAATTTCCAAGGGCCGCATTGAAAGCCGTTCCGAGCATTTGGACCCGGGCATGGGCCAGTTCGACCGATACGGGCAAGAACGGTCCGATAAATCGGGCATGGGGGGTATCCCAAAAGATATCCGCGAAAAAAAAGGAAATGTCCCAGCCGCTGAAGGTTCCCTTTAATGACAGGCCGTATTCCTGATTGTCGATTCCATCCGAGGGTTTGTCTTCTCCGGGCAGAGGATCGGCATAGGGATAAAAATCACTGCCCCAAGCCGGAATTTTGTCGAATCGGATTTCATGGACGATAATGCCTGCCATATTCCAATTGCCAATGTAGTAATCCAGTTTGGTCATTGCCAGGGGCAGCCTCAAATCATCCAGATCGGTCAGCCCGGGTTCCCGCAAATCCAATGGATTCAGGACGTCGGTAATGCGGATATTGTCTGATTTTCCCCATACGACGATTTGACGACCGACTTTCAGGTCCAGGTTTCGGGTAAGCCTCCCCATGATATGGGCTTCCCGGAGCTCGATTTCATCTTCATACTCATCGAGCACATCTTCGGTATAGTTTGTTCTTCCGTTCAGCCGGTAAGCGGCGTCATGCATGCCAGATTAAAAATTATTCATTTTTTCCCGTAGTTCCTGTATCTGTCTCTCCAGATCTTCCACCTTTGAGAGCTCCGCCTTCATCTCATCATTCTCTTTTTTGAGTTCTTTCACCGCTTCAATAAGGAGTGCGGTTAAGGGGGCGTAATTGATAGCATAGTATTCACTGCCTTTAAGCACCAGTTCGGGCACCACCTCAATTGCTTCCTGGGCTATCAGACCTATACTTTTTTTACCAGCAACACTGCCTTCTTTGTCCCATTTGAAAGAGACACCCCTGAGTTTAAGCACCATGTCCAGGGGATTGCTTAGTGTCTGTATATCTGATTTAAGTCTCAGATCGGAGGGTATTGCAGATTCGTCAGCGTGAATGGTACCATTAATATCCAGTGCATATGCCGGATCAGGCTCCTTTCTGATGCCTGTATTGGCGTTCAGTCTTAGTGTTCGAAGACTCTTATCGTCCATATTGCCGGTTATGTATGCCATGCTGGGGTCTTCCTGCGGCATACAATCAATTAGTAACTGGTTGCTGGCGGACTCTATTTTTGTTCCTGCACCGTTACCGATAAAAATATTATTTGATCCCCGGACCATATCACCGGTGGCGTTGCCTATAAGGACGTTATTTTCAGTTCCTTCCTGCAGGTTAAGACCGGCATTATAACCTATGGCAATATTATTTGAGCCGGCGTATCCAAATTGGCCCCCGGCCTGGTATCCCATAAAGATATTATTGCCTGCCAGTCCGCGTGCACCCCTTACTTCCACATACTTGTCATTTATCCCCTTTGAGAAAAGAATTAAGAAAGATGATGCCCTGGCTGCAGAGCATAGACGTTGACTAATCAGAAAATATGGTTTAGATGCTGGCGCAGAATATAGGTTA
>JAWODC010000053.1:0-7741 GCA_046483495.1 Desulfobacterales bacterium
GTGTATCGCTGTATAGGATTGACCATCGAAGGTTTGACTATTAAGGGCTACATAGACCGTGGGGCCGCCGATGGCGCAGATGCGGAGGAAGTGGAAATGATAGGAGACATTCAGGACGCCCTGTGGCGTGATTTTCTGTCCAGGAGGGCACCGAAAAGAACGAATAAAAACACGATGGAAGCCGACACCCCCAGCGGAATCCCGTAAATGCCTTCCGTGGAAAGCGTGACACTGCTTATGTAGCGGGACAGGGAAACACCCCTGAATGCCAGCATCTGAGGCATATAGGGGCCCAAAAACGCGTAAATGGTAAAAAGCAAGGCTATGACCGGCAGCGCCGGCCCGACGATGCGCCGTGTCGCTTCCAGCAGCAGGACCACCAGCAGTATGCCGAAAAATAAATCCTGCGTTGTCGGAATACCGGCCCGTAATGCGATTTGCCCATAATTGACAACCAGGTGGAGTGCAGAAGCCGCTCCTGATGCGGCAAGGATGTAATCCACCGCCGGAATGTGGTCGGCGGTCCATAAAAAACGGAATCCCGTTCGCTTTTTTGTAAAACAAGGCATCAGCAGAAAAAGCAGGACCATGGCAAAGGCAAGGTGAACCGCCCGTTTAGTGATGACGTCGAGGATCAGGACGCTCGGAAGAGCCAATTGAAAAAGGGACCATCCAACGGCGACACTTGCGACAATCCACTGTTCAAGTCGGCCGAGGGTACGAACATCTCCCATCTCCGATTTCAAGAGAGCTTCGGCGGATTCGAACGATTTGGCCATGATTCGCTGTTTCCAGGCAGCTGATCGATTATTTCAACCCGACTTCACGATAGTACTTCATGGCGCCGGGATGAATGGGAGCCGTGAGGCCCTCCAGCATGTTTTCCCGGTTCAGAACCGCGTAGGCGGGATGAAGCTCTTTGAAATTCTCGAGATTGGAAAAAACTTCCTTTGTGACGGCATACACGGCGTCGTCGGACACACCGGCCGAGGTGACAAGCGTCGCTTTAACCCCGAATGTGGGAACATCGGCTTCGTTGATCGCGCCGGGGTAATCATCGATAGGCACCATGGATCGGGTGTAGTAGGGGTATTGCCGGAGCAGTTGATCAATGCCGGTAATCGCAACAAACCGCACCCGGGTTGTTCCGGCGGTTGCTTCCTTGATCGCCCCGCTCGGATGTCCGACCGTGTAGAAGAAGGCATCGATACGCCCATCCTGAAGGAGTCCGGGAGCTTCGGCCGCCTTGACCTGCTCGGCATGAATCCCGGTTTTCCAATCGATACCCGAGGCCGTCAATGCGTCGATGGCATTCTGGCGATGCCCTGAACCGGGGTTTCCGATATTGACCCGTTTGCCCCTCAAATCCTGAATGGTGATAATATTCGATTCCGCCGAGGCGCACAGCGTCACCGTCTCCGGATGGATGCTGAATACCGCCCTCAAATTCCGCCGGGGCCCGAGTTTTTCCCATTCGGCGATGCCGTTTACGGCCTGGTACTGCCGGTCCGACTGCACGATGCCGAAATCGAGGTCCCCGCTTGCAACGGCGTTCACATTAAAAACCGAACCGGCCGTGGATTCCACGGTACAGCGAATGCCGTATAGGTCCCGCTGCCGGTTGACCATTTTGGCGATCGCCCCGCCCGTCGGGTAGTAGATGCCGGTGACGCCTCCCGTTCCTATGGTGATGAACCGGGTCGCCGCTGGGGTTTCAGCCGGAATGTGCAGCATGATCGCTGCCGCAGACCATACTGCAATGAACGACATAAGTTTTGCAACGTTCATTGATACCTCCATAGGGGTTTGGTCAAGAATGACCGGCGCAATGATGTGAAGATAAGCCAAAGCAGAATCTTAAGACCCTTGTTGGTTAGCATATTTTTATCTATGGGACAAGGTTCAATGATCTTCGAAAACATTCGCCATTTTAAAACCCAAACCGATCCGTCATGAATCCGAACGTTGACTTTTTACGATTCGGGAAACAACCCTGCTTGACAGACGCGGCACCTCTCTTTATGATTTTTCGCAAGCTTCATCCCATAAAAGAGATGCCTTAGGGGCGACGAATATTGGTGAATACGAGTGAAAAATCCTTATGCAGCATACCCACATCGACTATTTGCTTGAACTGACCGCTACGGCGGATGCCGCCGGATATTACGCCTGCCGGATGGCAAAGCCGCTTAAAACGGAAGAAATCATTGCCTGCCTTCGCTGCGCCCCGCATGACGCGTTCATGCACAACATTCTGCTGCACCGTTTGACGGGCCTGTCCTCTGAGGAGCGAACCGACCTCATGAAGCAGGCGCTGGATGATGGCGACAGGCTTCTCTCGGCGGCGTGCTGCGAATCCGGTTTTTTTGAAAACGCCCCGCTCTTTATAAAAGAAGGCTTTGCCGAAATCGATCCGGCCTCGCTTGTACCCCATACCCCCCTTATCGTCATCAAAGCCAAAACGGCCGATGACCACCGGCTGCATGCCGAATGGATAAACGTGTTTCTGACAACATGCTTAATCATGCGTGTTCGCCGGTCAACCCGAGAAAGAGAATCGAAAAACCTATGGCTGCAATCTTGAAAAAAGCGGTTAACCGTGGCCGTCTGATGTTCCAATGGCGATACTTTCGCGGCCAAACGCCATGGGACACGGAGGTGACGCCCCCGGAAGTCATTGAATTCATGGAGAACACCCCACCGGGTAAAGCCCTTGACCTGGGCTGCGGCACCGGAACGAATGCCATTACCCTTGCTTTGCGCGGTTGGGAGGTTACCGGCGTGGATTTTGTCGGCAAAGCCATCCGTACGGCCCGGAAAAAGGCCGCGAAGGCCGGCCTGGATATTGAATTTCATGTCGCGGATGTGACCGACCTTTCGTTTTTAAACGGCACCTACGATTATGTCCTCGATATCGGCTGCCTGTTTACATTGGAGGGTGAAGACCGGATTCGGTATGCCCGCAACCTGAAGCGGCTGATGAAGCCGAATGGTGTTTTTATGCTGTACGCATGGCTGCCGCGTCCGCGGAAGAAAACCACCTGGGGAATCGCACCGGAGGAGGTAGACGCCCTCTTAAAGCCCGATTTTATCGAGATACGAACCGCCATCGGTGAGGAAAAGGGCTTTCCCACAGGCTGGTACTGGTATCGAAAGAAATGATGAAGCACCACCGGCGGCTTATACTTGACACGAAATACGCAATTTAGTAAGTAGACCGTGACTTGCCATTTTTTAGCACGAATTGTTAATTGTTGTACTGAACTTTTACCCATCCAAAATGAGAAAACAATTCACTTCAGTTCAAGACGCCGGAAGGTGTTATCCGCGGGAATACGCTAAGTGTTTTGAGGATTGACATTTTCCGGCCGACGAAGAAATGGAGTGAATCAGCCATTTCCGGATGGAAAGAAACTACAAGGAATCGGATTTGAAGCAACATCATTTACTCCTCAGTGCGGCCCTTTTCTTGTTTATCGTTTCCGGATGCGGCAAGCCCGCCTATAAATCCGGAAGTCTTGAAAACACACCGGCTATGCCATCGATATCCATGGAAGAACCGGAACATCAGCAATTGGATGCCGGGAAAACAGAGGCGGTGGACGTGTGCCCGGAAAACCCGAACGCCGCCGCAAGCGAAGACGAAACGCCACCGCCGCTGCAGCCAATACTGGACGAGGCACTGGACTTCTGCCAGTTGTCCCAGGATTATTGGCAAAAAGGTGAACTCGAGGCGGCCATCGAAGCACTGGATCAGGCGTATGCCCTGGTGTTGACGGTGGATACGGAAGCGTTTCCGAAACATATCCGCCAGAAAGAAGATCTACGATTCATGATCTCCAAACGAATCCTGGAGATTTATGCCTCCCGATTCATCGTGGTCAACGGAAACCATAATGAAATTCCCCTTATACTCAATAAACATGTGCAGGCGGAAATCGATCTGTTCACAGGCAGGGAAAAAAATTTCTTTCTCCAATCGTACAAGCGATCGGGACGCTATCGTGAAAAGATCCTGGCCGATTTGAAAGCCGCCGGCATTCCGGAAGAACTGGCCTGGCTCCCGCTGATCGAAAGCGGATTCAAGGTAAGAGCACTCTCGAGGGCAAGAGCATTGGGACTGTGGCAATTCATCCCCTCCACCGGATATAAGTTCGGCCTCAACAGAAACACTTATATCGACGAACGGCTCGATCCGGAAAAATCGACCCGGGCAGCCATCAATTACTTGAAAGAACTTCACCAGATGTTCGGTGATTGGGCTACGGTGCTTGCGGCTTACAACTGCGGTGAAGGACGGGTGCTGCAGGTTATTCGGGATCAAAATATCAATTACCTCGACAACTTCTGGGACCTTTACGAAAGGCTTCCGCGTGAAACCGCCCGTTATGTACCCCGTTTTCTCGCCACGCTGCACATTATTTCAGATCCTGAAAAGTACAACATGGACCTGCCGGAACCCGACCCGGCATTGGACTATGAGAAGGTTGACGTTTCCCGCCAAATGAACCTGAATGATATTGCCAAAAAAATCGGGTGCTCCGAACAGGACCTGAAGGATTTGAACCCGGAGCTGCGGTACGGCGTTGTGCCCGATGAGCTATACACACTGCGGGTTCCGACCGATTTGGGCAAAATACTGCTCGCCGGCATCGACGGAATTCCGGTATCCGGTCCACCCGGGCCGGACTACGTGCTTCACCGCGTCAGACCGGGCGAGACGCTATCCACCATCGCCCGCCGATATCGCACGAGTGTCCGTAGAATCATGTATGCCAATCACCTGCGGTCATCGCATTACATTGTGGTCGGCCAACGGTTGAAAATACCCTCGAGAGGATACGTGCCGCCGGCCGCGACGGCCGCAAGACCGGCGACTTACAAGGTGAAAGGCGGCGATTCCCTCTGGATCATCGCCAAACGCTTCGGCACCACCACAAAAGAAATCCAAAACGCGAACCATCTCACCACCACGCGTCTGAGTATCGGACAGATGCTGAAGATACCAGGTGATGCCGTCTCCTCTTCCGGCCACAAGCAGGTATATATCGTCAGAAAAGGCGACAGCCCCTACCTGATCGCAAGGAAATACAAGATGACACTGTCCCGTCTGTTGAGCATCAACCGCCTCACCCCCCGGTGCAAGATATATCCGGGGCAACGGTTGTACGTGGAATAACGGCGGTTAACGGGCAGCCCATTCAACGTTAACACCTGAATTGCCGTCCATTATCGGTTAGAAATCGGCAATCAGAGCATACCCCCGCTGCTGATAACCGATAACCGAAATCCACCCATTCGGCACCTGCTGAATTTCGGGCAATATCACATCGGCACTCACATCGAATGCATGTGCGGCGGCCATGCAGATTTCAAACGTGATGCCGTCCTTGTCCATTTTGGAAATCTGCTCGGCAAGCGCGCCCTGCTGAGCTTGGTTCGATTTCGCTTTTTCCGTTGTAACCAGCTTGACCGAAGGGCCGATCAGCACGATAACGATTTCCGGCTGCTCACCATTTATGACCATGCCGGGATCATTCACCATCGTATGAATCAGCTTCAGGTGACCCAAGGCCTTTTGGGCTTCGCCGATTCTAAAGTCAAACACCGCATTTGCTGAATCCACCCCCTCCATCGCCGCATAATCAGCCGATACGGCATATCCCGCCATACCCAACATCAAAACCAAAACCATCGATGCACAAGAGAAACGAATCTTTTTAAACATATCCCCGCCCTCCCGGTAATAAAGTTTGATAGAATTTCAATGATCTTTTGAACCATTATAAAAAGATGCGGCCCAATTCGAATGGGGTGAATTGCGTATTCTCTTAACTAATTATTATTATTTGGAATATAAATGTCCGTATAAAGCGGTTGACAAGATGGAAGAAGGCTTGCAAAGATGCTGCATTTGATGTAAGGATTTTCGACAATTCACGGTGAACCGTTAACCAAAATCACGCCCCCGTAGCTCAGTGGATAGAGCAATGGATTCCTAATCCATGTGCCGCAAGTTCGATCCTTGCCGGGGGCACCAATAAAATCAATCACTTATCCGATTTCGTTTTCCCATACAGCTCCTTATCCCAAGTTTTATACCTTTATAGTACCACCTTTCAAAGTTGTCAGTAAGAGATCCAGGGGGGTTGCCACACCCCTCACCGAGATCCACATTAAGATCACCCCAGATCAGATCCTAAGAAATCTACCTAACAGTTTACTCAAGATAGTTATCTCCTTCCACAAGCCAGACCCAGATCCCACCTTCAGCATACCTGCCCTTGAGCCAGTCCACCTGCAGTTGAACATCCTGGGGATAATCCTCATTGGACATCGATGCATATATCGAAAACCCACCCGCATCCACAAAGGTGAAATCCTGTCCATTGGATAGTCCATTATCAATGAGATCCATCACAACCCCATCAACCTCATCATCCATGGACACAAAAACGGATATGTCATTGTTGGTCATCCCTCCATGGGTCTGGTGGAACCTTCTCAGGCCACCCTGGTATTTGGCCTTGATTGAATCATTTCGGATCACCAGGGAATTGAAGACACACCGCATCCGTTTCCTGGAGGTATGCACCAGATGGGGAGCCTCTCTGGGTGGTTCTTCAGGTTTTGGGGTTTCCTTGACAGATAGATGCTTTTTGATGGTTCCCTTGTTTATCCTTCCTTTTCTATTCATATCATGCATTTTCAGTTCCTCCCTTCTATTGATTATTGCGATTCGATAGCCAGAATTGGAATGGCAGGAAGGGAGGAGCCCTGGAACGAAAAAAGCCTCCAAGAGGAGGCCTGATGCTGTCCTTTGTCATTGGTTAACCTCATGGATTCTGGCTTTAGCACCTTCAGGAGAAAGGTTGCCGGGTGGTCACAGGGCCAGATCCCTCACACCGCTCTTCATGATTATTTAAACCAACTCTATCGCAAGCCTTACGAAATGTCAATGGGAATAGCCCTGTTGATCAGGGCATATCTCAAGGAAATGGTGTCTATTTGAGAGTTTAGGTTGAAAAGCTCTAAGATCTTATGTATGTAGTCACATCCTCTAATTTCAAAGGGAGTCTTGATGGAAAAATGTCCTGCATGCAAGTACCCCATGAATTCATCGGCTAAACGTTGCTCGAACTGTGGTCGGCATAGGTGGACCCTCGGTCGTGTCACAGTCGGTATGTTCCTGGTTTTATTGTTTGGCATGGTTATTCTGGTAGCATTTTTTTAGCCCCCATTCCGGCCCATGGATTTCCTCATGGCTAAAAAGGAATCCAGATGAACTCCAAAGCTCGCATCCTAAGCAGCCTCTCCAAGGCACAGCTCCTGGACATATCCAGATCCCTCGGCTACCGAGGATTCATAGTTCTCAATAAAGCAGAGATCGTCGATCAGCTTGCATCTGACAAGGGAATCACGTTAAGAGACATCCTGCAAACCTTAAAGCTTTCCGAACTGAAAACTGTGTCCAGATCTCTTGGAATCGATACGATAGCCCTGAAGAAAGGCCAAGTAGTTGAGAAGATCATCTATAACATTGATGAACTCATACCTGAACCGAAGAAAGAACCTAAAGCTAAAATGAAGCATACAATGAATAACAGTAACGGATCTAACCAGGAACTGGAAAAGAAACTCTGGCAGGCAGCTGACCAGCTTAGAGATGACAGTGAGGATCCCTGCTACTTTCAGGATAATATCCTTTGGAGCCGTCCATCCATTAAGCTTGCCGGTAAGT
>JAWODC010000086.1:0-15270 GCA_046483495.1 Desulfobacterales bacterium
GCTGCGCCGTGAGTCCACTGATCGTAATGCCCTGATTTCAACAAGTAAGTAAAAAGTGCCGTTCGCTTTGCTCCCGGTTTGTTATTTGGTCAAAAGAAGCGGCTCCGCTGTACATGTTTCATTCTACGCCCGCTTCTCATCGAAATCGAAATCGAAATCGGGATCGGGATCGGTTTTTTTTCTTTTTCAAATTTCGATACCGATACCGATACCGATTTCGATCCCGACACCGAATGCTTTTCTTAAAACAGAACCGATCCGATTTCAGCGCTGTAAACCGTGTAATCCGTGTCTAATTTGTTTTTTTAAAATCAGAACCGATCCTCACCCATAACCCATAACCCATAACCCATAACCCATAACCCATATCCCATATCCCATATCCCATAGCCCATAGCCCATAACCTATTTCGCACAAATCCAAACCTTTATCAAGCCATGATCATCCATTCACCACGGAACGAATTTAGCATTTGCCAATCAGCCGCAATGTGTGATATCGAGAGTGCGTAACTGTGGAACGGCCTCCTCTGATTTGAAATTGATGTTCAGTGTACATCCGGAAATAGGCAATTTCGCGTGAGTTCAAGGCGGGCGCAAGATCGAAACCGCAGGAATAGTGATCTATTTTGAGGATTTCGATTTTGCGTCCAACGCAGAAATCGCCTGAAAGGGCCATTTATGGATGGGCACTGCTTAAGGCGCGCGGTGTCATACAGAGTGTCATGCAGAACCGCCGGCGCCGGCGCCTTTACCAAATGAATCGATCCGGGTCCGCCGGACGCGGGTTTTCATCCTTTTCCCCGGCTCTTGCTCCGGTATTCTGGTTTTTTAGAATTCGTAAATTCGAAACATATCTATAACGTCCGAAACGTGCATCTTTTCTAAACTTCCGATTGAGGGGGGAGATCATGCCGATTTACTTGTGGGAAGGCAAAAACAGGCGGAATGAACCGCAAAAAGGAGAAATGGAGGCGGCTTCGGAACAGGCCGTACGGGCCAACCTGGCGCGATTGCTGATCAAGCCGACGAAAGTCAAGAAAAAGCCGAAGGATCTGTTTGAAAACGTCACCATGCTCCAGCCCAAGGTGAAGACCAATGACGTCATCATATTCGCGCGGCAGTTTTCCACGATGATCGATGCGGGGCTGCCCATCCTGCAGTGCCTGGAAATCCTGCATTCCCAGCAGGAAAACAAGACCTTTCAAAAAATCATCAAAGAGATCAAGGAATCCGTCGAAGGGGGAGAGACGCTTGCCGATTCCTTGAAAAAATTTCCAAAGGAATTCGACGACCTGTTCGTCAACATGGTCTCGGCCGGGGAAGCCGGCGGTATCCTGGACACCATTTTAAAGCGGCTGGCGGGTTATCTGGAAAAGTCGGCCAAGCTCAAGAGCAAGGTCAAAGGGGCCATGGTTTACCCGCTGGTGGTGCTGGGCATTTCCATCCTGGTCACCATCGTCATCCTCGTGTTCGTCATACCGGTGTTTCAGGAAATGTTTTCGACACTCGGCGGTGAATTGCCCGCGCCCACGCAGTTTGTCGTCAAATTAAGCGAATTTTTCAAGAGCAATATTCTTTATATCATCATCGCTTTGGTTCTGTTCCTTTATGCGTTCAAACGCTATTACAAAACGGAAAAGGGCCGGGCGACGATCGATCGGATGGTTTTACGGCTGCCGATTTTCGGCATTTTGGTGCGCAAGGTGGCCGTGGCGAAATTCACCCGGACGATGGGCACCATGCTGACCAGCGGCGTCCCCATTCTCGGGGCCCTGGATATTACCGCCAAGACAGCCGGCAACAAGACGATCGAATCCGCCATTTACAACGTCCGGTCCGGCATTTCCGAGGGAAAGACCATGGCCGACCCGCTGGCCGAAAGCGAGGTGTTTCCGACCATGGTGTGCTCCATGATCGCCGTCGGCGAATCCACCGGGGCCCTCGACACGATGATGATCAAAATCGCCGATTTTTACGATGACGAGGTGGACCAGGCCGTGGAGAACCTCACCTCGCTGATCGAACCGTTCATGATGGTGTTTTTGGGGGTCGTGGTCGGTGGGTTGTTGATTTCGATGTATTTGCCGATATTTACGATGGCGGGGAATCTGTAGATAAAAAACGGGTTATGGGTTATGGGCTATAGGTGAGGATCGGTTCTGATTTTATAAAAGCAGTCATGAAAATAAACCAACCGTAAGCAAAGCGAACGGCACTTTTGTTTACTTGTTGAAAATTAAGTTATTACGATAAATGGACTGGCGGCGCAGCATGTCCCCTTCACCCCTGGAGGGGGAAGGCCGGGATGGGGGGGATAAAGACCCGATCCACACCCATAACCCATAACCCATAGCCCATAACCCACAACCAAAATATGCCCCCAACAACCCAAATAAAAGAAAGCGACCTCAGGCAGAAAATGAAATGGCTCATCCTGGGCCGTTTCCTCTTTGCCGTGTTCCTGCTGTGCTCGACCCTCGTCCTGATGTTCGGCAACACCTCGATCGCCCCTTCGGGCGCCCTGTTTTTTCTTTTTATTCTTATCTTTTGCCTGTTTCTGCTCTCCCTGATCTACTATATCCTGCTCAAGCGATGCCGCTGCGAGAAGCTGTTGGCCTACGTCCAGGTCATTATCGACTCCCTGTTCGTGTCCATGGTCATTCATGTGACCGGCGGATACGCGAGCATATTCCCTTTTATCTACATGGTGGTAATCGTCTATTCGAGCATTTTGCTCTACCGCAAGGGCAGTTTCCTGATAGCCGCCATCTGCAGCCTTCAATATGCCGCGCTGCTGCTTTCGGAGTATTTCGGGATTTTCAATGTCGAGATGATCACCCAGGATGTCACGACCGTTGCTTTGGGCATCGAAGAGGTGCTTCAAAAGGTGATGATCACCACGGGCGCCTGTTTTGCCGTGGCCTTTTTAAGCAGCATCCTGGCGGAGCAGGCCAAGGCGAGCAAAGACGAACTGACGGCCATGGAGGAGCATGTCAAACGGGTGGAAAAAATGGCGTACATGGGGGAAATGGCGGCCCATCTAGCCCATGAAATCAAGAATCCCCTGGCCTCCCTGTCCGGCTCCATTCAACTGCTTCGCGAGGAGATCACGTACAATTCCGATCATGACAAACTGATGCAGATCGTGCTCAGGGAAACCGACCGCCTCAGCACCCTGGTGACCAATTTTCTGCTGTTCGCCCGACCCAGGGCCGGACATCCGGAAAACATGGATCTGGAGAAAACGCTCTCGGAGTTCGTCCAATTTTTCAACCGGAACGAATTTTTCACCGGCCGCATCACCGTCAAAACCCGCCTGACCAGCGGCATTCGCGTTGTCATGGATCCTTTTCACCTGCGGCAGATTCTGCTGAACCTGATGATCAATGCAGCCGAAGCCATTAATGAAACCGGCGCCGTCGAACTCGCCATGTATCCGGTAAAACCCAATCTCGTCGAGGTTTCCGTCACGGATGACGGGTGCGGCATTCCCGGTGAACTCCTCAATGCCATTTTCGATCCGTTTTTTACGACAAAAGCGAACGGCACCGGTTTGGGGCTCTCTATCGTTCATACCCTCCTCGAGATGTACGACAGCCGACTGGACGTGTCCAGCCGGTCCGGGCACGGCACGCAAATTCGTTTCAGGCTGAAGCAGTCCGAGCCCGATGCACGGCCAAGTTAATCTTGACACCTCCAGGCAAATACGATAGCAAACATCATTTTATCAGGGGGCTCTTCGGCGCCGTGTATGCCGCCGGCATGCGCGCCCTCAATTGAACGTCCGGCGTGAACAGTCGGGGAACACGGGTGCATCATGGAAGAAAGCAAGTCCGGTAAGTTTATGGAAAGACGAAATAAAAAGACCGACGAATTGACAGCGCGTGGTGTTCGTCTTTACCCCAACGACGTTCGCATTACCCATACGGTGCAGGACCTCCGCGATGCAATCGCCCAAACGCCCGACGCCCTTTCCGAGGAATCGCCCGTATTCACCATCGCGGGCAGAATGATGGCGGTCAACATGTTCGGAAAGGCGGCGTTCATTCGATTGACCGATCGCGCCGGACAGATTCAGGCCTATATCCGCCGGGATAAAGTGGGAGCCGACGCGTTCTCCAATTTCAAGCTTTTCGATATAGGGGATTTTGTCAGCGTCAAGGGCGGCCTTTTCACGACAAAGACAGGGGAATGGACGGTGCTCGCCCGGGAAATCACGCTTGTGTGCAAATCGGCTCGGCCCCTTCCTGAAAAATTCCACGGCTTGAAGGACCCGGAAAAGCGATACCGGCAGCGTTATCTCGACCTGATCATGAACCGTGGGGTTCGGGACATATTTTTCAAGCGGAGCAGAACCATACAGGTTGTGCGGGAGTTTCTCCTCGAGCACAACTTTCTGGAAGTCGAAACACCGATGATGCAGCCGATTCCGGGCGGCGCGGAAGCCGAGCCCTTCACTACCCGTCACAACGCCCTGGGAATGGACCTGTATCTGCGCATCGCGCCGGAGCTGTACCTCAAGCGCCTTGTGGTGGGCGGATTCGAACGGGTGTTTGAAATCAACCGGAACTTCCGCAATGAAGGCATTTCGACCCAGCACAACCCGGAGTTTACCATGGCCGAGTTTTACCAGGCATATGCCTCCTACACGGACCTGATGGATCTGACGGAGCGCATGCTGTGCCGGGTGGCCGAAGACGTGACCGGCTCCCCCATTGTTTCCTACCAGGGAAACGAGATCGACTTCAGTCAGGCTTTCCGGCGCATGACCCTGGCCTCGGCGCTCGAGACCATCGGCGGCATCGCCCCGGAGATACAGCAGGACAAGGAAAAGCTGCTTGAATTCGCCGCCGGTAAAGGGGTTAACGTGACCAAAACACGGCGTCTCGGCAAGGTGATCACGAAGCTTTTCGACGCCCTGGTCGAGCCCCATCTGATTCAGCCGACGTTTATAACCGAGTACCCTGTGGAGGTTTCGCCGCTTTCACGAAAATGCGACGCCGATCCGATGCTGACCGAGCGTTTCGAGCTGTTCGTCGGCGGAAGGGAAATCGCCAACGGGTTTTCCGAGCTCAACGACCCCGAAGATCAGCACCGGCGCTTCCAGCAGCAGGTCGAAGACAGGGAGGCGGGAGACAAGGAGGCCCATTTCATGGATGCCGACTACATCGAGGCCCTTTCCTACGGTATGCCGCCGACGGCCGGCGAGGGCATCGGGATCGACCGGCTGGTTATGCTGCTTACCGATTCGGCTTCGATTCGGGAGGTTATTTTGTTTCCTCACATGAAGCCGAAAGGGTAAAAGAGTGAACGGTGAACAGTGAACAGTGAACAGTGCCGCTGCGCGGGCTGAAGGCCTTGAACAATGGAAAAAGCACGAAATTCGAAATTCTCTGTTCACCATTCACCGTTCACCGTTCACTGTTCACCGTTCACTGTTCACTATACAAAAAAATGTCATTCGAATTTTTCATAAGCCGGCGCTACTTAAAATCGCGCCAGAAACAAACCTTCGTGTCCCTTCTCACGCTGCTTTCGATTGCCGGCGTGGCCATCGGTGTCATGGCGCTGATCGTCGTCATCGCCGTCATGGCGGGGTTCGAATCCGACATGACCGAACGGATTCTCGGTGTGGAATCGCACATCGTCGTCATGCGCTACGGCGGCGACTTTTCGGGATACGGGGATACGATCGACCGCATCCAAAAGACCGAAGGGGTGATATCGGCCACGCCGTTCGTTTACAGCCAGGTCATGCTTCGGACGTCCACCGGGCTTTCCGGCGCTGTACTGCGAGGCGTGGACCCCCAAAGCGCAGGCAAAGTGATTCGCATTCTGGACCCGTCACTGCTCGAAAAGCTCACGCCCGACGAACCGACCGGCACACCGGAACCCAACGGCGAATTGCCCGGGATCATCCTGGGAAAAGAATTGGCCAAAACGCTGGAGGTGAAAACCGGGGATGTCCTTTACGTCATCCTGCCCACGGGCATGATCAGCCCCATCGGGCATATGCCGGCCATGAAGCGCTTCGACGTCGTGGGGACGTTCGAATCGGGCATTTACGACTACGACGGCGGCATGGTATATGTCCACCTGAATCAGGCGCAGGACATGCTGAGGATGGATGATACCGTTACCGGCGTGGAGGTGTTCATCGAAGATATTTACAACGCGAGGCAAGTGGCCGACCGAATCGAGGCGGCGCTGGGTTTTCCTTATTGGGCGCGGGACTGGACACAAATGAACCAGACCCTGTTTTCTGCCCTGAAGCTGGAAAAAACGGTCATGTTCATTATCCTGACCCTCATCGTCCTGGTCGCGGCGTTCAACATCGCTGGAACTTTGATCATGGTAGTCATGGAGAAAACAAAGGACATCGCCATCTTAAAGGCCATGGGCGCCACCGGACGGCACATCCGGCGGATATTCGTTTACAAGGGAATGATGATCGGGCTGATCGGCACGGTTATCGGCGAGGTGCTGGGGTACGGCCTGTGCGGACTGCTGAAGCGCTACAAGTTCATCGAGCTGCCGAGCGACATCTATTATATTTCCACCCTGCCCGTCCGGATCGATCCGCTGGACACGGTGATGATCGCTGTCGCCGCGCTCGTCATTTGCTACGCAGCCACCCTGTACCCGGCCCATCATGCCTCGAAATTAAACCCTGTTGAGGCGTTTCGATATGGATAGCACGAGTGCACCGGGGAGTTCCGGCCCGGACGGCCTGTTGAAGGTCCGCGGCCTGTATAAAGCGTTTCACAAGAGCACCCAGACGATCGAAGTGCTCAAGGAGGCGGATTTCGATCTGAACAAGGGCGAAACCGTTTCCATCATGGGAGCGTCGGGAATCGGCAAGTCCACGCTTCTGCACATCCTGGGTACGCTCGACCGGCCGGACAAGGGGCGCCTGCTGTTCAACAATGAAAATGTACTGGCGTTTCCGGACGCCAAGCTGGCCGTGTTCAGGAACCAATCCATCGGATTCGTCTTCCAGTTTCACCATCTGCTGGGTGATTTTACGGCCGTGGAAAACGTTATGATGCCGGCGCTCATCCAGGGAATCGGCCGGACCGACGCCGCCTCCATGGCAGAGAAAATCCTCGTAAGGGTCGGGCTCAAGGACCGGCTGCACCATCGCATCGGCGAATTGTCCGGCGGCGAGCAGCAGCGCGTGGCCATCGCCCGTGCACTGGTGTTGAATCCGATCATTCTTCTCGCGGATGAGCCCACCGGTAATCTCGACGTGAAAAACAGCCGCCGCCTTCATGACCTGCTGCTGGCGCTGAATACGGAGCTGGGCATGGCGCTCGTTATCGTAACGCACAACCCTGAATTGGCTTCATACACATCCAGAAAAATGACCATCATGGAAGGAAACCTGGTGGAATTGAATTGAGGTGCCGATTATGCTGAATATCCTACGATCCATTGTTCTGATCCTCGTCTGTCTTTTTTTCGGGATTGCTTCGGCCGAACCCCCACCGAGCGTGCTGGTGCTGCCGTTTGCCGTCCAATCCACCGATAAGCGGCCCGATCTTGAGGCCGAACTGCAGAAAATCATTGCGGAGCACTTGCAGCGTGAAGGCGCTGAAATCATCCCGGCCGGTCCGGAAGCTGAAGCCGCCGCCGCCCAAAACACGCTTTTGGATACAGAAGTCGTCAGACAGATTGGATCCAAACTGGGCGCGGACTACGTTGTGTGGGGAATCCTGGACCTGACCGGACGACCATACCGACTGGAAGCCCGTCTGCTGCAGCTGTTTACAGAGGAGGCTCCGGCAGTGTTTACCAAACAGGTCGAGGACATCGAACTGCTCTTCGGGTCCGTCAGGGATCTTTCCGTGGATATCGCCGCCGCGGTCTTCGGACGTTTCCGAATCACCGACGTCGTCGTAAAGGGAAATGCCAGGATCGAATCGGATGCCGTAAAGCGGGTCATCACGTCATCGAAGGGAGACATCTTTTCCGCTGAAAGGCTTTCCCGGGACCTCAAGTCGGTTTACGAGATGGGGTATTTCGATGATGTGCGCATCGAAGCGGAGGACGTGCCGGGCGGCAAACGGGTTGTCTTTCATGTAGAAGAAAAGCCCACCGTGCGCGAGATATCCGTTTCGGGCAACAAGGCCGTCGAAACCGATGAAATCATGAAAAACATCACCATCACCACCGGATCGATTTTAAACATTTTACGCGTGCAGGAAAATATCCGGAGCATCGAATCCCTGTACAAGGAAAAAAACTACCATAATGTCAAGATCACTTACACCACCACCGAGTTGGAAAACAACCAGGCGGACCTTACATTCGTCATCGAAGAAGGAGAGCGACAGCAGATCAAGGAGATCACCATCGAAGGGAATGTCGATTATTCCGACAAGGATCTGAAGTCCCTGATGGACACCTCTGAAAAGGGATTTTTCTCCTGGATCACCTCTTCCGGCACCTACAATCCCGATGACCTGTCCCGGGACGTCGACAAGCTCACGGCCTTCTATCTGAACAACGGCTATATCCAGGCCCGGGTCAGCGACCCGATCGTAACTTTCGACGGCGACTGGATTTACATCACGATAAAAATATTTGAAGGCCCGAGATTCAAGGTGGGCAACGTCTCCATCGGCGGCGATATCATCACTTCGGAAGAAGAGCTGCTCGACGTCACCCGGATCGGGGAGCAGGAATATTTCAACCGCCAGGTCATCCAGGAAGACATCTCCGCATTGACCGAGATATATGCCAACGAGGGGTACGCGTTCCCGGACATCGCCCCCCTTCTCGAGCAGGATGAAATCAAACAAGAGGTTAACATCACCTATGAAATCGACAAAGGTAAACAGGTCTACTTCGAAGAGATCAGCATCCGCGGCAATACGAAAACCCGGGACAAGGTGATTCGACGTGAACTGGTGGTGTACGAAGGGGATCTTTACAGCGGGGAACGGCTGAAGCGGAGCGTCCGCAACCTGTACCGGCTCGACTATTTCGAGGATGTTAAAGTCAACCCGGTCAAGGGAAGCGCCGATGACAAAATGATTCTGGACATCGATGTCGAGGAAAAGCCGACGGGGACCTTCAGTTTCGGGGCCGGGTACAGCAGCGTCGAAAATGTGTTCGCCATGGTCCAGCTTTCACAGCGCAACCTCTTCGGCAGAGGCCAGAAGCTGCAGTTGAAGGCGCAGGTCGGCGGCACCACCACCCGTTATTCCCTAGGATTTACCGAACCGTGGCTGTTCGACATTCCGTTGTCGGCAGGGTTCGATCTTTACAACTGGATCGTCGATTATGACGACTACGACCGTGACAGCATCGGCGGGGGCATCCGGTTCGGATACCCGGTGTACGATTACACGCGGGCCTACTTCGGCTATTCCTACGATGTGAGCGACATTAATAATATCGATCCGGACGCCGCCTTTGAAATCAAGGACCTGGAAGGCGAAAACACCACCAGCTCGGTTTCGACGTCATTGCGGTATGACTCCCGGGACAGGGTCTTCAATCCGACCGAGGGCAGCAACCACAGCATCGGTCTCGAGTATGCGGGCCTCGGGGGCAATATCGGATTTGTCAAGTACACGGCCGAAACCGGCTGGTATTTTCCGTTGATCAAGGACCTGGTCCTGTTCACCCATGGCGAGGCCGGCTATATTCAGGAGGTCTCCGGCAAAAAGGTGCCCGATTACGAACGGTTCTATCTCGGCGGCATGAACTCCATTCGGGGATTCGACTGGCGGGATATCTCCGTGCTTAATGAAGACGGCAACGAGATCGGCGGCGACAAGTACGTCCAGTTCAATGTGGAGCTGATCTATCCCATTTTCAAGGAGGCCGGGTTCGTGTCGGTTCTTTTCTTCGATACCGGCAACGTGTTCGGCACCAGTGACAGCATCGATTTCGGCGACCTGAGGGAAAGCGTCGGGTTCGGGTTCCGCTGGTACAGCCCCATGGGGCCGCTGCGCATCGAGTATGGGCGGGTCTTGGATGCCCGGGAAGGTGAAGATGACGGTCGGTGGGAGTTCTCGGTGGGGCAGGCGTTTTGAATAGGTGATTAAGTGATTAAGTGATTAGGTGGTTAGGTGGTTAGGTGAGTAGGTCAAAAATAGTGAACCGTGAACGGTGATTGTGGATCGGTTCTGATTTTAAAAAAACAATTTAGACACGGATTACACGGTTTACAACGTTTACATCGGATCGGTTCTGATTTAAGAGTAGCATTCGGTATCGGTATCGGTATCGGTATCGAAAATCAAAAGAGAAAAAAACCGATCCCGATCCCGATTTCGATGAGAAGCGAGCGTAGAACGCAAGACGTACGGCGAAGCCGATTAGAGGAATCTATTGAAAATGTCGACATTGGATCAACGTTTAACCGTCGAAACATGTCCCCTTCCCCACCGGAGGGGGAAGGCCGGGATGGGGGGGAATAAAGGCCCGATCCGCTGACCGTTGTTCACTGTTCACTAAGACAATTCACATCAAACAATTCAAAGGGGTTTTTTTATGAAAATGAAACAAGCGATGTTGATGATCATTGCGGGAATGGCTGCTGTTTTCTTTATCTCTTCGGCACATGCGGCGGATGTCGCCAAAATCGGAGTGGTGGACCTGCAGAAGATCGTCGCCAATTCGAGCTATGGAAAATCGGCACAGGCGGAAATCAACAAAAAAGGCGAGGAGCTCACGCAGGATCTCAAGAAAAAAGAGGGTGATCTAACCGAATTGAAGCAGAAGATCGAGCGCGAAGCTCTGGTAATGAGCCAGGAAAAACGGGAAGAAAAAGAGCGGGAATTCCGGATCAAGGTCGGCGACCTCCAGTCGCTGGAAAAGAAGTACAAAAAGGAACTGGCCGATTTGAACATGAAGCTCGTCGGGCGCATTCAAGCCGACATCTTGAAGCTTGTCGAGGAAGTCGGGAAAAAAGAAGGGTACCTGCTGGTTTTCGAAAAGCGGGAAGCCGGTGTGATGTATGCTCCGGATGCTTTGGACTTGTCGGATCAAATCACCAAGATGTATAATGATCAGTATGCCAGGGAGAATAAGGGGAATTGATCCAAACGATTAACCATTAACGATTAACAAATATGGAATACACCCTATCCCACATAGCCCGACTCCTGAACGGCACCCTTTCCGGAGACGGCACCAAAATCATCAACGGCGCGGCAGGCTTCGAGGACGCCGGCCCGGATGACATCACCTATGCGGGCAACCCCAAATTCCTCGGCCGGATCGCCGAAACGCCGGCCGGCGCCGTCCTGGTGCCGAACGGCGTGCAATGCCCCGGGAAAAACATCATCGAAGTGGAGAACCCGCGCATCGCCTTCAACGACATCGTCATACGTTTCGACACCCGGACACGGCCGACGCCCGGCATTCATGAAAACGCCCACATCGGAGAGGGATTCACCCCCGGATCGGACCTCCATGTCGGGCCGTTCGTCAGCATCGGGAATCATGTCAAGGTCGGAGACCGGGTCGTGCTGCACGCCCATGTCGTGCTCCAGGATCACACGGTGCTCGGAGATGATGTGGAGATTCACCCGCACGTGACGATCATGCATGGATGCAGGATCGGCAACCGGGTGATGATTCACCCGGGAACGGTCGTCGGCAGCGACGGATTCGGATTCGAACCGGTCGGGGAGCGGTACGAAAAGATCATTCACACGGGCATTGTCCGGATCGATGACGATGTGGAGATCGGCGCCTGCAACACCATCGACCGGGGAACCATCGGCAAAACCTGGATCAAGCGCGGCGTCAAGACGGACAACCTGATCCAGATCGGGCACAACGTCGTGGTGGGGGAAGACACGATCATCGTGGCCCAGGTCGGCATCTCCGGGAGTGCCTCCATCGGCCGGCACGTGGTCATGGCCGGACAGGCCGGCATCGGCGGCCACATCACCATCGGTGACAATGCCGTGATCGGTCCACAGGCCGGGATCATCAAATCCGTTGCCGACGGGGATATCCTGTCCGGCACGCCGGCCATGCCCCACAAGAATTGGCTTCGGTCTCACCGGGTATTGCCTTCGCTGCCGGAATTGAAGAAACGGATTGCGGCTTTGGAGAAGCGGTTGGCGGATCTTGCGGGGGAATGATTGATTAGGGGTGTTGTTTTTGGGCGATAGGGGGTGAGAGGAAATAGTGAACAGTGAATAGTGTGAAAAAGCGGGTTATGGGCTATGGGCTATGGGCTATGGATGTGGATCGGTTCTGATTTAAGAGAAGCATCCGATGTCGGTATCGGTATCGAACTTCAAAAAAGAAAAAAATCGATCCCGATTTCGATCCCGATCCCGATTTCGATGAAAAGAAGCGTAGAACGTAAAATATACGGCAAAGCCGCTTATTTTTGACCAAAAATTATTTCTGACCAAAAACAAACCGTGAGCGAAGCGAACGGCATTTTTATATACTTGTTTAAAATATATGCATAACGATCAGTTGAACCGCGGCGCAGCATGTCCCCTTCACCCCTGGAGGGGGAAGGCCGGGATGGGGGGGATGAAGATCTTATCCATTAAATCTTTGAGCCTACAGCTCCCCTATTCCATATAAGAGTCAGGAGCATACCCGGTGCCGACCACCTACCAGATAAAATTGGAAAACATCTTCGAAGGTCCGATGGACCTCCTGGTTCACCTCATTCGAAAGAACCAGGTCGACATCTACGATATACCCATCGCCCTGATTACGGATCAGTACCTGGCGTACCTCGACTGGATGAAGTCCCTGAACATCGATTTTGCCGGTGATTTCCTGCTGATGGCCGCGACATTGACCCAGATAAAATCGAAGATGCTGCTTCCGTCGCACGGCGATGAGGACGGCGAGGATGACCCGCGTCTCGAAATCGCGAAGCCGCTCGAGGAGTACCTTCAAATGAAATCGGCGGCCGAGGAGCTTTCCCGGCGGAACCTGCTCGGCGATGCGACATTCGTCCGCAAAACCTCCCGGGATGAACTCGAATTGCCGGAAGAGGACGAATTTATCCAGGTCGGCCTGTTCGAACTGATCGATGCGTTTCAGAAGATACTGAAAAATATACCGATCGATTCCAAGGTCGACTTTTCGGCGGAAAAATTATCGGTTCGCGAACACATTTCCCAAATCGTGGATATTCTGGAAAGAAAAGGAAGCATCGTATTCGACGAGATTTTCACCGAAAAACCCAACAAAAGCGACATCGTCGTGTCGTTTCTGGCCATATTGGAAATGATAAAACTCGAGCTGATCCGGGTGGTGCAGCATGTCCAATCCGGCATCATTCGAATCTTCTACCTGTAGCCCGAAAAGGTGAAGCGACAACACACAATGGATGATATCAAACCCATTATCGAATGCCTGCTGTTCATATCCGAGAATCCATTGTCCGTCGACCGCATCAAGCGGGTGCTGGAGACCACTGACGGCCGGGAGATACGAAAGACCGTCTCCGAACTGGCTGAAGAGTACGAAAACCGTCAAGGCGGCATCGTTCTGCGCGAGGTCGCCGGGGGATTCCAGTTCCGCACCCACCCGGACTACGCCCACTGGATCAAGAAGCTGGTCCAGCCCGGGCCCCAGCGCCTCAGCAAGGCCGCGCTGGAAACGCTGTCGATCGTCGCGTACAAGCAGCCGATCATCCGCAGCGACATCGAATTCATCCGCGGCGTGGACTGCGGCGGCATCCTTCGGATGCTGCTGGAAAAGAAGCTGATCCGGGTTCTGGGCAAAAAAGAAATCCCCGGCCGGCCGCTGATCTACGCGACGACCCGACAGTTTTTGGAGCTGTTCGACTTGAAGGACCTGAAGGATCTTCCGTCTCCCCGGGAAATCGAGGCGCTTGGGGAGTTGTCGATGGTGGAGAAGGAAGAAGGAAAATCCGATCCCGGGGAAAGCGAGCCTGTCGAACAGGCTGACGAATATGATGAAAATAACGATCGTGAGCCGCCGCCGGATGAGGGGGCGTCAGAAGAAAAAAATAGTGAATAATGAAAAATGGGGCTTTGGATGATGAATAAAACGCAAAGCTGAAAGCTCAAAGCATTAGCGGATCGGGTCTTATTCCCCCCCATCCCGGCCTTCCCCCTCCAGGGGTGAAGGGGACATGCTGCGCCGCGAGTCCACTGATCGTAATGCATATATTTTAAACAAGTATATAAAAAGGCCGTTCGCTTCGCTCACGGTTTGTTTTTGCTAAAAATAAGCAGCTTCGCCGTATATTTTACGTTCTACGCTTGCTTTTCATCGAAATCGGGATCGGTTTTTTTCTTTTTCAAATTTCGATACCGATACCGATAACGATACCGATACCGACACCGGATGCTTCTCTTAAAATAGAACCGATCAGCAATCACCGTTCACTGTTCACTGTTCACCGTTCACTGTTTTTAGACCTAACCACCTAACCACTTAACCACTCAATCCCAAAAATTCTCTTGACTATCCCCCATCATACTCCGTATAAAAGGAAACACACAAATCAACCTTCCACCGAATGCCGTACGAGAGAGAGGCCGCATGAATCGATCCGACCTTGTCGACACCATTAAAGACACCATTCAGGTCACCCGAAAAGAGGCGGAACGGATTGTCGAAGTCTTTTTCAAAACCATAGAGGACACCCTGACAAGCGGAGATCGTGTGGAAATTAGGGGTTTCGGCAGTTTCGCCGTTCGCGAATACGAATCCTACACCGGCCGAAATCCCAAAACCGGTCAAAAAATCACCGTTTCCCCGAAGAAGCTCCCCTATTTCAAGCCGGGAAAAGAGCTCAAGGAAATGGTCGATATCGCATAAACGGGCGGTTAACTCAGCGGGAGAGTGCTACCTTCACACGGTAGAAGTCACTGGTTCAAACCCAGTACCGCCCACCAGAATAAAAAAAAAGCGGACTTAGTCCGCTTTTTTTTATGGTCTATGATACAGGGACGTTCTTAACATTTAAACTTTTACCTTCGTTGAGTTCTACAGCGATAGAAGACGAACCCTGCTCCACTCCAAATCGGGATCGGGATCGAAAATCAAAATAGAAAATTCGACCCCTATCCTGATGAAACGCGTTTTTTTCACCACGAAGTTAATCCGTGCAAAGTCAAGTAAAAAATTTATGTATAATCGGGTTTACCAAGGTTTACCCAGCATATATTGCTCTTTGGGAGTTCATGTATACGAAGAAGTAAACGATGCCGACCAGTATCGCGGTCCTCTGCTCAACGCTGCCTATGAAGAGCAGTAATGGAAGTCCCACGGCGAAGGCTTTCACGATCGGAG
>JAWODC010000044.1:0-230246 GCA_046483495.1 Desulfobacterales bacterium
TAGCTAATCTCGTCCAGCTTCTGGGCTTCAGGAATAAGGCGCGGGTCAGCAGTATATATACCCTCAACATCAGTATATATCTGGCATACTTCCGCCCCCAGGCTGGCCGCCAGAGCTACTGCGGTAGTATCCGAGCCACCCCGCCCCAGAGTAGTAATATCCATCTCCTCGGTCACGCCCTGAAAGCCCGCCACAATGACAATATTTCCTTTCTCCAGCTCCGTAACTACCCTTTCAGCTTCAACCTTCAGAATGCGGGCCCGGCTATAGGCGGCGTCAGTGCGTATCCCTGCCTGGGCACCACTGAGGCTAATTGCCTGATAACCCATACCACGAAGCGTCATCGCCAGCAAGGTGCTGGAAACAATCTCTCCAGTAGAGAGCAGGACATCAAGCTCCCGCCTATCGGGCTGCGGAGAGACCTGATAAGCCAGCTTCACTAGCTCATCGGTGGTATCCCCCATCGCCGAAACGACAACCACCACCTGGTCGCCCTTGTCCCTGGCCTGGGCTATGCGCACGGCTACGTTCTTAATCCTAACTCTCCTGGAATGGATGCCTCGAACTTGGCAGGCTTTTGAAGAATTAGTTGAGACAGGACGGTTCAGGCCATATGAAAAGGAACTTATACGGCCCGATGGGAAAAAGTGGTGGGGACTTTTTGCCGGTACACGTCTTGGCAAAAACGAAGCAATGGAATTCGTGATTGATATTACAGAACGCAAGCAGGCTGAAGAGGCATTGCAAGACAATAAAATTTTGTTAGAAAAAACATTTTACAGTCTGCTCGATTCGCTTTTTATCGTGGATGCAGAAACAACCCGGATTTTAGACTGCAATTCTGCCGCTGCTGTTTCGGCAGCTTTTTTTATGGCGGCGACATGTTGTTTTTATTGTCGAAAATACCGGTTGCCGTAAGCCCTCGGCTTTTATCTTGCTTTTTGCGCCTTTCCATCTATAATATATTATTGAAAAAATTAATTAGGTTCACCGATTCGACCTTCTGCCGTTCATTAAAACAGGTGCTCATCGACCTCGGCACAACCGATTGAATCGATTCAATCACAAGCGGCGAAGGAATCGATGCGATGTAAGCCGTGAGTATCCGCGGATCAGTAACGATATGCCATAAGGATCCATCGCTGATCCAGAGAGGCCATAGTGTATTCACGAATGCTGTACAGCCTGCCGTTTTTTATATCTGCCGCATCGATGGTGATCATTGCGCTTTTTATATCCCGCAGCAGGCGCATGCGCGCAACGGGGTATTTGCTTTTCCTGTGCTTGGCGGCTTCTCTCTGGGCGGCGACCGATGGACTGCTGTTTTTGGGATTCGATCTAAGCACCGACAGGGTCATACTCTACTTCCAGTACATAGGCATCATCAGCATGCCGCCTGCCGTATTGCTTTTCGTTTTATCCGCTTTCGGACATGAATCCTGGATCACACCTATCAGGCGTCGGCTGCTTATCGGTATCGCGGTTTTCTTTATGCTTCTGGTCTGGACAAATCCTCTGCATCATCTGCTGTTTGCAAAGATCTATATCGTCGATTCCGGCCCCATTCGAATGCTTGGGTTGAATCGAGGGCCGGTGTGGGGGGTTTTCATCGGATACCATTATGTGCTGTTGGCCCTGACTTGTGCTTTCCTGCTTGTCGAGATGCTTACGTCACCTTTTATTGAACGCGCTCGAGCCGGGGTGCTCCTGGCGGCGGTTTTCATCGCTTTTCTGTTCAACGCCGTCTCCGTCTCAGGCAACAGCCCCGTACCCAACGTGGACATCAGTTCCATTGCCTTTTCTCTCGTAGCGGCAATAATGGCCTGGGGGTTTTACCGCTACAATTTGCTGGACATCATGCCGGTGGCCAAGACGGAAATCTTTCGCAGATTGGAGGATGCGATCCTCGTACTGGATCATGAGAACCGGTTGGTGGACATGAATCCGGCTGCCGAGTTCCTGTTCGGCATCGGTATCGCCGAAGCACACGGCCGCAAAGCCCGACTCGTCTTGCGTGACTATCCCCGGCTTTACAAAGCGCATGAGGAAGCGCAATCGATGGATATTGTCATTCCCACGAAGGACGGGGCGCTTACCTTTGACGGCCGGATTGCGCAGATTACCGGCAAAAGAGGAGAAACGCTGGGTCGGGTAGTGACGCTCCACGACATCACGGACCGCAGCGAGCGGAATGCGGCTCAGTTTTCCGCCATTCTAAACCAAATGACCGAAGGCCTGGTGATCTTCGATACGAACGGAAACCTGCTCGACATGAATCCGGCGGCGGTCGCTATACACAGGCTGCAAAAGGCTGCAGATATTCAGATGCAGCCCGAACGCAGCGATCTGTTCGAGCTTTTCGATATGGAGCACCGATCGATTCCGATCACAGACTGGCCCGTTGCACGGGCATTGCGCGGAGAAAGCTTCGCGAATTTCGAAGTCCGGGTACGGCGTACGGACACGAAAGAGGAGTGGATCGCCACCTACGGAGGCACCCCTGTGAAGGACGCCCGAGGACGATTGATCTGCTACATCATAACGCTTCGGGACACGACGGAATACCATCGAATGCACGAGGCGTTGAGAGAAAGCGAGTCACGCCTGAGAATGATCATGGAAAATTCCAGAGACGGTATTCATGTACTGGACCTGAAGTACGGCAGGTATACCTTCATGAGCCCCTCCGTGGAAAGGCTGACCGGATTCACGCCTGAGGAATTAACCGTTTCGCTCGAAGAGACGGCATCCCGCATCCATCCTGAAGATCTCCCGATTATCGAGTCCAGTCTTGCGATGATTGCGGAAGGCAAAATACCACAAAAGCCGATCGAATATCGATGGCGGGTCCGGAGCGGCGAATATCGGTGGTTCAGCGACAGCAGGGAGGGCATCCGAAACGGCCAGGGAGAGATCGTCTCACTGGTCGGCATTATTCGTGATATTACCGAATCCAAGCAACTGGAGGAAGAGCTGCGCCGATCGCGGGATGAATTGGAGAAGCGGGTTTCTGAAAGAACGGTTCAATTGAGGAAAAGGGCCGGACAGCTTGCCGAACTCAGTTCAGAATTAACGCTTGCCGAGCAGCGTGAGCGCGATCGCATAGCGGCGATTCTGCATGATGATCTCCAGCAGTTGATGGCCGGCGCAAAGATCGGTCAGGAAACGCTGATTCCCCATTTGGATAAAAAAACCAAGCCGATCGCCGAAAGGGTTTTGTCACTTGTGGACCAGTCGATTGCCGCATCGCGCTCATTGGCTGCACAGCTTTCTCCGCCTATTCTGAAGACAGGGAACTTTTCTGCGTCAATGAAATGGCTGATCGACTGGATGTATGAAAACTACGATCTGAAAGTCGAACTTCGGGTCCAAGATGATGTGGTACTTGATCGAAGAGACCTGACGGTTCTGCTTTTCCAATCAGCGCGTGAGCTGCTGTTGAACGTTCTAAAGCACGCCGAAGTGAACACCGCCGTCATCATGGTCAAAAAGCGAAAAGACGAGATGATCGTTACCGTCGAGGACAGCGGAAAAGGATTCGAACCCGACACTGTTTCGAAAAAAGATACGTTCGACCGGAAGTTCGGGCTGTTCAGCATAAGGGAACGATTGATGAACCTCGGCGGCCGCCTGGAAATTTCAAGTGCGCCTGCGGAAGGCACCTGCGTATCCATGATTATTCCCTACGATGAGAAGACCGCTTCGGAAAAGAAAAAACCCGAACCGGTCGGGAAAGCGGATGCGACGTCGTTTCAGGCTTCGAAATACAACGATATCAAACGTGTTTTACTGGTCGATGATCATCCTGTGATGCGGGAAGGGCTTTCAAAAATGCTCGATTTCCATTCCGATGTCGAAGTCATCGGCGAGGCGTCCGATGGTGAGGAAGCTGTCCGGCGGGCGCGCGAGCTTATTCCGGATGTCATCCTGATGGACATCAATATGCCGAAAATGGACGGCATAAAGGCGACACGCATCATTCACTCGGAATTTCCTCACATTCGAATTATCGCATTATCGATGTACCAGCACGACGAACATGGCGATGAAATGATACATGCCGGCGCCTCGGATTACCGCTCGAAAAGCGATGGTGTAGACAACCTGCTTTCCGCTATTCGCGGCAAATGAGACGGTAACCTTCGAACAGTTGGAGCGGGCACGCGAAGCAATGCCGAGGGAGTTCGGTGAGCTTTTCATGGAGAAAATAGCCGATCCGTTGTCCGTTACCCGCAAAGGATTATCGGAAGCGGCTGAACCATCCTCCCGGGTTGTTGAAAAAACGTCTGAAAACGACGTTTTCCGGCTTGTTACCGCGGAAGCCGAAAAAGTGATGAAACTGTTCAAGAAGTTGAGAGATACATCCGCTCATGAAGAATATAAGCGTGTTTCCTTGTTGAAGGAATCCGAGGACCGTATTCTTTTTTTGAACCGCCGGGAAGAGGAATACCTCTACCCGGTGACCGAAATCATCACCGAGGGGAATGAGCTGCTGTTTCAATCCATGCAGGAAAACAAGAGCATTGAAAGCCTCCTGGCCGAATTGGAAAAAGCACCGAAGGACGGCCCCGATTTTGAATACAAAGTGGAAGCGCTGATCAGCGAGGTGTCCGCGCATGTAGAACGTGAAAAAAAAGAACTGTTTCCAAAGTTAAACGCCGCCATCCCCGAAGCGGAAGCGGCCATGCTGGGAGAACAATTTTCCCGCAGACGATAATCGTGATGCCACCCGCTGCTTGACAAACGATCGTCTTTGTTATACGAGGCTTGGTATGTTTTTCGGTCTTTAAGGCGGTAATACCGAACCGTCGAGCATTGAATCCATCGATTCAAGGAGCCTTGCTTGCCTACCGAACACCAAAACCCCGAACCTGCGGTCCAAGCCGACCTGAAAAAACTGGCTCACGACTTCAATAATCTATTAATGGCATTATCAGGCAATCTTGCATTGGCAAAGGAAATGGTTAACCAGGAAGATCCTGTTTGCCGGTTTTTGGTAGAGGCGGATAAAGCGGCGTCGAAAACACATGAACTGGTCAATAGGTTGAGTGAACTTTCCAAGCGTCTTCAGCAGCCGGGCTGAAGACGGGCATCAATCTGTTTTTCAATTCAACATCTCCATTCTACATAACGCAATCTCCCGATCCGAGGGTTGCCATCTCATCGAAACGCAATAGCCATACCTCGCGCAAATGCGGCTAAATATCGTCATTTATTAGAATTAGACGATATTTAGCCGCATTTGTCTTGACACCATTTTACGTTTAATATAAGCTGTATGCCCATATTGGAAAAAGGAATATTTTAGCACATGGATACATCTCCGATCGAATTTACACCGGGGCAATGGGAATTTATTTCCATTATTAAGGCGTTTGATGAAGCCGTACCCATAAATGTGCTTGGAGAGCTGGTGCCGCTGCCCCCAGGCGAATTTTTGGATTTGTTGAAAAAAATCGAACGAATCGATTGGTTTCATCGCCTGGACAACGATTGTTTCGATTTGGATGCCGAACTTCCGAAACGGGTAGCGGAAGAGCTGGACACCATCAACGATTCGGGAAAGATCGAGCACCTGATCCGTCAGATTGATAAAAAAAAACCGGCCCTGGTGGTATCGCCGAGAGCTTACGTCGGACTTCTTGAAAAAGCCGGAAAAGAAAAGAAGGCGCTGGCTATTCGGATTGACCTGTGCATTACGGCACTCAAGCAGGGATCCGTCGAATCTGCAAAACACCACCTTCTTCGTATCGACGATTTGGTGCGTTCCATAGGCAATGCGGTGGTTGACGAAATGTGGTTTGTACCGAAGACACTGGAACTCTCCAATCTGTGCATTCCCCGCGCCATTGGTTTGACCTTGATTCCGGCCATGCTGGAAAATCTGATTCGAAAAGTCGAAACCATCGGCGACGAACGCTCATGGGCCGTTGCAAATCTTATGCTCGGCAGGTATTACTGGGCAACCAACCGGATGAAAGACTCGGTCCGCGTTATGGCCGGAGGGAAAAAAAAGGTGGAAGAGTTGGGCGACTCCGATATGATGACGTATTCCTCCAATTACATCGGGATATACTATTTTATCCGGGGGCTTCAGAACAAGGCGATACCCTACCTGGAAAAAGCGGTCGAGTACATGGAAAGAAACGAGGAAGGCGTTTCCTTTTTCGAGGCCCCGATTCTACTGGCCTACTGTGATGTGGATCGTGGGGAATTTCACCGGGCCATCGGCAAAATCGACTTTTTCAGACATTGTGCGCTGCGCCGGGATGACTATTTTATCGCCTCGCTGTACAGAGCCGTGCTTGGAATCCTGCTGTGGCTGGTTCGAAAGCGGAAAGAGGCTGTTTATCATCTGGAAGGGAGCCAGACCGATGCGTTGGCATCCCAAAACACGGTGGCCTACTGGACGAGTCTTTACGGACTGGCCGTGCTCTACCTGATGGATGGTGAAATCGAACAAGGGTTGCTGTTTTTGAACAAAACCATCGAACTTGCGGATGATATAGGCATGGGGCACCAGATATTCCATTCCATATTCCTCGAAAGTTATTATCTCGCTGAAAAGTCAGGGGGGAAACTGCCCCGAAATTGGCGCTTTTCCGAACAGTTTAAAAGAATCATGGAAGAGCCCAATATTCATACCAGAGGTGCGGCTTTACGCATCGACGCTACTCGACGAATGGCCGACGGTTGTTTTGACGCCGATATTCTGAATGATCTCGAGGTCAGCGAGTCACTATTGACCACATGTAATGATCCGGTTGAATTGGCAAAAACCAAATTGGAAAAAACCCGGTATTTCCTGAAACACCGAGATACGGCCACGGCCCGCGAACTGGCCTACGAGGCGTACCAGAAAATGTCGGGGTACAGCGAGATATATTTCCCGGATGATCTGCGGTTCCTGCTGGGGGACAGCGCTGTAACGGAAGATTTTTCCCGGCAGGATGGGGACGATATCATCGAACCATTCGTTCAAATGATGGAGGAACTGATACCCAAACCCCAGGACTTGAGAGAACTCGACATGCTGTTGGCCGCCCTGTCGCGTTTTTTCAGGGCTGAACGCTCCGGGCTTTTTACATTCGCTCAAAAAAAGAAACACGCCTTTGAATTGCGGGCTGCAAGAAACCTGTCTCAAGCCATTGTGGAGGCTGAAAGTTTCCGCAGAAGTCTGTCTCATATTTTGAAAGCCCATCGAACCAAAAAGCCGATTGTGATCCAGTCTCGGCAATCCAATGAAAAAGCCGCTTACAAGTCGGCATTATCCATTCTGATCCTGCCGCTGGTGATTGAAAATGAGGTCATCGGCATCCTTTATTTCGACAACTCTTACCTGGATAATTGCTTTGATTTTATAAAAACGAAGCGATTGAACAGGCTCGGTCACCACCTGACCTCAATTGTCGAAAAATACCTCCGTTTTCCTGCGCCGCAAACGCCGATGGTCGAAATGTCGGCGGCAAAGCCCACACAGGCCGTTTTGCCGGACCGGTCCGAGTTCATTTCACGCGACCGTAAAATGATTGGATTGCTGAATCAGGCGAAAAAGCAGGCACAGACCGATGCCTCTATATTGATTCTCGGAGAAACCGGTGTAGGAAAGGACCTGCTCGCTCGATGGATTCATCGGCACAGCCTTCGCAGTCAGAGATCATTTGTCGTGGTCGATTTGACCACCATACCGGAGAATTTAATGGAGAGTGAATTATTCGGTCATGAAAAGGGCTCTTTTACCGGTGCGGATCGGCAGAAAATCGGCAGGGTCGAACTGGCCGACAGGGGAACCCTCTTTGTCGATGAAATCGGGGAAATATCGCGTGATCTTCAGGTAAAACTTTTGCGGCTCTTGCAGGAAAAAAAGTTCCTCCGTATCGGTGGAACCAATACCCTTTTTTCGGATTTCAGGCTTATCGCCGCATCCAATCGGGATTTGACCGAGGAGATACGTGCCGGGCGGTTCCGTGAAGATCTCTATTACCGGTTGAACGTTCTGGAACTGACCATTCCCCCGCTGAGAAAACGGAAAGATGATATTCTACCCCTTGCCGAATACTATCTGGCTCACTACAAGAAAAAATACGCCAAAACGTATCTGGCCTTTACAACGGAACAAAAAGACGCCCTGGTCGGGTATCACTGGCCCGGAAATGTCCGGGAACTGAAAAACCTCATCGAGAGGGCTGTAATCGTAGCGGATAATCGAAAGCTCGAATTGATTTTTTCATTTCAAAGCGGCGCTGTCGACGAAAATCCGTTTTCAGATTTTCCGACACTGGACCAAATCCAGCGCCGCTATATCCGATTCGTGCTGGAGCACACGAACGGAAGAATCGGGGGTGCCGAAGGAGCTGCAAACATTCTGGGGATGAAGCGCACAAGCGTCAATTCACGCATGAAAAAACTAAACGTTCAAAAACCTGGAAAACGCCTTGGTATCGTCAATTAAGAGACGAAATATCGTCTTTTTCGATGTTCTTTATTCTGCGTAAAATTTATTTTTCATATAATTCATTTACTTATCTGAATATGTAAGATTGGCACAAGGTTTGCGTAATCTTCCATGGGAAAAGCGATAACGCCTATTGGCGGCTTGGTTAATTTCGATCAAAACATAATCAAAACATACATGGGAGGTCATTATGAAAAAACTGCTGAAGGATATCGACGACTCTAAAAAAGTTTTCAAAGACATGGGAATGAATAAATGGCGTGAAGTTAATTTGCCGGCATTGAAAAAAGGGGACAGGTTCCGAGTCTACACCAAAGTCGGGCGGCCCTTAGAGTTGGGCGGCGAAGAAACGCTGGTCGCCCATTCCGATGCATATCAGGTGGACGGTGTCTGGACCATCGAGGTAAAAGCAAGCTGAAAACATCATAACTCCGTCATCGGTTGTCGTTTTTAAATTTTTGAGAAAGGAGTCCATATGAATCGATCAGACCGTTCAAATGGCGTAAAAATAGGGGGTGAACTTCCACAAGAAGTCACCATGCTGGAACTTTTGTTAAGAGACGGACTGCAGCATGCTTCAAAGGTCATTGCCACCGAGGGCAAGGTATGGTATGCAGATCAGTTGGTGCGGGCCGGCTATCGCCAGATCGAAGTCACCAATTTCGGGCATCCGGCTCTGCTGGTTCAATTCAGGGATGCCGAGGAGGTGCTGGAGCGTGTCCATAAACTGAAAATCGTCCAGGAGGAAAAGCCCCACCTCAAATGCTACGGCATGACGAAAAAAGCGTTTCAGAGGGCCGCCGATATAGCCCAGAAAGGATTTCCTCCATCGAGTGTCGCATTTACGATATCCGCAGAAGACCTTCACGGCCGAAGAAATGCAGGAAGGACCCGAAAGGAGTATCTGGCCGAGATACCGGAATTTATCAAGATCGCCGAGGAAAACGGCTTCGAAATCGACATGGCCATTGCCTGTACGTATGGTTCGCCCATCGCCGGACCGGTTGCCATCGAAAATACAATGGAATTGATGGATTGGGGATTGGACCACGGCATTCGCAGCTTTACCCCATGTGATACGACGGGAGAATCGAACCCCCGAAAAAGTTATGAGTATATGGCTGCGCTCGTGGATCGATACGGCAAGTATGACGATGAAATTAAATTCAGGGTGGCCCATTTTCATGAATGCAGGGGCATGGCCCTGCCCAATACCATGGCCTGCATACTGGCGGGTGCGCGAATTATCGAGAGTTCGGTGGGCATGGGCGGTGGACAGCCGGCCTTTTTGGTAGAGGGAATTCCGGGCAAAGGCAGCGGTCCTCTTTATACCAATTCCTGGGAAGTCGGGAATTGCCCTACGGAAGATGCCCTGGTGATGATCGATGAAATGGGGATTGAAACCGGCATCGATATCGACCAGATGCTGTGTATCGGAAGGGTATTTGAATGGACGATGGAGAGAAGCCTGCCGGTGTGGACCACTAAAGCGGGAAGACCCGTCAAATATCCGGTTGAGTGGTGCATTCCTGCCAACAGCCTGGAGCATATTCCGCCTTACGGTCCTCCGCAGGTATTCTGGGCTTCGCCGGAAAAATATATACCGGCCTCCAAGGAATTCATTGATCGGGAATTTTCGGGCCGCACCTTCAAGTGGGGAAAAACAGAAGACAGTGAGGACGAATACACCCGGATCGAAACGTTCGAGGATGAGTAAATTCGTCGGTCTTCCCCGGTAAACCCGAAAACTACTAGAAAAGGAGAGCGAATGAGCGAAAAAGCGAAAAAACGTGAGCAGGAAATTCCCTGGGGGGAATTGGATTTGCATCCGAATGCAAGCACTTATCTTGCAGATGTCCTCGTGGAACACGGTGTGGAAATCGCCTTCGGGGTCTCAGGCGGACATATCTGGCAGATTGTCGATGAAATGAGTCTCGCCGGAATCAAAAATATCATTGTCCGTCACGAACAGACCGGCGGTTATGCCGCCGAAGCCTACTCGAAGGTCACCCGAAAGCCCGGCGTTTGCTTCGGAACCGTGGGGCCGGGCGTCGGGAATACACTGAGTGCGATTCAGCAGGCCCATGAAAGCAATTCGCCGGTGTTGTTTCTGGGCGGCGGCAACAGCCCCGAGTCGGATTACCTGCCGGTTATCCAACCCTCCTACGTGCTGGACCTGTTCCGTCATATCACCAAATACTGCCAGCGGTTGGTGGAGCCGTCCATGTTCAAACAGAACATCGCCAGGGCATTCATGGCCATGCAATCTTACCCAAAGGGCCCGGCGGCGCTCGAGGTTCCGGGTTCGGCCCTGTTCAGGCCGGTTCCCCCGAAAGGTCCCGCAGGGATGATGGGGGAACACGCGTTGTATCAGCCCAAATGGCTGCACGAAAAAACAGGAGATGCACCGGAACCGGGCGGTGATCCGGAAATGATCGAAAAGGCGATAAAGATGCTCTGGGAGGCAAACAATCCCCTCATTTTTGCCGGTGACGGCGTGCACTGGTCCGATGCCGCCCAAGAGCTGGTGGCATTTGCAGAACTCGCTAAAATACCCGTGGTCACCCGAAGGATCGCCCGGGGGAGCATGCCGGAAAATCATCCCCTTTACCTGGATTCCAGAACCGGCCGGGAGGCGATTGCCCAAAGCGACATACGTCTCAGCCTGGGCATGAAAATCGGGCTGTTCGATGGTTGGGGGAAAGGCTGGGGCCCCACGATCCAGGTAAACGAGGGGTGGGAGCACATATGGACGTATGTCGATACACCGGCGGCAATCGTCGGCAGTGTGCGCATCGTTCTCAAGCAGATGATGGACTACATCCGTCAAAACAATTTGAAACCGCCGGCGGGCCGGGACGCATGGGTGGAAAACTGCCGGAAGGTTCAGATGGGCGGATTGGATGCCCGTCGCGCAAGGGCGGAAAAATACAAGGATCATCATCCCGTTCATTACGGGTATCTCGCCAAGAAGGCGTGGGATGTCTGTGAAGAGCTTTACGGCGGTATGAACCGGGTGATCATGGACGGATACACCATTTCCGATTTTGCACCGGCATTTATCCAGGCGCGATATTCGGGCCAGATTATGGATGCCTCCGAATATGCAGGCGTGGGGCATGGAATGGGGATGGCCATCGGAGCGGCCTTCGGCGATCCCGAATCCGGAAATCATCCCATTCTCGCCCTCATGGGAGACGCGGGCATGGGAATCGCGGGCATGGATTACGAAACGGCATTGATTCACAAGCTGCCGATTGTATACCTTGTTACGGAAAACCGGGGTTGGCTCACCGGTATGAAGCACGCGGTGTACGGCGAACACTGGGAAGCCAAAGGTGAACAGGACCAAGTCCACGGCGAAGAGGGTGTGGAAAATGCACGTTACGATAAACTATGCGAGATTTTCGGTGGACACGGCGAGCATGTAGCCGGACCCGACGAGATTGTGCCGGCCTTGACCCGTGCGTTCAAGGCTGCTGAAAAAGGGGTTCCGGCGATCGTGAACGTTCACATGGATCCAAAGGTCCACAACAGGCAACTCATCGCACCGGCGTATGCCGCCAGTTGGGCCCATCTGCCGTGGAACAAGCTTGCGCCGAGGGCAAAAGCGGCACGGAGAGTGTGGTTCGGTGCGGCATATCCGTTTGAAGATTACGGCATTCCCGCGATGACCCTTCCGGACCCCTGGGAACCCGTAAGGGATGACGAGGATTTTTCCATTGACTAAGTACACTTTCAACCTTTCTCGATAAATAAAGCTATTTTGTGCAAACACGCCTTCCGGATCCTCCCTCGAGGGGGAGGATCCGTTTTATCTGAGAGCGCCAATAAGGAGAAGTCGTGATGATTGAAGATCTTCAATTCAATGTTATGAGAAGGTTCTGTGTCGGGGATATTTTCAGGCGTGTCGCGTTGAACAAACCCAATAAAGAAGCCATCATTTACAGTTATAAAGGCAGCACCGTCGGTTCTGCAACCTATGGTGAACTGAACCGGCGGGCCAACCGCTTTGCCGATGCCGTGTTAAAAGCCGGCATTCAAAAAGGAGACCGGGTCGCCATTATTTCCTATAACTGCATTCAATATGTAGTGTACATCATTGCGATGTCGAAGATCGGTGCCTGGATCACTCCGATCAACTATGCGCTGAAGGGGCGCGAGATCGAACTGCTGATCAATCACAGCAAACCAAAAATGGTTATCGTAGAAGACGAGCTGATACCGCAGGTCCTTGAACTGCAGAATGAACTGCCGGATGTCGACCGCTTCGTAATGATCGATTTGAACGGCGAGACCCCGTTGCCGGAGGGATGGCATGATTTTGACGATATGTGTTCGGAGGCATACTCGGATGCCGAACCATATATGATGATCAACGGTGATGATGTATTGACCCTGATGTACACCAGCGGAACCGAAGCCATGCCCAAGGGTGTGATGAACACGCACGCCAATTGGCATGCATCCATCATGAATTCATTCATCGACTTCGGCAGCTTCGTCAGGGAGGATTCCACCGCGTTGGGCGTGGTTCCATTGTTTCATGTCGCCGGGCATAGCTCACTTTTTGGGAACATGGCTGCGGGAAGCAAAACGATCATGCTGCACCGGCCGGATCCCCCGCTCGTCATGAAAGCGTTCGAGGAATTTACGATCACGGATGCGAATCTTGCGCCGACGGTGCTTGCCAATCTGCTGCATATGCCGGGCGGAGACAAACTGATTCAACGGCTTTTCGGATCGCTGAGAATGGTGAACCTTTACGGCAGCCCCACCACGGACGCCCTGATGGAGAAGATCATGCAATTGCTGCCGGACGCATCGTTTCAAAACTATTACGGCCAGTCCGAAATGACCCCTTTGGGGACCACGCTCAAATCGCCGGACCTCCTCAGAAAAATGAGAGAGTCCGCTGTACGGTTCGACGGCGCAAGCGCCATCGGCCAGTCTCATGCCATGGTGGAAATGAAAATCGTCGATGAAAATGACCAAGAGCTGCCCCCCGGGGAAATCGGTGAAATGGTGGCCCGGAGCCCTTCGGTGATGCAGGGATATTATAAAGAAGAACAAAAGACGGCAGAGACGTTTAGAAATGGATGGCACCACACCGGTGATTTGGCCGTCATGGACGAAGAGCGATTTTTTTATTTTGTCGATCGAAAAAAAGATATGGTGAAGACGGGGGCGGAAAATGTGTCTTCTGTGGAAGTGGAACAATGGATCGCAAGACATCCGAAAGTGGCGGAAGTCGCAGTAGTAGGAATACCTCACCCGAGATGGATGGAGGCGGTCACGGCATTTGTCGTCCCGGTTCATGGAGAATCCATCTCCGGTGATGAAGTACTTTCCTTCTGCAAGGAAGGGTTGGCCGGATATAAAGTGCCTAAAAAGGTCATAACGGTTGCGGAGTTGCCCAAACTGCCGTCGGGCAAGGTGTTAAAACGGAATCTGCGCACCGGTTATAACGAAGTATACCAGGAATAACGCCGGTTGGAAGCGTCTTCAATAATAAAGGGGGTACCCTGCGCGCATTCGACCTAACTCAGGGGCAATCGGTCGACTGCTGTTTACAGGGGAAGTTTTGAAATTGCTTTTCAAAAGGAGCGTTAGAAACAGCGTTTTACATAGGGAGGACATATGAATTTAGCAGACGGACTCAGGATAAGCTCCTGGAAAAACCCTGATAAAACAGCCGCGGTATTCGAGGACAAACGGGTGACCTACGATGAATTGAACCGCCGGGCCAATCAACTGGCGCATGCCATGATCCAAAAGGGTTTCAAGCGACAGGACAAAGTGTCCATTATCATGTACAACAATATTGAATTTTTGGAAATCTATCATGGGCTTGCCAGGGCCGCCTTGATTTCCGTACCGGTTAATTTCAGGCTGGTGCCCTCAGAAATGGAATACGTAATCAACAACTCGGACAGCACCGCATTATTTATCGGAGTCGAATTCCTGGACAGAATCGATCTCGATCACATTCCCCTGTTGAAGCAGGAAAATATCATTGTCATTGGAAACCCGGATGATATTCCGGAAGGATATACGGAATATGAGGCATTTATCGAAGGGCAGCCGGAATTCGAACCGGATAGCGTCGAACAGCGTGAAGATGATATTTTCTATTTTGGATATACCAGCGGGACTACAGGATTTCCCAAAGGCGCCATGAATACGGTTCGGGGAACACTGGATATCATCAAAAACCTTTTTGTCAGAACGTCCGGCAGGAAAGACATCGATTTGTCTTCTCGAGTATTCCTGGCCATCATTCCGATCTGCCATTCGAACAGCGTTTGGGCGACACTGATTACATTCTGGGTCGGCGGCACCAACGTCGTGTTTCCATCAGGCAAATATGATCCTGAAAAGGTTCTGAAGGTGATCGAAAGAGAAAAGGTGACCACGACGTCCATGGTGCCGACGATGATCACCCGTATTCTCGAACTCCCGGATGAGATAAAAAACCATTACGACATCCGCTCACTGACCTCACTGGGGTCATCATCCGCGCCGTTGATGACCAAAACAAAGGAAGATGCCCTGAAATTTTTCAAAAAGGTCCGGTTCAGTGAAGGGTATGGATCAACGGAAACCGGCGCCCTGACGACGCTTCGCTTCAAGGATCAAGAGCGCAAGGTCCGTAGTATCGGGCAGCCGAATCCCGGCATTGAAATCAAACTTATCGATGAAGATGGAAATGAGGTCACCGAACCGTACAAACCCGGTGTTCTCTGGGCGAAAACCCGCTCGGCGTTTACCGGATATTACAAAGATCCTAAAAAAACCGCCGAAAGCATCGATGGCGATTGGTCCACGGCCGGAGATGTCGCCTATTTTGACGAGGAGGGATACTATTATCTAAGCGATCGAAAACACGACATGATCATATCCGGCGGAGAAAACATCTATCCGGCCGAAATCGAGGAGATCATATCCAAGATGCCGGAAGTTTCCGAAGTGGCCGTGATCGGCGTTCCTCACGAAGAATTTGGAGAAGAAGTCAAAGCAATAGTTAAACTTGGTGAAGGCAAATCATTAACGGAACAAGAAATATTGGATTATTGCAAGAAGCACCTGGCGGGGTATAAACGACCGAGATCCGTTGATTTCGTGACGGATTTCCCAAGAACTGCAACGGACAAAATTTTAAAACGAATCCTTCGTGAACCCTACTGGAAGGGTCAGGAGCGAAATATATAACGGCATGTTTACATTTTACTCCGGGCGCGGTGCGAGTCGACCGGACGGCCCCGGCCCGGGGGCGACATTTGCTGACTACCGTCCTGCCCACATGATTTCTCGTTGATAACTGTTTTTGTATTCTGATCTCGTTTTCTTTTGCCGCCGAAATCATCCATGAATAGCCGGTGATCAAGACGGGATAATTCCAAAGACTTAGCGAATGATGATTTCACAAACCGGAATTAAAATAAGGAGTGCATTATGACCCACGAAAAGAAGGTCGAGACCAAAGGATCGAAAAAATCACTTCAAGCGGCTCGAAATACATTTAAGTTTATTGTGGAGGACTACCTGGAAGGGCATGCCCATAAGCAGGCCGGCAAACCGGTAGTATGGTCCTGCGCCCTGGCGGAAAAAGAGCTGTTCTACGCCATGGGTCTTCACCCTTTTTATCCGGAACAGTATGCCGCGGTCTGCGCGGTCCAGCGAAAAAATAAGGATAAAGACAGCGAAAAGGAGGCGGTCCGCTTCGCTCGGATTGCGGAGCAGGCCGGGTATTCGTCCGACCTCTGCGGTTACGAACGGGTGGTAACCGGCTATGTGATCAACGGTGATTTGGCCGACGGTCCCATCGGCGGCATGCCGGCTCCCGATCTGATGGTGACGACTTCCAGTGTATGCGATGTCCGGCTGAAATGGTTCGAAGACATGGCCCAGCGCCTCAATGTCCCACTGTTTACACTTGACCGGCCCGAACGGGTTTTCGAACCCATTCGACAGCATCCGCTTCCTCATGAAGTCGAATATTACCGATCGATTCTCGATGATTACACAACATTCGTCACCGAAGTAACCGGGATCAAATACGATGAAGACCGGTTGCGGGAATGCATGGACTGGAGCTACCGCACCAATGAACTCCGTCTGGAAATCCTTGACCTTCGAAAAGCTGTCCCTTCACCCATGGGCTGCGCCGACGGCTTTGCAACGATGTACCCCGGAATGTACTGTTCGGGAACCGAAAAAGCCTATAACTACTACAAAGATCTCCGAGACGAGGTCAAAGAAAAGGTCGAGTCGGGAAAGGGATTGGTAGAAAAAGAGAAATTCAGGCTGATGTGGTACGGCATTCCATTATGGTTCAACATGGGAATTTTTAATTACTTCGACGAAATCGGAGGAGTTTTTGCCTATGAACCCGCCTATAATCCTTCACCCTGGCCCCCCCAGACCTCAGGTGACCCGCTGAAAGAATTGGCTATCCGTTCCCTATACGGCGGAACATCGTTAAGTTCAATGACAAAAGCGATTCTCGAGCAGTGCCGGGAATATCGAATCAACGGCGCCGTTTTGGCTTACTTACTGACCTGCCGGCCGGTTTACCTCCCGGCATTGGAAATCAAACGCGTTCTGGAAAAGGAACTCGGCATTCCTTCGGTGATGATCGAATGCGACCTGGTGGACGAACGCAGCTATTCCGAAGCCCAGGTCAAAACACGTATGGACGCATTCGGAGAACAGATATTATCCAATTTGAACGTGAAGAAGGAGGTTGCCTGATATGAATCCGATTTTTGAACAGCTCTGCGGAAATCGACACGATGTGGTCCGGAAATGGAAAGAGGAAACCGGAAAAAAAGTATATGGATATTTCTGCTGTTTATCACCTGAAGAGATTTTGTTCGCCGCCGACATTCTGCCCGTTCGGATCACCGGAACCGGCGAACCGCTTCAACAGGCCGATCTCCACATTCCCCCCAATTCCTGCCCGTTTGCCCGGTCGTGTCTGGATGCGGGTATGTTGGGCCATTATGATTACTTAGACGGTGTGGTGGTTCCGAACAGTTGCGATGTCATATTTTCCATGGAGTATTTCTGGAAAACGTTTGTAGAACGGCCGCACCCTCCTTCCATGATCGGGGGGATGGACCTCAAACCGTATGTTCATTACATCAATTATCCCGAAAAAATAAACAGCCGTCACGTTCTGCCGTTCTATCTCGAAGTCCTGAACAATTTTAAGCAGGAGCTGGAGCGCGCCAACAATCGTAAAATTACCGATGAGGATCTTTCCCAAGCTATAACAGCTTACAATAGCAGCAAAGCACAGATGAAGCGCATGTATGACATGCGAAAATCCGATCCGCCGGCCATATCGGGATATGAAGCGTGGCAGGCGGCGTATGCCGGCATTTTGATGCCGCGCGACCGGCATGCGGCCGTGCTCAAAGAGACGCTGGACGATTTCGAAAATACCGGTCGTAAGGCGGAAGAGGGGGTAAGAATATACCTTTCCGGTTCGGTCATGGACCGGGTCAATGCCGATATCATCAAAATTATCGAGGACGCCGGCGGACAGGTGGTGTCCGACGATCTCTGCATCGGCACGCGTTATTTCTGGTATCCCTTGAATCCTGAGCTTCCGCCGATGGAAGCCATCGCGCGAAGAAGTTTGGGCACGGCATGCCCGAGAAGTACAGTAACCTCGAATATACCCGAAAACCGTTGGGCCCATATACAAAACACCATCAGGGAATTCGATGTGGAGGGGGCGGTTTTTTATGTGCTGAAGTGCTGCGACGCGCGCTTAGGGGAATATCCCCATTTGAGAGATCGATTAAAATCGGAGGGCATACCGACCCTGTTTCTCGAGGGGGATTATACGGCGGAGGGCGTCGAACAGATGCGCAGTCGGGTTGAAGCGTTTGTCGAGATGATAGGGGGATAGGCCATGCCGTTGTATGCCGGAATCGACATCGGCGCTCAGAGCGTCAAGGGTGTTTTGTTTGACGGAGAAAAAATGCTCGAGTCGACGGTTCTTGTCACCGAGACGGAGTCGGACTCGGCGGCCCGGCAGGTTTTTTCCGAGCTTTTGAATAACCGTAGTCTCGAGCCGTCCGATGTCGAACGCATTTACGCGACGGGATGGGGCGCGGATGAGGTGACATTTGCCCACGGCAAGAGCAGTGAACAGGTTTGCGCGGCCCGCGGAGCACGATTTCTTTTTCCAGGTGCACGAACCGTTCTGGACATGGGGGCCGAAGGATGCCGGGCCATGAGACTGTCCGCCGAAGGTATGCTCGAAGAATTTTCAAATAATTCCAAATGCGCCTCCGGAACGGGTTCCTTCATCGAACTGGGCGCCGTCTACCTGAAAGTGGGAATCGAAGATATGGGACCGCTCTCTCTGGCGGCTGAAGGCGTCGCCGATGTCAGCAGCACCTGTGCGGTTTTTGCTGAATCCGTTATCATATCCCATATTCACAATGGAGAAACGATCGAACGAATTGCCGCCGGTATCCACCAATCCGCGGCAACACGGGTATCCGAGCTTCTCGGCCGCATCGGCATTGAAAAGGATGTCGTGTTTGTCGGTGGGCCGGCATTAAATATGGGACTGGTCGGTATGCTCGAGAAAATGAACCGCGTCCCCATGATCATTCCCGAGAACCCACGGATCATCGTCGCTTTGGGAGCCGCCCTTCAGGCCTCTTTGAAAAAAAAGGACCGCCGACGGCGAAAGTGAATGATGGACGTAAAAATTGTTGGGAATACATGGTGCGAACCGGACGCTCATCGGTGCTGCATGCCCAAAACGGCAGTGGATCGATTGCATAAAAAGGAATGAAAATATGTATGTTGCAGGAATCGATATCGGATCAGCCGCTTCTAAATCTGTAATTCTGAATGAAAAAGGCATACTGGCATCCCATGTCATGGAAACCGGACCTCGAAGCAGAGCCACCGCTGAAGAAGCTCTTCAAGGGGTTTTGAATAAAGGGAATCTTACGCACGCGGATCTGGAATACATCGTGGCCACCGGATACGGACGGATCAACGTCCCCAGTGCGAACGAAATCATTACGGAAATCGCCTGTCATGCCAAGGGCGTACATGCGGTTTTTCAACATGCTCGAACGATTCTGGACATGGGTGGACAGGACTGCAAGGCCATTCGCATCGACAAAACGGGTCGGCACGTGGGATTTGCAATGAACGATAAATGCGCAGCCGGAACCGGGCGGTTCCTCGAAATCATGGCACAGATGCTGAAGGTGCCGTTGGAGGAGATCGGTCCTCTGTCACTCGAAGCGGGGGATGACATTAAAATAAGTAATGTCTGTGTGGTATTTGCCAGGTCCGAAGTCGCCCGGCATTTGCGCAGGGGAATCAAAAAGGCGGATATTCTCGGAGGACTGCACGCTTCCATCGCCGACCGGGTCTACGGACTGCTAAAGCGGGTCGGAATTGAATCGGAGTTCGTGATATCGGGGGGAATCGGCAAAAACATCGGTGTCGTCAAGCGTGTCGAGGCAAAGGTCGGCCTATCCGCCCATATTTCATACGATCCTCAGATCATCGGGGCTCTTGGCGCGGCATGCTTTGCAAAAGAAAGGGGATGCGAACGGGCATCATAACAGACCGTTTTTGTGTTTGTGTTCGACAGACGAAAACGATATACATAGTGTATGTATTTATCATTTCTTCACCCGGCGGACATGCTTACTGTATGGTCTGCAACAAGGGATTCGCTATGGATTTAAAAGAATACTGCCCGGAAAAACTGGCGACCGCTGAAGAAGCGGTATCGCACATTAAACCGGGCAGCCGTGTTTTTATCGGCACCGGGGCCGGAGAACCGTCACATTTGGTCAAAGCCATGATCAATAATGACAATTTGTACGACATCATGATTTATCAGATGTTGTCATGGACCCTGGCGGACTATATCAACGATGAGAATTTCCTGTCGCGTTTTTCCTTGAAACTTTTCTTTATAAGCAGCAATATGCGGGATGCGGCCTTTCAAGGGAAGATCGACTACATACCCGCCTATATTTCGAAAATCCCCACCCTGTTCGCCACCCGTCAAATCGGATTGGATGTGGCACTTGTGCAGGTAAGTCCACCCGATGAATTCGGTTATTGCAGCCTCGGCATATCCGTGGACATCACCCGGGCGGGATTGGAGCACGCCGGAATGGTTATCGCCCAGATAAATCCGAGAATGCCCCGCACTTTCGGTGCAACATACGTTCATGTAGACGAAGTGGATTACCTGGTGCTGCACGAAGAGCAGCTGGTCGAAACCGTTAGGACCGGACGAAGCCGGGAAAGAGAAGTTACTGAGAGAATCGGGCATTACGTTTCACAACTGGTGGATGACGGCGCTACACTCCAGATCGGATTTGGATTTTTACCCCTTTCCATTTTGCGTTACCTGGACGACAAGAAGGATCTGGGTATCCACACCCAGATGATTACGGACTCTTTTCTACCCCTTTTTAAAAAAGGGGTGATCAACAATCGAAAAAAAACCCTGCTCCCCGGCATGGTGGTGGCTTCCCTGTGCATGGGCACCGAGAAAATATACCAGTATGTCGATCGGAATCCCATGTTTTATTTCCGCTCTTCGGACTTTGTAAACGATCCCATTCAAATTGCCCGAAACGACAACATGATTTCCATCAGCTCCGCACTCGAAGTGGACCTGACCGGACAGGTATGTTCGGACTCCATGGGCTCGCTTTTCTACAGCGGGATCGGCGATCAGGTGGATTTTTTAAGAGGGTGCTCCATGTCCAAAGGCGGCATCTCCATCATCGCATTGCCCTCAACAGCCAAAAATGGAACGGTTTCCCGGATTGTACCGTTTCTCAGCGAAGGGGCCGGCGTTGCCACAACGCGGGGGGATGTCGATTTTGTCGTGACGGAATACGGAATCGCCGCCCTCCAGGGAAAAGGAATTTATCAACGCGTCATGGAACTGGCCCAGATCGCTCATCCGGATTTCCGCTCCGAACTTATCGATTTGGCAAAAAAGCGCCGCTATATATTCGCCGACCAGCTGCCGCCTGCCCAGGAAGATTTGCTGTTCATCGAGAAGTATAAAAGCACCATTACGCTGAAAAACGGCAAATCCATGGAGGTAAGGCCTCTGCTGCCGTCAGATGAATTCGCCTTCCGCAACTTTTACTATTCCCTCCAGGAACATACGATTTTTCTTCGGTTCTTCTACGATATGAAATTGTTTTCTCATGAAGTCGTTCAAATGGAATGGTCCAAGGTCGATTATCGCAAAAATATGTCGCTTATCGGGTTGATCAAGGTGGGTGGACATAAAGAAATCAAGGCAATTGGTTCTTATGCGGAGGGAGGAAATGACACAGCGGAAATTGCATTCGTCATCAGTGAAGAGTTCCAGGGGCTGGGGATCGCTTCTCAGCTTCTGGACAAACTCGAAAAAATCGCCCGGGAAAACGGCTATAAGCGTTTTGGTGCCTCCGTTATGAGAGAGAATATGGCTATGCTGCGGGTTTTTCGGAAAAAATACCCCAACGCCGAAATTACCCTGAGCGACACGGATGAATACCGCGTTATCATGGAATTCGATGAACCAAAAAAGAAAGCGCGGCGGCTGCTTGCAGAGGAAATGAAAAAAAAGGTAATGAACGATTTGAAGCACCGGGTTGAAGATGAATTTTCGAAGGTCTTCTGGAATGATTTTAAGCGGGTCGAGGCATTCGATGCACTGGTGGAGGATATGACGCGAAAGGAGACGAATCCCGATCAGGTAGCAAGGGAATTTGTATCGAAATGGCTGATGGGGAAAAAACCATAAATCATTTCAATGTTGCACATTAGGATGAATTATACTACGGCTACCCACATCTCCGAAGAGGGTATGCGGGTTTTTAGCCTTTATTCCATTGCGTTAACCGGTAATTGACGTCAACCCCTGTCTATTTTTACCAACACATATGAGGAGGATTTTATGAGTCAAAAGGAATGTGCAATTGTGGGATTGGGATATACTCCTCAGGGAAAATGTCCTGATTGGACGGTTAGGGAGCTTTTCCTTGAAGCCAGTGTCAATGCCATTTCCGATGCGGGAATGAAGCCGCACGACATCGACGGCATTCTCGTTGAACTTTGCTGGACGGATCCCATGACGCAGTGCTGGTCCCTTCAGCAGGATTTGGGAATTCCGGAACTGTCCCTGTCGGCCAATTACGATTCAATGGGCGCTTCCGGCGGCTGCAAAATTCAGTTGGCCCAATGGGCTATTCAAAACGGAATCTGCAAGAACGTACTGATCGCATTCGTCGAAAAATCGGCTACTGCGCCTGCAGTACCTTACAGGAGCAGCCCCGGCCCGACCATGGCGTACGGTCTGCACGGAGCCATGCACGGAATCGCGATGGCCGCCATGCGGCACAAACTGCTCTATGGGACAAAAAGCGAGCAGCTCGGGGAAGTGGCGGTGACATTTAGAAAGCATGCCAACCTGAATCCGAATGCCCAGATGTATGGCCGCCCCATGACCCTCGAAGACCACCAGAACTCCAGGATGGTGTCGGAACCGCTGCACTTGTATGACTGCTGTCTGGTTTCCGACGGCGGCCGCGCAGCCGTGGTCACTTCGGCGGAGCGCGCAAAAGACTGCCCGCAATCGCCTGTATATGTTATGGGATATGGTCAAGGCCATGTCAAAATGGATCTGGTGGAACGAAATACACTGGAGGATACCGGTGCCCGGCTGTCCGGTGAACACGCATTTAGAACCGCCGGGATTCAGCACAAGGACATCGATGTGCTTGGGCTGTATGACGCCACCTCACACAATATTATCACCCAGCTCGAAGAACTGGGATTCTGTGAACGGGGGGAAGGCGGCGCTTTTGTCGAAAACGGGCGCTTGGGATTGGATGGTGAATTTCCGACCAACACCTCGGGCGGCATGCTTTCCGAAGCCTACCTGCAGGGATGGACCGGTATCCCGGAGGTGGTCAGCCAATTGAGGGGCAATAGCGGCGAACGCCAGGTTAAAGATGCTAAAATCGGACTTGTAACGAATCAGGGCGGGTTTATCGCCTTTCACTCAACACTAATTCTGCGGAGGTGATCGATCATGACAAATGAATTTCCAAAACCGGAACCTGCCATAACGCCCGAGACAAAACCTTTCTGGGATGCGGCCAAAAATAAGGATTTTATGCTGGTTAAATGCACGGAATGCGGGACGTTCAGGAACCCGGTTTCCATTACGGGCAATATATGCCCCGAATGCGGATCCCGAAAACCGGGAGAATGGGTTAAAGCCAGCGGCAAAGGCAAGGTTCATACGTATACCGCGGTTCATCGTACATTCCACCCGGCATTTGAAAAAGAGCTTCCTTATATTCTGGTAATTGTCGAGCTCGATGAAGGGCCGCGGTATCTCGCCAATATGCGGGAAGCCGAACCGGGGGATATGAAGCTGGACATGCCGGTGGAGGTCATATTTGAAAAGCTGACCGACGATATTATGCTTCCTCAGTTTCGGCCGGCCAAATAAATTCTCTCGGCACATTACATCACGGGGGCGGCCCGGACTCGCCCCCGCCGGCTGAATGCGTTCGCCGGGCGGTCAACGGTTCCCCCAAGGCGGCGGATGATTGCCGATTCAGCGTTTTTCGATCCTGCCGGATTGCCGGTTCTTGTCGGAATGAAACTGTCTACCCTTGGGAAAAATACTATCCATCAAATGATGGAAGCGGTTCATTGAGCCGAAGCGTTCATCACTGAATCGGTTATTCCCGGCCATGAACGTTATTCGGATTCATTTTTGACCTTTTGCTGGACAAAGGAGGCTTCCAATGGAATACAAGGACATCATCGTCGAACAAAAAGAGCACCTGACAATCGTAACGATTAACCGGCCCAATGTCATGAACGCGATAAACCCAATGACAAGCCTTGAGCTGGAACATGTGTTCGATGCATTCAACGAAGATCCGGAGGCATGGGTGTGCATCATCACCGGTGCCGGAGAGAGGGGCTTTTGCGTGGGGAATGATTTAAAATTTCATGCCGAAAATATGGCGAAAATGGCCGAACTCAATGCCAAGCTGAAATGCGGTTTTGGAGGCATAACCGAGCGGTACGACTGCTTCAAGCCGATCATCGCCGCCGTCAACGGAATGGCATTGGGCGGCGGATTCGAAATCGCCCTATCATGCGACATCATTATCGCTTCTGAAAATGCAGCATTCGGTCTGCCTGAACCCCGCGTCGGCCTTATGGCACTGGCCGGCGGTGTACACCGCTTGTCCCGGCAAATTCCCTATCATACAGCAATGGGAATGATCCTCGGGGCCAAGCGCATCACCCCTCACCAAGCCTTGTCCTACGGTATTGTCAACGAAGTGGTTGCGCCGGAAAAGCTGATGGAAACCGCCGAAAATTGGGCGAATGAAATCATGCTGGGAGCCCCTCTGTCGCTTCGCGCGTCAAAAGAAGCCGTTATAAAAGGGGCCGACCTGCCGCTGGACAAGGCGGTTGCCGCCTACTTCCCCGGCACGCTTAAAATGATGAATTCGGAGGATATGATCGAAGGGCCCACCGCATTCGCTCAGAAACGAAAGCCGAATTGGAAGGGCCGATAAAAAATGGCCTTTTGGATCACCATTTCGGCCGATGAATAGCATCAACAAACAAACTGTATTTTAATCAAAGGAAGATGACATATGGATTTTGGATTTACACCTGAACAGGAGGCTTTCCGTGCCGAGGTTAAGGCGTTTATAGAAAAAGAAGTTCCAAAAAAATGGAAGGATCTTGGATACGGGATATGGGAAGAAGATGATGAATCGTGGGAAATGACCCGGGACTGGTTTCGAAAAATGGGCCAAAGAGGGTATCTCTCACTGACGTGGCCCAAGGAATACGGAGGACAGGAACGGTCTCATATTTACCAGCTTATCCTCGATGAAGAAATGTCCCGGGCGGGAACCCCCTCGGGGATTGAAACCATGATTACTATTGGATGGGTTTGTCCGACCATCATGGTATTCGGCACCCCCGAACAAAAGGAAATGATCCTGCCGAAAGCGGCCGGAGGCGAGCTGGTCTTTTGTCTGGGCTACAGCGAGCCGGACGCCGGATCGGACCTTGCCGGCGTTCGGACAACAGCCGTCGAAGAGGGCGATGCCTTTATCATCAGCGGCCAAAAAATCTGGACCACTATCGGTCACCGGGCGGATTACTGCTGGTTGGTCGCCAGAACGGATCCGGATGCGCCAAAACACAAAGGGTTGAGTATGTTCATCGTGGATATGAAAACACCGGGGATAAAGGTAAATCCATTGATCAATATTCTTGGGTTTCATTCCTTTAACGAAGTGTTTTTCGATGACGTCCGGGTTCCGAAAAAAAATCTCGTGGGCCAAAAAAACATGGGCTGGTACCAGCTGGCCATGGCCTTGGATCATGAACGTTCAGGAGTGGGAACACCGGCGGCCCTGAAACGTATGATCGATGAACTGGTTCACTACTGCAAAACCACCCGTCGGGAAGGTAAGCTGCTGGCCGATGATCCCGTCGTCCGGAAAAAATTGGCCCACGTTGCCTTGGAAGCTGAAATCTTGAGAATGATTTGTTTTCGGGTGACTTCGATCCAGGCTAAAGGAAACGTTCCGAATTATGAAGCCTCCATGGCCAAAGTGATGACAACCGAAATAATGGAACGAACGAGCAATATCGCACTGAGTATACTGGGTCCCTATGGACAGCTGGATCGCGGCTCCCGAAGAGCTCCCCTTGGCGGAATGTTTCTCAGACAGTTCCTGCATTCGCCGTCCTCGGTCGGGGGCGGGACGTCTGAAATTCAGAGAAATATTATTGCCATGAGGGGGTTGGGGCTGCCCAGGCAGTAACAGGCAATAACGATGGGAAGACCATGCGTTTCGGGAAAGTGGTTCTATCATGGTCAAGCAAAACCCCTGAAAGGAAATGTTATGGAATTTCAATTCAACGAAAAGGAAAACGCTTTCAGGAAGCAAGTGGAGCAATTTCTCCAGGCGGAATTGCCCCCCGACTGGCCCGGAAAATCTACGCATTGGCCCGGCGGCTACGGTTCCATGGAAATGCGCGATGATCCGGAGCTTGTTGAATCGGCTCGCCGGTTCAGGAAAAAATTGGCCCAAAAGGGATGGCTGACCATCGCCTGGCCCAAGGAATACGGTGGAAAACAGTATACCTACATGGAGCAGGCCATATACGACGAGCGCATCAGTTATTACCGGGCCCCGGGAACGGGCATCGGCGTGGGAATTGCCGGTCCGACCATTCTGCATTTCGGGACCGATCAGAACAAAAAAGAATGGATCCCCAGAATCGCCGGTGGAGAAATAGAAATGTGGTTGGGGTACAGTGAGCCGGATTCCGGGAGCGATCTGGCCAGTATTCAGACGACGGCCGTCGAAGACGGGGATCACTACATCGTAAACGGACAGAAGATATGGAGCACGATTGCCCATATTGCGGATTATGCCTGGATGATTGTCAGAACCGATCCGGATGCCCCGAAGCATAAGGGCATCAGTTTTTTAATCGTCGATAATGCCTCACCCGGCGTCACCATTCGCCCCCTCATCAATATTGTCGGTGTTCACTCGTTCAACGAAGTTTTTTTTGACAATGTTCGAGTGCCGAAAAAAAATCTGATCGGCGAGAAGAATATGGGGTTCTACTACCTGATGCTGGCCCTGGATTTTGAACGCCTGATGGTAGGGATCGGCGGTTTCAAAAGGGTTCTGGAAGAATTGACGGCGGTTGTCCATGAGTCCAAAAGAGACAAAAGGCGGTTGGCGGATTACGAGGACGTCAGAAAAAAGCTCGCCCTTATTTCCACGAAACTGGAGATCGCCTATATGTTTTTTTGGAGAACTGCCGAAAAACTGGACAAGGGGCAGAACACCAGTGTAGAAGCCTCTGCATTGAAATTGAGCTGCACCGAACTGAGCCGCCAACTGGCCAATGTCGCCATGGAAATCCTTGGGCCTTACAGCCAATTGATGATGTCCTCGAAGTATGCGCCTTTCAGGGGAATGGCGCCAAGAGGATACCTGGACTGCATATCGGCGACAGTCGGTGCAGGGTCATCGGAAATAATGCGAAATATTATCGCCGTCAGGGGGCTGGGACTGCCCCGAAAGTGAATCATCGGTCTGGATTAGGGGTGACGCTTTGATTAAACCGCATGAGAAAATGCTTCAAGACACCCTGAATTATCCGCGATTTCCAATCGGAAGGAGAATATCAAATGGATCTGGATTTAAATAAAGAACAGAAAATATTGAAAAAATCCGCTCAAGAATTTCTTAAAAAGGAATGTCCCACATCGCTGTTGAGGGAAATGAAAGACGATGAAAAAGGCTATCCTGAAGCATTGTGGAAAAAGATGGCCGATCTGGGATGGATGGGCGTCATGATTCCGGAGGCGTATGACGGAATAGGGGGCGATTTTCTCGACCTTGCCATTTTACTGGAGTCCATGGGTGAAGTGAATTGCCCCGGCCCCTTTTTTTCAACCGTTGTTTTGGGGGCGACGGCCATAATCGAGGCCGGAAATGAATCGCAGAAGAAGGCTCTTTTACCCGGAATTGCAAATGGCGATCTCATATTAGCATATGCTGCAACAGAACCGGAAATGTATTATGACGCCGCTGCCATCACGATGACGGCCAAACCGGCAGGCGAATCCTTCGAGCTTACCGGTACAAAGCTTTTTGTAGAGAATGCCCATATCGCTGATTACATGATTTGCGCCGCCAGAACATCCGGCCGGGCCGGGGACCGGGGCGGCATTAGCCTTTTTCTCGTAAATGCGAAAAGGCCGGGCATTTCGGTGCATATGCTCGACACGCTGGCCTTTGATAAGCAATGTGAAGTGGTTTTCGATCAAGTCAAGGTAAACCGGGAGGATGTCATCGGCGGTATCGACGGCGCCTGGGAAATAATGGACCGTCTGCAAACCATTGCCATAACCGGAAAATGTGCCGAGATGGTCGGCGGCATACAGACGGCGTTCGATACAACGGTTGCCTATGCCAAGGAAAGAAAACAGTTCAACAGGCCCATCGGCAGTTTTCAGGCGGTCCAGCACCATTGCTCCAACATGGTGATGGACGTGGACAGCGCGAGGTTTATCACCTACAAAGCGGCATGGGAAATCGCAGAAGGTATGGATGCGTCCTTAAGCGCCGCCATGGCCAAGGCATGGACCGGAACCGCCGGCCAACGGGTCACCATTCTGGCCCATCAGATCCATGGTGCCATTGCGTTTTGTGAAGAAATGGATCTTCACCTCTACTACCGCCGCGCCAAAGCGGGAGAGGTGTTTATGGGTGACAGCGATTTTTATCTGGAAAAGATTGCGCACGGTATCGGACTCTGATTTTGATAAGGTTTTGGAATCGCCCTCCGGGTTTGCCTGTACCAACCCGAACAACATCCTTTAGGCGCACCCGGCCGTCGGCTGTCGGGTGCCGCCGGATAAATCGAAAACGAGTGGAAAATAATTGAGTTTTTTTTGCAAATACGCTATCAGAAATGCACATCCCGTCATGGACTTACTGTTGATTTCATCGCCGTAGGTAGGTTGAAATGACACAATGCGTATTGTTAAACGCCGATTATTCATTTTTAAACCTGGTGGATTGGAAGAGGGCGGTGCGTTTGATTGCAAAGGAAAAGGTTACCATTCTTTCCTATTCTGAAAAAACCATCAAGTGCGGTCGAGGAACGCCTTTCAAGCTTCCCACGGTGATGAAGCTCGTAAAGCTCGTCAAAATATTGTACAGCGTCAGGATCCCTTTCAACAAGAAAAACGTCATCACACGGGACGGGTTCAGATGCGCCTATTGCGGCAGGTTTTCCAAAAATCTTACCATTGACCACGTTATCCCGCGATCCAGAGGAGGATCCACATCGTACGAAAACTGCGTTGCCAGTTGCTTTGCATGCAATGCGAAAAAAAGAAACCTGACCCCGAAAGAAGCCCGAATGACAGTCCGAAACCGATTGTATCACCCCACCATCTCGGAATTTCTGCGACAAAAAGCGCTTCAAATGGGCATATTCAAAGAAATTGCCGAATTGGGGCTGTATTGACCGGCGACCGAGTTCGACAAAAGAACGATGGGATGCCGCCGGCGGGCGAAAATTACGCTCCAAAAGGCACAGGCTTTCCGGTTCTGTAGGCGAGGGCGTTGCATGTCGCCACCAACCGGTTTTCGGCATCTACTACGGTGATGCTGTAGCCCGCCGTTTTCCTGGTCTTGTGGACCTCTTTTGCGGTGGCTGTAAGGCGGGTTTCTTCAGACGGCCCGGCGATATAGGTTACCGACACGTTCAGGGCCACGGCAATGGAACCGTGGGTTTGACAGGCGAGCTGGAAGGCCTCGTCGATCAGCGCGAAAATCGCCCCGCCGTGTGCGCGTCCATAAATGTTGTTCATCTTCAATGGGGTATATACCATTTCAACTTGGGCGTAACCGCTTTCGAGCGCTTTAAGTTCAATGCCCAGCAGCGATGCAAAAGGCTCCTGTCGGGAGACTTCGGTCAATCCGATTTTCAGCTCATTGTCCATGTCGGTTGTGTCCTGTTTTTGCGTTGTCCGCGTGTTCATTGGTTTATTTTGAATACACCGCCCTGATTTTTTCTTCAACGTTTTTCTATACTCCTTATTCATGGCATCGCTTCTAAAATTGAAAAATTTTCGACACTTGACACCCAGGGTGATTTTTTTTACGATAGATGAACGTGTTTTTTTCTGATCAGTCATTTTTAACCCCCATGGTTTTCAAAGGATACGGCTTATGGCGAGTGCGGTAGTGATGGCGGGATATCAGAATAAGCGGGAAGTCAAGCGCTATAGCAAAATCGTTGCAGAAAACTATGGAGAGACGTTTATCGAGACGGGATATAAGCCGTTAAGGGAATTTCGGGTGGAAGACGGCGGCGTTTCGGTCAGCAAGCCGCTGGTGCAATTCACGTTGGAATTGCTGTTGAAGATCGATAATGTCAAGGACATCATCGTCGTCGGTCACCAGATGCTGCTCGAGCAGCGCCTTGGCGAATTTTTCAAAACATCTGCAAAGCCGATAAAGGTCGTCAATCAAAACCAAAAATTGGCCGGACAGATTGCCAAACAGTACAACATTGAAAAAAAACATGTGAAATTCAATTCACTGGCGGGAAACATGATTAAAGGATACGCTGAAACCGATGCGGCGAAAACATCCGAACATGCACTGTTTGTGGCCTCGGATTCTCCGTTGACGAAAATCGATTTCGTTCGCCGTTTTATCGAACTTTCCAGCGTGTTTTTGGATGAATATGCTGTTATCGTTCCGGCGGTGCTTATCGGTGACGACAAGATGGGCAGAAAACCGCTGCGCCTTAAAAACGACAGTGGATACCCTGTCAAACACAGCTATACCGATGCATACGGACGTTACGGTTTCAGGCTTTCTTCCGTCCTATTCGGTAATCCGACACGGTTTGACATCAATACCGTCAATACCGCATACAACCTGAGAAAATTCTTGAATCCAAAGGTTCAGATTCGATTGTTCAGCATCACGCGAAGTCTTGGATTTGCCAATGTCTATTCGAAGTATTTTTTAAGAAAGGACCTGAGCATCAGGGACTGTGAACAAATTACATCCCAATTTTTCAGGGGACCGCTCAAACTGATTCCCATGGAAGGAGAAGAATCGACCTACGATTATGACGGAACCGATAAAGAGTTTCGCTTCATTAAGCAGATGCTGGCCAAACAGGCTGTTTCCGATCATCCCATATCAGCGAATTCGGAATTGAAGCGAACCTCCTGAACCAATTCTTTCTCCTTCAAAACAGATTTGATTTTTTTTCGCAAGTCGGGGTCGGAAATGGGCTGTATTCGGCTGATGAACCGTCCGGAATCATGCCGCCTGCTTTTCCATTCCATCACAAATCCGGGGACGATGGCGTATCCGCATCCCCCGGTACCACAGCATGACGTATCGAAGACGGCATGCCCGACCATAAACAAAACCTCGCGTCCGTCCACGTGGAGTCTATCCTCCTTTATTATCGAGTATCCCCCGCCGATCGCCCTGACTTCTTCGTTCAGGTCGGGATGAATGAAATCGGTTACCCTCTCGTTCATGTTTTACGGCTCCATCTTTCGGCAGTGCGGTCGGTCAAAGCCCACTGCTCCCGCATCTGTATTGATGACAAAAAACTCAGTTTGCACCTGTGCGTACAGTCTGATATGGATCAATATAGAATTGATCGGACCGCAAGTCAAACGTTTAAGCGGCGTTTGGCCTCTTGTGGCTTAAACCGATCTCTCCCGGCGGTGCCGGTTCTCAAGCCGCCCCGCACTTCGTCATTTCGGTGCCCCGATGAAATCCTTGGTAAAAATCGTTCGACAAATCGGATGTGCATGAACATCGAAACCAGATAGCTCTACGAATATACGCATGATGAAACCCCTTGAGGTCATGAATACGCCGCTTACCGGCATCCATTTGATAGAGGCGAGCGCCGGGACCGGCAAAACCTACACCATTGAAGGCCTTTATCTTCGGCTTATACTCGAGCGCGGATTGTCTCCGGAGCAGATTCTCGTGGTTACATTCACCCGTGCCGCCACGGACGAATTGAAAAACAGGATACGATCCAAATTGTCGAATATGTCGGAAGCCCTTGAAACGGGAAGCGGAGTGGATGCGTTTACGGAAAATATGATGGACCGGATAGACGATTATGCTGCAGCGTGGAAAGATATCAACCGTTCCCTTGTCGATTTCGACAAGGCGGCGGTTTATACGATACATGGATTTTGCCGGCGCATTCTTGCCGAAAATGCCTTTGAAACCGGCTGTCCGTTCGATGTAAACGTCATTCCGGAGCAGTCGGAGCTATTGGAAACGATTGCCGAGGATTTCTGGCGAATCCATTTTTATCAGGCGCCGCCGGAACTCGCGAACTATGCACGGGTCCGTTTGTCCGGACCATCGTTCTTTGCCGACCTTGCCGAAGGGCTTGGCTTAGAAGATGGGTTTATCATCGGGCAAACACGGGCCTCGAATTTCGATGACCTTCTGAAGAATGTACGATCCGGTTTTCAGCAGCTCAAGGATGCCTGGCAATCTTTCAGCAGTGACATCATGAACCGCCTTCGAAATCCTTGCCTGAATGCAAACAGGTACGGTGCTCTGAATCCGGAACCCGACCACCCACAAAAGAGCAGGCGCGATATCCGTCTTGAGCGGATGGCAAAGGAAATGGACCGGTTTACCCGAATGTCATACCCCGTTCTCCCCCTTTTCGAAAGGTTCGATAACTTCACCCAACAGAGGATTATTTCATCCACGAAAAAAGACCATGAACCACCGATGCATCCATTTTTCGCTCTTTGCAGTAATTTCGCGCAAATGTGCCGAAGCCTCGAATCCGAAATGGATCTATGGTTAAAAAACGTGAAGCATGCATTTTTGGTGTACGCTCAAAAAGAACTGGCCCGGCGGAAACAGCGAAACGGCATCATGCATTATGATGATTTGCTCACACATGTGAGGCATGCGCTGGACACCGAAAACGGCCCGCTGTTGAAAAAGAGAATCAGACAGGCTTACCGGGCAGCCCTCGTGGATGAATTTCAGGACACGGACACACTGCAATACCATCTTTTTCTTGACATCTTCGGGCATTCTGAAGGCTTGTTCGTGATGATCGGAGATCCGAAGCAGGCGATCTACGATTTTCGGGGCGCCGATATCTTTTCTTACATGGCGGCAGCCCAAAACACACAAAGCACTTACACGCTGCAGCAAAACTACCGATCCGAATCCTGCTTGATCACAGCAGTGAACACCGTTTTTTCAAACCGATCCAACCCGTTTTTATTCAAGAATATCAATTATGAAACGATTACGCCGGGGAATTCGCAAGAATCGAATATATACGGAATTCCTTCGGGACTTGTCATCTGGCATCCGTTCTTCGAAAACGGATCCGAACCCGGAAAAGTCATCCCCAAGCAAGTTATCATGCCCCGTGCCGCCGATGCCGTGGCCTTGGAAATCATTCAACTGATGCGCCGATCCGGCAATGCCCTTTTACTCAAGGATATCGCTGTTCTCGTACGAACGAATCGGCAGGCCCGGTTGATGCAGGATCATCTGACTGCCGCCGGAATTTCTGCCGTACTGTATCAGACAGGAAGCGTTTTCGAAACCCGTGAGGCGCTCGAAATTCAACGCATACTTCATGCCGTCTCCGAACCCGGCAGCCGAAAACAATTGAAAGCCGCTCTAAGTACGGATATTTTGGGGGCAACGGCGAATGAACTGTACACCTCTGATTCACCGGTTTTCGAGATGATGCTCTCCCGTTTTAAAACCTATCAAATGCTTTGGAAGAAGCACGGATTTATTCGTATGTTCAGGAGATTACTGTCCGAGGCAAAGGCAAAGGAACGGCTGATGAAATATCCGGACGGCGAGAGGAGGTTGACCAATATTATCCATTTATCGGAAATACTTCACAAAACGGATCGTGAGAAACAATTCGGCATCAAAGGGGTGATCAAGTGGCTTTACGAAAAAAGGGCATCCGAGGGCTCCGATTTGGAAGAGCATCTGATTCGACTCGAAAGCGACGCCGATGCCGTTCATATCCTTACCATACATAAGAGTAAAGGGCTTGAATTTCCAATCGTTTTCTGCCCGTTCCCTTGGGACGGCTCCACTATTCGTGACAACCGAATTCTGTATCATGATCCTGAAAACAACCACCGGCGCGTTATGGACCTGGGTTCGGCCGATTTCGATGATCATAAGCGGCATGCCCGGGATGAGCGGCTTGCCGAAAACATTCGGTTGTTGTATGTAGCGCTTACGCGTGCGAAGACGCGGTGCTATATGGTCTGGGGAAGAATCAAAGGAGCCGATACTGCGGCGGCGGCTTATCTTTTTCATTATACGAAAAGTATTTCGGCCGGTATAACCGAAGCATTGCAGCAGGAAATGACGGCGGCATCCGATGAGAGGCTGTTCGATGATTTAAACCGACTTGCCGACAAATCGAAGCATGCAATCACTGTGGCGCCGCTTCCGGAAAAGCACAATGACGATGTTGCGATGCAAAAAACGCGAAGGGAATGTCCCCTTCAATGCAGGAGGTTTTCGAAAACCATCGGTCGAAGCTTCGGTATCGCAAGCTATTCATCCCTGATCCATGGGATTGACGCAGAAGGCGAAGAAGCGGAAGGTGACGCCGTTATATCACTCGCGAACGATGGCCGGAATGTCAATACACCTGAAAATGAAAACGATCGATCGGATGATTTCGATATTCTGAAATTCCCGGGAGGCATTCGAACCGGCCTTCTTTTCCATGATCTTTTTCAAAACGCTGCATATGAGGAAGCTGAAAACGGCGGCAATTTTCGACTGATAGAGGAGAAATTGAACGAATATGGATTCGATATCGCCTGGTGTGCCGCCGTTGAAAAGATGATGCAGCAGGTGCTTCAGTCGCCGCTGCGATGCGATAAAGAGGGGGATGTCGGAGCACCGGCGTTATCATCGATTCCGAAACCAAACCGTATCCATGAAATGGCCTTTTACTTCAGGATGAAACAAACTCTTCCGGCCGATATACTTGCGGCTGTGAATGGGACCGGAAGGGGCGGCATATCCCCCGACATCCCGCTTTCAGCCGAAAAGATGAATGCTTCCCCGATCGAAGGATTCATGAAGGGATATGTGGACATGGTATTTGTGCATGACAACCGATACTTTATTGTCGATTGGAAATCCAATTACCTCGGTCCATCCCCGGAGGATTACCGCAGAGAGCTGTTAAAAGGCGTAATGGAAGATCGCCATTACGTGCTGCAGTATCACATTTACACGCTGGCGCTGCATCGCTATCTCGCATTGCGAATGCCCGGATATCGTTACGTTCGGAATTTCGGAGGCGTATTTTATCTTTTTGTCCGCGGCATGGATGCGAAGAACAGCAGCGGGCCCGGCATATTTTACGATAAGCCCGATGCATTCCGAATCAGCCTTCTCGAAACGTTGTTAACAACATGAGCCATATGGATACCTGCCTGATCGATCATCTTTACCAAAACCGCCGCATCACCTATTTGGACGTTCAGTTTGCCTTGTTTTTGGCGCGCGTTGCGCCCGGAACGGACCCGGACGTCCCTGCTACGGCCGCACTGGCCGGCAGTGCCGCAGAAAAAAAGCATGTATGTATACATCTTTCCGAGGCGGCCGAAATTCTGTCAAGCATACACCGAAATGAGCATGAGGACATGCCGCGCTCTTATGTCCCAATGCTGCGGCAAAAGCTTCTTGCCAGTCCTCTGGTCGGAGAGCCGGGTGACAGGCGGCCACTTATCCTGGATGACAACGACAGAATCTATTTGTACCGGTACTGGCGCTGCGAGACGCGTCTGGCCGAGCGTTTATGCGAAAGGTTCGATGCGCCGCTTCTGAACGTGAATACCGCACTTCTTCATGAAAGTCTGAACCGATATTTTCCATCGAACACAGGGCCGGAAAATAACCTGTACCAACGGGCCCTGATCACCGCGTGCTTTAAGCCGATATGCATTATCACCGGAGGCCCGGGGACCGGAAAAACCACTACGGTAGTCAAGATTCTCCTATCGCTGATGGACCAACGGCCGGATTTCGATCTTCGCATCCTTATGGCCGCCCCCACCGGAAAATCCGCCGCACGGCTGGGAGAATCCATCCGGAACGCGTTGACTCATGTGGCGGGCCGGCGGACAGGGAAGGCGGCTTTTCCGCGGCCGCAAACGCTTCACCGGCTGCTGGCCCCTGTGAAGGGGTCTTCGTCCGTATTCACTTATGGGAGCGAACGGCCGCTGTCCGCGGATATCGTAGTCTTGGATGAAGCCTCGATGGTGGATCTATCCATGATGTCGAAATTTATGGACGCCGTTCCGAAAAATGCTCGTCTGATTCTGGTAGGCGACCCTTATCAATTGGCATCGGTTGAGGCCGGCTCCGCCTTCGGGGACATGTGTACGGCATGCACGGGCCGATACACTTCACAATGGGATGCGCTTGTACAAGCCGTCATTCAAAAAGATTTCGAGCCCACCCGTATCCAACGCGTAAAATACGGCAAAAGCGCCGATTCCGTCGTTCGTCTCGACAGCGGGTTCCGCTTTGCGGAAAGTCCGGGGATCGACACGCTGAACAGGGCTGTTGTAAGAGGGGATAGTAAAGAAGCGTTTCGCCTTTTTTCCGATTCCGCCTTCCCGGAAATCCGGTTTGAAAATGCCGGCTCACGGCAAAAATTGAACGAAATTCTTGAAAGAAATGTCATAACAGGATATAGGGATTACCTCACGGAAGAAACGCCTGCCGCCGCTCTGGAAAAACTGAATTCCTTTAAAATCTTATGTGCACTCAGAAAAGGTGAATTCGGGGTCGAGCGCATCAATCGATTTGCGGAATGGATATTATCGAAGCACGGTCTGATAAGACTCGACGATCCGTGGTATGCGGGGCGGCCGATATTAATCACGAAAAATGATTACCGGCAGGAACTGTTTAACGGCGATTTGGGCATTCTTTGGAATGTCGACGGAAATATTAACATGGCCTGTTTTCCTTCCGAAGACGGATCGATACGATATATTTCCCCTTATCGACTGCCGAGGCATAAAACCGCATACGCCGTAACCGTACACAAAAGCCAGGGTTCTGAATTTTCAAGCGTATTATTGGTGCTGCCAAAAAACGACACCGCGCTTTTGACCCGTGAACTGCTGTACACCGGTATGTCCAGGGCCGCCCGCGAATTGACGGTCTGCGGTGTAAAGGCAATATTCAACACGGCCGTATCCCGGGTAATTCACCGAAATTCCGGATTGGCGGATGCCGTAAGGAAAGGCTCCGGGTAAGGGTATTTTACCCGGGAAGGCGTTATTTTCACCCCAGAAGGAGACAGCTTTATGCGCAAAACGATGATCAGATCAACCGGTAAATACCTACCCCCACGTTTAATCACGAACCACGATCTCACCCGGTGGATGGATACATCCGACGAATGGATTATCCAGCGAACCGGAATTGAGCAGCGCTACTGGATAGAGCAGGGCAAAGACACGGGAGCATCGGATTTGGGGTATGAGGCTTCTAAAATTGCTCTTGAAAAGGCCGGTTGGTCGGCAAATGATCTGGACATGATTATTTTCGCCACACTGAGCCCGGATATATTTTTCCCCGGTTCCGGTTGCCTGCTGCAGCACAAACTGGGTCTCGATACCACACCGGCCCTGGATATTCGACAACAATGCACCGGATTCCTTTACGGCCTCAGCATTGCCGATGCATATATCCGCAGCGGTATGGCGGAACGGATTCTTTTGGTAGGAGCCGAAGTTCACAGTACCGGGTTGGACATTTCCACCCGGGGGCGCGATGTCGCCGTTATTTTTGGAGACGGTGCCGGAGCGGTGTGTATCGAAGCCGTCGAAAGCGACGAACCGATCGGTGTTCTGGCCACGGCGTTGCATGCACAGGGAGAACACTCGGAGGCCCTTTATACCGAAGCACCCGCTTCACGAGCCATTCCCCGAATGACCAAAGAAATGATCGACGAAGGCCGCCATTTTCCGATTATGGACGGAAAAACGGTATTCAAGCTGGCCGTCAGAAGGCTTCCGGAAGTTGCTGAAGAAACGTTGGTGCAAGCCGGTTTGTCAAAAGATGATGTGGACCTGTACATTCCCCATCAGGCCAACCTGAGAATCAATCAGTTTTTTCAAAAGGCCATGGGACTTCCGGATGAAAAGGTTTTCAACAATATTCAGCGATACGGCAACACCACAGCCGCGACGATTCCCATCGCCCTGGACGAGGCTCTTGAAATGAACCTTGTCGGAAAGGGAAGCACCTTGTGTTTTTTAGGTCTTGGAGCGGGGGTAACCTGGGGCAGCATTATTTTCCGGTTCGAATCTTGAAGAGACCGGAGGTTTTGATGGCTTACGGCAGGAGGTAAAACCCCAGTTCTTTATCGAACCGTTGTTTTTCGGCGAATTCAGCGCCGATAAAATGGCCTTTGACGGAGACGACCTTCACCCTGCGCTTTAGCTCGGTTTTCTTTTTGTCGTCCAGCCGGAAAGTGACTTCCAAAATATCGCCTCTTCCCAGTTGATGAGGTGTGAGATTGCTGAATCCCATGCCGCCCATGGAGAGGTCTTCCACCATCAGATCGCCTTTTCTTTGATTTTTTAACAGCACGTATTCACCGGCAAGATTTACTTTTTTCCGGAAATACCTTCGAAATTCTATGGCACAGGTGAATATTTTTCCACACCTGCACCGGACCTTGAGGGACTTTCCTGAATTCCGGTACTTTGCCGCCTCGATTTTTTTTGCGAAATTACAAAACGGGCAGGCGATTACGACGAATCCTTCTTGGTCAGGATAAAAAATGTGCAAGGGTTCGGATAACTTTATTTCCATCGGCTCACCCCATTTTCGACCATTTTTCCGCACATTCCAGCCGCCTGGTGCCGTAATCATGATATGCCATCGGTGTCGGTTCCAGCAAATCCACTAAGGTCAACCTCTGGCACAGGATATACTTTCAATCAGAATTTCCTGGATTTTTTCGATGATCCGGCATGTGTCGATACATTCCGGAAAGTTGCCCCGATCAGCACAGTGCCGACAGGGGCTTTCAGCCAAGTATCCGATATCGAAGTCAAATTTATAGTTAAAGTTGCGTTTGTTGTGATAATATTTCATTTTAAATCAATGTTCCCGGTTCAAAAACGTACGAAGGATATCATATCGACACGGAAATCCCAACCCCTTTGCATCCGACAAAAAAAATGATATTCTTTTTTTTTTTAAACGGAAGATCTTGATACACTGTTTTTAGCGTAGATAGCAAGAAGAAAACCCGGCCGAAAAGGAGTTTCATTCGATGAACATCAGTAAGTTGTTTCGACGATCCATGCTGTTGTGGATTATCCTGTTTACACTGGTATTGGTTTCACTGTTTACGTTGTCCATCTATTTTGGGTGGTTGTCGCTTACCGTGGATATTTTCGGCCTTTTCGTACCTTTCGGGGTTACGCTCGAAAACCATGCGGTCCAGGACCATATCCGGCATTTAAGAAACATTTTCCTGTTTTACGGAATTCCCGCCTATGCCGCCGTAACGGCTATATGGATCATCGGCCTGTGGCTGGTCCTTGTTCGCAGCACGACACGCCGAATATCCCCGCACTTCCAACAACCGGTAAAGCCGGTAAGGCCCACGGCTAAACCGGCTGCCGAAGAGCCGACACGGAAAATCGTTTACAAGACCGATGCATTCAAGGAAAAGCGCTTATACGCCGATCTGCTGTCGAAATTCCAGCGCGAAGGCCGATTTGTCGATTTTCTCTACGAGGATTTGGCGCTGTATACGGATGATCAAATCGGTGCAGCCGTAAGGAATATCCATGAAAACTGCAAACGGGTTCTGGAGCGGCACCTGAAATTGGCGCCGATCACCAACATTGAGGAGGGGGAAAAGATCACTCTCAAAAAGGCGTTCGATATGGATGCCTACAGCCTGGTCGGTGAGGTAAAAGGAGAGCCGCCTTTTGAGGGTATCGTTCGACACAAGGGGTGGCGCATCAACACATGGGCTATGCCGGATTTTTCCACAGGTTCCAATTTCGATATCATCCAACCGGCTGAAATAGAACTGGAATGGAAGGAGTTATAATCATTGGATTTCAATGATAAGCGGTATATTGTCGGCATCGATTTGGGCACTACCAATTCCGCCGTTTCATTTGTGGATCTCGCCAATGCCGAAGAGGGCCGCGAAAAGGTCGAAATTTTTCATATTCCCCAGTTGACGGGAAAATCCGAAATCGGCCGACTGAATGTTCTGCCGTCGTTTTACTACATCCCTGGAACGTATGATATAGCTGAAGCCGCCATAAGGTTGCCCTGGCCCACCCGCAGCAATAATTTCGCCGGCCTTTATGCACGTGAGCAAGGGGCCAATGTGCCGTCACGGCTTGTTTCCTCTGCAAAGAGCTGGCTTTGCCACCGGGGGGTCGACCGAAAGGCCCGAATCCTGCCATGGGGAGCCGATGACGATGTTAAAAAAGTGTCTCCTGTCGAAGCCGGCGCCGCTTACCTCGAGCATATCCGTAAAGCGTGGAACAGCTATCAGGAAGATGAGGACGGATTCCTCGAGAATCAGGAGGTCATCATCACTGTTCCGGCATCGTTTGACGAGGTGGCAAGAGATCTTACCGTTGAAAGTGCAAAGCTTGCCGGAATTCCGGAGTTTACGCTCCTGGAGGAACCCCTGGCGGCATTTTACAGCTGGCTGATGCAGCACGATGCGGATTGGCAAAACGTTGTGAAGCCTGACGACCTCATTCTGATTTGCGACGTCGGCGGCGGAACCACGGATTTTACGCTTATCACTTTGAAAGAAGAAGAGGGGGTGAGCGGGTTTGAAAGAATCGCCGTGGGGGATCATCTGATACTCGGCGGCGACAACATGGATGTCGCTCTTGCCGGACTGCTGGAAAAGAGGCTTTCTTCCACCCTTTCTCCGGACCGATGGAAAGCATTGTGCAATCAATCCCGCCAGGCAAAAGAAGATATACTCGAAGGCTGCAGTGATGCCAAACGGATTACACTGGTTGGAAAGGGGCGACAGCTGATCGCCGGAACACTGGCGGTCGATCTGCATCGTCAGGATGTGGAACATTGCGTTCTGGAAACATTTTTCCCCTTTGTCCGCGAAGATGATCCGATACACGCGACGGATATCGACAAAAAAACAGAAGCGTTCGGCCTTCCATATGAACCAATCCAGGCCGTAACGCGGCATATCTCGTTTTTTTTGCAGCGCCACCAGGCCGATATCAGACACGTCCTTAAGAAGGAAAAAAATATACCCGATCTCGTGCTGTTCAACGGCGGTGTTCTAAAACCGGGAATAATACGCGATCGAATCATCCATGCCATCAGCCGATGGGACCGTTTGGAAGGCGGTCGAGAACCCCGGGTGATGGAGAATCCGTTTCCGGATCTGGCCGTTGCCATGGGAGCGTCTTACTACGGTCTGGTAAAGACGGGACGAGGCGTTCGAGTAGGAAGCGGGAGCGCAAGAGGGTATTATATGGGCGTTACCAAATCCGCCGAAGGCCCGGATCATCAGCGGCACGCCATTTGCCTGGTCGAAAGAGGGCTGCAGGAGGGCACAAAAGTGACCCTGGAAAACACATATGACGTTTTGGCCAATCAACCGGTGGAATTCGATATGTACAGCTCGAGTTTCCGGGCCGGCGATGCCGTCGGTGATATCATCCCTGTGGATGATTCGTTGTCCCCTTTACCGTCCATTAAAACCGTAATCCAATTTGGACAGAAAAGCCGAAAAACGAAAATACCGGTTTTTATCGAAGCCGAATATACCGAAGTGGGAACCTTGTCCCTGTGGTGCCGATCGTTGGTTAGCCCCCATCGATGGCAACTGCAGTTCGACCTGAGAAATGTGGATCGCACACTGGAGATCAGGGATGAAACCGTATACGAAGAAACCACCGTCAACGAGGTCCAGGAAACGGTAAGAGCCGCATTCGCCGCCCGGTCGACTATACATCCGCTCGATTCGTTGATGAAGGACATCGCAGGCATTATCGGACGCAAAAAGGACGACTGGCCGCTCGGGCTGATTCGAAAAATCGCCGATATATTGGTTGAAAACACGCAATGGCGCAAAGCCGGTCCGGATCATGAACGCCGGTGGTTGAACCTTGCGGGGTTTTGCCTTAGACCCGGATTTGGTGAAGGATTCGACGATCATCGTATGAAAAAAGTCTGGCGCATCTATGGAAAGGGACCCCTTCGCGCTAATCAACCCCAGGTTCGAACGGAATGGTGGGTCTTCTGGCGGCGTATTGCCGGTGGACTGAATGCGGGACAGCAGAAACAGATCATGCAGGATGCCGCTCATTGGGTGATGCCCAAAAAGGGAAAGGTCAAGAAGTTAACGCCACATGAGCGAATCGAGATTTGGATGGCCGCCGCGGCCATGGAACGGACGGTGGTGGACGAAAAGATCAAATGGGGTCGGTATTTTTTATCGGAGCTGAAACCGGGCAAATACATGATGCAGCAATTATGGTCTCTTTCCCGTCTGGGTGCCAGAGAGCTTTTATACGGTAGTGCAGACCGGGTCGTGCCGGTAAACGAGATTGGGTTATGGATACGCCGTCTGATGTCCCTGGACTGGAAAAATGATATTCCTGTGGTGAATGTTGTTGCTCAGATGGCCCGAAAGACAGGAGACCGAACGCGGGATCTGGATGATCGGCAGCGCGATGACATCCTGAATTGGGCGGCCTCGCATGGAGCACCCGAATCGGTTCTGAAAATAGTAAAAAAGCCTGTTCCCATTGAAAAAGGCGAGAAAAATGTGTTATTTGGAGATGCTCTGCCTTCGGGGTTGGTATTGCGTGAAGGCCGGGATTACTGAAGGTGGCTTCTTTTAGGAGAAAATAATGCGCATCGGTATCGGGCATGATATTCACAAACTCGTGCCAAATCGAAAATTGATTCTCGGCGGCGTCGATATACCGTTTGTAAAAGGCCTGACGGGGCACTCGGACGCCGACGTACTGGTGCATGCGGTCTGTGATGCCCTGTTGGGAGCGGCTTCTTTGGGAGATATCGGAATGCATTTTCCGGACACGGACGACCGTTTTTTGAACATCGACAGCATCGAACTGCTGGGCCGAACGGGCCGCCTCCTGGAAAAACACGGATTTGCCGTAATCAACCTGGATGCCACCGTTTTTGCCGAATTCCCCAAACTGGGGGGCTATCGAAGCAGAATGGTGAAAAATATCGCTGAGGCCCTTCACATTCGAAAGGACCGGGTCAACGTGAAATTCACCACCACGGAAGGCTTGGGATTCGTTGGAAACGGATCCGGCATGATGGCGCATTGCATCGCCCTGATCACATCACGTTCAAACGACCGGACGTCATTTAAAGACCCGGCCCCGGGCATATGATGCGCCGAAAACATGCACTCCCAGGGCGAGGCGACAACCGGTAAGGGCAATTCGAAGTCAGCGGCAAAAACCAGGCCACTCAGCGTGTTAAAAGGATTTATGAAAAATGTCTATACGGGTTTACAATACGATGTCAGGCAAAAAGGAAACGTTTGAGCCGATGGAGCCCGGCAAAGTGAAGATGTACGTGTGTGGTCCTACGGTATACGATGCCTGTCATATCGGGCATGCACGATCCGTTGTCGTATTCGATGTGATCACCCGGTATCTCAGGGCCGTCGGTTACGAGGTCCTCTACGTCCGGAACTTTACGGATATCGACGACAAAATCATCAACAGGGCCCAACACTTAAACATTTCCACCGAGGTGCTGGCAAAACGGTACATCGAAGAATTTTACTCGGATATGGATGCGCTGAATGCCGCCCGGCCCACACGGGAGCCGAAAGCCACCGACCATATCGATGACATTATCACCGTGATCGAAAGGCTGATGGATAAGGGGCTGGCCTATACAAGCGGCCGGGACGTCTATTTCGCAGTGGATCGCTTCAATGATTATGGAAAGCTGTCCGGCAGGAAACCGGAGGATATGATCGCCGGCGCCAGGGTCGAGGTCGATCCGGGGAAGCGAAACCCTCTGGATTTTGTCTTATGGAAAAGTGCAAAACCCGGAGAACCAAAATGGGAAAGTCCATGGGGGGAGGGGCGCCCCGGGTGGCATATTGAATGCTCGGCCATGAGCAGCGCATTTTTGGGAGAAACATTCGATATACACGGCGGCGGCAAGGATTTGATTTTTCCGCATCATGAAAATGAAATCGCCCAATCGGAGGGGGCGTTCGGCAAACCCTTTGCCCGGTATTGGATACACAACGGCTTCGTCAATATCGACAAAGAAAAGATGTCGAAATCCTTAAATAATTTTTTAATGATCAAAGATGCGATCAAATCGTATCATCCGGAGGCCGTGCGCTTGTTTTTGCTTTCGAACCATTACCGAAGCCCCATTGACTATTCGCAGGCTGCGATGGAGGATGCAGGCGCCGGATTGGACAGGCTTTATACGCTGATCGGACGATTGGACGAGGCCTTATCCGGCATGCCTCGAGACGGAGGAGAACCTGACGATGGCGATACGTGGAAACGATTCCGATCGGCCATGGATGATGATTTCAATACGGCACAGGGCATCGGCATTCTGTTCGATGCAGCCCGGACTGCAAACCGCATATTGGACGAGGCCGCCGGAAATCCGTCGGAGAAAAACATCCGGCTGTTGCAGGCAATTCGAAACGATATCGAGCGCATCGGATCGGTTTTGGGAATCCTGTCCCATTCGCCGGACGTTTATTTCGATCAGAAAAAAAACCTGGTCCTGGAGAAAGAAGCCCTGGACCCGGCGGAAATTGAACGACTCATCAGTGAAAGAAACACGGCACGAAAACAGAAAGAATGGGCCAAAGCCGACGGCATTCGGCAAACCCTTGCCGAAAAAAACATTATTCTGGAAGACCGGCCCGACGGGACCATTTGGAAAGTAAAAGATTAATGACCGATTTTACACTTGTATCGAACTTCAATCCCACAGGGGACCAACCCGGCGCCATTGAAACGTTGAGCCGCAATGTACGTGAAAATAAAAAACATCAGGTGCTTCTCGGTGTTACAGGATCGGGAAAAACGTTTACCATGGCACATGTCATCGCTAATATCGGAAAACCTGTTCTGGTGATCGCGCCGAATAAGACACTGGCTGCTCAGCTTTACAACGAATTCAAATCCTTTTTCCCCGAGAATGCCGTTGAATATTTTGTCAGCTACTATGATTACTATCAGCCCGAAGCGTATATCCCGGCAAGCGACACCTATATCCAGAAGGACTCCTCCATCAACGAAATGATCGACAAGCTGCGCCATTCCGCCACCCGCTCCGTTCTCTCGAGACGGGATGTCATCGTCGTCGCCAGTGTATCCTGCATTTTCGGGCTCGGCGCTCCGGAAGATTACCTGAATATGCGGGTCGTGGTGAAAAAGGATATGGCCAAAAACCGGGATGCACTGCTGGCGGATCTGATTGCGATACATTATGAGCGAAACGACATCGATTTTTATCGCGGCGTGTTCAGGGTAAGGGGAGACCGGGTGGAAATTTTTCCCGCCTATGAAGAAAATCTGGCCATCCGAATCGATTTTTTTGGTGATGATATCGATCAAATCGCCGAAATAGATCCCCTGAGAGGAACCGTGAGGCGCTTGCTGCAATCGGCAACCATTTATCCCGCCAGCCACTTCGTCACAGGACGGAAGACGCTTGAACGGGCGCGGGAAACGATCTTGTCCGAACTCAAGGATCGAATCGCCTATTTCAGAAATGAAAGCCTGCTCATCGAAGCCCAGCGAATCGAGGAACGTACACATTTCGATCTTGAAATGATGATGGAGCTCGGGTATTGCAACGGCATCGAAAACTATTCACGGCACCTCACCCGAAGAAGACCCGGTGAACCCCCGCCGACGCTGCTGGACTATTTTCCGGATGATTTTATCACGATAATCGATGAAAGCCATATCGCCGTCCCACAGATTCGGGGCATGTACAACGGCGACCGTGCCCGAAAAGAAACGCTGGTCCGATATGGTTTTCGGTTGCCCTCCGCCCTGGACAACCGCCCCCTTCGGTTCGATGAATTTAAATCCAAGGTCAATCAGGTCATCCATGTCTCGGCGACTCCGGCCGAATACGAGTTGGAAAACGCCGGAAACGATGTCGTGGAACAGATTGTCAGGCCGACCGGTCTCATCGACCCGGAAATTATCGTGAAGAAAGCCACCCATCAGGTGGATGACCTCTACGAGGAAATTCTACGCCGAAAAAACAACGGGGATCGTGTCCTGGTCACCACACTGACAAAGCGAATGGCTGAGGATCTGACGGAGTATTACGCCGATTTGGGTGTTCGGGTCCGGTATCTGCATTCCGACATCAGCACCTTGGAGCGGATGGATATCATCCGTGAATTGCGGATGGGGGCTTTCGATGTGCTGGTCGGCATCAATCTCTTGAGAGAGGGACTGGACATACCGGAAGTGTCGTTGGTCGCCATCCTGGATGCCGATAAGGAAGGCTTTCTCAGGTCGGAACGGTCTCTGATTCAAACCTGCGGTCGGGCTGCCCGGAATGTTTCAGGGCAAATCATCATGTATGCCGATACCATAACCCGTTCCATGCAGCACGCAATCGATGAAACCGATCGGCGGCGAAAAATTCAAAAGGCGTATAACCGTTTGCATAATATAACTCCCGCCTCCATACAAAAGGATATATCCTCCATTTTTGAAAGGGTGTTCGAAGAAGACTACGTGACCGTACCCAAAGTAGAAGAGCCGACCGCCCCGTTCGAATCGATCGAGAATGTCGACCTTATGATACGAAACCTCGAAAAGGAGATGAAAAAAGCCGCCAGAAAACTTGAATTCGAGAAAGCAGCCGAACTCCGGGACCGAATAAAATCACTGAAGCAGCGGCTGGTGTTTGACCTATGAACGATTTTGTGATGGAAAAAGCCGCCCACACGCCTTCCGATTCCGGCGTCTACCTCATGAAAGATGCCGACGGCCGCGTTATCTACGTGGGTAAGGCCCTGAATTTGAAAAAAAGGCTGGCCTCCTATTTTATTCGCAACGGACGTAAAGATGCAAAGACCTCCGTCTTGTTGAAGCATGTCGTTGACTTAGAGACCATCATCACAGGCACCGAAAAAGAGGCTCTGATTCTCGAATCCAATCTCATTAAGAAATACAGGCCCCGCTACAATGTCGTCCTGAAGGATGACAAGCGATATCCCTCCCTCATGATCGATTACAGGGAGGATTTTCCGAATATACGTGTCGTCCGAAAAGTTAAAAATGACGGCTGCATTTATTTCGGACCGTTTTCTTCCGCACAGGCGGTAAGGGACACCCTGAAATTCATTCACAAGACGTTTAAGATCCGCAAGTGCAAATCCGAGCTGATTGAGCATCGCGACCGTCCGTGTCTCAATTATCAAATGAACACATGTCTTGCACCGTGCTGCATGAAGGTTTCCAAAGACGTGTACCGACAGATGATCGATGATGTTGTGCTGTTTCTCAGAGGGAAAGCACCCGACCTCATTCGAAAAATAAAATCAGAAATGACGAGCGCCGCTGAAAACAACAATTTTGAAAAAGCAGCTGAACTTCGTGACAGAATGTTCGCCCTGGAAAAAACGCTCGAAAAGCAAGTTGCGGCGACTTCCGATTTTAAAGACCGCGACGTGATCGGGCTGGCATCGGACGGCCTTCTTTCGACGATTACCCTGTTGACGGTTCGAAACGGTTTTCTGAAAGGCGCCGGAAACTTTCATTTTAACGAAAGCGCGGAAACGCCGGCCGAACGGGTTGCCTCTTTTATTAAACAATACTACGAAAAATTCCATTTTTCACCGGAGGAAATTTTGCTGTCGATACCTCTGCCGTCGTCCGGTATTCTCGAAGACGTTTTGGCCGCCATTCTTCATAAAAAAATACGAATTAGACACCCATATCGCGGTGAAAAAAAGCGTTTGGTGGAAATGGCGGTTCAAAATGCCCAAACCGCGCTTCGGGATGCCAAATCCTCGGGTGCGGCAGCGGAGGAGATTTTGAAAAGGCTGCAGTGGCGCCTTGACTTGCAGCGGCTACCGAACCGCATCGAATGCATCGACAATTCCAATATTTCGGGCGATAGTGCCGCGGCGGCGATGGTTGTCTTTGAAAAGGGTATTCCCAAAAAATCCGATTATCGGAAATATCACATTAAAACGGTTCAAAAGCCGGATGACTATGCCACCATGTGGGAAATTCTGCACCGTCGATTCGTTAAGCACGGCTGGAAAACATCCGAAGATCCTTTGCCGGATCTGCTGATCGTCGACGGCGGCAAAGGCCAGTTGAATATCGCCGTCGATGTGGTGACCGCACTGGGCCTTTACAACCGCTTCGATATTATTTCAATTGCCAAAAAAGATGAAACGAAAGGGGAGGGCGAAGATAAGGTTTACAAGCCGAAGCGCGCCAATGCGGTTGCATTCGGAAAAGAGCACGATCTGCTCCTTTTCATTCAGCGGATCAGGGACGAGTCACACCGGTTTGCCATCACGTTTCACCGTCGAAAAAGCAGAAACCGAGTCCTGCAATCCGAATTGGACGGCATTCCGGGGGTCGGCATGAAAAGAAAAAAAAACCTACTCAGGCATTTCAAAGGCATTCGGCGGATCGGGGCGGCTTCGATCGATGAATTGTGCCGGGTCCCCGGGATGAACCGCAAGGCCGCTGAATCAGTGTATTCTGCATTCCACAAAGGGTAAAACCGGACATCGGCTCGGCTCCGCCATTCCGCCCTCGAAAGAGGGCGGGAGTGGAGGAAACCTTGCCTTAACCTGAAACGAATTTTCTCATTTCCGGATGGGTATTTTCCAAGCCGACAACGCCATGGCAGGCAACGCTTGAACAGTGCTGAAAAGGTTAAACACCGAGTTCTGCCAACTTATCTTTTAATTCCTGCACGGCATCAGCCGATTTTTTAAGTGCGGCTTTTTCATCTTCCGTCAGATTGATCTCGATAATTTTTTCAACACCATTCGCACCCAGTTTTACCGGAACGCCGATAAACAGGTCCTTAAATCCGTATTCACCCTCGAGATACACGGCACACGGCAGAATTTTCTTCTTGTCCTTCAAAATCGCTTCAGCCATTTCAACCGCGGCGGAGGATGGGGCATAATACGCGCTGCCGGTTTTGAGGAGTTTGACGATTTCAGCCCCGCCGTTGGCCGTTCGCTCTACAAGCGCATCGATGCGTTCTTTCGATATAAATTCGGTGATGGGAACACCTGCAACGGTTGAATACCTCGGCAGCGGCACCATGGTGTCACCATGGCCGCCCAGTACGAAGGCATGCGTATTTTCAACAGACACATCGAGTTCCATGGAAATAAAGGCCCTGAAGCGTGCCGAATCCAGTACACCCGCCATTCCGACGACCTTGTTTTTCTTGAAGCCGCTGACTTCGTAGGCGACATGGCACATGGCATCGAGAGGATTGCTTACGATGATGAGAACTGCGTCCGGGGATTGCTTTGCCACTTCAGCGGTAACGCTTTTCATAATACCGGCGTTTGTGCTGATCAGATCGTCCCGGCTCATGCCCGGTTTCCTTGGTATTCCGGCCGTGATGATAACGATATCCGATCCCTCGGATTCATCATAAGAATTGGTGCCGATTATGGTTGCGTCATGCTTCTCCACCGGGGCCGCTTCCGCCAGATCCAGCCCCTTGCCTTGTGGCACACCCTCGATGATATCGACAAGAACGACGTCGGCCAGTTCTTTCTCAGCAATCCTTTGGGCCGCCGTAGCCCCGACATTTCCCGCTCCTACTACCGTCACTTTTTTATCCATACGTTGATTCTCCTTACCCGAATATATAAATATACAGTAATGTTGATAATGTTCGGACCTGATGTGCTGTTTCTGTCAAAAACTTTGGATAACCAGTGTACTTGCGATTGTCAACAGAATAATTTCATGATAGATGTCAAAAAATTTAATAGTTCCTGTCATGATTCAACCGGACCGACAGGTATGCTGTTCGACCTGACAGCACTTTCATTTGTTGACAAAGATATGGTTTTCACGTTAAGTTCCTTCGAAAAAAAAAGATCTAACTTACTGATAAATGGTGTAAACCATATATCCGGAGGTGATTTTTCTCGAGGGCTGTCCCATGAATTTTAAAGCAAAAATCAAATCCTTGATCAAGGAAGCGGAGTTTTATCGCGCACAGGGCCTGCTGAAAGAAGCGAAAGTATCCTATGAAAAGATAATTGAATTGGTGAACCGCAACCTGGCGCCTTCCGCCGGGAAGAAACTCATCGACCATATATCGTCTAAAATCAAGGAATTGGAAAAGGAGCGCCGCAGGGTCGAAAAAAAAGTGCTTTCACCGCAGATGACAAGAGAATCACAAGACCTGATTACACAAATGTTCCAGGCCGCAGATGGTGACGACGAGAGCGCAGCGGCACTCGAAGGCGCAAAGGCATTGTTGAAGTTCGGACAATTCGACCGTGCCAAAGAGGAGTTGACAAAGCTTCTGGCATTTGAATCCAGGCGGTTGGAAGCGGCAAGGCATATCATTCACTGCCTTTTCCTCGAATCCAGATATGACGATGCCGTAATGCAATACCGCGATTGGCTGAACAGTAATCTTTTTACTTCCCACCAGCTCGACGTGCTGAAAAATTTTATGGAAAAAACATTCAAATACAAAGGAATGCAAAAAAGGCTCCCCGAGATGACGGCGGATCAAGACAACATCATCGAACTAAACCTGAAGAAGCTGCAAAAACAAAACTCGCCATTGGAAGAAGAAGCCGATCAACCGAAAAGGACCGAAGCGGGCGGCAAGTCGGACGGGACAACCGAAAAGGACAACGAAGATTTCGAAGAGTTCGATATTCTGGCATCCATCAAAAAATCCGGCAAATCGGAGAATAAGAATTGAAAAACCGGCAAGCGTCTGCTTTCATCGATACGAAACTTGAAAATCCATGTTTTGACTGCAAACGAAGAAGGCCCTTTTCATTTCACATGTAAATTTCGGGCGTGGAGCTATCTATGGCAGTTTTGAACCTGAAGAACCGCGAAATCGAATGCAAAATTGTTTATTACGGGCCTGGAAGGTGCGGCAAAACAACGAATTTGGAATACACCTACAAAACATTTAAAAAGCAGATCGCCGGTGATATGGTAAGCATCAATACGGAAGGAGACCGTACACTGTTTTTTGATTTTCTGCCTATAGGACTCGGCAAAATAAAAGGGTGTGATGTGCGCGTTCAGTTGTATACGGTTCCGGGGCAAGTCAAGTATTCATCCACCCGGAAGCTGGTGCTGAAAGGTGTTGACGGCGTGGTTTTCGTGGCCGACTCGCTTAAAGTCCGGCGGGAAAAGAATATGCTTTCGTTGAAAGATCTTCAGTCGAACCTTAAGGAATACGGCATCAGCATCTTTAGAATCCCTCTTGTACTGCAATATAACAAGCGTGATCTGGCAGATGAAGGACTTCCGATTATGGCTGTCGATCAGATGGAAAGGGATTTGAACCGGCAGTTGAACATTCCCTCTTTTCCGGCAAGCGCGATAACCGGAGAGGGCGTTGGAAAGACGTTAACGGAATGCTTGAAACTGACACTGGTATCACTCCAGAAGCAATTTAAGTGGGCCCAATGAAAACGATACCTGCAAACACCGTTTTTTCAGGAGATCTGAACTTTTTTGGATTAGGCGACCTTCTGCAGCTGATCGGTTCCAATAATGCTACCGGTTTGTTGAATATAAACAATCCCTATGATGAAAATACGGGCGTAATCTTCTTTGTCGACGGCAATCCGATCGATGCCCGGTACGGATCATTAAACGGGCTCGATGCCGTATATGCACTGTTCGGGTGGACCCGGGGGCATTTTGAATTCGTGTTGAGCCCGGTTAAGAACGCTAAAACAATTCATGACAGCCGTATGCAGATCATTTTAACCGGTTTAAAGATGCTCGACGAAGGAAAAATCAAGAGGCTCGGCCCGATTTCGTATGATGCGGACCCGGAAAATGATAAGTTTCCGGGAGTGTCTCAGCCGGTCATCAGGGGCCCCCTTATCGATTATCTGTACGTCGTGGATGAAGAGACATTCACAGAAGGACAAGATATCGTGTTGGAGGGAAAACACGGCAATTGGCTTTGGGTCATCCTGGATGGCACTGTTCAGATCCTAAGGGAAACCGAGAACGGCCCCGTCAAGATCGTTCGTTTAGGTTCCGGATCTTTTGTCGGCAGTATCGCCTCCTTTTTGCTGGGTGACTACACCCGCAGTGCGACCGTTATCGCGGAAACCCGCGTAATGCTCGGTGTTCTGGACAGCCAGCGTTTGTTGAACGAATTCGCCCTGCTGACTCCGGTGCTGAAAAGCATTTTTTTGAGCCTGGATAAGCGGCTGAAACAGGTGACGGAAAGTGCGGTCGCCCATTTTTTCAACACCGCACCGCCGGTTCGATTGAACAAAATGGAGCTTTATCTGCCTCAGGAAGACCACCCCCAAAAGCCGGTTCTTATCAGAGAAGGGCGGGCAAGCGTGATCCGATCCACCCCTTATGGGGATGTGCTGCTGGCGAATTTGTATCCGGACGACTTTATCGGCAAGATACCGTTTATCGATATGGATCATGAACACCTGTCCGCGAGTGTCTATGTTTCCAAAAACCTCAAGGTCAGCGAAATCGATATGAGTTCCTGGATGGCCGAATATAACCGCCTTTCCACGACGTTCAAAAACATCATCAATAATGTCGCCGCCTGCATGTCGGCCACCTCGATGATGACCTGTGAATTCAAAAAAAAACATGCAGAGGACGAATCCGGTGCCGATGCTCGTAAAACGTGAACGATTAGACAGAATAAATTAGTCGGCATCATTATCTTGTACAGTATAAATGACAGATGCACATGGTGCTGCGTTCCGGCTGATGAAGACGTGAATCAGCCATATCCGGATGGGCGCCGGGGAAAAGCCGATACATGGAAGATCGCAGGAAACACGAGAGGATAGATTCAGCGCACTTGTTGTACCTTTGCCTGAAGGATGATAATGATACGGTGATCCGGCAGGGGATGGGAAAAATATTGAATTTGTCGGAAGCCGGTGTCCGGCTGCAAACCCATTTTCCCATCGAGGGCGAAGATCCTGTTTGGCTGTCCATCGGCATCGAAGAGGACGTCGTGGATGTAAAGGGCATGGTGATATACCGCCTATCTCAAGATGGGCGCCATGAATTCGGAATTCGATTCATAGAACCCGACGCGTCGGCGAGGGAGATCTTGATGCGGTATATATCGAAAAAACAGAAAAAATAATTGACTCGAAAAGGAATCTGCATAACATGGACCGACCGGTTTACGAAACCGATTTTCCGAAATTGGCACTGGTAAAAAGGGGGAAGGTAAGAGACCTCTATGAGGTCGACGGCAACCTGCTGCTGGTGGCGACGGACAGGATATCCGCATATGACGTTGTCATGACCGATCCCATACCCGGAAAAGGTAAGATATTGACCCAAATATCTCTTTTCTGGTTTGAACAAACGGTACCGATCGTAAAGAATCATATCATTTCGGCCGATGTTGGCGAGTTCCCGGAGGTTTGCCGGCCCTATGCGGATACCCTGAGAGGCAGAAGTATGCTGGTCAGAAAGACGCGGCCGCTTACCATCGAATGCGTTGTCCGGGGATATATTTCAGGATCGGCATGGGCGTCATACAAAGAAACCGGCAGCGTCTGCGGCATTCCGCTGCCGCCGGGATTGACGGAATCGCAGAAACTCCCTGAACCGATATTCACGCCAAGTACAAAAGCTGAGCTTGGCGAACATGACGAAAATATCGATTTTGAAACCGCTGCAGCGCATGTCGGCAAAGATATCGCGGAACGCGTGAAAAAATTCAGCCTGCAACTTTATGAAGAGGGCTGCCGGATTGCTGAAGAAAAAGGAATCATCATCGCGGACACCAAATTTGAATTCGGTCTGGATGACGGGGAATTAATTCTCATCGATGAGGTGCTGACCCCGGATTCCTCCCGGTTCTGGCCTAAAGCGGATTATGCCCCCGGAAAATCACAGAAAAGCTTCGACAAACAATATCTTCGGGATTACCTGATGTCCATAGAATGGCCAAAAACGCCGCCGGCGCCTGAACTGCCGGACGAGGTGATTCGCAACACCCGTCAGAAATACCTGGAGGCCCTGCACAGGCTGACCGGCACCGTCCATGACATTTAGACAAGCGCATATGCCTGCGGCATCCATCGATGACGCAGATGACTTTTTTCGCATTACGACGCGTACAGACACCTCGGATCTTGTGCAGTCCATCCAATCCGTCAAGGGCGTGATCAACCCCCCGCTGCTTCGAAGTTCCGCATCGGGGCATCACGTGGTTTTTGGATTTCGGCGCATTGCGGCCTGCCGGGTTCTCGGATATCGAACCATTTCCTGCCGGATTACCGACCAGCCTTTTTTAGACTGTGCGAAACTGGCCGTTGTGGACAATATGTCCCAGCGGGATTTAAACACCGTTGAACTTTCCAATGCAATCGGGCTGCTTGCCCGCTGCTCGAGCGGCACGGCCCAATTGCAAAATGCCCTCCTGGATCTTGGACTGCCGGCGAAATCCTCGTTTATTGCAAAGATGATGCAGATCCAAGAAATGCCGGCCTCTCTCAAATCCGGAATCGCGAATAACAGCATCGCTTTGCCCGTTGCACGGAAATTGACGGAGTTGCCGGTTGACGATGCGCTGGTTTTGGCCGACCTGTTCCGTAACCTGACCGTAAGTCTCAATAAACAATTGGAAATAACGGCATTGACCGATGAGATCGCTCACCGAGAGGACATTTCCATTTCCGATTTGTTTAACGAACCCGAATTATCCCAAATCCTTGAAAACGAAAACGCGGAAAAATCCCGTGCTGCAGGACGGCTGCGGACCTATTTGAAAAAACGGCGGTTTCCGAAACTTGTTGGAGTGGAACAGAATTTTGAAAACATCAAGAAATCATTAAAGCTTCCCCCAAACGTCCAATTTCAGGCGCCACCGTATTTCGAGGGCGATACCTACACCATTGCCATAAAATTTTCCAGCATGGAAGAGTTGGAACAGTGCCGGAAGATCTTCGATCGACTGATTTCTCATCCGGAACTGAAAACGTCATTGGATTAGAGACGTGAAACCGGAGGATCGGATTGACGATTAAGAACGTATTTATCGACAGAAATATCGCCCATAACGAAGAAACCGAGGCCGTCACATCCAGAATCGACGTTCCTGTTGAAATGGCCTGCATCGAAGATGTCTACACTTACATCCGATCAGCCGACGATCCCATTCTAAGAGGCAAGGAAGTGCTGTATATCAGCGAGAACAGGGGGCGATTTTTAAGACCCTGTCCGGGAACCCGCAATTATAACTGCTGTGGTTATTGGATTCTTCATATCGGCACCTACTGCCTTATGGATTGTGCGTACTGCATTCTTCAATCCTACTTTCATCCGCCGGTGCTGCAATATTTTATCAATCACGACAAAATGACGGCCGAGTTGGACGAGATGTTCACCCGTAACCGCATCCATCGAATCGGGACGGGCGAATTTACCGACAGCCTGATTTGGGAGCATTGGACGAATCTGTCTTCCGTCCTTGTTCCGGTCTTTGCACGACACGACAATGCAATCTTGGAATTAAAGACAAAGACAACCGAAATCAATCGCTTGAAACCCCTTCATCACAACCGCAAAACCATAATGGCGTGGTCCCTGAATTCCGAAGCGGTAATCCAAAACGAGGAAAACGCCACCGCCTGTTTGACGGACAGGCTGGAGGCGGCAAAATTATGTGAATCATGGGGCTATCCGCTGGCATTCCATTTCGATCCAATCATTATTTACGAAAACTGTGAACAGGATTACTATGACGTTATCGAGCGGCTGTTTTCCTGCATATCTCCGGAGAACATCGTATGGATCAGCCTGGGGACCTTTCGCTTCATGGCGGACCTTAAATCCATCATTCGGAAGCGATTTCCGAATTCCAAAATCACCTGCGGCGAATTTATCCCGGGGCTGGACCAGAAGATGCGGTATTTTAAGCCGATCAGGATATCACTGTACCGTAAAATCATCACCTGGATCAGGCAGGCGGCGCCCGATGTCCTGGTATATTTCTGCATGGAGGATGATGAGGTGTGGCGAAAAACTCTTGGATTTACACCGGGGGAAAAAGGGGGGCTGGCACGCATGCTCGATGAATCCGCCGCCGCCCATTGTGAACTGTCCATCCAAACATGATATCATGCGATTCAGTTCAGTCTACCGCCGTTGCAGGCCACAAGATGCCTGCAACGATCAGCTGTTTGTAAAAGGACAGAAACCAAGGGCGGGGGATTGACACCGCCCTTGGAGTAATTCGTGCTGTTCGAAGGTAAAGAGGTCGATTATTCCTTGCTCTTATTTGTTTCTTCCACGATTTTCTCGGCGGTCTGCGCCGGCACTTCGTCATAGTGGGAAAATTCCATCGTATACACGCCTCTACCGCCGGTAATTGAATTGAGGTCCGGCGCATAGGTCAGAAATTCGGCCATTGGAACATGGGCGTGAATCTCCTGGTTCTTTCCAGCGGTGTCCATTCCCAGAACCCGTCCCCGCCGGCTGTTCAAATCTCCCATAATGTCTCCCATGAATTCGTCCGGGGCCGTTACGCTGACCTTCATGATGGGTTCGAGCAGCACGGGTTTTGCCTCTTCCGCCGCTTTTTTAAAGGCCAGCGATCCGGCGATTTTAAAAGCCATTTCAGATGAATCCACGGAGTGATACGACCCGTCGACGAGCGTCACTTTGAAATCGATGCAGGGAAAACCGGCCAGTACTCCCTTTTGAGCGGCTTCGGCAATTCCCTTCTCGACAGCCGGAATGTAGGTTTTCGGGATGGCGCCCCCGACGATCGCATCCACGAACTCGAATCCCGCCCCGCGCTCCAGCGGCTCCATTTGGATCCAGCAGTCGCCGAACTGGCCGTGGCCGCCGGACTGCTTCTTATGCCTGCCCTGAACCCTGACCTTCTTCTTAATCGTTTCGCGATAAGGAACTTTGGGCGGAGACAGCAGAACCTCGACATTGAATTTTCGTTTCAGCTTTTCAACCGTTGTTTCAATGTGAACCTGGCCCATACCGGATAAGAGGGTCTGCTTTGTTTCAGCATTTCGTTCGAGCTGCAATGCGGGATCTTCTTCAAGTATTTTGGCCAATGAAGATACGATCTTATCTTCATCACCCTGGGATTTGGGTTCAACGGCAAAAGAAATCAACGGCAGCAGGGGATCAGCGGTTTTGAAGATCACCTTATCGGATTCCGAACACAGGGTGTCTCCCGTCGTCGTTTCCTTTAATTTTGCCACAGCAACGATTGAACCCGGTCCGGCTTCATTGATCGGCTTTTGCTCTTTTCCCGTTATGGTCAGCAACTGGTTATAGCGTTCACGGGTTTGTTTCGCAGAATTGTAAAATCCGCCATCCGCCCCCAGCTTTCCCGATACGATCCTGAATATGGAAAGACGGCCGGCAAATGGATCCGCAATGGTTTTAAATACAAATGCAGCAAATGGAGCATCGGGGTCCGGAGTACATTCCTTTTCGGAATTATCCGGGGCCAGTCCTTTTTTAGGCGGGCTGTCCACAGGGGAGGGCATCACCGCGGCAACGGCATCGAGCAGCAGGTCTACACCGATATCCTTGGCAACCGAACCGCATAAGACCGGAACAATGGATCTGTCCATCACCCCTTTTTTAAGCGCGGCATTCAGCTCCTCATCCGAGAGGGATTCCCCTTCGAGGTATCTTTCCGTGAGTTCATCATCCGCTTCTACGATATTTTCGACCAAAGCCTCGCGTTCCGCTTCGACATCCGGCCGGATGTCATCCGGAATATCCACCGGTTTGGCTTTTCCGTCGGCCTCGTAAATATAGGCTTTCATTGCGATCAGATCCACCACACCTTTAAAATCCGCCTCGGCCCCGATCGGCACCTGGATGATAACCGGCTTGGGATCGAAACTGGCGGTGACATCTTGAACGGTTCTCGAGAAATCCGCCCTTTCCCGATCCATTTTATTGATGAATATCATGCACGGCATGGTAAACTGTGCGGCAAAATCCCAAGCCTGTTCCGTCTGTACTTTAACGCCGTCAATGGCATCGATAACAAGTAAGGCGCCGTCCGCCGCTTCCATGCAAAGCTTTGTATCCGTGAAAAAATTCTGGTCGCCCGGCGTGTCGATAATGCTTACGGTGTGGTTTTTCCATTGGAAATGGTTGAAACTGCTGCTGATGCTCGATTGGCGTTTCAGCTCTTCCGGCTCGAAATCCATGACGGTGTTTCCTTCTTCCACACGTCCCAATCGCTTGGTGACACCCGTCTTGAACAGCATGAGCTCAGCCAGGGACGTTTTGCCTGATCCGCCATGCCCGATAATGGCGATGTTTCTAAGCTTGTTTAAAGTCTCAGTCATTTATGCTCCTCTCTGGTATCGGTATATTTGCCGGCAGGGGTTTTCCCGCCCAGGAAATGCGGCAAGCCGTCGAAGTTGATGAATGGCGGCAGCATGAAAGCCATTCCCGTCCCGCTATCTGCAATCATTTCCTAAATCTCATTTTTTAATATAATGCAATGGAAAAAATCAACCCTATAATCCCGAATTGTCAGCCATAAACATGGAAAGGGATCGGGCGTAAACCAGACAAAACCGGATGTGAAAGCGTATCCATCGGTCGGGTATTTCAAGAGACGCCGATGTCGATCATGAATTCCCTGTTTCCCTTGGAACCGACAATCGGCGAAGGAATAACGGCCCCGCATACCAGGCCGTTTTTCGAGAAAAAGGCAACCAGTTCCCGGATAACCTCTTCGTGCTGCGTTGTATCCCTTACGATGCCTCCCTTGCCGACCTTTCCTTTACCGACTTCAAATTGGGGTTTGATCAGAGCAAGCATTCGTGAAGAGGGCTTCATAAACTTCAGAACGGCCGGTACCACGATCTTCAGGCTGATGAAAGACACATCGATAACGGCCAGGTCCACCGGGACCGGCAGAGCTTCGGCAGAAAGATACCGTATATTCGTCCGTTCGATAACGGTAACGCGGGGATCGTTTCTGAGTTTCCAGGCCAACTGGCCGTATCCCACATCCACTGCATAGACGTGACCCGCCCCAAACTGAAGAAGGCAATCGGTGAATCCGCCTGTGGATGCACCTACGTCCAGGCAGTTCTTGTTGGAAACCGTCAATCCGAGCTGTTTTACGGCATGTTCGAGCTTCAGACCGCCGCGGCTGACAAATGCGATGTCATTACCCTTTATGTCGATCCGGGCGTCCTCCGCAATCATTGTACCGGGTTTGTCTACCCGGCGGGAGTCGACGTATACGCTTCCCGACAGGATCAGAGACCGGCTTTTTTCCCGGCTTGCCGCCATTTTTTTTTCCACCAGCAGCTGATCGATCCTTTTCTTTTCTATTTTAGCGGGCAAGGGCATCATACGGCTCGCTGTGAAGCTTTCATTTCGATCAGTTCCATGGCAGCCGCCGTTACCGCCCGGGCATCCAGGCCGTATTTCGCCAGCAGCAAACGTTGACTGCCGTGCTCGACGAAAACATCGGCGATTCCCAGACGCTTTATACGAAAACCGGTAATGCCGTTGTCATTCAACACCTCCAGCACCGCGGTTCCAAAGCCGCCTTGAAGAACATGCTCCTCTAACGTGATCACCCGGGGAACAGTGCTGACGAGGGAACATATCAGTTCATGATCCAGGGGTTTGATAAAACGGCAATTAACGACGGCGGCACGGATCCCCAGTTCATTTAAATCGTTACATGCGTTCAGCGCTTCAGACACCAACCGCCCGACGGCAAGAATCAGGACATCTTTTCCTTCCCTCAACATCTCGGCCTTACCGATGGTCAGCGGGGCAGGGGAGGGGGTTATCGTTACCCCTGTTCCAATGCCTCTGGGGTATCGGAATGCAATGGGGCCGTCCTGATAATCCATCGCCGTTACCATCATTTGACACAGTTCATCTTCATCCTTGGGCGCCATCACCACCATATTGGGAAGACTTCTCAAGTACGAAAAGTCGAACAGCCCGTGGTGCGTAGGTCCGTCTTCACCGACGATTCCGCCTCGGTCGATTGCGAACTTGACCGGGAGAGACTCGATGCAGACATCGTGAAGGATCTGATCATATGCACGCTGCAAAAACGTGGAGTAAACGGCCACAACAGGCTTGATCCCTTCGGCGGCCATTCCCGCCGCAAATGTTACGCCGTGCTGCTCTGCGATTCCCACATCGAAAAACCGGTCCGGAAACCGTTCGGCGAATCGGGCCAGTCCGGTTCCTTCCGGCATGGCTGCGGTAACCGCGACGATTGCATCGTCTTTTTCGGCCAGTTCGATCATCTTTTCTCCGAACACCCGGGTATAGGACGGCGCCTTGACATCATGTGCGGTACAGTTGCCGGTTTCGATTTCAAAACAGCCGACCCCGTGAAAGTAGACCGGATTCTTTTCGGCCGGTGCGTACCCCTTTCCCTTCACGGTTCTGACGTGCAGAAGCACCGGCTCTTCGAGCTCCTTGACATTTTCCAGAATGTCGATCAGGTGATGAAGCTTGTGGCCGTCAATGGGGCCGAAATATTCAAATCCGAATGCCTCGAACAGCATTCCGGGTGTAATGAACGTTTTGAACGATTCTTCCGAACGTTTGGCCAGCTGATAGATATCATTTCCGATACCCGGAACGGATTTCAGAAATTCTCCCAGTGACTTTCTCAGATCCTGAAGGTACTTGGCGGAAAGGGTCCGGCTCAGAAAGGACGATAGGGCGCCGACATTGGGAGATATGGACAAATCGTTGTCATTCAGGATCACAATGATATTTTTGTGGATGTGGCCCGCCTGATTCAGCCCTTCATAGGCCAGGCCGGCGGTCATAGACCCGTCCCCGATCACCGCGACGATCTTGCTGTCCGACCCCGTCATCCGCTTTGCACAGGCCATCCCCACGCCCGCGGAAATCGACGTGCTGCTGTGGCCCGTAGTAAACGCGTCATAGGGGCTTTCACTGCGTTTGGTAAATCCGGAAATGCCGCCGAGTTGCCGCAATGTTGAAAATCGTTCGTTTCTGCCTGTGAGAATTTTATGGGCATATGCTTGATGTCCGACATCCCATATGATTTTGTCGTTCGGCAGGTCGAAAACGTAGTGAAGGGCAATGGCCAGTTCAACGGCCCCCAAACTCGGAGCCAGATGGCCTCCGGTTTTTGAAACAACCGATACAATGAGATTTCGAATCTCCTGGGCGAGCGTCTTCAGATCGGATATCGGCAGCTTTTTTAAATCCGCCGGACTGTTGATGTGATTCAGAAGATGGTCCACGTAAGCATACTCCCTATCTGTCTCTGTTGATAATGTAAGTTGCGATTTCCCTCAGGGGAAGGGCACGTGTACCAAAATCATCAATCGTATTCAAGGCATTGTCGATTAAATCGCGTGCAAACCGCCGGGCGGCATCCACACCGCCCAGAATCACGGGATAGGTGCATTTTTCGACGGCGGCATCCGTCCCGACCGATTTCCCCATCCGGTTGGGGTCGCCTTCGATATTCAGAATGTCGTCTGTCACCTGGAACGCCAGTCCGATCTGTCTGCCGTAGGCTTTCAAGGCGGAAATCCGGTCTTCATCGCCGCCGGCAAGGATGGCTCCCGCCGCAACGGAAGCCTCGATCAGCGCCCCGGTTTTCAAGCGGTGCATATGTTCCAGCTCGGACCGGCAAAGCCGCTTTCCTTCATTGCCGATATCCAGCATTTGGCCCTGAACCATGCCGCCGGCACCCGCAGCCGATGCAATTAAACGGATCAATTGAACCTGCCGTCCCGGCGTTACGACACCACTTAGACCGGGATCCGACAAGACCTCAAAGGCGAGGGTTAACAGGGCATCTCCCGCCAGAATAGCGGTGGCGTCATCGAATTTTACGTGACAGGTGGGTTTTCCCCTTCGCAAGTCGTCATTGTCCATGGCCGGAAGATCGTCATGAATCAGGGAATAGGTGTGAATCAATTCCAGGCTGCAGGCGGGATTGAGAAGGTCTTCAAACCGGCGGTCCTTCTCTAAAGCATCCGCTGCGGCAAGGCAGAGGATCGGCCGTATTCGTTTTCCGCCCGCGGTCAGTGAATAGTGCATGGCATCGCCCAATCGGCCGGAAGGAACGAATGCCGCAATGATATGATGCAGCGCCCGGTCGATCCGGTTTTTGCGGTTCGCCAGGTAGTTTTTTAAATCGAACATATAGGACCCGGAATTTTCGTTTATTTTGCCGGGGATAAGCCGGCGGTAATCATCACCCAACGCGCTGTAAGGCAAACACCGCTCATTCGACTTCTCCAATTTCGTCCGAAAAGGGTTTTTCCGTAATGCATCCTTTCGCATCCTTCAGCAGCAGATTGATCTTTTTTTCCGTCTCATCCAGGAGGCCGGAACAGAATTTGGACAGCGCCATGCCTTCTTCAAATTTTTGAATGGCCTTTTCGAGGGGCAGGTCACTGGACTCCAGCTCATGTATAATCTGTTCCAGTTCTTTCATACTTTCTTCAAACGTTTTCTTTGCCATCGGCCGACTTCCTTTCGACACGGCATGTCAACATGCCTTTTGCCAGTACGATTTCAAGTTGCTGATCAACCGCCACCTCATTTTCATCACGAACCACCCGGGCATCCGGAATGGTTCGCGTAATGCTGTATCCGCGCTGCAGGATCGACTTGGGGTCGAGGGATTTGAGCCGGGTGTCGCATTCACGAATTTCCCGCCATTTTGATTGGTATATATTTGCCATTTGTTTCAATAACTGATGTTCTAATTGATGACGTTCATCCTTGGCCTTTGCAACCCGCAGCAGCGGGGTCTTCGACATCAGCGAATCGTGGCGCCAGCGGCATCTTTCCCGGCGTTGCCGCATGTCCCTGATCATGATGTGCACCAGACGAATCGTCAGATCATCGAGCCTCAACCGGTTGTCATCCACTCTTTTTTTGGGATCCGCAATGCGCTTTGCAAGCTCTTTCACGATCTGACGTTTCTTCTCGATATACCTGTACATACCACGATTTATGACCAATGTCAGATCTGAAATGCGATCGGCCAGACGCACTTTTTCAGGAACCGCGAGCTCCGCGGCGGCGGACGGCGTGGGGGCTCTCAGGTCCGCGACAAAGTCCGAGATGGTCACATCCACCTCATGGCCGACCGCCGATATAACGGGTATGGCAGACGCAAATACGGCCCTGGCGACGGCCTCGGAATTGAACGCCTGTAAATCTTCGAGCGATCCGCCGCCTCGGGCCAGAATGATGACATCCGACAAGCAGCGCCGATTCAGGCTTTCGAGTGCATCGACGATCTGAAACGCCGCCTCGTCTCCCTGCACCTTTACCGGGAATATATCCAGTTGAACGTTTGGAAACCGGCGGAACAAAATATGAATCACATCATGCACAACCGCCCCGGTAGGCGAGGTAATCAGTCCGATGCGGCGCGGCAGAAACGGGATGGGCTTTTTGAAGCGGGCGTCGAACAGTCCTTCATCCGACAACCGTCTTTTCAGCTGTTCGAAGGCGACCTGCAGCGCTCCGATGCCTTTGGGTTCGATATATTCGAAAATGATCTGGTAGGTGCCCCGGGGTTCATATGCGCTGATTCTGCCGAGGCCGACAATGGTGATGCCGTCTTCCGGTTTGAAACGAAGCTCGCGGTTTTGCCCGCGGAACATGACGGCGCCGACTTGGCTTCGATCATCCTTCAATGTAAAATAGTAGTGACCCGAGGCAGGAATTCTGAAGTTTGAAATCTCACCGATAACCCATATAAACGGAAAACGATCTTCGAGTATACGTTTTATCGCGGCGTTGAGTTCCGAGACCGAAAATATGCGCCGCCCGGAAGACTCGGATTCGCTAAATGCATTCGTCATAGTCTTACGCTTTTGTCAGGTTACACCAGGATTTTTCATCTATCATAGAGATCTTTTGGGTTCAATCGATTTATCCCCCCGCATGCGGATTCTAAAACGTCTGATAATATATATTATGTAAACTTTCTACCCTTGGTCATGTTCAGACCTTTCACGCCGCCCTGCTTTGCGCCGAAACGAGGCGGGGCTCAATACATCCCGAACAGCAGGAACGATGTAAATATCTTCGGTCGGCATATCCCCGAGGCAGTTCGCCAGAATATCGATCTTGCCGTGAATGCTTTCATGCTTGTCCATGATGAAAACGTTTTTCCCCTTGATTTTGCATAATCCGCTGCCGACATGAATGCCGGTTTTCCGAAGATTCTGCTCCGAAACCGTTATGCCGAGCTTTTCAGCCAAATCCTTTAATTCCATATAGATCTGTTCCGGTTTCATACGGCTCCACCTATCGTTTGATCTGTTTATCACATCGGAAGCAAACTGTACAACAGTCATTTAGACAGACAACACACCCTTCCAAGTACACTTCATATATAACGGCTTTTTGCTTGAATTGCGGAATTTATGTGCTATATTGGCCGACAAATTATCGGTTTTTACTGACCGGATCAATAGTTGAATGAGTTGCCGTAAATATTAAACCTATTGGAGGAGGTTTCAATGGAGTCGCTTTCTGCTCGTCAATCACAGACGCAGGTATTGGTAAACAGCTTTATTCGAAGCGTCTACAACTGGATGGCGTTGGGATTGGGGCTTACCGCCCTCGTGGCTTTCTACGTTGCCAATACGGAGTCTCTGACCCGGATCATATACAGCAATCCCATCGTGCTGTTCGGATTGATAATCGCAGAGCTGGCGCTGGTATTTACGATCAGCGCGCGCGTTCAGCGAATGAAGGCGTCTACCGCCACCGGGCTGTTCATATTGTATGCAGCATTGAACGGCGCCACTCTGTCCTTCATTTTCCTGGTTTACACGGCGGCGTCGATCACCTCGACATTCGTCGTTTGTGCCGGAACATTTTTGGCGTGCAGCATTTACGGCATGACGACGCAACGTGACCTGACATCCCTTGGCGGATTTCTCTTCATGGGGCTTATCGGGATTATCATTGCATCGGTCGTGAATATGTTTATTCGAAGTTCCGGCATGACCATGATCATCAGTTATATCGGTGTCTTTGTGTTTGTCGGTTTAACCGCCTATGATACGCAGAGGCTAAAAAATATGGCCCTGACCCAGCCTGAAGGCCTGGAAGCCGGCGTCATCAGAAAAGGCGCGATTTTAGGCGCTTTGAGCCTGTACCTGGATTTTATCAACCTCTTTTTAATGCTGCTGCGAATCCTGGGGAACAGAGAATAACTTTTTTTCCATTCACGGCGTTTTTGCAGACGAATTAACCCGGTGCTCGGCACCGGGTTTTTTGTTTTCGTTATCGGATCCCCAACTTTTTTGTGATCACTTCGACGATTTCACCGGCATACGCTTCTATCTGCACTTTCGAGGGCCCCTCCACCATAACCCGGCACAGCGGCCGGGTTCCGGAATACCGCACGAGCACCCGCCCTGTGTCCCCGAGTTTTTTTTCAACGGAGCTGATTGCGGCTCGAATATCCGGATCCGCCGAAAGATCCGGCTTTCCCGTTACCTGCACATTGACCAGGACCTGCGGAAATACCGTCAAGAGCAGCGTCAGTTCAGACAACGGCTTAGTTTCATGGCGCATCGCCTCCAACAGCTTTAACGCCGTCAGAATGCCGTCTCCTGTGGTGTGATGGTCCAAAAAAACCATGTGACCGGAATCTTCACCTCCGATAATCGAGCCCTCGGCAATCATTTTTTCTACCACCTGCCGGTCTCCGACATCGGTCATCAGGTGCCGTATCCCCAATTCCTGCAGGGCGATGCCAAGCCCCACATTGCTCATCACCGTGGTCACCGCCACGCTGTTTTTCAGCCTGTTTTTCACTTTCATCAGTTTGGCGCAAACGGCCAGAATAGCATCCCCGGACACTTTTTTCCCATGTTCATCCACTGCGATAAGGCGATCACCGTCCCCGTCAAAAGCGAGCCCCACGTCAGCCCCCGATTCCAGAACTTTTTCGATCACGTGGTGCGGGTGCTGCGATCCGCAATCCGCGTTGATATTGCGGCCGTCCGGGCTTATAAACAACGGGATGACCGACGCCCCCAAGCGTTCGAACATTTTCGGTGCAACCCGATAGGTGGCGCCGTTTGAACAGTCCATCACGATTTTCATGCCGGATAGCGAGAAATCGGCAGGTACAACGCTTCGCAAAAAATCAAGGTAATGGTCCTCGGCATTCGGCGGAATTGAAACGGCTCCCATTTCTTCGTTCAGAGCGGATAAAATGTCATCGTATCGGTTTAACAGCAGGTCTTCGAAATCGGCTTCGGTTGTATCGGACAGTTTAAATCCCCGATGATTGAAGATCTTGATGCCGTTGTCGATAAACGGATTGTGGGAAGCGGAGATCATTATCCCGGCAGCGGCATTCGCAGCTGATGTGAAAAAGGCCACCGCCGGCGTCGGCATCACGCCCACATACTGGACATCCATCCCCATCGAACAGATTCCGGATATGAGGGCATAGGCGATCATTTCGCTGGAAATCCGGGTATCCTGACCAACAACAATGCTTTTTTTTTCATCTTGGGAACCGAACATGAAGGCGGCCGTTCTGCCTACTTTAAGGGCCGTTTCCGCCGTAATCGGATATTGATTCGCCCTCCCCCGTATTCCATCGGTACCGAATAGTTTTCCCATTAAGTCGTTTTCTCCACCTTGACAGCGCCGCCGTCAGTCCCAAAGGAGGGAATATGGCAAAGGATGCCGTTTATGTTCGACGTGACGATCGAATCGAGCCACTGTGATCCCAGTTCCGCACCATCCTTATCAAGCTCACGAATCACATCGAGATATCGGGGCCCTTTTCTGCGGATGGCGGAATCGAGTTTGGTTTCGAACGCCGCCTTTAATGACAATTCTCCGAGATTGCCGCCCTGCCGGATCATTTCCTCTTCCAATTCCGGCCACTTGGAAAATACTTCATATTTCTGATGAATGAGCCGCTCATTCGCGTTCCGGAATGCGGCCCGGTATCGATCGGCGGAATCGGGGAGTTTCATGCAAAACTGCTTGAACCGTTTGATGCGTTCGTCGATATTGATATCCAGCGTCCTGATGAGCCCCCGGTGGAGTTCCTCGTCGAACGAGGGTCCGATGAACCGCCGCCGTATGTGCTCGTACCACTGGAGCAGCGCATTTAGACTGGCGATGTAAACGATATTGTTGGTGACGATGCGTTTTATGTTGCGGTAAACGCCTTCGGGGGGGCGTGGTGTATTCCCTCCTTTTTGCGGTCCCCCGAAAATGAAGCGTCCGCTCCTCATTTCGTCTTTTCTGCAAATCGTTCCGGCGGCGATAACGGTTCCAAACGCCAGCCGGCAGGGACCGACAAGCCCCCCCTGCCCTCCGAGGAATATGGGCGGCTGATTCAGCATGACTCCGCGAGGAACATCCCCCAACAAAGAGGGTGTGGCTTTGTCCTGATTGGGGGTATAATTGAAATGAATATAAGCGCTTCCCACTTCACTGTGATTCTTTCGGTCGGTACCGCCGGACATGAGACAGTCGCAAAAATTGATAAGGCTTCCGAGTGTAACGAACGGGAAAAGAATGGTCTGTTTCAGCCCCACGGTATGGGCGATGACGGCCTGTTCCTCCATGATGGTGCCTTCGCGCACATGGGCACCGGATCCTGCGGAAGACCCCTCCAGAAAACAGGATTTTTGAAAGAAACCGCCTTTCAGAGAAACGCCGGATCCGATAAAACAGCTGTCAATGGTCACCGGAGCCTCGATTCCCAGGCTCACCCCGTTCGCTATTTGCGTTTGAGCGCCGAAAAGTTTACATCCGGAATGAATGGTGACGTTGTCACCCGAAATCCGATTCGGATCGATTTCTTCTCCGACTTCGACACTCTCCGGGTTCGGCATGTTTACGCCCCTGATGATCAGGAGCTCCTTTTTTGAAATTGCATGTGATGCCATATGATTATCCGTACGAAAATGCTTATGATCCGGACTGCCGGGGTTTCAGAACGTCAAGGGATCATAGCAAATATCGTCAAATCGGGCAAACAGATTTGTTCGATGAAGTGTCCATCCGGAGAGAAAATTCGATTCCATTCAAGGCGGCCGGGAAATATTAACCGCAGGAATACATTAAGTATCTTGAGGATTGAAATTTCCCGGCCGATGCCGAGATGGAGCCAATCAGCCGTTTCCGGATAAGCACTGAACAAATAAGCCGTATTGATTTACAGGCTCAACTATATTAATTTAAAATATGTTTCTTTCCTAATCGGATAGCCGGACAGTGTTAATTTAAAATTATAAACCGTTTGGATCAGGAGGCGATATGGCCATCGAACACATCGTTTGTTGCACGGATTTTTCTGAAAACGCCCTGACCGCTTTTGACATGGCCCTTGAAATGGCGGAAAAGTACCGGGCTCGTCTGACCGTTCTTCACGTCGTGCCCGTCCCGACCAACCCGCTTATGGTCGAATCCGAATGGGTCTTTCCGGACCGTCCCAATGAGGCGATAACCCTGAAGATTCAAAAAAGAATGGAGGAAGATTACGCCGGCAGAATCCCCGCGCATATCACCCACAGCCTGGTTATCCGGGACGGACACGTGTCTTCCGAAATTTTGCAGTATTTACAGGAAAATCAAGTGGATTTGGTTGTGGTTGGATCCTATGGACTTACCGGAATGGAACTTGTCGTTTTCGGCAGTGTTGCCAAGCGGATCGCCCATAAGGCGCCCTGCTCCGTGTTGGTCGCACGGCATTCGAGGCAATGACTTTTTGGGTCTTTGATTCGTTTTGGATCGTTTAGATCGTTGGGATCGTTGATGTTGGCTGAAAGCTAAAGGATCAAGGCTAAAAGACAAAGCGGATCGGGTCTTTATTCCCCCCCCATCCCGGCCTTCCCCCTCCAGGGGTGAAGGGGAGTTGTTGCGCCGCGAGTCCACTGATCGTTATGCCTTAATTTTCAACAATTAAATAAAAGTGCCGTTCGCTTGCTCACGGTTTGTTTTTTGAACGAATGTGCTTCGTAAAACGCCGAATGGAGCGAATTAGCCATTTATGATTGGACACTTTGGCACTTAAACGAATTACCCATCATTTTCAAGCGGCGCGAAGCAGCCGCTTGAACGGACTGCTTAAAATACGGGAAGTGGAATTATTGACGATTGCCGCTACATCTCCCCTTCCCCACCGGAGGGGGAAGGCCGGGATGGGGGGGATAAACAAGGGTCTGCATAAATTAAAGCGCAAGCAAACGCACGCGCCGCTTGACCCGTCATCGTAGACTTGGTATAGGCAACAGCTTCCATGGATTTTTTTCAAACGCGTACGAAAAGCAAAAGGATACGGATGTGTCGGACAAGAAAAAGGAAACCGTTCTCATTCATGTGAATATCAAGGTGAGCGCCCAAGCGTTGTCCACTATTGTCGATGTTTCCAAGAAAATGGCCGGCCGGGATGACAAGGGCCGCATTCAGGTGGATACGGCGGACGCGGTGTCCGCAATCATTTCGCGCTTTTTAGATGAACGTGATTTCGAGGAATACGTAAAAGACGTTCGAAATTACCGATGACCCGGCGGCGAACTGTCGACCGTGCAACCACGAATCGAGCCTTGGCGGCCGCGGGGCTGATCGGGTGAAGCAAGCGCATCGCAGCTCCCTTCAAACGCTAAGGGACATAGGCCTTGTAGAAAACGGCATTCCCTGTGATGCCGTATCGGATTACACCGGCAGGTATCAGCACGGAATCACCCCCGGTGATCGGCATTCCTTCGTGCCCTTTCGTGGTGCGGATAACCGCCCTCCCCTTCGTACACAGCAGGATTTCCACATTCCTGTCACGCCCGCTCTCATAGGATGTTCGATCATCCACCTGGATGCACGCCAAAGAAAATTCCGCCGCCGGGCAATCATATACCGTCGCCGATGGGGTCACGCACCGTGGGACCAGGGGATAAACGGGACCGGAATCAAAGGTCAGTACCTGGATCAGCTCGTTCACATCGATGTGCTTGTTTGTCAGACCTCCCCGAAGCACATTATCCGAATTGGCCATTACCTCGATAGCGGTTCCTTGCAGGTAAGCGTGAAGCTCACCTGCCGGCAGGTACACGGCCTCACCGGGCTGAAGGCACACCAGATTCAGGAAGATCGGGCTCAACACCCCCGCATCTTTCGGGTATTCCCTGTAAAGCCGCCGCATCCATTCCGAAACGGCCGTTTGGCCGGGATCGTCGGGTGTCCGGGCCACGGCATGTGCGACGAGCGTTTCTTTCCGAGATGCTTCGAGCGCCGTTACCCTTTCGAACATATATTTCAACGCCTCCCGGCTTTCCCTCATCAAAAGAACATGTTTGACATCATCGAATTCGTCGGGGAAAAAGATATCGAAATTTTTGAGGATTTCCGGGACAGGCCGAAAGCCCTTTAAGGCCCGGAACGGCGTCAGCGCACAGAGGCATTCGGGCTTATGGTTGTTATCTTTGTAGTTTCGATGCACGGCATCGATGGGAATGCGGTGCCGATTCTCCCGCTTGAATCCCGTTTCGGCCTGCATACGGTTTGGATGGGCCTGGATTGACAACGGCTTTTCGGCGGCAAGGATTTTGAATAAAAAAGGCAGTGTTCGGCCGAACCGCTGCACGGCGGATGCCCCTAAGATCTCCTGGGGATAACGATCGATGAGATCCGGAAGTGACGCCCAATTTTTCCGCCACAACACCATGGACGGGGCTTTTGGATGCGCCCCCATCCAGAGTTCAGCCTGAGGGACGTCTGAAGGCGCTTTTTTCCCCATGAGTTCGGGAATAGCCGTACGTGATCCCCAGGCATAGTCCATGATGCTGTTTTTCAGCCGACACACGGATATCATCAGCCCCCCTGTGCCATGATTTTTTCATAAGGGATTTCCTGCTGCCCAAGCACCTGCCGCAGGTACTTGCCGGTATAGCTGGTTTCAGACATCGCCACGCTTTCCGGGGGCCCGGCCGCCACGATCCGCCCCCCTTCCCGGCCGCCCTCGGGCCCGAGGTCGATAATCCAGTCCGCGGATTTAATCACGTCCAGGTGATGCTCGATCACGACCACCGTATTCCCGGCATTCACCAGGTTCTGCAGAACGGAAATAAGCATCTTGACATCTTCGAAATGAAGCCCGGTAGTGGGTTCGTCCAGTATGTACAAGGTCCGGCCCGTACTTTTTCGAGCCAATTCCTTTGCCAGCTTGATGCGCTGGGCCTCACCCCCGGACAGCGTCGTGGCGGATTGCCCGAGCTTGATATATCCCAAGCCTACCTGCATGAGCGTGTCCAGAATGGCTTTGATTTTGGGATGGTTTTTAAAAAGCTCCAGTGCCTGCCGGACGGAAAGGTTCAACACGTCCGCAATGGAATGGCCCTTGTAGCGAATTTCCAGGGTGGTGTCATTGAACCGTTTGCCTTTGCAGATTTCACAGGGCACGAATACATCCGGCAGAAAATGCATTTCAACACGGATATAGCCATCGCCGGCGCAGTGTTCACAGCGCCCGCCCTTGACGTTGAATGAAAAACGGCCCTTCTTATATCCGCGCGCCCGGGATTCCGGCAGTAAGGCGAACAAGTCTCGAATGTGGTCGAACACCTTCGTATACGTGGCCGGGTTGCTCCGAGGTGTGCGGCCGATGGCTTTCTGATCGATGTTGACGACCTTGTCGAGACGGGAAAGACCGGTAATCCCACCATGTCTGCCGACCTCGCCGACACCCCCATGGAGCTTTCGCATCAGCGAGGGATAGAGAATCTGGTTGGTGAGTGTGGATTTGCCCGCTCCTGAAACACCGGTTACCAGGACAAAGAGGCCCAGCGGGATGTCGACCGTAATGTCCGCCAGATTGTTTTCAGAGGCCTTTTTAATCGAAAGCCGGTGATTTCCGACATCTTTCGGATTGCGCCGAACCTCCGGAACGGGTATTTTTTCTTTCCCGGACAGGTACTTGCCGGTCAGTGACACCGGGTGGGACTTTATTTGGGCGGGGGTCCCTTCGGCAACGATTTGTCCCCCAAGAAGACCGGCGCCCGGACCGATATCCACAACCCAGTCCGCCGTTTCGATGGTTTCCTGATCATGTTCTACGACAATCAGTGTGTTGCCGATATCCCGAAGGTGGCGCAAGCTGTCCAACAGCTTCCGGTTGTCCCTCTGGTGCAATCCGATGGAAGGTTCATCGAGTATGTAGAGCACACCTGTCAGTTCCGACCCCACCTGGGATGCCAAGCGGATCCGCTGCGATTCACCGCCGGACAGCGTCGGTCCTTTTCGGTCCAGTGTAAGATAATCGAGTCCGACGTTGATGAGAAATCCCAGTCGATTGACAATCTCCTTGAGCAGTTCACCGGCTATGATTCGGCGGTTTCCCTCCAGTGAAAGACCGCTTACGAATTGATAGCATTCCTGAATGGTCATCTGCGTAATGTCCATAATGGAGCATCCGTTTACCCGTACATGAAGAACTTCCGGTTTTAAGCGGCTGCCCCCGCACGTCGTGCATTTTGCCGAAGACATGAAGCGGCCGTACCATTTCTTTGCGCTCTCGGACTTTGTTTGCAGATACCGTCGCATCATCGAGTTCAACAGGCCTTCGATGGACGTGGTGACATTACCCTTGAAATTTTCGGAGTTCCACCTGATCGTGGCGTTCTTTCCATTGGACCCGTAAAGGCACAGCTCCTTTTGTTTTTTCGGCAGCTTTCGCCATGGGACATCCAGGTCCAGCCCGAATTGCTTTTCCAGGGCTTGTATCTTCCGAAGCCCCCAGGATGTACCGCCGGGTTTTTGGAAATAGCTCCTCCACGGAAGGACGGCCCCCTGCCGGATGGTGAGCCGGGGGTCGGGCACGATTTTACCCGGGTCCATGGAAAGCACGGTACCGATTCCGTTGCATTCCGGGCACATTCCCTGTGGGGAATTGAATGAAAACAGCGGGGGATCGAGTTCAGGGAATGCAAAACCGCAGCAGGAACGGGCTTCGCTCATACGAATGTCTTCGCCGTCCACTACGTGGACCACCAAATTCCCTTTTCCATACTTCAAAGCGGTTTCCACCGAATCGGTCAAACGGGTTTTAAAGGCCGCATCCGTTCGAATGACCAACCGATCCACCACCACCTCGATATGATGCTTTTTATTCTTGGAAAGGCGTATAACGTCGGCAAGATCCTGGACCACACCGTCGATGCGAATCCGTGCAAAACCGTCACGCTTGAGTTCCTCGATCCGTTCCCGGTGTTCACCCTTGCGATTTTCGATGATCGGCGCAAGAAGCAGTATTCGCGTGTTCTCGGACAGTTCAAGAATCTGTGAAACCATGCTCTGGGCATCCCCCCTGCCGACCTTGCTGCCGCATTTGTGGCAGTATTGAATGCCGATTCTCGAAAAGAGCACCCTGAGATAATCGTACACTTCCGTAATCGTGCCTACTGTCGACCGGGGGTTCTTGCTTGCCGATTTCTGTTCGATGCTTATGGTGGGTGACAGGCCTTTGATGGTATCGTACTTGGGCTTTTCCATCTGCCCCAGGAATTGGCGCGCATACGATGACAGCGATTCAATATATCGCCTCTGCCCTTCCGCAAATATCGTATCGAAAGCAAGGCTGGATTTTCCGGACCCCGAAACACCGGTGAACACGATCAGTTTTTTTTTGGGAAGACTGACGGTTACATCTTTTAAGTTGTGCTCTTTTGCCCCCTTGACAATGATATGGTCGTACTCTATCGCGCCTGCTTTAATGCGGTTCTTTCTCACGTTCATTTAAACTTTCTTTCGGGCCACCATGGAAAGAAATCGGGCATATCCGTGCTCGGCTTCATGGTGAACTTCGGGGGTCGTTTTTCATGAAATGCATTTACGGCCTCTTTCGAATCCGGCATCAGACCCAGCCAGTATATGCATTTCGACTCGATTTTATGGGCTTCCATGGGATGATCCGCCGAGAGCATTTTCCACAACAGCTGCCGGTTCAAAGGGATGGATATCGCAGAAGTATTGTCCGCAATTTCCCCGGCCGTCTCAAACGCTTTTTCCATCAGCTGTTCATGTGGAACCACCCGGCTGACGAGCCCTCCCGCCAGTGCTTCCTGAGCATCGAATATTCTGCCGGTATAGGCCCATTCAGCCGCTTTGCTGATGCCGACGATCCGCGGCAGAAACCAATTGCTGCAAGCTTCCAGGGTAATGCCCAGGCGCGTGAACACAAATCCGATTTTTGCTTTTTCAGAGGCCAGACGGATATCCATGGGCAGTGTCATGGTAATGCCGACACCGATTGCGGCACCATTAATGGCGGCAATGACCGGCTTTTTCATCTCGAAAATCCGTAAGGCGACGATTCCGCCGATATCCCGGTGCGTATCCAAGGTGGCCCGGGCCTGCTTTTCGTAGTCGAATCCCTCCTCGAGATCATGGCCCGAACAGAACCCACGGCCTGCCCCGGTGACGATCACGACCCGGACATCATCGTCTTCATCCGCCCGGTCGAAGGCATCCATCAGCTCGGGCGCCATGACATAATCGGTAAATGCGTTCAGTTTCTCCGGCCGATTCAGGGTAATGACCAACACCCGGTTTCGGACCTCATAATCGATTTGGGTATAGTCCATTTGGATTCCCTCCAATTTCATGCACACATAGACGTCGGACGCAAATCCCCGGTGGATCCATCCTGCAAGGCAATTAACACAGTCCCCGATAAAGATCAATTAGAGGATTGTTGTTTACTAATACCGGATCGATTGATATAAATACCGAAAAAAATTAACCCTTGTTTCCCCTTTCTCTTAGGGTATGCCTACAGCCGCAACGATTATGGCGATATGTGTCAATGAAATATTTTACAGCATTCAGGGCGAATCGATTCATGCCGGCCGCCCGTGCGTGTTCATCCGTGTTGCCGGATGCAATCTGAGGTGTTCATACTGCGATACGCGGTACGCGTATGAAGACGGTCGAATACTGGACATCGCCGGCATCATGGAAGCGATTCGAGGATTCAACTGCCGTTTAGTGGAAGTCACCGGCGGTGAGCCCCTGCTTCAGCAGGATGTGTTGCCCCTGATTTCGACACTGGCTTCAGAAGGCTACGAGACGATGCTGGAAACCAACGGTACCCTTGCGATCGAAGCGGTGGATGAAAGATGCATGAAAATAGTGGACATTAAATGCCCCGGAAGCAATGAAAGCGGCCGGTTCAACCGGAACAACCTTGCCTGCCTGGGGCCGCAGGACCAGATCAAGTTCGTCCTCAAAGATCGCACGGATTATGAATTCGCCGCAAAATGGCTCCCGGAAATCCCAGCTTGTGTTCCACGCCGCCACGTGCTGTTTTCACCGGTATTCGGGGTACTCGATCCGGCGGAGCTTTCCGCCTGGATCCTTGGCGATCATCTGCCGGTGCGCGTTCATCTGCAGCTTCACAAAGCGATCTGGCCGAAACTGGACAGGGGGGTATAACGATTGCCGTATGCCGGATGTGACATTTGAAAAAAAGAAAAAGGCCGTTGTCCTTTCCAGCGGAGGAATCGATTCCACCACCGCCATGGCCATGGCCAAAGACATGGGCTTTTCGATTTACAGCCTTACGGTGAATTACGGCCAACGGCATAGGCAAGAACTCGCAGCCGCCCGTAATGTGGCCGAGGCGCTGGGAGTGGAAATCCACATGGTAATGGATCTTGACCTGCGAAGCATCGGAGGTTCGGCACTCACGGATGATATCCCGGTCCCAAAATCGGTTTCCCGCCAAAGCGGCATTCCGGCAACCTATGTTCCGGCAAGAAATACGATTTTTTTATCCTTGGCTTTATCATGGGCGGAAGTGCTGACATGCGGGGATATTTTCATCGGCGTAAATGCAATCGATTACAGCGGGTATCCGGATTGCCGGCCCGAATACATCCAATCCTTCGAAAAAATGGCGAACCTGGCCTTAAAAGCGGCGGTTGAGGGCCGCATTACCGTTTGCATCCAGGCCCCGCTCATTCATATGACCAAGGCGCAAATTATCGAGACCGGCATCCGTTTTGGGGTGGATTATTCACTAACGCACAGCTGTTACCATCCTGATCCCACAGGAGCGGCCTGTGGTGTTTGTGACAGCTGCATGATCCGAAAAAAGGGTTTTTCCGACGCAGGCGTTCCGGATCCGACCCGATATGCATTATGATCGTATTTGATGGAAAATACAGCTGGTCCGGTGTAAAAAAATCCGAAGTGCGTCCCGTGAACTGGTGGTCCGGCGCTTACTGGCTGAAGATTATCGATCTTTCCGGAAAAAAAGGCGGCGTTCTGATGCTCAAACCAATCGTTGCCATCATTTCCGATACCGGGGAAGGCGCTTCCGCCGCGAATTACGCCTCCGAGCTGGTCAAAAGCGTGTGCCGGGATTTTAATCTGGACATCAAAAAGCTGAATTGGATCGAATTCGATCCCGGGCCGCCCGAGCAAATGAATGTGGCCAAGCTCATCCCCGTGGCAAGACTGAAAGGCGATGTCCATTATACCGCGGACTGGCGCTCCATTCGAATCGATGAGCTTGAAATGATAGCACCCTATTCCCTTCGGGCTCGAAGGATACTGCGATCCCTTTCAGCTTGAACCGAACGGGTTGCGAATTCCAATTCTGCGAGCAGAAAAAAGGAGATAAAAACGTATGTTTGATGAACAGGATTTCGAGGGATTGGATCCGGAACAAGCGCGGTTGATTTATCAACCCGGGAAAAACCCGGAAACCGATGCATGGTTCAACGGGTTTTTTATCGAAAATCACCTGGACTATTACACCAACCCCGACCATGCCTGTACACCCGAGCAAATCCGGTTCATGGTCTATACCGAAGATAATGAACAGTACTATCCGTGCTCGGACAAAATGTTCGAAGCGATTATGCACCGCAACAAGTCGGCTTTCCTTCAAAAGAAATACAACGAAGTCTTTCAGCGGCTGTTGGCTTTGATCGATCGACAGATTGAAGATCCGTGGGAAAAATCCTTTCTGGAAAGTCTTATCATCATCAAATTCAAACACGAAACCCGTGATGAAATCATGATTCCTTCCCGGGTTGAAAAACGGCTGTTGGGGATGTTTTTAAAACGCACCCAAATCGAGGATCCTTATGTTTGCGACAAAGTCGCACGCAACCGGCGTGCATTGCAGGTGCTCGCATCACCGGCCTTTCAAACCGCCATCAACCGGGTAACGGAAAATGAATTTGAACGGCTCCCGACAAGGTTTTCGGAAATAAAAAAGAGAGTGGATTACATCGAGTTAAGGCGCCTTATTTCCCTATGCGTCGAGCGCACGATCTGGGAAACCGACGAAGCGAAGCATTACACAGTTGAGGATTACCATAAGATTCTGGAACGTCCGCTGTCCGGAAGAGGCGTGGGCCGCTTTTTTCAATTTTTCGGCCTGGATGAAGAAGATCATTCCGGTACGGGATACGAAGCCAAAAAAATACTTTGGCTGGTCGACGAATCCGGAGAATTCCTGATCGATCTGTACATTATCCGCTATCTCGAAAAACTCGGGCATAAAATCATTATTGCCTTCAAAGGCGGACCGCTATACACGAAAATCGATTTCGTGGATCTTCAGGAAGATGAGATTCTCAAGAAGGAAACCGAGGGCATCTACATGATCCATGAGAATGCAATCACCAAAAATCAACTGATATCGCTGATCCGCAGCGACCACAATATCCTTGCCATTTCCGACAGCACCCGCGAAAATGTCAACCTCATTCTTGCATCCGTCACGTTCGCCCGGATTTTCAAAGAAGTCGATGTCGTCATATCGCGGGGTGCGGACCAGAAGCGGCGTTTTTTCGAGACGCATTTTCAATTTACCCAGGATATTTATAACATTTCCGCGAACCAGGCGGGTTTTGCAGAAATATCCCACAAGTCCATGCACCCGAATGTGAAAAAATTTTCCTACAAAGATCTGGAGATCAAGGCTCAGCGCATCATCGACGAAATGAAAGCCGCCAAAAAAGACAAAATGACCGTGGTTTTTTACAGCGGCATCATCGGCTCCATTCCCGGAAAAGTGGAAATGGCAAAGCAGGTGATGGCGGCCTTTGTCAAATACCTGAAAGACCAGTACGCCATGACTTTCATTATCAACCCATCCGAATACTTCGAACCCGGTATGGATGCGGATGATCTCATGTATATGTGGGAAATCGTGCAGCGAAGCGGTTATATCGACATCTGGCGCTTCCAGACATATGAGGATATCGCGCTTTCATTTCAGCTTATGAACATCAAAATCCCGCCGGAATGGGTGGGAAAGGACGCCACCTACAGCACCGGCTGCACCAAAGAGATGCGGATTGCCCTGGAAGTCCAGCAGCTGCATCCGGAGATGCAGATCATCGGGCCTTCAAGGGAAAAATTTATGCGCCGCAGCGAGTATGGCATAGGAAAACTGTACGACAAGCGGCTCGTAGACACCTGCACGATTTAGAATAGTGCCTGCCATTTGACGGGTATTCTCACCATGCTGCCGGCCTTGTTGGTGAACAGAAGATAGCCGTTTTTTACGCCGAATTGAAATAAATCCCGTGTCAATCGGACATCATCCCGGCAGTAGCGGCGGATCTCATGGATTCTTCCCTCTTTCCACCACTTCAGCGCTTTTAGACCGTCACCGGATTTTTTCATTCCCAACGTATAGCTGCACAGATGATCCAGAGACAGCCGGTAACCCAGATGCCGGTAAACATCTTCAAGAATATCCAGCGTCCGGAAACTGCTGAAATCGAATCGGGTATATCCTCCGAGAACCCGATAATCGAACCGCTTGATATTGAATCCAACGACCAGTTCGAGCTGCTTCATCCCGGCAATGAGGTCTTCGATCTGATGTTCCGAAAATTCAAGGTATTCATCCGTATTCGAAACATACAGTACGGCACAACTGATTCCCATCTTATGCGCGCGGTGCCATCCCCCCACCTCATCGGCGGAACGCTGAGTCTCGAGATCCAGCACCCCGAAACAACACCGGTGCAGCACTTCTTCGCATCCGGTCGGCATGTCATTGCAGACAGGGACCTGCTTTTTTCGAACAGCGCGGATTGCCTTTGCCGACCGCTTTCGCATTCCGGAAAGCGCAATGGATATCTTATCGCGTCGGATTGCTCCCAACGGCTTTTGGTCATCGAAGCGGCCGTTTGGAAGAGACACCTCCGGATCTTTAAGCATCCTTGCAAGAATAAAGAAAGCCGCCTGCTTGTCGATAGGGCGGTTCCCGGACCCGCACTTCGGCGAATGAACACAACTCGGGCATCCTCTTTCACAAGGGCAGTCACGGATCGCCTTCAAGGTGTGGCTCAGCAGGTCTCCTATTTTCTTAAAGGCCGTTTGCGTCAGTCCGGCGCCACCGGCAACACCATCGTAGACAAATACGGCGGGACCACCGACCTGCGGGTGGTGAGGGGTGGATATGCCGCCAAGATCGTTTCTGTCCGTCATCACCAGAAGGGGAAAAATGCCGATTGCCGCATGCTCGATGGCATGTATGCCGCCCATGAAATGAAGGCAGTTCGCTTCCGTATCTTCCTGCACGAAAGCCGGGATGTGAATCCACAACCCGTCGGTTTCAAATGTCAGGGGCGGCAGATCCAATGAAATTCGATGTAACCGTTTTTTATGGTATAGCGTCCATTTTTCATACCCGTAAACCTGTTCGGTGACTTTAAGCCTTCCCGAATACACGTCGGTTCCCAGGTGGGTGGTGCGGTCGTAAATGTCGAGGATTTCCGTTTCCTTCTGCGATAATGCACGGGTATAATAGGGAAGGTTCGCCGGTGAAGCCGTTGCCGTACACGTACCGATATCCAGAGATTCGATATGGTAGGTCTCTCCCATATGCAGGTATACCGCACCCGGATGCGTTTCCTTGAAAGCGCGAAAAGCGTCGATTTCTCCGATAACGGTCCGGGTTTTGGAATCTACGATCGCATAACGATTTCCGGACCCTCGTAAATCCACATCGCGGTGCGGCATTTTCCGGTTGGAAAACCATTCAACACCCGAAGCCCCTCGTAACAATCCGCCGTTTTCCTCCAGTTCGGATACCATGTTTCGTATCGGCGGTTCGGCAAGATACGGCTCTTTTTCGCTCAGGGCCAGCTCGGCGGCCGCACATATCATGTGTTTGCCAATGATATGCCGGTTGTACGGATTAATGACGGCGCTTTCCGGTTCACGGGTGATCAAGTCGTCCGGATGCCGCATAAAATACTGGTCAAGAGCGTCTTCTCCGGCGATGAGGACCAGTGCGGAATCCTGCCCGCTTCTGCCGACCCGCCCCCCACGCTGAAGCGTCGAAATCACCGTTCCCGGATAACCGACAAGCAGGCAAAGATCCAGATCACCGATATCGATGCCGAGTTCGAGCGCGCTGGTCGAAATAACGGCCAGCAGGTCCCCTTCAGCCAGGCGATTTTCAATCGATCGTCTTTCTTCCGGCAAAAATCCTGCGCGATAAGCGCTGATACGGTGCCGGTCGTCACCGGCCCTGTTTTGCACCCACATGGCAAGCAGTTCCGCCATTTTCCTGGATTGGGTGTACACGATCGTTCTCAATTCTCGATGCAGGGCGGCCTTCAGCAGAGCGATAACCACCCGGGACATTCCCTCGACCGGGTCGATGAAAAGCACATGCCGCTTTCCCTGGGGAGCTCCGCTCCGGGTGACGGCGTGAACGTCTAGACCGGTGAGCTGCCGTGCCAGCTGTTCCGGATTGGAAATGGTTGCAGAGCAAAACACGAAGGTCGGCGAGGATCCGTAATGGGCGCAAATGCGTTTGAGCCGCCGGAACACCTGGGCCATATGCGACCCCATCACGCCCCGATAGATGTGAACTTCATCCACGACAACGATCTTCAATGCGGAAAAAAAATTCTCCCACTTTCGGTGATACGGCAGAAAAGACAGGTGCAGCATTTCCGGGTTGGTAAAAACGGCATTAGGGAGGTTTTCCCGAATCTTTTTGCGCTTCCACGCCGTCGTATCTCCGTCGTAAATCGCCGCCGTCGGGTTTGCCCGGTGCAGTTTTTCGGACAGCATGGAAAAAGCCTGCAGTTGGTCCTGGGCCAGTGCTTTTAAGGGGAAAATATACAGCGCTTTAGAGGAGGGGTCCTCCAAAATATGTTCGAACACCGGCACGTTATAAATCAGCGTCTTTCCGCTCGCTGTCGGCGTCGCAACGACGGTATGAAGGCCGCGTCCGACATGGGCCAGGGCTTCGGCTTGATGGGCATAAAGCCCCGTTATGCCCATCGCCTGCAATGCCGCACGGATTTCAGGCACCCGGGAAGCGCCGCAATCATCCCATTTCGCCGGAAAACCGGGAAGAATGCGATGAAAAGCCACCTGGTCCTTCATGCGGCAGGATGTTTTCAGCGATTCAACATACTCATTGATGTCGGATGATTTCATATCAACGTGAATGCCGTGGACCGGCGCCCTGGATTTCGGCTGCCGGGCCTTTAACGAAATGGTCAGCCGGTTATCGTGTGAAAAAAACTTTAAAATTGACAAAAAGTAATATATAGGAAATTGTATTAACGGAATATTTTTAATATTCAGAAAATACATCTGAAAGCCGGTTCATTGGAAGACCCGCACTTATACAGTTTAAACCGCTACGCAATCGATCGTCTTCATGGTTTGGAAATCATGAATGGTGATGGCGGTCGATGCTTCTTGTCCCAACATAATCCACTGGTCGTTCAGCTTGCCTCTCCTTTATCACATCGATTGAAAAACACCAAAAAATTTATTCTGGCCTTTTCCGGAGGCCCTGTATGGTAACCGGTCAGTTGTTGATATTGGTGCTGCTCCTGATGCTTTCGGGCGTCTTCTCATCCGCGGAAACCGCTCTGTTTTCCATCAGCAAAACAAAAGCGCGGCATATGGCCAAGTCGGGATTAAAAACCTTTACCTTGATTCACGAGATGAAGCAAAATCCGCATAAGCTGCTTACTACCATCCTTATCGGCAACAACCTAGTGAATATCGGGGCTTCGGCGCTGGCGACATCGATAACGATACAACTGATCCCCAACTATGCCGTCGGGATGGCCACCGGCATCATGACGCTGCTCATTCTGGTATTCGGTGAAGTTTTCCCGAAATCGATCGCCACCCGCAATAACATACTGATTTCAAAAATCCTGATATATCCCATATTCTGGATGTCCATCGTCTTTTTACCGCTTATTTTCATGCTGAACTTCATTCCGAAAATTACCGGTAAAATCAAAAAAACGCCGTCTGTAACCGAAGAAGAGCTCATGACGTTTGTCGAAGTTGTGGAGGAAGAAGGCGAAATCAACGAACAGGAAGTGGAGCTCATCTACAATATTTTTGAGTTGAATGATACGACCGCTTCCGAAATCATGACTCCGCGGGCGGACATGTTCGTCATCGGGGTGAATCAAAAGCCGGACCTCGGCGCCATCCTGAAATCGGGATTCACCCGGATACCGGTAATCGAGGAGGATATCGACCATGTGATCGGCATCGTGAACATCAAAGACCTCTTTGCTTTTTATATTGCCTCGGGAAGCGATATCGATATCCGTAATATCATGACCCCCCCCTACTTCGTTCCTGAAAATAAGAAGCTGGATACGCTTCTGCAGCATTTTAAACGACGAAAAAATCACATCGCCATTGTGGTGGATGAACATGGCGGGGTTTCCGGGTTAATCACCTTAGAAGATGCGATCGAGGAACTTGTGGGTGAAATCGTGGATGAAACCGACAAGGAAGAACCCCTGATTCAATCGGCGGCTGAAGATGAGTGGATCGTTCTTGGGAAGACCGAAATAGAGGAAGTCAATGACCAGTTGAAAATGGCGATCCCCGATTCAGACCGGTATGATACATTTTCAGGCTTCATTTTAGATTATATCGACCGAATTCCCAATGAAAATGACGAAATAAGCCTTGAGGATTTTCGGGTTACCGTTTTGGAGAAGGAAGGCAACCGCATCAACAAGTACATCGTCAAGAAAACCCGGTCTGCGGAGACTGCGGTTGCCGAAAGCAAGGCTCAGGGATAGCGTCTGCAATTTTCGAAAATCCGCGTTCTCTCCCCCTTCACTTATATATTGCCGTCAAAGAAACGGGTAGCGAACAGCCGCTTCTGATAGTCCAGGTATGCATCGATCGTCATTTCAGGCGTGAATCGGCGGATGATATTCAGGGCGGTCTCGGCATTCCCGAAGAAAAGATCGATTGCGGTCATGGCCAGCAATTTGGCGGCGGTCACATAGACCAGCTCTTTATCCATAATCGCGAAATCCGCGCCGTGGCCTGTTCCGGTGATTCCGCCGACGGCAGGATGAAGGGCCGGCATCAGGTGTGATATATCCCCCATATCCGTGGATCCCGCACCATGGCCGACTTGTGCAAATTCGTTTTCCCCCAAAAGCGAAAAGGCATTGCGCTTGAATACTTCCGCCAAACCGGAATTGTTGATCAGCGGCATGTAGCCTGGAATGGTTTGAATTTCTACGCCGGCGCCGACTGCGGCTGCACCGGCTTTCAGTGCCCGATCCACCTTTTTTTCCGCGTCGGCAATAACGGCATTGGTGCGGCCACGAATAAACGTTTCCAGACATACCTCCGATGGCACGACATTTACGAGAGATCCGCCTTTGGTAATGATGGGATGAATTCGAACGGCGTCCCGATCCCGGAACGTTTCCCGTTGCGCGTGTATAGCGGAAAGCGCGATCTGTGCGGCGTTCAGTGCATTGATGCCGTGGTGGGGGGCATTGCCGGCATGGGCGGCTTTGCCGATAAACCGAACCCGCTTTACGATACAGCCGTTGGACGATGTCCCAAGGATAACTTTTTCCGAGTCCTTTCGGGTATGGCCATGGACCATCATCGCCATGTGGATGTCGGTAAAGCATCCCATTCGAATCAATTCCTGCTTCCCGGCCGGCAGTCCGATCTTTCCGCTTTCGATCAAGCCCATTCGGTAATCGATTTCGACAAGCTCTTCCGCGGGCACGGCAAAAAAAACCAGGTTTCCGGAGATATGGTCCTCTATTCGGCAGGCCTTCAAGCCGATCATGGCACCGAGCATAGCGGCGATTTGCCCGTTATGGCCGCATGCGTGAGCCGCTCCGGTTTTCTTATCCGCCATGGGATGTTCATCGACCCGCACGGCATCGAGTTCGCCCAAGATCCCAAGCGACGGCCCGGGGCCTCGGCCTTGAATGTCTCCCCTGACACCGGTGACGGCCAGTCCGGTCCGGTAAGCGACATCACGGGATGCCATCACCTGCGCCGCCAAGGCAGCAGTCTTATACTCTTTAAAACCCATTTCCGGCTGACTCAGGATGGCATCCCCGATCGCTATGATTTCATCGGCGGCTTCGTCGATCGCCGCACAGACGCTTATTTTCAGTTCATCCCGGGTGGCCATCGAAAGCCTTTCAGCTTAAAGTGGGCATCATTTCACACGTTCGACATACATGCCGGTGCGGGTGTCGATGCGGATCATTTCACCCTCTTCAATAAAAGGGGGCACCTGAATGACCACACCCGTTTCCATCGTGGCCGGTTTCGTGTCCCCGGATGCCGTGTCGCCCTTTACCCATGGATCGGCTTTTTCCACTTTGAGATCGACGAAATAAGGCAAAGTGATTTCAATAGGCTTGTCTTCGAAAAGCAGCACTGTGCAGACCGTATTCTCCTTCAACAACCCCTTGGCCTCCCCGACCTGATCCGGCGTCATCATCTCCTGTTCGTACGTCGAGGTGTTCATGAAACAGTAATTCTCCCCGTCGTTATACAGGTACTCCATTTCGACTTCTTCGAGATTCGCCTCGTTGAACTTATCGCCCGATCGAAATGTCCGCTCGAATTGAGCACCGGTCAGCATGTTCTTCAGTTTGCATTTGTAAAGGGCCTGGCCCTTACCGGGTTTGACGAAATCGAATTGGTTGATGATATACGGTTCGCCGTCCATTTCGAATTTTAAGCCTTTTCTTAAATCACTGGCTTCATACATGACAATATGGTCCTCCTCTAAATCGTATTTCGGGTAGGCATCTCTTGCACAGCGCGCCGGACTTCTGAAACAAGATGTCGAACCTTCTCCGGATCTTTTTTAAACCGGATGACGTTGCCCCGAACATCGAAGGCGTTGGTGCGGGTGCAACTGTCCACACCCGCAGGCTGAACGCTCATCACCGCTTCGTACACATTTTCCGGTGAAATCCCCCCTGCCAGAATTACAGGGATACGGCTTTCTTTTGCCAACTCGGCCGCTTTCTCCCAGTCGCACGTTTCACCGGTTATGCCGACGAATCCATTTTCAGGCTGGACGGCTGATGTGGTTTCGTTATCCGGCAGTCGAAACGTGTCGATCAAAAAACAGTCACTTACGGGCTCAAACATCCGCATCCATTCGAGGCTCGGAATATGTCGACCCTTTCCGCGCGGAGCAACCGGAATGGTCCTCATGATTATAATTTCCGGAAATCGCCTTCTAAAGCCCTCCTGAAGAGACATGATCCGGCCGATGCGATCGGAAGTATGATGATTTTCCGCATCCGTGAGGGTTTCACAGAAGTGAAGAATATCCGGTGCATAATAGTCCGCTGACCGGAAAACCGCATCCGCATCATCGAACAGGGGTATCATGCTGTTCTTTACCCCGGTATTTTCACAGATCCGGATCGCCTTCCGTATATCCCGGTTTTTCCATGAATCTGCCGACAACAGAACGCTCCCCAGCCGGTTGACCCCCAGTTCGATCATGGCTTCCGCTTCACCCGGCGTCTGAATCTCATATATCTGCACAAGTACGCCATGTGAGAATGAATCAGCGGCTTTCCCCGATATTTCGGCCTTATCATCAACGACTACGTCCACGGTCTTCACGGCTCCTTTCCGTACGGCGTTCGTCCCATAAAATAAAGTTGACTTTTCGCCTTGTCTCTAACATATTTCAATATGTTAAGGCAATCGGTTTCAACCCGTACTCAAATCATGCACCAACTACTGACCACGGAAAATGGGGATAGCAGGCGACAATGATATTGGTTATCGACTTCGGATCTCAATACAATCAGCTCATCGCTCGGCGGGTCAGAGAGTGCCGGGTCTTTTGTAAAATCGTTCCCCCGGAGATATCCATCGACACGATTCGGACGATGAAGCCCGAGGGGATTATTCTGTCAGGCGGACCATCGAGCATATACGAAGAAAACAGCCCTAAAATCGATACGGCCGTATTTGACCTGTGCATTCCCATTCTCGGGATCTGCTACGGAATGCACTTCATGGTCGATGCATTAGGCGGTATCGTGAAAAGGGCGAAAAAAAGAGAATACGGATTTGCAAAACTTCACCTGCAAAAACAGGACCCCCTCTTTAAGGGGATCGATTCCCCGGTTACCTGCTGGATGAGCCACGGCGATTCCATCGAAAAACTCCCCAAGGGGTTCACGGAAACCGCCCGTACGGACAATACGCCCGTTGCCGCCGCCCAACATGAAAAAATGCGGTTTTACGCGCTTCAATTTCATCCCGAAGTGCATCACACGATCAATGGCAAACAGATGTTGAAGCATTTTCTTTTCGATGTCTGCGGCTGCAAACCGACCTGGACGATGAAATCCTTCGCGGCTGATGCCATTCGGGAAATACGGGAAAGCACCGGGGATAAAAAGGTGATCCTCGGGCTGAGCGGCGGAGTGGATTCATCGGTGGGAGCGGTGCTGATTCATCGTGCCATAGGAGATCGATTGACCTGTATTTTTATCGATAACGGTCTCTTGAGAAAAAACGAGGGGCAAAAACTTAAGGCGTCCTTCAAGGAGCGGCTCCATCTCAATATTCGGTATGTCAATGCCAAAAACACATTTCTCAAGCCCCTGGCAAATGTCACGGATCCTGAGAAAAAAAGAAAAATCATCGGCAAGGTCTTTATGGATGTGTTCGAGGCGGAAGCCGCAAAAATCAAAGGCGCTGAATTTCTCGCCCAGGGCACCCTTTACCCGGATGTCATCGAATCCCGGTCGGCGTTCGGCGGCCCCACATCGATCATCAAGAGCCACCATAACGTAGGTGGGCTTCCCAAAAAAATGAAGTTGAAGCTGGTGGAGCCCTTAAAATTCCTTTTTAAAGACGAGGTGCGCAAACTAGGCCGGACGCTGGGGCTTCCGGACGAGCTGGTATGGCGCCAGCCATTCCCCGGCCCCGGGCTGGCGGTTCGCATTATCGGCGAAATTTCTCAAAAGCGCCTCAACATCCTTCGGGAGGCGGACGATATCTTGATGGAAGAGATTAAACGAGCCGGCTATTATAAAAAATTGTGGCAGTCCTTTGCCGTTCTGCTGCCGATAAAAAGTGTCGGTGTAATGGGGGACCAAAGAACATATGAACACATCATCGCCGTCCGCGCCGTCACCAGCCGGGACGCTATGACGGCGGATTGGGCCAGGCTGCCGCAAGCGCTTCTCGGCGCCATATCCAACCGGATCATCAACGAGGTCGCCGGCGTAAACCGGGTTGTATACGACATCAGTTCAAAACCTCCGAGCACCATTGAATGGGAATGACAACATGGACGAACAGGGCAGTCATAATTTCAAAATACGATTCGATATCGATGACATACAGAATGATGAGAATCACAAGTCAGGAAAGGATCCCGGCAAATCCATCCGCCGCGTGTGGACGGTCGCCGTTCTCTTGCCGTGTTTGATCGGCATCGGTCTGGCAGTTGCGTATGTGGATGTCAAGAAGCGTTTCGATGCGAACATCGATGAGCATGCCGCCGCGGTTTCGAAATCGTCCAAAGCGGTTGAAACCCAACTGGCCGCAATGTCGGCCGACTATGAGGCGTTGACCAAAAAAGTGGATGCCGCCATCTCGAGGATGACCGACATGGATGCATCCGTGAGCAAACTTGCATCCGCACAGGACGATATCGACGCATTCGAAAGCACCATATCCGAATTGCAGGGTAAAATCGCTCCGTTTGAAAAGGATATTACGGCGCTGAAGTCCGATATACCGTCTTTGAAATCGAACATCGACGCTCTGGATTCCAAATTCAAATCGAATACAGACGCGCTGCACTCGGGCATTGCAGCCGTTTCCAAAAGCATAGATAAAACAACGGCAGCCCTGACCGAGCTTCAAAAAACAGTCTCGGCCAACAGCGGCCGGTTAAAGACCGCCCAGGGCGAATTGGAGAAGCTCCAAAACAGCAAAATGGATAAACGGTCTTTTACGGCAATGCAGGATGAGCATGAACAATACGGCCGCCTGATCGGAACATTAAACCAGGAAATCGGTACGTTAAAGTATGAATTCAAATCATTGGAGCGTCGTCTGAATGGAATACAAGAAAACAGCGCCTCCCCTTCGGGTTCGAACGGTGAAATCATCATCGAGCAGTCAATCCCTTGATGCGAACTATTCCCCTGTTGCCGACTTTTGTTCCGATATCATTTTTTCCACCCGTTGAATATCCTGGGGCAAATCCACTTCAGGTGAATCATGCGGCGTCACCACGACCTTTATTCGATGACCATATTCAAGGGCCCGTAACTGCTCCAGTTTTTCCACCCGTTCCAAGATTCCTTCCGGCAGGCTTCTGAACATTTCCAGAAACCTCCGGGTGTAAGCGTAAAACCCCAAATGTTTATGGGTGTCGAATTCGAGCCCGGGATTTCTTGAAAATGGAATGGGGGACCTCGAAAAATAAAGGGCATATCCGTTCATATCGAAGGTGACTTTTACATCCTTGGGGTTTTCGATTTCCGATTTATCGGTGGTGCGATAAGCCAGGGTGGCCATTTCGAGGCCGGGCTCCGTGAAAAACGGCGTTGTCAGATCGTTTATACAGTCCGGATGCAGAAGCGGCTGGTCACCTTGTATGTTGATGACGATGTCGTCCATGTGCGCCCCCGCTTTCTCAGCGGCTTCCGCCACCCGGTCCGTTCCCGACCGGTTTTTGGATGATGTCAACATGGCATGCCCGCCAAACGTTTTCACCGCCGCCACAATTCTGTCATCATCAGTCGCAACGATCACATCCGATAAGACCGGACGGGTCTGCGTCACCCGTTCATAAACCCATTGAATCATCGGTTTTCCCATGATGGCGGCAAGCGGTTTGCCTTCGAATCGGGACGATTCGTACCGTGCCGGAATGATTGCGATCATTTCAATGCCCTCGTAAGTGATGCAGCGGTTTCATCGTGAAAAACCCGATTCGAAATGACGAAGCCGCTGTTGCGGAAATGATTTGATTCTTTTCTCGAGATTATCTATGTTGCCCAAAAAACCTACTCACGCATGTTGAATCCCGAAAAGGAACGCATCTATGAATCACGACGCATTGGTCAAACTGTTGTACAGGGTCGCACAAGGGCATCTTACCGTACCGGATGCAGCCGAACGCCTGTCGAACTTGGCCGTCGAAGATATCGATTACGCACATATAGACCATCACCGATCGCTGCGCAAGGGATTTCCAGAAGTGATATTCGGTGAAGGCAAAACAGCCGAGCAGATCATCGGCATCATGGAAAAAATTTCAATCCAGGAAAATGTCGTTTTGGTAACCCGTGTGGATGGTGACAAGGGTGAGGCGGTTCTCCGTTGTTTTCCCCAGGCCGTCTATCATTCCGATGCCGGGATGCTGGTGCTCGAACATGAAAAACAGGCAAAAACAGGACGGGGCGAGATCGTGGTGGTCTCCGCGGGGACTTCCGACATTCCTGTTGCCAAGGAAGCTTTTCTCACAGCGGATGCCATGGGGAATTCCGTATCGACGGTTTTCGACGTCGGTGTCGCCGGAATTCACCGCTTGTTCCGACACAAATCCCTCCTGGAAAACGCCTCGGTGCTGATCGTGGTGGCGGGCATGGAAGGGGCTCTTCCCAGTGTCGTGGCCGGGCTTGTCAAGAGTCCGGTTATCGCCGTGCCCACCAGCATTGGATACGGCGTCAGCTTTGGGGGGTTGACGGCGTTGTTTTCGATGTTGAACAGTTGCAGTTCAAACGTGGCGGTGGTAAACATCGACAATGGTTTCGGTGCCGGGTATATGGCCTCCGTGATAAACCATATCTAATCGAGTTAATTTCTATATGTTTTTGCTCCAGCCGCCGACAAGATGGAGATGCAGATGAAATATGATCTGCCCTCCCCCTCTTTCCACATTGAACAGTAGTTTGTATCCGGATTCGGCGATGCCGACCCGCCTCGCCGTTTCCTTACCCGTTTCAATCATCTTCGAAACGATTGGGTTGTCATCCGCCGTCAAATCATTGATACTGCGAATGTGCTTTCTCGGAACGATGAGCATATGGACCGGCGCCTGGGGATGGATATCCTTAAAAACCACGACAGTGTCGTTTTTCAGTACGTAATCCGCCGGTCTTCTGCCGCTGATGATGTCGCAAAAAATACAATCCGTCATGGCTGAAACCTCCTCGAAGACGACGGCCGTATCCATCGCCCTTTTAGCGTGGGAGACTGCAATGACTTTTGAAGCTGCTGCAAAAAAAGCTTTCTTGGTATTTCCCGCGCCCCGAATCGTTTGAGATGGGCCGTGGGAATCTGGCAGTCGATCATACTGAAGTCAAGGGCTTTGAGAAACGCGACCAGGTGATAAAAAGCGACTTTCGATGCATTGCTCACCCGGGTAAACATGGATTCACCGAAAAACGATCTTCCCAGTGAAACCCCGTAAAGGCCGCCGGAAAGTTGGTCATCATACCAGGCCTCCACGCTGTGCGCGTAACCCTCCCGGTGCAGGTGGATATACGCCGTCATCATGTCGTCGGTAATCCAGGTTTGGCTGCGGGTGAATGATCGAATTTCGGCACAGGAATGGATGACGTCTTCAAACGCCGTATCCATGGTGACGTGGAATTTTTTTTCCCTTACGATTTTCCGGAGACTCTTCGAAGGGGTGAATTCGTGCAAATACAAAACGAGTCTCGGATCCGGAGACCACCATAAGATGGGCTCCCCTTCCATATACCAGGGGAAAATACCGTTTTCATAGGCGGCAAGCAGGCGATCCTTTTCGAGATCTCCGCCCACGGCGAGCAGCCCGCCTTCTTCGGCAAGGTAGGGCGGTGGAAATTGATGTTTATCCGACAAATAGAAAACCGGCATTCAGATATTCTTGACGATCTGCTCAACAACCGTATCGGATGCTTCGAACGTAAACGGGCGAGCTGATGAGAGAGAGACGCTTGCGGCGGGCGGGGATAACCCAGCCCTAACACAGACCCCCAAAAAGCGGCGGAATCGGGAAATGGGGCGGGTATAAATTCCGCCCCTACGGGTCCCCCTAAACGCGGGGGCATCCTCTCATCGGTTCACCTTCCAGGGTCATCCTCATTTTTAACCGAGTCCGTCCGGAAACGGAAAAATTCAATTTCCGGATGGGCGCTGACTATTTAATATTTCGAAATCTGAACGTCAGGCGGTCTTTCGTCATCCCTATGGACACCTTGCCGCCTTTCACCAATTCACCGAACAGAATCTTATCGGACAGCACATCTTTAATCTCCGTTTGAATGACGCGCGCCAGCGGCCTGGCACCGTACCGTGGATCATACCCTTTTCGGGCCAGCCAGGTACGTACTTTGTCGGAAATGGACAGGCTGACATTTTTTGCCGCCAACTGGGTGTTGAGTTCCTTCATAAACTTATTGACGATCTGCTTCATGATCTGCAGATTCAGGGCATTGAAATAAATAATGCCGTCCAACCGGTTTCTGAATTCCGGATTGAACAGGTTTTCAATGGCTTTTTTCCCCTTATCTTCGGCATGAACCGTAGTGGCTTTTCCGAAGCCGATGCTCTGGCTGCTCATTTCCCGTGCACCGGCATTGGACGTCATCATAACGATAACATTTCTGAAGTCGGCTTTTTTGCCGTTGTTATCCGTCAAGGTGGCGTGGTCCAGCACCTGAAGAAGAATATTGAACAGGTCGGGATGCGCCTTCTCTATTTCATCGAGAAGCAAAACGCTGTATGGATGTTTTCGGATTTCATCGGTCAACAGACCACCCTGTTCGAACCCGATATAGCCCGGCGGCGCCCCGATAAGTCGAGCCACGGCATGCTTTTCCATATACTCGCTCATATCGAACCGAATAAACTGCACCCCGAGGTTCGCGGCCACTTGTTTTGCAACTTCGGTTTTTCCGACACCTGTCGGGCCGGTGAATAGAAACGAACCGATGGGCTTTCCCGGTGTCGCCAACCCGGCTCTGGATCGCTTTATGGCGGTTACCAGTGACGCTATAGCGGTGTCCTGACCGAAGACCACCGATTTCAACCGGCTCTCAAGGCTTTCCAGTTTCGACTTATCCGATGTGGACACGCTGACGGTTGGAATTTTCGCCATTCTCGAGACAATTTTTTCGATATCCGACGGGTGAATGCGCTTGCGCCTTGATTCCCCATACAGCGTAATATAGGCGCCGGCCTCGTCGATAACATCGATGGCCTTGTCCGGAAGGTAACGATCATTGATGTATTTCGCTGAAAGTTCCGCCGCAGCGAATAAGGCCGATTCGGTGTATTCAATATTGTGGTGCTCCTCGTACCTTGATTTAAGGCCCTTTAAAATATCGACGGTTTCTTCCACCGGCGGTTCTGAAATTTCAATTTTTTCAAACCGCCTGGACAGCGCCCGGTCTTTTTCAAAATGGTTTTTGTACTCTTCATACGTTGTCGATCCGATACAGCGAATTTCACCCGATGCCAATACGGGCTTTAAAATATTGGACGCATCCATCGAGCCGCTGCTGGTCGCCCCGGCACCGACGATCGTATGTATTTCATCGATAAACAGTATGGCATCTTTCCGCATTTTGAGTTCGGTAATGACATTTTTCAGGCGCTGTTCGAAATCGCCTCTGAATTTCGTACCGGCAAGGAGGGCGCCCAGGTCCAGGGACAAAATGCGGATGTCTTTCAACGGTTCCGGTGCTTCCCCCCTGCAGATTTTTTGGGCAAGCCCCTCGGCAAGTGCCGTTTTCCCCACGCCGGGATCCCCGACGAACACGGGGTTGTTTTTCCGTCTTCGGCATAAGACCTGCAAGGTTCTCTGCATCTCATGCGATCTTCCGATCAGCGGGTCCAACATTCCGTAATATGCCAGCTCCACCAGGTCCGTGGTATACTGCATCAGTGCATCCGATTTTTTCTTCGCAACCCCCGACTGGACCCGGGGTGATTCACCGGGATCCTGCCGGTGCCTGCCGTTTGAGACCCTGTGAGAGATGTAATTGAGCACATCGAGCCGGGTTACCCCTTCCGCTCTTAGAAAATAAGCGGCATGAGATTCCTTTTCCTGAAAAATGGATGCCAGAATATCACCGATGGTGACCTCGTTCTTTTCGGCGGAACGTACGTGATTGACGGCCCGCTGTATCACCCGCTGAAAAGCGACGGTTTGTTGAAGCACATAGTCATTGCCCTCGGGAATGGTGTCTATCCGCTGTTCCAGATAGTTTTCGATGGAATGTGCCAATCGCTCGACATTTCCGCCGCAGGTTTCGATGATGTCCACACCCGAATTTTCATTGAGAATAGCGAACAGCATGTGTTCGACACAAACGTATTCATGGCGCCGTCGTTTTGCCTCTTTCACGGCAAACCCCAATGTGGCGCTGAGTTCTTTACTTATCATTTCCTTATTCCTTTTCCATAACGCATTTCAATGGAAAGCCGTTTTCCCTGGCAAGGGAATGAACCATATCCACTTTGGTTTCGGCAACCTCAAACGGATAAACACCGCAAATTCCTAATCCGCTTCGGTGAACGTTCAACATAATGGCAATGGCCTCATCACTTTTTTTGTGGAAAACATACCGGAGGATCTCCACGACAAACTCCATTGTAGTATAATCGTCATTCAACAGCATCACTTTGTAAAAAGGCGGTTCGTCCACTTGCTGTTGGACTTCCGTCTCTTCCCCCACCTGGGGCTTTTCATGTGCCATTTGAGCATATCCCCGGCAAACACCATATTTTTATTGAAATGCATAGCTGCATTCCTGTCAATTTAATTAAATTATAATCATTCAAGACGACCTTTGTAAAGGGCATAATGAATGCACATCTACAGAAGCGCATGCATATTCAAAGACGCCGGCCACCTGCGGCTGCGGCTTTTTATCTGCCACAGCATTTTTTATACTTTTTGCCGCTTCCGCAGGGGCATGGATCGTTTCTGCCGACTTTTTTGTTCGATCGTTTGGCCGGCGTTTTTTTTTGGCTTTCTCCATCCCCGCCGCCGCCGGAATACACCAGGTTTTGCTGTTGAGGCCGTTTTTGAATCGTGTCCACCTCCTCGGGCTTTGCCACTTCGATCCTGTAGAGGATGCCGATGGTTTCTTCTTTGATGCGTTCGATCATATCGGCAAACAGCTCGAACCCCTCTTTCTTGTATATCAACAGCGGATTTTGCTGGGCATATCCGCGAAGGCCTATCCCCTCTTTTAAATGATCCATGCTCAACAAATGATCTTTCCAGAGGGCGTCGACCGTCTGCAGCATAACCATTCTTTCCAAGTGCCGCATCTGTTCCGGACCGATGGTTTTTTCCTTCTCATCGTATTTTTCATATGCCCGCTCGATGAGCAGATCAACCAAACCTTCACTGTCGAGCCCATCCAGCGTATCGTTATCGAAGTGATCCAATTGAAATCCGAATTGTTTGAAAAAGGCCTGGCGTATTCCATCCCAGTCCCAATCCGCCGCAGGTGTTCGGTCATCCGGATACGGTTCGATAATGATCCGGCTTCTGTCCTCGATCATCTCTTTGATGGTCGATTTCAAATCAGCGCCGGTCAATGCCTCTCTCCGCTGGCGGTAAATGACCTCACGCTGCTGGTTCATCACGTCATCATACTCGATGAGGTGTTTTCGTATATCGAAATTGTGCGCTTCCACTTTCGCCTGGGCGTTCTCAACCGCCCTGCTGATGAGATTGTGCTCGATGGGTTCCCCGTCTTCCATGCCCAATCGCTCCATAATACCGGTGATTCGCTCGCCGCCGAAGATGCGAAGAAGATCATCCTCGAGTGCCATATAAAAACGCGAAGATCCGGGGTCTCCCTGCCTGCCTGAGCGACCCCTCAACTGATTGTCGATTCGTCTGGATTCATGACGCTCTGTTCCCAGGATGTGAAGACCGCCGAGTTCGGTGACACCTTCACCCAGCACGATATCCGTCCCCCTTCCAGCCATGTTGGTTGAAATGGTAACCGCCCCTTTCTGACCGGCCATGGAAACAATTTCCGCTTCCTTCTGATGATTTTTTGCATTCAGGACTTCATGGGGGACGCCTCTTTTGCTCAATTTTTTGCTCAGGCTTTCCGATACGTCAATCGAAATGGTGCCCACGAGCACCGGTTGTCCCTTTCGATTCAGGGACACGATTTCATCGAGTGCCGCCTCGTATTTTTCGCGTTTGGTTTTATAGATCACATCCGAAAAATCGTTACGAATCATGGGCTTGTTCGTGGGAATAACCATGACATCGAGATCATAGATCTTTTTGAATTCGGCGGCTTCCGTATCCGCCGTGCCGGTCATGCCCGCAAGCTTGTCATACATTCTAAAGTAATTTTGAAAGGTGATCGTGGCCAGTGTCTGGTTTTCATTCTCTATTTTTACATTTTCCTTTGCCTCGAGAGCCTGGTGAAGCCCCTCGCTGTATCGTCGTCCCGGCATTAAACGGCCGGTAAACTCGTCGACAATAATCACCTCGCCGTTTTTTACGATGTAGTCGACATCCCTCTTGAAAAGGGTGTGGGCCTTAAGTGCCTGATTGATATGGTGAAGCAATTCGATGTGTTTCTGGTCGTATAAATTATCCACCTGAAGCAGCTTTTCACACTTGGCAATGCCCTCTTCCGTCATGACGGAATTTCGGGCTTTTTCATCGATGGTGTAATCCTCGTCCCGGGTTAATTTGGGAATAACAGTATTCACCTGATAGTACAGGTGGGTCGATTTTTCGGCCGGACCCGATATGATCAAAGGCGTTCGCGCTTCATCGATCAGGATGCTGTCAACCTCGTCTACAATGGCGAAATTCAGCTCTTTCTGCACGATGGACTCATAGTTGAATTTCATGTTATCCCGGAGATAGTCAAAACCGAATTCGTTGTTTGTGCCATAGGTAATTTCCGAATTGTATGCGTCCTTTCGTTCGGCATCGCTCATACCGTGCACGATGGTGCCCACTGAAAGCCCCAAGAAACGGTAAATTTGGCCCATCCATTCCGTGTCTCTTCGGGCGAGGTAATCATTGACCGTTATGATGTGGACGCCTTTGCCGGTAAGAGCATTCAGATACGCCGGAAGGGTCGCGACCAGGGTCTTGCCCTCACCGGTTTTCATTTCAGCGATTTTCCCCTCGTGCAGAACGATGCCCCCGATAAGCTGGACATCGAAATGTCGCATGTTCACGGTTCTGAGGGAAGCCTCACGCACGACGGCAAATGCTTCCGGAATAAGCTCATCCAGCGGTTGGCCGTTATTTATCCGCTGCTTGAAAATATTCGTCTGCCCTCTGAGTTCATCATCGGACATCTGTTTATAAGTGGATTCCAGATCATTAATCGATTGAATGACCGGCTGCAGTTTTTTCAGCTCCCGTTCGTTTTTGCTTCCAATAAGTGCTGTCAGTAATCTGGTTATCATTTGTCGGAAAATCCTCCTGGTATTTATGCTCGCGCCCCCGGCATGTTTCCAAAGCGCCCCAAATGCTATTTTCTTTAACACTTGCGCGGTGAATCAATCAACAGGTTAATGACGACATGCCGAACGAACCGAGTCCGTCCGATAATGTGCCGCAACCGATGTATTGGATCAATTGAATGGGTTGGGAAAATTATTCCGGATGGAATTTAATTGAGGATATATTTCTCAGGATTTACTTGAATACCATTTAACAAAACTTCGTAATGCAAATGGGAACCGGTGCTTCGCCCCGTATCCCCGACTTTTCCGATGATATCGCCCCGTTTGACCGCCTCGCCTCGTTTTTTGTTTATTTCGTCGAGATGAGCATAACGGGTAACCATACCGTACCCATGGTCAATAATGACCGTTTTGCCCAACGCCCATTTTTTCCCTGCAAAGCTGATCACACCGTCAGCCGATGCCTTGACATCGGAGCCTTTTCTCGCTGCAACATCCAAACCTTTATGGAACTCTTTTTGACCGGTAAACGGGCTGGTGCGGTAGCCGAATCGCGAAGATATCCATCCGTCGGCTGGAACGATGGACGGTGTTGCGGCCAGAAGATTCTGCCTTTCCCTGATGAGCCCGAACAACTGCTCAAGCGATTCCTGATGATGGGAGGTAAGCGTTTCCAGCTGATCCATCTGGACATGCATCTCCCGCAGCAGGGCGTTATTTCCGGAAGAAATGACGTTCCCGGCTTCCAGGTCTTCCGGCAGGGGTCCCCCCACTCCGAAAACCTCTTCCTGGTTGTCGCTTTCTTCCAGGTTGGCGATGATTTTTATCTTTTTTTCAAAATCATTCAACGTCACGAGTTCGGCTTTTATTTCGTTGATTCTTTGGGCGAACAGATCGATCTGGCTTTTTTGGTGCTCGATATTTTCGTTCTGTCGAGTAACGATTTCTTCAAGATTCCCATTATGGATGTCACTGGATTTTAAACGAATATAATCCAAGAAAACCGCACCGGAAAAAAACAGGAAAAACAGAAGGAAAAAACCGACGAAGGTGACCAGCCGACCCGAAGCGACGATTTGCCGCACCTTGGTTCCCTTGTGATGCAAAACGAGAATGGTGAACCGTTTGTGTTTATGCATTTCATCAACCCCGAATGCGCTCATACCAAACGAAATCCCGCTCGATCCGTTTTAAACCATATCCGCTGTTCTGGTATAAACAGTTGATTTTTAACACAGGGATGGAAATGGTGTCAAGACCTTAGGCCGTTTCGGCCGGAATGGGATCGGGCCGACGGGATGATCGTATGCGCCATCCATCCCGTCGGCGTTATAGGAATCAGGGGAACCCGGTGACCGCCATTTAATAAACGGCATATGACATTATTGGATGCCCAGCTTGAACTTAAGGGAGTTCAAGGTGTTTTTCATCAGCATGGTAATGGTCATCGGTCCAACGCCGCCCGGAACGGGGGTGATATAACCGGCGATTTCCTTGGCCGTGTCAAAATCGACATCTCCTCTCAAAATGGCGACTTTTTTGCCGGTTTTTTCACTTATTTTTTCTCCCACGCGATTGACGCCCACATCGACGACGCATGCGCCGGGTTTAATCCATTCGGGCTTGACGAGGTTTGGGACTCCGGCCGCCACGATGAGAATATCCGCACGTTTGCAGTGTTCGGCCATATCCTTGGTACGGGTATGAACGACCGTCACCGTGGAGTTGGCCCCGGGGCCTTTTTGCAGCATCATATTGGCAATCGGTTTGCCGACGATATTGGAACGCCCGACGACTACCACCTCAGCGCCGCTGGTTTCAACACCCGCCCTGACGATCATCTCCTGGATACCGGCAGGCGTACAGGGCGGAAACCTTACTTCACTTCCGCCGATCATGAGTCTCCCCACATTCACAGGGTGGAATCCATCCACATCCTTGTCCGGATCGATGGCGTTCAACACCTTTTTTTCATCGATGTGTTTGGGAAGGGGAAGCTGCACCAAAATGCCGTGAATGGCATCATCCTTATTGTACTTGTCAATCAGCGCAAGGAGAGCCTCCTCTGAAATGTCCGGGCTTTGATTATCCTGAATCTCATGGAACCCGACCCGGTGCGCGGTTTTAATTTTCAGGGTTACGTAAGAAACAGAAGCGGGATTTTCACCCACCAGAATGGTGACCAACCCCGGAACCACGCCGTGCTTTTCTTTGATCTGCGACACTTCTTCCGTGATTTCATTCAGGATTTCCTCCCGAATGTCCGTACCTTTAATTAATTTCGCCGTCATGTTTGTCTCCTTTCGCGTACATGGTCAAAAAAGCTTTTTCGAATAAGCCAAAAAGAAAATACAGGCAACAAAAAAATCGAAATCCGGCCGACCTTTGCGGCCATGAAGATGCCTACAATGGATACGGCACCTGGTGCAGACCGGTGGCCTGATCCATGCCCATCATAATATTCATATTTTGCACCGCCTGCCCGGAAGCCCCTTTTACCAGATTGTCGATGGCTGAAACCAGCACCGCCCGCCTGCTCCGCTTATCCACATGGAATCCGATATCACAAAAATTGGTCCCTCTGACATGCAGTGTGTTCGGCATTCGGCCCTCCGGGCAGAGCCGAATGAACGGCTGGGCTTCGAAATGAGAACGAAAGCATTGTCCGATATCCGCTTCACTCACGCCCTCCTGCAGCCCGACATACGTGGTCGTCAGCATGCCGCGGGTCATCGGCACCAGATGGGGTACGAACGTAATGTGAATCGGCACACCCGCTTCGCGTTCCAGGACCTCCTCTATTTCAGGCGCATGGCGATGTTCGCCGACTTTGTAAGGCTTAAACGATTCGTTCACTTCACAAAAGTGGGAAGTGGGCGACAAGGAGCGCCCCGCCCCGCTCACGCCGGATTTGGAATCGGAAACAATGGTGTTTTCCACGATCAAGCTTTCTCTTATCAAGGGAATCAGCGGCAAAAGGATACTGGTGGGATAACATCCGGGATTTCCGACAAGCCGGGCCGGCCTGATGCTGTCGATGTACAGTTCACTCAATCCGTATACCGCCTGTTTCAGAAGATCCGGAGCCGCATGCGGCTGGTAATAAGTTTCGTAACGTTCGATGTCCGAAAACCTGAAGTCGGCGGATAGATCGACAACCTTTATGCCGTTTTCGATCAAGGCCGGCACGATTTCCATGGGAACCTTATGCGGCAGGGCCGTAAAAATCAAATCCGCCGCAGAGCACAGCCGGTCAAGCAACATATCTTCACACACAAGGTCTATCACACCCGCCATAGCCGGATAGATATCACTGAATTTTTTTCCCGCATACTGCCGGGATGTAATGATGCTTAATGCCGCTTCAGGATGGCCGGCCAGTATTCTGACAAGTTCCGCACCGGCATATCCGTTTGCTCCGACAACACCGACTCTGATCATATATCCTCCTTGGTGCCCGTCCGGAAACGAGAAAATTTCAGGTAAAGGCGATGAAAAATGACCGCCCGGCATGTCAAGGATTTCCGGCCGACGCAGAAACGGCAACCTCTTTCCGGATAGGCACTTTTTAACGCAGCAGCTTCCCGTGCGATTTTCACCCGCCGTTTGGGCATCCGTTTTTAATGACGGGGTTGCCGCCGTATTTTCTTGCACTACGGCGAAATTTTTTACCTACCAGATCCAACGTTCATTATCAAGCAGTTGAATGATTTAAATGGATCAGTGTCTTATCTTCGATTCGCAGACGGAATCTATTGACAATGTCCCTTTAAAAATAATAGGTAATGAGTCCAGCAATATCCTACCAACCAACGTCGCAAGGAGAAAAGCATGAAACGATTCGCTGTCGCAGCACTGATGCTCTTTTTTTCCACCGCCGTTTTGACGGCCTGGCCGGCCTCGGCATCCGCAGAAACGGTGAACCTGACTTACAGCATCTTTTTCCCGTCCACTCACGGCCAATGCGAAGCCGGAGTCGCCTGGGCTGAGGAAATCGAAAATCGATCGGACGGAAAAGTAAAAATTACCGTTTTTCCGGGCGGAACACTTACCAAAGCAAACCAAACCTTTGACGGCGTCGTCAATGGAATTACGGACATCGGAATGTCCTGCTTCGCCTATACGAGAGGCAGGTTCCCGGTGATGGAGGCCCTTGACCTTCCCTTAGGATACTCGAGTGGAACCGTAGCCACCCGTGTCGCCAACGAATTCTTCCAAATGAACAGTCCTCAGGAGTTGGATAATGTCAAAGTGCTGTACTTGCATGCCCATGGACCCGGACTGTTGCATACCCGCAAGCCGGTGAGAACGCTCACCGATATCCAAAAGATGAAAATACGCTCGACGGGATTGAGCGCAAAAGTCGTGGAAGCTCTCGGCGGTGTGCCGGTGGCCATGGACCAGGGCGCCACCTACGAAGCGCTGCAAAAAGGAGTGGTCGAAGGGACGTTCGGGCCGATCGAAGTGCTCAAAGGATGGCGACAGGCCGAAGTGATTTCTCATACCACGGATTGCCACTCGATTGGATACACGACCACGATGTTCGTCGTGATGAACACATCGAAATGGAATGCACTGCCGGACGACTTAAAAAAGGTTTTTGAAGACGTGAGCAGCGAGTGGATCGCGGTCCATGGCAGCACTTGGGATGAGGTTGATGAAGCCGGACGGCAGTACACACTGAGCCGCGGCAATGAAATCATTTCCCTCGACCCGGAGGAGCAAAACAAATGGAGGCGCGCGGTCCAGCCGGTGATTGCGGAATATGTCGAATCCGCTGCGGCAAAGGGAATTCCGGGGCAAAAATACGTAGACGATATCACCGGCCTGATTTCGACAATCACCCCGAATTCCGAAGGAGAATAAGTTGCTCGAAGAATCGGACCGGTGGATTGCAAAAACGGCATCTGCATTCAATCTGATGGCGGCTGCATGTGTGGCCGCCATGATGGTGTTGACCTGTGCCGATGTTTTTCTGAGGCTTTTTCGCCGTCCCATTACCGGAACTTACGAACTGGTCGGATTTCTGGGCGCCCTTTTCGTTTCATTTTCGCTGGCCAACACCTCCGTACTGCGGGGACACATCGCCGTCAATTTCCTGGTTCAGCGGTTTTCACCCCGCACACGAGGCATGGTAATGCTTGTCAACGACCTCATTGCCGCCATACTGTTTTTCCTGGTGACCTGGCAGTTCTTCGTGTATTCCCGGAGCCTGAAAGCGGCCGGTGAGGTTTCCATGACCCTACAGATACCCGTTTACCCGATCGCCTGCGGCGTCGGTTTTGGAAGCGGACTTTTGTTTGTCGTGCTGTTTTTACGGTTTCTTAAATCATTCATCCTGTACGTTAAATCCGATTAGAAAAGAAGGACAATTGTGAATGGCACCGACAACGGTGGGTATCCTGGGTTTATGCTGTCTATTCATCTTCATCTTCTCCAACATGCCGGTAGCATTCGTCATGGCCGGCCTCGGCTTTCTCGGTTTCGGGTATCTCGTTTCATACGATGCGGCAATGAACCTTCTCGTGGTCGACTTGTTCGAGGTATTCGGATCCTACAATCTCACAGTCATTCCGCTGTTTATTTTGATGGGGCAGATTGCGTTTCATTCCGGCATCAGCAGCCGGCTTTTTGCCACCGCCTATAAATTTATCGGTCATTGGCCCGGCGGCGTCGCCATCGCCACGGTCGGGGCCTGCACCGGATTTTCCGCCATCAGCGGATCGACGAATGCCACGGCGGCGACAATGGCAGCCGTGGCGTTGCCTGAAATGCGAAAATACGGCTACGATGACAAACTTGCCACGGGTGTCGTAGCCGCCGGCGGCAGTATGGGAATCCTTATTCCGCCGAGTGTTATTTTTATTATTTACGGAATCATGACAGAACAGTCCATCGGTAAGCTTTTCATGGCCGGAATTGTTCCGGGGCTGATGCTGGCGCTTCTTTTTATTTTGGCTGTCGTTATTTGGACGACAATTCACCCGGATCTGGCGCCGAGGGGCCCAAAAGCCGGATTCCGGGAAAAGTTCCGGTCCCTTTTTGGACTCATCGAAACGATCATTTTGTTTTTTATTGTCATGGGCGGACTGTTCATGGGCATTTTTACACCCACCGAAGCAGGGGCGATCGGTGCCTTCGGTGCGCTTCTTATCGCCGTATTCCGACGCAACCTCCCTTTCCATAAATTCCTGACCGCCCTGTACGAGACAACCCGGCTTTCCTGCATGATTCTGGTGATTGTCGCCGGGGCCACCATTTTCGGTCATTTTCTGGCCGTTACCCGAATTCCGTTCGACATAGCCAACTGGGTCGTCGGATTCGATCTGCCCACCTGGGCGATCATGGGAATGATTATTTCGGTCTACCTGGTCGGCGGATGCTTTATCGATGCACTTGCCCTGATTATGCTGACGGTCCCGATTTTTTACCCGGTCGTCAATACCCTCGGCTATGATCCCATGTGGTTCGGCGTCATCATCGTCCTGGTCACCCAAATCGGCGTCATTACACCACCGGTCGGGGTGAATGTCTACGTTGTCAGCGGGGTGGCCTACGATGTTCCCCTGCACGTCATTTTTAAAGGCGTATTTCCATTTTTATTGGCATTGATCTTTGGAACCATGCTATTAATTCCCATACCCCAAATCGCGTTGTTTTTACCTGGGTTGATGCAGTAAAAACCAAAATCACCCCATACGTCGTCAGGAGGAAACATGGCAGAACCGGTTGCCGTTTCAATTGAGGGCCATATCGCGGATATGCGGTTCAACAGTCCCGAAAAATACAATTTCCAGCATGCTGCCTATGGCTGGAAGCAATTGCCCGTGCCGGTCATTGCAGCCGTTCACGGCATAGCATTCGGCGGCGGATGCCAAATCGCACTGGGCGCGGATATTCGCTTTTCCACGCCGGACGCCAAATTTTCCATCATGGAGATGAAATGGGGCCTGATTCCGGATATGTCTGCGTCACAAACCATTCGAGATCTGGTTCCCATCGATGTGGCAAAGGAATTGATTTTTACCGGCAAAATCCTCAGCGGAGAAGAAGCTGCCGCTCTTCATCTTGTCACCCGGACGTGTGAAGACCCGCATGGCCAAGCCATGAAGCCGGCGGGCGAAATCGCAATCAAGAATCCACATGCCGTCCGAGCCGCCAAAAAACTGCTGAATGATGTCTGGCACGACGATGCGGCCCGAGGACTCATGATGGAGTCCGAAGTCGAAATGACGCTTGCCGGCACCCCTAATCAACTCGAGGCTATCGCCGCCGATTTCGCCAAACGATCCCCGGTTTTCAAAGACCTGGAATAACAGCATCTATTTCCATGCATATCGAACTCAAGGAAATCACATTTAAGCACCACAAAACGACATCACCGGTATTCGAAAATGTATCCCACCGCATCCGGGGACCGGGATTTCACGCCCTCTTCGGACCATCCGGTGTCGGGAAAACAACACTGGCTAAAATTATCGCCGATGAAGTCCGTTATGCCGGTCATGTAGCCGGAAACCGCATCGAACGAATTTTATACACCTACAATCTTGAACGCCTCCCCAATTGGTCATCCATCCGCATGATTCTAAGCAACGTTACGCCGACCGAAAAAAAAGATGCTCTAAGCGATATCGTCGATACGTTCGGACTCGGACCGGTAATGGGTTCCCGGTATTCTCAATTATCCCTGGGTCAACAGAATCGGGCCAATTTGACCCGATATCTCGTCCAGGACTACGACATGCTGATCATGGACGAGAGCCTTGCCAACGTGGATGAAAAAACAAAAGAAGCGATCATTTTAAAGATCAAAAACCGCCTTTCGGAAAAGTTATTTTTATACATTTCGCACAACGTGGCGGAGGTCTCCAAGTTCTGCAAAGAAATTTTCGTCCTGAGGCGTCCGGAAAAGCGCCCCAGGATCGTGTCCCTTCCGGGCTTCGACTACACCGGAGAAGAAAAGCCGGACCCCTCGGCGCTAAACCGGATCATGCTGGAGATCATGAATGCTCTATAAGCGGCTCTATCAGTTTTTCATCGTATATCTGCTCGGCTTGTCCGGGCTTTTTCTGTTCAAGTATGCGTTGGATTTATCGGATTACGTCATCCCTTCACCGGCGGACGTATTGGAGACGGCCCGCTCTTATTTTTTCGGTTTTCTTCTTGCCGTATTGAATACCCTTTCCGTTGCGATTATCGGCCATATCATTTCCATTATACTGGCCGCCTTGGTCGCTGTTTTCGCCACACTGACAAACTGGATCGGCTCGTTTATCAAAACCGGCGCTTATAACATTCAAGCCTACCCCATCGTTGCGGTCGCCCCCATTATTTTCATCCTGTTCGGGGACGGCATGACATCCCGTTTGCTCATTACGGTGATGATCTGCTACTTTCCGATTCTGCTGTCCTTTATCGGCATCTTTTCCGAACCGATCGAAAACATCGAACATTTTTATGCCGTCACGGGTCGCCTCACATTCAGATTTCAATTCAAAATCCGAATTTTTGAAAATATATCCAAGCTCGTTACGGTCATTTCGGGCAGCGCAACCGTTGCCATGGTCGGAACCATCGTAGCGGAATTCATTGCCGCAGACGCCGGAATCGGGTATCGGATTCGCATCGCTTTATATCAAAGCAACCTCTCAAAAATTTTAACCGCCCTTTTCCTGATCGGCATCTGCACATCCCTTTACCTGCTCCTGCTGGAATACGGAGGGCTTGTGATTAAGCGAAAATGGCTCGCGACTACGGAGGACGCCTGAGATGACCGGCTTAAAAAACATTATAAAATTCTTTCCGGCGATCGCGATGGTGATTATTTATGCCGGTAATTCGCCGGCCGGCGCCCAAGAGACCGCATCGATCGATTACCGGCTGAAATGGGTGTTCAATGCAAGTGTCGCCGGTGACATTTACGCCGAGGTGAATGGATTGTTTGCGTCAGCGGGGTTGAATGTCACCGTTAAGCCGGGCGGTCCTGAACGGGATGCGATAAAGGAAATCGAATTGGGTCGGGCTCAATTCGGTGTCGCATCCGCAGATCAAGTGATCCGGGCCGTTGACAAGGGAGCGCGTATTGTGGTCGTCGCCCAGCTGTTTCAAATCAATCCGCTCCAGTGGATATACCGCCCGCGGAAAACCTGCATCCGGACTCCCAAAGACCTCGAGGGGAAAATGATCGGAATTACCTACGGCGGAATCGATGAAAACATCATGAAGGCCTTATTGGCCAAACATCATATCGATGAAGATGACGTATCGTTTTACAGTGTCCGGTATGATTTCACACCGTTTTACCAGGGCAAAGTCGATTTATGGCCCATTTACCGCAATGCACAGGGTCCGATCATCGGCAGCAAGCTTATGGCAGCCGACGAAACGGTCGATTTCTTCGATCCGGATGCGCATGGCATTCATTCAGTGGCCAATTCCATCATCACCGCCCCTTCCCTCCTGAAAAGCCATCCAAAACTGGTGGAGACGTTTCTCACAGCTTTGCTCGAAGGCTGGCAACTGGCCATGGATCCGGAAAATATCACCAAGACCGTCCGTACGATTCACATGTTCGACAAGGACACGTCTCCCGAAATCATCGAGCGTCAATTGATGCTGACCCGGCGGTTCGTGAAACCCTCTCCGGATACCCGGATCGGGGCCATCGATGTACCGGCTTGGAAGGATACCGAAACCATGATGGTGCAACAGGAGCTTATCCCGTCACCGGTGGGAATCGAAGGTTACCTGAAGGATTTATCTGCGCCTTTCTGATCCGGGTGTAGAGCATGGCCTGACCTTAGGCGAAAAAGACTACAGCCTTTTGGTTGCCTGCTGCAGGGCGCGATCATGCCGCAATAATGGCGGCTACAGCGATGGCCAACACGGCAGGCGGATAATAGCTGGCCCGGTTGAACAACACCATGGCATTTTCCCGCACATCTGTTTTATAGAGATCCTTTGCGGGCAACACCAGCAGATAGATGCCGGCCGGTGCCGCACAGACGGCCCAAAGCGGGCCTGACGGAAGCCGTGAAACGATGATGGTAATGATGGTGAACAGAACCGCACTCGACAGGCATGCCACAACAAGGCGTGCCGATATCCGCGTACCGAATCGAACGGGAATCGTTCGGGCGTTCAGCCGCGCATCGATATCGATATCCGTCCAGTCCGCTGGAACATTTTGCCCTCCGATTTCCCAGAAAAATATACTTAAAAACAGTGCCGCCAGGAAAACCGGAGACGGATCGGGATCTACGGCAAAAACAGCGGCTATTCCGCCGGTGGATTTGACAAAACCGCTGACAATGCTGCGATACGGAGACACATTCCACATCAGGCAATACACAATTTCCAACAGCGTGCCTGCCGTAAAAATCACCAGGCATACCGGGTTCAAGAGATAAGCGCCGACCATCGCAACTGAAGCCCATCCGATTACCCAGGCCACGGCTTCTTTCATGGACAATAATCCCTGCGCCAGGGGGTGTCTGACGATGACGGCATCCAGATAACCCCTTCCCCCGCCTGACGTATCGTGACGCATGCGTTCTTTGTCCGGTTTTAAATCGATTGCATCATTCAATGCATAAACGGCGGTATAACCGGAAAAAGCGGTGATCATTCCCAAAAGCACGATTTTGAGGGGAGGGAAACCCCCCAGCCAGAGCAGTACGGCAAACGCCGGCGTGGCCATATCCAAAACCCCATGGGGGGTGCGCGAAAGTGCCAGGAACAGTTTGAAGCGGTCGATGCGGGTAGCCGGCGGCGTCATTGCCGTGGGATCCATGGCGAATCATCTTTCCGAAATGATTGGGGTCGAAGCGAACTTTCGAAGAATCATTTAATTCAGTATCTTACTCGCCATTACACGAAAAGTCAACATGCGGATATCTCCATATGTTTGTATTTATTTATAAATCAGGTGCTTGTACAATTCTGGGTTGCCGCTTAAATTTCCGTTCATTTTTTTCATAATCTGCAGCCTTGGATAGAAAGATTCTGATACCGTCGTCTACCCGGCGCGGGCTTACCAATATGGCGGTATGGTGCAAATATCGTTATTGAAAAAGCGCCTCCTCCGATCTTTACTGACAATTCTTCCGTTTTGTGTTATTGGTCATCACGTTTTCTTATAAAAAAGATAAGAGGAGATGCACCATGAGTGAGCAGGAAACGCTGTTGGGCGACATCCGCGTGTTGGACCTCACCGGGGAGGCCGGAGTTTACTGCACCAAGCTCCTTGCCGATTTGGGTGCGGACGTTCTGCGCATCGAACCCCCCGGCGGGCACCCCATGAGAAACATCGGGCCGTTTGTCCATGATGACCCCGATCCGACGAAGAGCCTTTACTGGTTCCATTTCAACACCAGTAAACGCGGCATTACCCTGGCGCTTGAAAACGCCGACGGCCGAGAGATATTCAAGCAGCTCCTGAAAACCGCCGATATCGTGGTGGACACGTATCCGCCGGGTTATATGGAGAACATCGGCCTTGGGTACGAGGTGCTGAAGAAAATCAATCCCATGCTGATACAGACGTCCATCACCCCTTTCGGGCAAACCGGGCCCTACCATGATTTTCCGGCATCGGACATGGTTGCCCAGGCCATGGGCGGATTGATGTATCTCGCCGGTTTTCCCGAGAACCCGCCCTATAAACTCGGATGTTCTCAGGCATATCACAGCGCATCGGTTCATGCCGCCGTGGGAACGATGATCGCGCTGTATGCCCGGGACGACATCGGAACCGGGCAGTTTGTGGACGTATCGCTCCAGGAGTCCGTCCTTATGTCGCTTGAAACCGCCATGCAGCATTACGACATGCGAAAAGAAATCCGCAAGAGGATGGGACGGGAAGAACCGACCGTACCGGGCATCGGGCTCTATCCCTGCAAGAACGGGTACGTCTTCTCATACGTCGTTGCGAGTTTCGGCGCCGGCTGGGACGCCATTATCGAGTGGATGGATTCCGAAGGCATGGCCGGAGATCTGAAGGACGACACGTACGACGATGTGTGGGAGCTGATCAGCAACTACAGCGCATTGGTGGCGCTGATCAATGATCCGCCCAAGCTGATGGCCATGCTCGAAAAATTCTCGCATGTAAGCAATCTCTTGAAAACGTTTTTGATGACAAAAACGAAACAGGAGATATTCGACCAGGCCGCTGAAAGACGCATCATGATCAACCCGGTGCAGAATGCGAAAGATATCGTCGAGAGCCCCCAATTCAACGCTCTGGGTTATGTAACGGATGTCGAACATCCCGAATTGAACATGACCCTGAAGTATCCCGGAGCGCCGTATTACCACATTTCCGAGACGCCCTGGCGAATATCGTGCCGCGCACCGCTTCCAGGCGAACACAATTCGGAAATATATGAAAATGAACTGGGGATGACCCGTGAGCAGATCATGATTCTTCAAAGCGAAGGGGCCGTTTAGGAGGGAAAAAATGAGCGACAGGAAATTGCCTTTTGAAGGCATCCGGATATGTGATTTCTCGTGGTTTGCCGCATCTCCCGTGGCCACCAGGATGTTTGCCGACCATGGTGCGGAGGTCATTAAAATGGAGTCGTTTACGCATCCCGACGGCATCCGTGCTTCCAACCCGAAAACACCGGGCATGGAAGACAGCCTCAACGTAGGTGGTTGGTTTAACAACATGAACAGCTCGAAACTGTGCTTGGGGCTCAATCTTGCACATCCCCGGGCGAAACGCGTTTATGACCGCCTCATCATGGCCAGCGATATCGTTGTCGAAAACTTTTCACCACGGGTAAAAGACCGTATGGGGCTCAACTACGAAGATTATGTCAAGATCAAACCGGATATCATATGGGTGGACCAGCCCATGCAGGGATTGAAGGGCCCTCACCGAAACCGCGCAGGCTTCGGGGCTGTCATCACCCCTCTAGGCGGGTTAAGCCACTTATCAGGATATCCGGACCGTCCCCCCATCGGTACCGGAACCAACTACACCGATTATGTCATCAATCCGGGGCACCTGGCCCTTGCGATGACAGCGGCTCTCCGGAGGCGGCGCAAAACAGGAAAGGGGCAGCACATCATCATGGCGCAAGTCGCGTCCGCCGCTTCGATTCTCGAAACCGCAGTGCTCGATTATACGGTGAACAACCGCATTCAGGTAAGGACGGGCAACCGAAATCCCCATGCGGCGCCTCATGGATGCTATCCCTGCCGGGGCGAGAACCGGGATATTACCGTCTTGACGAATCTCGGGCCGACACCGGCGAAAAAGAATGACCGTTGGTGTGTCATCTGCGTGTTCAACGATTCCCAATGGAATTCACTGTGCGGTATCATGGGAAATCCACCATGGGCTAAGGATGAAAAATTTTCGACTTTGTCGGCCAGAAAGCAAAATGAAGATGAACTGGACCGTCTTATCGGGGAATGGACCCTATCCCGAACGCCGGAGGAAATCATGATGCTCCTCCAAAAAGCCGGCGTGCCGTCCGGGGTGGTCCAGGATTCGGAAGACATTCTGATTTCCGATCCACAAATCAGATCCAGGGGCTATTATGTATACCTGGAGCACTGCGAGACGGGAAACAGCGCCTATGATGGATATGCCTATCACCTCTCCGAAACGCCGGGCAAGCTCAGAAGTCCCGCCCCACGAATAGGGGAGCATACGGAATACGTCTGCAAGGAAGTGCTCGGTATGCAGGAAGAAGAAATCGACGAGCTGATTGTGGAAGGGGTTTTGGAGATCGGATAAAACCATTCCGGAGGTGAGACGATAAATGCGCCGCCTCACCTCCGGGTCGGGCTTATCGCAATCACGAAAGGGCTTCCTGAACCGCCTTTTCCAGTTCAGTGAAAAAATCATCCAGGGTGGTATTCTGGTATGCGAGAATGCGCTGGGATTCGTGCGTATCATACCAGGTAAACCAGCCGGGATGATCCAGAAAATGCATTTCATCCAGTGGAATTTCCATGATTTCCCCCCATCGGCTCACATATTCTCTGCCGGTTACCTGCCAGCTTTTCCCGCCCGCGAGAATCAAGGTTTTCCCGAATGCTTCCGTTTTTCCGGGAAGTGCCGCCATCGCCGTGGCAAGATCCTTCAGGCAGATCAGTTCGATTTTCTGGTCTTTCTGAAAGGCCCAGGGTTCCGGTGGATCCAGGAAGGCGGGAATGACCACCCCGGATATCCTCAGGTTCACGAAGTTCAGATTCGACCCGAACAGGATCTTCTCGGCTTCCACCTTGCTTTGCGCATACCAGTCCTTCGGCCGGGGCGGATCATCCGGACCGATCGGCCTTTCCGAACCGTCGCTGTCGCCGTAAACATGAACGGATGACGTGAAAACCACGTCCGGCGGATTCGAGGTTTGGGAACAGGCATTCAACAGCACCCGGGTTCCCTCGACATTGATCATAAACGTTCTTTCCCGGTCGACTTCACTCCCGGGAGGCAAAACAGCAGCGAGGTGGAACACGAGATCCACGCCGTTTACGGCATTCTTCAACGACTCCGGAGCCAGGATATCTCCCCGGTGAATCGTGGTATTTTCCCACCCGTCGAAAACATCGTAATCGCAGGAAGGAAGATCGAAAATTCTCAGATGATGCCCCTGGTCCTTCAGCATAGCGGCAAGCATCCGTCCGAAACTCCCCGCCCCTCCGGTAATTAGAATATCCGCCATGATGCATATCCCTTTCTGGATAGAAAACCGTCAAGCCTTATCCGCCGGCCATGTGGACCACGATGGAAATCGATTCGCCGGGTTTGAGAGGCTGGTCTTTTCTCTCGAGGTCCCTGCCCTCACCCACGCACAGAATGCCCGGTTTGAATTCCAACGTTTCAGAATCCCATAAACTTTTGGGAAGGCTCTCACCGAAACGTCTGCCGATTTCCGCCAACAGATCCCCGTACACGGCACCCTCAGGCAGCTCGAGATCTGCCGTGTCCGTTCCGATATATTCTTTGAACAATCCTAATAAATGAATCGTTACGTTCATAGACGCCGAAATCCATATAACCGGTGTCCATCCGGAAACAAGTAAATTGGAGTGAATCAGCCATTTCCAGATGGGCACTGACTAAGTCATAATAACCGTTTTATCCTTTAAGGATTGTGCAAAGGCCATAACGGCATCGGCAAATCCTTCCAATCGCCACTTCAGATCATCCAATTCATCCGTGTCCTGTGCATCTTCCCATGCTTCTTCGAGGTTTTGTGCCGCATCGAACACCGGAAATGCCAGGTTCGCACCTTCCTTCGTTCGAAGGGAGGGCTTGTTTTTCATGCCGTTCAATTCTTCACATGCCTTGCGGGCATCTTCCAGCAGTGACCCGTCTGTAAAAACCCCGGCATCGCCCACGCCGGTCAAAACGTTTCCCGCCACATCGATCGCCTTATTCACATAATCTTTTCCGTTCACGCAAATACCTCTTCTTTTGATGGTGATTCAGCATGAGAAAGAGAAACCGAGAAGCCATGAAAAAGCACTTCCCGGTCTTTCTATCTCCTACGTTTCTATTGTCTTTTAAGCATCATGTTACGGAACTGCTCAACCCCCGATTTCTTCGGCCGCCCGGCTCAAGCCAAGGGCCTGAAGTTTGTCTTTGGTCGGAATGCCCGTTTCATTCCATCCCCGGAGTTGGTAGTACTCGTTGAGCTGGTATTCCAAATCAGCGGCTTTACCGGCCGCTCCGCCATCGGGGAGAGGGGTAACCAACCGCTCGGGAAGTACATCATCCTTGCGGGTAATGCCCTCCCTGCAGGCGAAAGCACGCTGCAGGTTCAAAATGCGTTCACCCACCTGCAGAATGGATTGGGTCGTATACGGCAACCCGGTAGTCAGCGTCATCAAACCGGCGATGTGGGACGGCTGCAGCGCCAATCCACCGAACATGCAAATCGCCATGGAGTTGAAAAGTCCCGACAAGTCCTGGGCGACCTTGGCTGCCAAGCCTTTATTTTTCTTGTCGAATCGGCCTTGCTTGTAGCGAATGCCCGCCTCCGTCGAGATCAAGCCCATTTCAAACATGAAAGAACTGCCCTGCACATGGCATGCCCCCCGGGTACCGGTGGCATAATTCACCGCCAGGCTTTGGAAGGCCCTGGGATCGTGCATGGGTACCTCCATCCCCTTGACATGTATGGCATACTCCCCGGTTCCCTTGCCGATTTTTTCGGCGGCCTTCTTGCATCCCTGGGCCAGAACCGCACCGAATCCCTCGCCTTTACCCATCTGTTCGAATATCTCGATGGCGGCGTCCACATTACCCCAGGTCAATTCGATGCCGCCGGTGTCCTCTTTCGTTATGGCGCCTTTTTCATAGGCCTCCATGGCCCATGCTACGGTGCATCCGGCGGAAATGGTGTCCATGCCGTGCTTGTTGCAGATTTCTCCTATCCAGGAAACCGCTTCCAAATCGTCGATCAGCAGCATGGAACCGCATGACCCCAGTGTTTCATACTCCGGACCCGGACCTTCATAGGCAAACCGGCCTTTAGGGATTTCGACCCAGCGGGCACAGCGAATCGGACAGTTAAAGCACGCGGCCGAATGAGGCTTAAGAATGGTTTCGGCCATTTTTTGTCCACCGAGATTCATGCATCCTTCCTTCCACAAACCGACCTGCCAATTTTTCACAGGCACGTCTCCGGTGGTCCATCCCATGTCCATGGAGGATGCCGTTCCCCACCTGCCCATCTGCTGTATTTGGGGGCTGTCCGTCAAACCCTGTATAATCTGCTTGGACGTTTCATTAAAGAAATCGGGCAGGGCCACGTTGATTTTTTCTTTTCCCCTGGCGACGACCGCCTTGAGATATTTCGACCCCATAACCGCCCCGGTGCCGCCCCGTCCGGCGGCCCGTCCCTCGTCGTTCATGACGCAGGCAATCGGGGACAGGGTTTCACCGGCTGCGCCGATGCAGGCGATTCGGGCACGCTTTTCACCGGTTTTTTCCCTTAAGATATCCTGTGTTTGGTAAGCGTCCTTTCCCCAGATATCCGTAGCATCCCGCAAATGGACACCGCCGTTGATCAATTCCAGGTACACGGGTGAATCCGCTTTTCCGGTAAATACGATTCCATCGAATCCGCACTTCTTGAGCTCGACTCCGAAAAATCCCGAAGACGTAGATGTCGCCATGATGCCGGTCAGCGGAGACTTGGCGGATACCGTAAACCGGCCGGAGGTTGGAAAACGGGTTCCGGTTACCGGACCGGTCATAATGATCAGTTGGTTTTCCGGCCCCAACGGATCGGATTTGGCCGGGACATTGTCATATAGGATTTTCGTGGCAAAACCCGAACCGCCGATGAAATCCTGGGCCATTTGCGGATCGATTTCCTTTTCTTGGGTTGTTCTTGTCGTAAGGTCTACATACAGGATCTTTCCCATATATCCAAACATGATGCCACCCCCCTTTTTATCTCATGTCTTCCAGATCGATTTCCTCTGCCCGTTTAAAGCCGCCGGGCGGATAAATATCGCCTTTTTTGGCAAACATTTTGCTGTGTTTTGCACCGGCAGGTGCTTCGCAGAACGTAAACGAAGAATCATCGTCGAGCGGGGGAATTTCGACCAGTTCAAAATCCCTGGTCCCCAATCCGATTTGCTGCCCGACATTCGGCTGTATCTCCTGGCTGATGCCCATGAATGATCCACAGGCCGTAAACTTGGGAAGCCCCGGTTCCATGACCCCTTTGGCCATGGCAACGGATCCGGGCATACCTGCCGACTCTGTCGCTTTTTGCAGGCACGCCGAATCGACAGCTACCGGGTCCCATGATGCAAATACCCCCAGATTGGGAATGATTGCCCGGTCGCTGTAAGTGACGCAGTCGCAAAACGGGGAGATGTCAAGCGCCAGGTTGATGTAGCCGATTTTGTCTCTTCCGACCGCTTTTGCCGCAGCAAGCGCCGAATCCGCAATGGCGGCCGAGGTGGCGTCAAAGTAATCATCCGGCATCATGGCCACCCCGCACATGGCCAAAAGAGGCAGGCATGCCAGACATCCCACGCATTTTTCCCTGTCCCATTCGATCCGGTTGTTTGCAAAGGAGATGGCACCGACGGAACAGATCCGGCGGCATATATCGTAATCGGGGCAGTCTTTCCCCACGCACCGTTCCGGCACATATGGCCGTTCCCGAAGACCATACTTGGGATGACCGCCAAGGTGCAGGTTGAGTTTTCCTCGTTTGGAAGCACATCCGACCCCCATGTTTTTCAATGCACCGCCGTAAGTGCCCATGGGATGTCCTTTAAAATGGGTCAGCAGGATCATGGCATCGGCAAGCGCGATTCCCGACCCGACGTACTGTTCCTTCAATATAAATCCTTCGGGCAAATCGATCCGGACATCATCTGTTCCGATAAATCCATCTGCGATTACGATAGGACATCCAACCGTAGACATCGTGAACCCGTTTCGCGCGATGGTTTTCAGGTGGTCCAGCGCCGTGACGCGTGAAGCGTATGTGAAATACGGAAGCGTCGTGGTGTCTACCACCATGGGGTCACCCCCAAGGCTTTTAATCTTGTCCACCAGGGCGCGCACGTAAACCGGACGTATATAGGCCGTATTATTGTACTCGCCCATGTGGAGTTTAATGGCCACCACATCATTGGGTTTAATTAAATCACCAAATCCGGCCGTATCGAACAGCGTAAGCATTTTGGCAACCAGGCTGGTCTGATTTGATTGCGACCGGTCATCCATGAAGTATACCTTTGCCATATCAGGCCTCCTTTGAAGAAACTAGAGGAAATCGGGTTAATCACCACCTGTGACAGACTGGAATTTGAACACTTCTCGTTCCGGAACAGGCATGCTGAGAATGCAGAAAATTATTGGACGAAATAACAATTATTCGAAAAAGGGTAATTCAGTCAAGATACTTAAAATTAAATCAGCTGCATGTCAACCGTTTTTAGAACCGGCCGCGGTTTCATCGGTCCAGGCATTCGATTAAGAAGGAGGCGATATCCGAAACCGTAATCCGGTCCTCAGCGTCAAGCAACTTAATCCCGTCATCGAGCATGTGCAGGCAAAAAGGGCATGAGGTAATCAGTGTTTCAGCCCCGGCTTCAAGAGCTTGTTGCACTCTCATTGCATTGAGACGGGTTCCTTCTTTGAAATCCATCCAGAGGTGCCCTCCTCCGCCGCCGCAGCAGAAACTTTCTTTCCCGTACCGTCTCATTTCAACTCTTTCAGTCCCCGGAACAGCGTCGATCAGCTTCCTGGGGGTCTCCCACATACGTTGATATCGTGCCAGATAACAGGGGTCATGGTAGGCGACCACACGGTTGAATGGGGGGGTTTTCAATCTTAGTTTTCCTTCACGCACCAACCGATACAACAATCGGGTATAGTGAATGACGTCGTATTCCCCGCCGAATTGGGGATACTCATCTTTCAGCACCGTGTATCCATGCGGGCAGGATACCAGCAATTGGTTGAATTCGCGGCGGTTGAGTTGCGCCGCCTGCTCTTTGGCAATGAGTTGAAACATATGTTCATCGCCGATAACACGGGCCGGGTCACCGCAGCATTGTTCGTCGAATCCCAGGATACCGTAATCGACCGAAGCATAACCCAGCAGCGTGCACAGGTCGACAGCAATCCGGTGCTTTGCCGAATCCAATGCGGTAAGGCATCCTGTCCAGTAGAGAATGTCGCATCCCTCTCCGGGGGCTATCACAGGCACGTCCAAACCCTCCGTCCACTCGATCCGGTCTTTTTGCGGAGCGAATGGATTTCCAAGGCTTTCCATTGTTTTTAAAGCGGCAGCGGCATGCGTCGGAAGCCGCCCTTTCATAGCGATCTCATTGCGCCGGATATCGACAAACAGATCGACATGCTGAATAAAGGCCGGGCAGATCTCTACGCAGGCCATGCAGGTTCTGCACAGCCAGATGAAATCCATATCGAAGGCGTTTCCGACGATATCCGTCGAGATCGTTTCGGATTCATCCGTTTGGGCGCTTTCTGTACGCCTCAAAAGTTCCCGGGATTCTTGAATGAGCGATTTGGGCGACAGCGGCTGCCCTGCATTCAGGGCCGGGCAAACGGCATCACAACGCCCGCAGTCTACACAGGCATCCAAATCCATCCGCTGTTTCCATGTGAAATCTTCAGTGCTTCCTACACCGAAATTCAATTCGGCTTCATCGATATCATCCTGCTCCATGAGGGCTTCGAGATCGATGCGCGATAGTTCACCCGCAGGCCCCAGCTTTCCAAATCCTGCATTTACGGGCAGTAGAAGCAGATGAAAAAATTTCGTAAACGGAATGACGGCGATCCACACCATCACCAGGAGCGTATGGCCCCACCAGACGGCAAAATGGAATCTGTTCCCCGCTCCGGAAACCAGCCGGGAAACCATCTCACCGATCGGGGATACCCATTCCCGGTTCTGCTCTTGAATCGCGAGCCGCCCTCCTTCCACCAGAAATCCCGTAATCACGATTCCGGCGAGCAGCAGCAGCATCAACAAATCCATACCGGACCGGTCCAGGGTGTTCGGTTTTAGGACCAGCCGCCGCCATAATGCCATTCCGATCCCGATGAGCATGAAAACGCCGGCCAACTCGCAACCCAGGGAGAAAGCGATATATACACATCCTTCAAACAAGGTGGTTCCAAAGTGGGTATCGAACAAGATGAGAAGCGTCGTTATAAACAGCACCAGGAAGGAATAGAATATCAGCGCGTGAAAAATACCCGGATATGCCCGGTTAAAGGTTTTCCGCTGAAGAAAGAGCGCCTTGTTCGCCGCCCATAACCGTTTGAATGCCCGGGAAAACCGCTTATTGTCCGCTTTTCCGGCCTGCCACACCCGCACATGTCGATATACGCCGTAACCCAAGATGCACATGGAAATAAAAAACAATAAATACATCACAGACGGGTGCGGAATATTCCAAAAAATTTCCCGGCTTGCCGATGCATACGCCATCGAATTCTCTCTTGATCCGGTGTAATAAGTTTGATTAATGTCCTTCTTTGCAATAATTTTTAAGAGGGATATCAGCATGGTCGCACAAATACAAGCCAAATTGGACAAATGGGGCGCCTCATTGGAGCATCGCATATTAAAGGGCCTTTCCAGTGAGTGGGAGGCGGCTTTATGGGTGGTGGACGAGCCGATTCGACGACGGATGAAAAAACCGTTGTTCTCCCTGGGCAATATGACGGCTCGCTATGGGTCCTGGTCGCTGGAAAAGAGGGAAATCCGCATCAGCCGGCATCTGGTCGAACATCATCCCTGGGATGCGGTTCGAGATGTTCTTCGACATGAAATGGCCCACCAAATGGCCGACGAAGTGTTCGCCGCGGCCGATCAAACAGCGCATGGACCTCTGTTTCAAGATGCGTGCAGACTGCTCAGGGCCAACCCAAAGGCTTCGGGCACATACCCCACTGCCCGGGAAATGGTTTTTCAAAAAAAGCATGATCCATCGGAAGCAAAACTGAGGCAGGTGAAAAAGCTCCTGGCCCTGGCGCAAAGCCGCAATCGCCATGAGGCAGCGGCCGCCATGAAAAAAGCCCATGAATTGATTGCCAAGCACCATCTCATCCATGACCAAAACAGCCCTACCGACGGCATCTACAGCATTTTTCTCGGAGCGCCGCTGCTTCGAAGATGCCGGGACGTTTATTTTCTGGCAAACATGATTTGCGAATTTTATTTTGTCGAAGGAATCTGGGTGCCGGCATTCGTGGTGGCGAAAGGAAAAATGGGAAGCGTTCTTGAAATATCCGGGACGGCGGCCGACATTCAGATGGCCGATTACGTATATCACTATGTCCGGCGCTTTATCGATTCTCAATGGGATGTATATAAGGCCGGAAAAAATGTGAACCGGCGGCGCAAGACGGATTTTGCCGTCGGCATCATAGAGGGATTCACATCAACTCTTCGAAATGCTGTTGCCGCCGACGGCCATTCCGGACCGGAGGGTAAAAAGGATCTCGTGGTCGGGCGGAACCCACGGCTTGCCGCCTATATCGCCCATCGATACCCACGCATCCGAAAAATACACCGAAACGGCCCCTCTCAGGATGCACGGATAATGAAAGACGGCGTTTCGGTCGGTAAAACGCTGGTAATTTTTAAAGGTATCCATCACCGGAAACGATCCCGACGTCTACTGCCGGAAAACTGAGGCACACGCCTTCTTTTCCATTCGGCATATGGCTTCAGCGAAAAGCAGGTCATCGGGGGTCGTTATTTTTATATTGAATCGGCTTCCTTCCACCACCCGGACGGGGCGGCCAAGCCGTTCCACCAACGAGGCATCGTCCGTTCCAGAAAAGCCGTTTTCAATCGCCGACGCGTGCGCCCTCAATATCAATTCATATGAAAACACCTGGGGTGTCTGGGCAATCCAGATGTCTTTCCGATCGATTGTCTTTTCAATCCGACTGTCGTCTGAAAATTGAATTCTCTTCAATGTCTCCTGAACCGGCACGGCCGTAATGCAGGCTCCGGTGGGTTCGGCCCCGGCAATGCATCGGGAGATACCGTTCGGCGTTATAAACGGCCGAACGCCGTCATGAACAACAATCAAAGACGATCGGTCTTCAATGACGGCCAGCGCGTGATACACGGACTGCTGCCTCTCTCGTCCACCGCCCACCATATCGATCGGCTTTTTCATACGGATACGGGAAAGAATGTTCCGACGGCAAAATGGCATGTCGCCTTCTGGGACGACAACATAAATGCCGTCGATGTCGTTGCAGCTGTTAAATGCCGCTATGGTCCGCGCCAGTATGGGGATGCCGTCGAGATGGAGATACGGCTTTCGTATATCTTTTCCCATTCTGACACTGCTGCCCCCGGCAACGATGATGGCGATCTTCTTCATAACCGGCGCTATTTCAAGTAGCCCAATTCCTTGGGCAGCGGTATGCCTTTTCCCATCGTATCTTCCCCGTAGTTGACGCCGGCCAGGATTTCGATGTCGGCCAGTGCTCGGGCATCCCCTTCGAACACGACCTCCGTGATATTTTCCTTGCTGATTTTGCCGCCCGCCCATTGAATATCCAGGACGCTGCCGGCGTCGAACCGATCGTCACCCACACAAAGATCGACATGCCCGCCGTAGTGCTGGACGATTTTCGCGACCAACAGGCTGGGACGGCTGTGGAATCCGAGTTTGATGGGTATTCCCACCTTTATGTGACTCCTTTCGATATTTTCATTCAGGATTTCCCTGGCGAGATCTTTGCCTGTGGTGAGGTAATGGCAAACGTAATAAAGTCCGTAGTTGATCGTCCGATCCAGCAGTATGTCCGGGTTGACCATCTCTGCCAACCGTGTCTGCACTTTTTTGTAGATGTTTTTGTATCCCGCTTCATACAGGTGCCGTTCATAAAAATGCAGCAATCTCCCGATAATCTGAAGCAGATGAAAGACGCTGGAAAAATATCCTCTCAACTGCTTCAGTTTCCTGTTTCCAAACAAGTACCCACCGTGAATGACATACGTATCGAAAGAAGACTGAAGGTTGTGCACCAGCATTTCGAATCTTCTGATTTCCACTTCGTTGACCCGGCTCGGGACAATCGCCAGGATCGCATCCAAATCGTAAGGTTCGAAGAAGCTGAGCTGGTCGAATTTGTCGGCGATGCTCAAAAATTCACTCGCAATCTTGACAATGTTCTGTTTCTGCTGATCCCTGTCTTCATCATCGATATTATAGTCCAGCACTTCCGGGGTCGTGATGCCGGGAAAATCCGAGTGGTCGAAACCCTTGGCCGGCATGCGGATCTTCAGGCGGCCGGCTTCTTCGAGAATGGCAGGCGCCAATTTCATCAAGCATCGCGTCAAGAACGCCATTGTCAATCTGCCGGATTTTTCAAACTCTCGGGTTTCCCTAAGGTCGTAAAATGCCATTCGGTTCTGAATATGCTTTTGGGAATAACTGGCAAGGCTTAGGTGCCGTACCGCGGCCGCGAGTTCGCGGTAATAGTACCATTCGGTATTGTTTTTGGCGCCATGGTAATCCAGAAAATCTTCAAGCAACTGGGAATCGGCAATCAGCTTTGAATAGAGTTTTTTCGTAAATGCATGGTGTGAATCATCGACACTTGCAATATAAAGGCAGCACTTTAAATAATCATGCGAAAATAGTTTTACTTTTTGAAAAAAAGATATATCGCAATACGCGCCTTTTGCTTGCGTTATTTTCATGGCAATGATGTTTTTCCCTGCCGCTGCCGGACGGGGAAACCACCGTCCCTTCAGCGGGTAACATATGGCTGCCGATTACCGAAGCATCGGCTCACAATATATATCCGGTGCAGCGCATCGGATTTTTCGAAACATAAAACGGCCGGAGCAGCCCATAAGCCGAATTCTGTACCTGCAGCGGGTTGCCCCGAAACAGGCGACGATCATTCATCTGGGATGCCGCTTTCGCGACACCTCGTGCGACCTACCCGGAAACTCGAGCGGGCAACTCTCAAACGTTTCCCTATTTGGTCTTGCACCGGGTGGGGTTTGCCTAGCTTCCCCGGTCACCCGGGGAACTGGTGCGCTCTTACCGCACCGTTTCACCCTTACCCCGGTTTTACCGGGGCGGTTTGCTTTCTGTTGCACTTTCCTTCACGTTGCCGTGACTCCATGTTATGGAGCACCCTGCCCTACGGTGTTCGGACTTTCCTCCAAATCGAATGGATTCAGCGATCGTCCGGTCTACTCCGGCCGTTCTTCATGTTGCCAATAAATCAATCGATGACAGTTCGGACAATAGTGGATGCTGTCGCAACGCTGTATTTCGTTGAATTTTTGTGGGGGAATATTCATATGGCAACCCGAGCATACCGCGTTTTCGACCCGGGAAATCGTAATCAGCCCAACGGTGCGCCGAGTCATGTCAAAATCCTTCATAATTTTGGGATCGATCCCCCTGATGATTTCATTTCTGGACTGCTCAAGATCATACAATTTCTTTTCGTCTTCCTGACGCTCTATTTCAATGTGCTTCTTTTCCTGCTCGATGTCACGAGACAAGGCGGAAAGTTCATCGTTTTTTGAACCGAACTGGTGTTCGGCTTCTTCTAAACGGTCCAGAACGGAAATCATCTCATCTTCGATATGGGAGTTTTTTCCCTTTATATCATCGATTTCTTTCAACGTCGCCTGGTATTCCTTGTTGTTGTTTACCGATCCCAACCTTTCCATGCTCTTGCGAATTTTGGCTTCATTGACTGAGAAATCCCCTTCGAGCTCCCGATATCGCTTTTTCAAGGTTTCGATGTTATCGGTTTCTTTTTCCACGGATGTTTTGAATGCCGTCAAGGCCTGATCCAGGTGGTCGATTTTCGAGGGAACAGCGGCTATTTTTTTTCGAATCTCGTGAACGGCGACATCCGTTTCCTGAAGGCGGATGAGCGAATCGATTTGTTTCTTTATTTCTTCAGGCATCGTATCCATCCATATGCAGGTTTCATTCTATACGATTGCAAACGGGTCCTTTTCAAGCCGGCACGCCTGCACACGCAGCTCGTACCCGAGCAAATCGCATTCCTGTTGAACCCGTTGTGCAAGCACATCGAGCATTAAATGCTCCGAGGCAAAGTGGCCTATATCAATCAGTGCGCGATTCAAGGATTCCGCATCCCTGGCATCATGATATTTCACATCCCCGCTAATCAGCACATGGGCATCGGAAGCAAAAAAGTCCGCCATGATCCCGGACCCGCTTCCACTGCAAACGGCGACTCGACAAACCGTTAAACCATGATGCCCCACGATTTTAAGATGCGGCGGGCCCGTTCGAAGCTTAACGAATTTCGAAAGCTCGATCAAGGTCATGGGGGCACGAAGGTTTCCAATGCGGCCGATGCCGAAATGGCTTACACCACGATTCGGTTCCGATGCCGGGCTGAAGCAATCGATGTCCTGTAATTCCAGCCTCCGGGCCAGCATATCGTTAATGCCGCCCGAAACCGCGTCCAGGTTCGTGTGCGCTGAAAAGACCGCCAGGTTGTGCCGCAAAGCCTTTTGGACGATTTTCCCGAAAGGGGTTTGCACGTCAATGGATTTTACGGGCCTTATCAAAAGAGGGTGATGAGTGATCAGCATGTCGATTCCTTCGCAGCATGCCGCATCCACCACCGGCGGGCTTGCATCGAGTGCAACCCATATATTACGCACCTGCCGGCGGTCATCCCCGACCTGAAGCCCGGGATTATCCCATTGCTCGGCCAATTCCGGAGGAGCCAGTTTTTCCATGACGCTTATGACATCCCACACAGACGCCGTTTTCATGATACCTCTTCACAACAAAAAAGGCGCGGTTAAATGTTAAAACCACGCCTTTTTATTTTCACAGCGGTATGGATTAATGTTCGCCCCATGAGCGTCTATCCATTATGCAATCCATATCGTTAAACCCATTTAACCGTATCTGAGAATGTATGGTATGGGCCCACCTGGGTTCGAACCAGGGACCGACCGGTTATGAGCCGGTGGCTCTTCCAGCTGAGCTATGGGCCCTGACTTTAGTCGATTTTTTATCGCCGGAAACATCATTTGTCAAGAATTAGGTATCGATAAAGCTTTTTAATTTTCGGCTTCTCGTCGGGTGCCTCAATTTACGCAGTGCTTTTGCTTCAATTTGCCGAATACGTTCCCGGGTGACAGCAAAATCCTGTCCGACTTCCTCGAGCGTGTGATCCGCCTTTTCACCGATTCCGAACCGCATCCTGAGAACCTTTTCCTCGCGAGGCGTTAACGTGGCCAGCACCTTTCGGGTTTGTTCCGCCAAATTCAGGTTTACAGCCGCCTCTGAGGGCAGTACGAACTTTTTATCCTCGATGAAATCGCCCAGATGACTGTCTTCCTCTTCACCAATCGGCGTCTCTAAGGAAATCGGTTCTCGAGCGATCTTCAGCACTTTTCTTACCTTGTCCAGTGGTATCTCCATTTTTTCGGCGATCTCCTCGGGTGTCGGTTCCCTGCCGAGTTCCTGAACCAGATACCGGGAAGTCCGAATCAGCTTGTTGATCGTTTCGATCATATGGACGGGAATTCGAATGGTCCTGGCCTGATCGGCGATCGCCCGTGTGATGGCTTGTCGAATCCACCATGTCGCATACGTGCTGAATTTATAGCCCCGGCGATATTCAAACTTGTCCACCGCTTTCATGAGCCCGATGTTGCCTTCCTGGATTAAATCCAGAAACTGCAATCCCCGGTTCGTATATTTTTTGGCAATGCTCACCACAAGACGCAAATTGGCCTTGGTCAATTCACTTTTGGCATCTTTTGCAACCAGACGGCCTTCATCGACACCGGTGATGATGCGTTTCAACGTCCTGCTCTTGGCTTTTATCAATTTTTCCTTTTCCTGAATCTGATTGTAAAATTCCATCAGTTCGCCATAGATACAGGAAATTTCATCTTTCGTTAATTCGCATCGGGCCTTCATCCATTTATAGAAATCCGTTTTCGTTCGAAGGTTGTTCCGCAATTCGGAAATCGGTGAGTTAATGTTCTCCGCGAACATGCCGATCATTTGGTTCATGGCGTCAAACCATTCGATCTGCTCACGGATTATTTTTTCGATTCTATCGATTACACCACCCTCGAACCGCCAATCCTTCAGCAGTTCGAAAATTTTGTTGTTTCTTCGATTGATCGCTCTCCTGATCCGCCTCTGCTCGTCTATTCCCACTTTTCCGGAAAACAGCCTGTCCCGATAATCCTCATTTTCGAGATGAATCGCCTTGATGTTGTTAATCGTAGTGAGGAAATTTTCAATTTGCACGCTCTCATCGACATAGGCATCCCCCTCATCGATATCCCGCAATACATGCTTCGGCCGCAGTCTTCCCCCTTCGATATGCTTTCCAAGATCCAAGAGACATTTCACACCGGTCGATGTATCGATCAGCGCCCGCAAAATCCGCTGTTCACCCTCTTCGATTTTTTTTGCGATTTCGACTTCCCCTTCCCTGCTCAATAAGGTGACAAGCCCCATTTCCCGCAGGTACATTTTTACAGGATCCGAAACGCTGCCGTAATCCGAAGCCGAAGACTCATCTTTGAGCAATCCGTCATCATCGAATTTCTTCGGTTTATCCCGAACCGCCAACTTTCCTTCTTCAATGATATCGATATCATTGTCATCAAGTATCATGAGTGTTTCGTCGAACTGTTTGGAAATGACCAAGTCCTTAGGCAGCGCTTCATTTATCTCGTCATAGGTTAAATACCCCTGTTTTTTTCCTTTTAAAACCAGATCGGTCAGAGCCTGTTTTGTTTCACGGTCTTTAGCTGCCGCATCCGATCCTTTTCGTTCGTTTTTTGTGTCCATCTTATTTTTAACGCTTTGTTTTGACATAAAGAATTGCCTCATTTTGTGTTTTTATATCTGTATTTGCCGGGTATCAACATTTGTTGTCGGAGCCCGATGCCGCCTTTTTATAACGACCGGAGGCGTTCTGCTTTTCTGTTAAAAGCTTAAAAAGCAGCTCCTGGTCATTGTCGCTTTCCGCAGCTTTAATGCGATGAATCAGCATTTGATTCATGCCTTTCCGGACCATGTGCTTGAACTGTCGAATCAAACGAAGGCAACCGTTTCGGTCCCAGGCATCCTCCTGGATGCTCATCTCCGATACAATACGTTTTTTTTCGTCGTCGAGCCTCTGGAAAATATCCACGATCGGTTCATTTCCGGCATCCACGCATTCCAAAATAATCATGCCTATGGATTTTAAAAGTCCATTTTCAAATTTTTCCAGTATTTGCTGCGCGCGAATCTCGTCTACGCTCTCGGGAAACTGGAGCATCATTTCGATTATTCTGCGCTCGATCCGGTTTTTCTTTGCATCGGCACCATCCTTTTCGATATGCATCACCGGCGTTCCGGTTTCGCGGGCGGCTTGAAAATTCTTAAGCTTTTGCAAGATCGCGGCTTCGTCAATCATGATGCGTTCCGACAATTCCTTGACGTACAGTGAACGGGCAACCGGATCTTGGATTTCGGCCAATGGCTGCATCATATCGCCAACAGTCCGAATTCTTCCTTCAGGTGACATGCCGTTTCGTTTTACGGCTACATCAATGAGAAAAGGGACGATATTTCGGGCCTCGGATGTCATTTTTTCGAATACTTTCGGGCCAAGGGCCCGAATGCAGGAGTCCGGATCATGGCCCTTCGGCAGCACCAGAATGCGGGCATTGACATTTTGTTTCATAAACGAACCCACGCTTCTTACCGCCGCCTTTATACCGGCTTCGTCGGAATCGTAGATGAGAACCATCTTTTCGGCAAATCCCCTCAACATCCTGATCTGCTCCACGGTAAGGGCGGTTCCAAGCGTCGCTACCGTATTTGTGAGTCCGTACTGATAGAGCGATATGCAGTCAAAGTACCCCTCCACGATATGAACCGTATCGGTCTTCCGGCACTGCATTTTGGCAAGATGGATGCCGTAGAGCGAATTCCGTTTGTTGTAGGTAAGCGTCTCCGGGGAGTTGAGATACTTGGGAAGGGAATCATCAACCGCCCTGCCCCCAAAGCCGATAATCCGTGCATGACTATCAAAAATCGGGAATATGATTCGGTTCCGAAAACGATCATACGTTCCGGGCGAACCTTTTCGTGGAATCACCAATCCCGACAGTTCGACCAGTTTTGGCGGAAATTTGCGCTTTAAAAATGGTTCGATATGATGCCATCCTGCCGGAGCGTAGCCCAATCCGAAGGCTTCCGAGGTCTTTGAATCGATTCCACGGCGGTTCAAATACGCCAGAGCCGTCGCCCCGGTGTTTGGGTTCAAGCAATCCCGATAAAATGCCGCAGCGGCCTGGTGAAGCTCAAACAGAAGTTCTCGGTCGCTTTTCCCGTGTCCATCCCGATCGGCGGCATTTCCGGGAATGCGAATGTTGCATCGATCGGCCAGCAACCGAATGGCTTCGGGATACGAAAGATTGTCCACCTTCATAACAAAGCCGAAAACATCCCCGCCTTCACCGCACCCGAAACAGTGAAAGATCTGCTTTTCCCGGTTTACTGTAAAAGATGGCGTTTTCTCGGAGTGAAACGGACACAACCCGACGTGGTTTCGTCCGGCATTTTTCAACCGGACCACTTCCGAAACAATGTCCACGATATCGACTGACTGTTTGATTTCGGAAACGATTTCCTCTGGAACCCTAAAGGCCAAAAATAAGACCCTCCTTATCATTGAACCGGGAGCCGTTCAGAAGGTCATCACCGACTGAAAAGGCTGACCGTTCGTAAAAAAAGCACCGAATCGAATTTTGTTATTCTGGATGGGCATTAGTTAAATAGCTAAAATAACTATTTGTTCGGGTTTTGTCAAGTCAATGCTGCATGTTTTCGGCGGGTTGCATATCAGGCTGCATCCGGATTGTTGGTCCATTCGCTCGATATGACCCCTTGTTTTCAGCTGTCCCGCTACTATGGAGTCGTTTCGAAGCAAAGCCGTTTGCACCTTTTGAAAGGAAGTGCGAAGTCGTCATTGTGCAGCAAGGTTTTTGTTTAAAATAAACAACGTTTCGGATGTTATGGGCAGAGCGGTTTGGGCTTTTCGATATGAAATCCGAAAGTTACGATGAAAACGAAACGGCCTTTTTGGATAAAAGGACCCTTTTAGGAATGGAAACCAGCCAATTGAATCGCCTCTTTTAAATTCAAGGTGCCGCTGTACAGGGCTTTTCCCGTGATGACGCCCACCACCCCGAATTCAGCCAGCGGCAGAAGGTTTTTGATATCCTCGAGTGTTGAAACGCCGCCTGAAGCAACCACCGGGATGGAAACCGCGGCGGCAAGCTTCCTGGTTTCATCGATATTCGGGCCGGTTTGCATACCATCCCTGTGAATATCCGTAAAATTGATGGCTGCAACCCCGCTGTCTTCGAACCGCGCGGCCAGGTCTGCCGCTTTTATCCGGGTGTTTTTTGTCCAACCCTCTGTCGACACCATGCCGTTTCTGGCATCGATGCCGACGATGATTTTGCCGGGATATCTTTTGCACAGGTCCGACACCCACCGGGTATTTTCAACGGCTTTGGTTCCGATAACGATTCGTTTTACGCCCATATCGATATACCGGGAAACCGTGTCATCATTCCTGATTCCGCCACCCACCTGCACATCTCCGTCAACCGCACTCAGTATCCGTTGAATGGACATCAGGTTCTTCGGCTGCTTTTCGATCGCGCCGTCCAGGTCGACGACATGAATGGTGTCGGCTCCCTGTTCCTGCCATTTCCGAGCGGTTTCTACCGGATCATCGGAATAGACGGTTTCTTTGTCCATGCGCCCCTGAAGAAGCCGTACACAGTTTCCGTTTTTGATATCGATTGCCGGGATTATTTTCATTTTAACGGAAAATCCTTCATGATTTTATCGAGACCCTCTTGGGCCAGGTCCTCGGCAGTCACCCAGCGTCCTTTTCGTTGAATGAACGCTTTCAATGTCAATAGATCTTCACTAAGCGCCTGTTGCGTTTCATTGAATACGCCGGACCATATGACGTATCCTTCCGGTAAATCCAAGAGATGAAATCCAAATGCTGCCGATGCCGGAGTTTCAACGGCATATCGCTTTCCGACACGCTGTTTGAATCGGTACACGTAGCCCACCAGCGCATAATCAGCAGTCATTTTGCGGCCTGCGGCGATCACCTGATCTTTCTTGACGATCCCACCGCCGGCCGATTGGAAGGCCGGAAGTGCCTCTTTCACCTGTTTCGGGGTGATAAGATCGAGGCGGGGGTGTCCGGTCAAGCGGGCCACTACGGCATCTGCAAGAAAATCCTCTGCGTTTTCCATCACTTCCCCGGTCATAAAAAAATCGCCGCTGATCGGATCGGCGACGCTTCGATGAATCCCGTACAACTGTACCATGTTTCCGACCGGGAAAATTGCGACCACCGCTCTTTCTCCGGATGCATGATGATCCGCCGGCAGGGTTTTCGGCCGGTCGGCAACGCACCCATACAAGAGAGTGAGGGTCATTAGAAAAAGGAGGACAGCGAATCGCGTTCTGCGAACGCAAGGCGATGCATCCGTCATTTTATAAAATCCCTTTCGATGATTGTACGCCCGGCAGCCGGGGCTCTCCGGTGCAGGCTTCGTCGAGTGCCCGGCCGAGGGATTTAAAAACGGATTCGATCATGTGATGTTCATTTTCTCCATAGAAGACATGGATATGCACATTCATAGCGCTGTGAATACTGAGGGCGCGAAAAAATTCTTTCGCCAGTGCCAGGCCGAATTTTCCTGGGGCCTCCGGAACACCGGGTACACGGTAAACGAGGTAGGGGCGTTTTGCTAAATCCAGCGCCACCGCAGACATGGCATCGTCCATGGGTGTTACCGCATAGCCGTACCGTTTTATTTGCCGCCGATCGCCGAGTGCCGAATCAACAGCATCGCCTAAAACGATGCCGACATCTTCAACGGTATGGTGGAAATCGACGTCCAGATCGCCGATCGCATTCACTGACAGATCGAAAAAGCCATGGACGGCAAACAGCGTCAACATGTGGTCGAAAAAGGCTATGCCCGTAGATATCTGTGCGATGCCCGACCCATCCAGACAGAGGCTGATCTCAACTTCTGTTTCGCTCGTTTTTCTTTTTTCTTTGGCTGTTCGCTGCATCCACACCCCCGGTGCGGTCATATTCATTTCAAAAGTCTTTTACCGCAATTGAAATACTACAACCTTCTACGCGAAGTCAAGGAGTCTTTTTGGGATCACCATCTGGGAAAGAGAAAAAACCCCTTGTATATCAAGGGGTTTTGAGAGCTGGTGGAGATGAGGGGGCTCGAACCCCTGACCTCGGCATTGCGAACGCCGCGCTCTCCCAGCTGAGCTACATCCCCATTTTAAAATTGCACTTTTATCAGAATGTGAAGATCAGGTCAATCAAAAAAGCCCTTGCGTTGCACCGTCGATCATTATAAGTTTATATGATTTACCGAAGGCGCATTTCGCGAGCGGAAAAACGCAACTTCGAACGAAATATGTCGGCTTTGAATGAAATGACAAGGACATGATTTTTGATGAAAAGAACCTTGGTACTGAAAGACGCATATAAGACGTTTACGTTGGACCAGGATAAAACCGCCTCCCCCGGGGAAACGGTTCAGCAGGTTAAACAAAGACTCAACGCCATCGATTTGGACGTACTCAGTGATACGGTCCGAATCGACAACGGCAGATTGAATATTCCTGTCTATTTCAGCATCTGCGGAAAAGACGCTGCCGTCGTATGCAGCACTCATAAACAAATGGGAAAGGGCGCCACACCTGAACAGGCGGAAGCCAGCGCGACCATGGAATTGGTGGAACGGTTCAGTTTTTACAGCTTTATGAAGGATCGAAGCAATTTCATCATCGGAAAAGCCAAGAACCTTTCAGCCGAAACGCTCGCGTTCGATAGGATTGCAGCATCGGTGCACGACCGGTCCGATGATGTGGAAAAGGCGCAACAAATCTTTGAAAATCTCGAACTCAAGTGGACCTGGGGACACCATCTCACACGGGATATACCGATTCTGGTGCCGTTTGACTGGTTCTATACGATTAATGAATTCAACGGCGCATCCACCGGAAACTGTGTTGAAGAAGCCTTATGCCAGGGAATCTGCGAAGTCGTGGAACGTCATGTCTCTTCTCTGATCAGCCGAAATCGAATAACACCCGCGGCAATCGACCCGAAAAGCCCTATCGACCCGATGGTCGTCGAAATGATCGAAAAGTATACGAAAAATCGAATCCAAATCTACATTTCAGATTTCACACTGGATATGGGGATACCCACCGTCGGTGTTCTTGCCTATGATCCGTTGACGTTTCCGGATACCAGTGAAATCGTGTGGACGGCCGGAACCGCCACACACCCTGAAAAGGCGTTGAGCCGTGCGCTTTCCGAAACGGCTCAGCTGGGCGGCGATTTCAACAGCGGGGCCAACTACGTGGCAAGCGGTCTGCCGAAACTTTCATCGATCGCCGAGGCCGGTCACGTCATCAATGCCCCCGGCAATCGTCATATTCGTGACCTGCCGAACATCTCGCACGATAACGTGCGCATCGAAGTCGAGCGGTGCGTTGCGGCGCTTTCCGAAAAAGCCATGGAAGTTGTCGTGGTGGATACATCCCATCCCCGGCTCGGTCTGCCGGCCTTCTATACCCTTGTGCCCGGGGCGCATTTCAGAGAGCGGGCTGAAAATACAAGTGCAGCCTTGTTCTCGACCAAGATTATAGCGGAACAGTATCCCCCCGAGCAGGCCCTTTTCGAATTGATTCACATTGACGAGCACATCTTGCCGAACAAATACTTTATCAAATTCTATATCGGAAAATGCCACTTGGCCTTGGAGCGTCCGGAGCAGGCACTAACGTATTTCGAGCAGGCCCTGAATCTCGAGCCCGTCCGGCAGGATGCGGCATCCGTTTATTCCTATATGGGCGTGTGCCTGAAAGAAATGGAGCGATTCGAAGAAGCGCTGGCCGTTCTTGAAAAGGGGCGCCGAATCGATGATGAAAGAACGGATATCCATAACCTCATGGGATTTTGCCGGTTCAAACTGAAAGACCATCATCAGGCGATAGCAAGCTTCAAAAAAGTGATCGCACTCAACCCGGGCTCGGCCATCGATTATGCCAATATCGGCGTGAATTACCGTGAACTGGGAGATGTGGATTCGGCTGTTCATTTTTTCCGGACGGCCCTCGCTCTCGATCCCACCCTCACTTTTGCCAGAGACGCGCTTGAAAAATTAACCGCCTGATATGTTGCCGATTCGCTGAATACCGCTTTGATCGCGGAACACGTTCAAACAGCTCCGGCCGCAGAAACTGGCCCGATTATGTCCATCAGGAATTATTTTTTCATTTCCGGATGGATACCAGTTCGCTTGCAAGTTTCATGTAATCCCGTGCGCCGTTGCTGCTTTTCCGGTAATTCACGACAGGTTTTTTTACATAGGCGCTTTCCGCCACCGTCGTATTGGCGCGAATCACAGTTTTGAGCAAAAGATCCCTGGTCTTTTCATCGGTTTTCAGCTGCTCGAGAATCTGCCGGCATACCCGGGTTCGCCGGTCAAAAAAGGTCGCCAGAATACCGGTAATATTCAGCTTCGGATTTATCCCTTCGACGACGGCCTCAACCGTGTCAAACAACTCATCCAAAGCGGCGTACGCATAGGGATGCGTTTGGCAGGGCACCAGCAATTCATCGGCAAAGGCGAATACATTTACCGTGAGCAACGAGAGGCTCGGCGGCGTATCCACCAATACGAAATCGTATCCATTCGTTACGGCTTCCAGGGACTCTTTAAGGCGGTTTTCCCTTCCCTCTTCAGCCACCAGTTCCACTTCGGCACCCGCGAGATCGGCAACGGACGGAATGATCTCGATGCCCGGGTAGTCCGTTTTAACGACCACGTTTCGGCCGGGAAAAGCAGCCGGATCCAATAACATATCATAAACCGTGGGATTTTTTTCGGGCACATCGACGTTTAAACCCCGCGTGGCGGCGGCCTGCGGATCCATATCCACGATTAGAACAGACTTGTTTTGATTTGCCAATGCGGCTCCCAAATTGATGACGGTAACGGTTTTGCCGACCCCGCCTTTCTCATTCGCCACGGCAATAACTCTTGCTCTTTTTGGCTCCATCCCAGAGTACCCCCTCTTCTCTACTCGTCATGTTGAATCGTCGTTTTGCAGCATTTCCCGCTTGTGGTCGATCGTCAAGATGATTGTTTTTGCCGTTTGCTTCATATCGGCCAATGATTCGGCCGCCTCATCGCTCATGGTGCCTTTTTCCCGAATAAGATCTTTCAATTTCGACAAATCGGCGTGATAAGCCTCAAAGCGGCTGCCGAGATCATCGGCAACAAAGTTGACCGCCCCCGACACAAGCTTCAACAAGTATTGAAATTTGATGTTCTCCTGATAGTTCTTGAAGTGAAACAAAATCGCCCGTTCCATTTCCCGCTTCATTCGAATAACACCGTCTTCCAATGCCTTGTAGGCCTCTTCCCGGTTGTCCACGACGGGTTTATTGAACAGTTTCTTTACCAGTTTCAAAACGGAGTAAAAACCGAATCGTATCGTTGCGTCGGTTTTAATTCTGGCGGAATAGCGCAGGGTGGATTCCGCCGAGGGAAGCTCGAGATTTAAAATATTTTTGACGGCATTCAAATCGATGGAGGATGCCCCCTCGACATGAACTGAAACAGGCGTTATGCCGATCTTTTCAACCGAACGGTTGTATGCTTCGAGCGCTTCAACCACCATGCCTTCATACGGGGTGTAGATCGATTCCAGGAAACCGGCAATTCGTATTTCTTTCTCTTTTATATAGCCGAATACACGGGGAATCACCGTTTCAGCCATGTATCGGTCGACCTGCTGCCTGAAATCCTGGAAAATCAGAAAAAGCGCATGATGAAATCCTGAACTCTGCAAAACATCGGCATAATCGCCGACATTAACGCGGAAATTCCGGACATACTGCAGCACGGCATCCGGGATACCGCCCGCCCTGGTGCTGAAGAACTGATCCACATCCTTCTTTAATTCGCTCGTCAGCTTTTGGGCTCCACCGTCCAATGTGTCTTTGATCAGACGCTGAATATGCCTGAGTTTATCATCGTGGCCGGATATTTTTTCGATAACCTGTCGGGCTTCACCCCGATCACCGGCAAGCACCTTCTGATGCAGGTCGATCCAATGGTGAATGCCTTCTGCAACTACGCTCAACCGTCCGAGATGATTATGAAAGAGCAATTTCGCCCGTTGATTGCTGATGAGCAGCTGCAGCTGCTCGAGCAGCCGCTTCTTTTCACTGAACGTGCTGCCCGCGAATGCCGCCATATTATGCCATTGGAGAAGACGATCATCATCTTTTTTGGTCAATCGGTTCTTCATCCTGTCGAAAAGGATGAAAAGAGATGAAAAAGCGAACACTTGCGGGTCAGGCTTGATCAATGAAATTTCCTGGCGCACCTTTTCAATCAGCGCATCCATTTCTTCGATGGTTTCATGCTCGTTGAAATCACAATTGACCACGAAAAGAATGTTGTCCAGAATTCCCATCGCCTTGATGATGGATAGAAATCGGACATCCGCCTGACGGAGTCCCGTCCGGCTGCTGATCACATAAATAGTCAAATGTGCCATAACCAGATAATCCTGGATTTTGGCCAAATGGAGCGGGTTCGGAGAATCGCTGCCCTGACAATCCGCCAGTTCGATATCGTGGGCTATGAGATCATCCGCGTCTATTTCGAGCAGAATATCTTTCAAATAGACGGAAAGCGCGTCGTCGCCCACGAAATCTTTGTGGGAGTCGAATCCTTTGCCGATATATTCGACCTTTCCGCTTTCCGAATCGACCGTGTGTCTGACGGCTTCGAACCCCCTCAGGTAGTTTCGAAGAAGTATGCATCCGGCATTTAAGGTATCCCCTTTCACGAAAAAGTCCGGACCCAACTGCTCCAATTGTGATTCGATCAGCTGTCTGTCTTTTTTTCGGCGAATATCGAATTGCCCGGTTTCGGGGGACTGCTGCAAGGACGGCAAAAGGGATATCGCCTGCTCGATATCCGCATTCACGTCATCCCAGGATTTAAAGAAAAGGGTGGCTTTCAAGGCGCTGCCCTTACGAATACGCGTGACGATGGACGTGATTACGCCGGCGCCTCTTTTTAAATAGTCACCGGATAATAGTGAATTAACAAAGGTGCTCTTTCCGGATTTTATGGCGCCGACCACCGCTACGCGCAGCACCTCCTCTGAAACCTGTTTTTGAACCCGGTTACATATCTTTCGATAGTTGTCTGCGGTCTGTGCCGGCATGCCTGAAATGGATGCCAGGTGATCCAAAAGGCCGTCCAAATCGCTGCCGACGCGGGCGACGTCATTTTTGCCGATGTGTAAATCGTTCATGTTTTTCAAAAACCTTCCTCGGCCCGTATCTGTCATCGTACCTCATAAGATCAGGGAAAACCGTCGTATAAAAAGTTGGGGATTTTACAATGCCTTAGATTAATTGTCAAAATTATTTCTCGCGCTTTTTCCGAATCCCGGATTCCGCACCGCCTTTCATACAATTCATAAATCGTTGTAAAATTTAAGAGTTTATGCTATAATTGATAATTTAAAATTGATGATTAAATCTCCCGGTTTTGAAGCAACGGCGGGAACTTCGGTAATACACGCGCAAAACAAGAGGTCTGAACGGTATCCGCCGGAAGCACATGCCGCCGGTGTAAAAATTTTGATGCGTTTGGTATGAGGCGTGTCGTATTGTAAAAGAGGAACTATTTTTATGTCTGAAAAACATCCGGAATGTCCGTTGTATAATCCTTTGAATTGTAAAGAGTACTACAATCCAAAAATCTGTGCATTTGTTCGCAAAGACAAGATTTGTCTTAAAAAGAAAAAGCCCAAAGCAAAATCAAAGGTCAAGGAAAAAGCGTAATTTAAGGCAATCCGGCCGAGGTATTCAAGCAAGTCGATCCCGCATATGTTTTTGCCATCTAAGCGTTGCCCGCCGTGTTCGATAAAAAAGACGGATCAATTCCCACCCGCTTCATGGCTTCCTTCCATTTTTCGGAAATCGGAGTACTAAAAATAATGTCGTCGAACGCCGGGCATGTTATCCAGGAATTTTGCCGTATCTCCGACTCCAATTGTCCCGGTCCCCAGCCCGCGCAACCCATAAAAATCATATAATAACGGGGACCGGTTCCCAATGAAATCGCCTCGAGCAGATCCATCGTGTTGCTCATGGCCAATACGGAAGATACCTTAAAGCACCCCTCCCAGTCGAATGGCGGTCCGTGAAGAATGAAAATCTCATTGCTGTGAACCGGCCCTCCAAAATAGACGGGAATGTCATCGGCACCGGAAACATCGTGCAATTGCAGCTCTTCAAACAGGTCTTTTCCTGAAACCATCGAAAAAAGTCGGTTGATGATCAAACCGACCGACCCCAGAGATGTATGTTCGCATATACACGTCACAGTCATGGAAAAGTTAGGATCCATCAGACCCGGCATCGCAATGATAAAATTTCCCTTAAGCGAGTCCGTCCCTATGTTTTTTTTTGCATGTGCCACGTTCTCCCCCCTTTAACGCGTTGTTCAAAGGCTTTTATCCGGATTTATCACTTTTATCGATGATGATCAAGCAATGCAGCATTACATAATCGTTTGTAATATGATGAAAATCATCCTGAATCGCTTTGCCGCTTGACCCGGTTGGAAATAATTTGTAATTTGGGACCGCTTTGCGATTCCCTACTGCCAAATCAATTCACACCCTGCGAAAAGACGCCGCGGATATATGGCTGTCCGGCGTTCATGCCGTACACCCCTTACAGGCGACTTTCCGATTTTGCAGCCGCAAACAGGGGGTATTCAGTATTAACGGCACCTCATATGACCTCGATCGTTTTAAACGCGTTTTTGTCATCGGTGCCGGAAAAGCGACCGCCTCCATGGCGAAGGCGATCGAGAACCTGCTTGCGGATCGAATCGACACCGGGCTGATCAATGTCAAATATGGTCATACCGAATCCTTATCGCGGATTCGCATGAATGAAGCCGGCCATCCGACCCCGGATGTGAGCGGTTTGTCCGGAGCTGCGGAAATGTTTCGCATGGCTCAGTCGGCTGCCGCAGACGATTTGATATTGTGTTTGATATCGGGAGGCGGTTCTGCGCTGCTGCCGCTGCCGGCGGACGGCATTTCCCTGTCGGACAAACAACGAACCATTCAGGCGCTTTTATCATGCGGCGCTGCGATTCACGAAATAAACACCATACGCAAACATATTTCTGCGATTAAAGGAGGCCGGCTCGCAAAAGCAGCCGCACCGGCTTCTGTTTTTACATTGATACTCTCCGATGTCATCGGTGACGATCCGGCGGCGATTGCATCAGGCCCTACGGTTCCGGACAATACAACCTTTCAGGACTGCATAACGGTAGTCGACAAATACCGGCTATGGGACATGCTGCCGGCATCCGTTCTGCAGCACATAAAAGATGGTGCAGCAGGTCAACGGGACGAAACGTTAAAGACTTCGGATTCGGATTTCGGCAATTCGGCACATGCCGTTATCGGAAGCAATTCCGACGCGCTTGCCGCCGCCAGAAACAAAGCGGAATCGCTGGGGTATCATACGATGATTTTATCCAGCCTCATCAGCGGCGAAACGAAACCGGCAGCAGAATTTCATGCCGCCATTGCCGCTGAAATCAGAAAATCGGGGAATCCGGTCCCGCCGCCTGCCTGTATTCTTTCCGGTGGAGAAACCACCGTCCACGTAACAGGCACGGGCCTCGGTGGACGAAATATGGAATTTGCGCTGGCTTATACAGCGGCAGCGGCCGGACAGATCGATTTTATATGCCTAAGCGCCGGAACCGACGGTACGGACGGCCCTACAGATGCGGCCGGCGCCTTTTCCCATGCACTTACGCTGAAAAATGCGAAGCAATGCGGGATGCGGCCGGATGCATTTCTCGCCGAAAATGACAGTTATCACTTCTTCCAGCGAATCGGAGATCTTTTCGTTACGGGGCCGACCAACACCAATGTCATGGACCTGAGAGTTTTGATCGTGGTATAAAAAAGGTTATATATGTGTAAAGGATTGAAAACGATATGCGTGCGGTGATTCAGAGGGTTGAAAAAAGTTCGGTTCGTGTAAACGAAAAACCGATCGGCACGATCGGCAACGGACTGATGGTGCTGCTCGGCGTCGGCAGAGAAGACGGCTTTGCAGATGTTCGTTACCTATGTGACAAAATCGTTAACCTGAGAATTTTCGAAGACGATCGTGGGAAAATGAACCGTTCGCTGGTGGAAATCGGCGGAGAGATGCTGGTGGTTTCCCAGTTCACCCTGTACGGCGACTGCAGAAAAGGCCGGCGCCCCTCGTTTACGGCCGCCGCAGAACCGGAAAAAGCGAATGACTTATACGAACAATTCGTTTCGTGCGTAAAAAAAAATGGAATCGCCGTTCAGACGGGCAGGTTTCAGGCCGTCATGTCTGTTTGCATCGTCAATGACGGCCCGGTCACCCTCATAATCGACAGCAAGGAAAAGAAGAAAGAATGATCCCACAACACACCATCCGTCTATTTTTTCGATTCAGGCTCTTTCTGCCGCTTCTGATGTGTTTGCCGGTTTTTGTCTCCGCATCTTACGCGGATCGATCACCCCTGACCGGTCAAGCAGATGCAAGCCGCCTGTACAGCCAAATCGGGGACCGAGACGCCGTCATCCTCATGGACCCATCCGGCCGCTTAGTGGCGGCAAAACATATCAACAGGCCGATCATCCCCGCCTCTACCCTGAAGGTGCTCACCGCATTGGCATCCCTGCACTACCTCGGTGAGAGCCATCGGTTCTCCACCCTGCTCTATCAGGATGACGAACACAACTTGTACATCAAGGGTTTTGGTGATCCCTTGCTGGTTTCAGAGACCATAAATGCGATCACCGCCGAACTGGCCGAAAAGCTTGCCAGCGTAAACGACATCATTCTCGATGCCGGCTATTTCGCCGATCCGATCTCGATTCCCGGCATCAGCGATTCGCTTCAGCCGTATGACGCACCCAATGGGGCCTTGTGTGCCAATTTCAACACGGTTAATTTCAAACGGCTTGAAAACGGCGTCTATACCAGTGCCGAACCGCAGACCCCCCTTATCCCGTTCGTCATGAAGCGCGTACGGTCTTCGGAATGCGATCAGGGAAGGATCATGCTTTCGGCAAAAGCGCATGAATGCATTCTGTACACGGGCCATTTATTCGCTTTTTTCCTTGAAAAACATGGGGTTCGAACCGGATCACGTATTCGCATGGGCGACTGCGATCCCCATAAGGTCCGACATGTCTACACCCATGTTTCAGAACATGACCTGATGTCGGTTATCGAGAAAATGCTGCACTATTCCAACAACTATATCGCCAACCAACTGCTTATCGCCGCATCGGCAAAAGCCTACGGAGAGCCGGGATCACTCGACAAGGGCGTTGCCGCCATCGAGGCGTTTTGCCGTGAAACCTTCGGTTCAAATGATATCAGCCTATCGGAGGGTTCCGGAATATCCCGAAAAAACCGCGTTACAGCGTCTTACATGGCCGGTGTGTTGAAAACGTTTCAACCCTATCACCATCTTTTGCGCAAAGAAAAAAATATCTTTTTCAAAACAGGCACACTGCGCGGCATCAGGACACGAATCGGTTATATCGCGGGACGGACGGGCGGGCTTTACCCGTTCGGCATTTTTTTCAACACCCCCGGAAAAACAGATGAGGCCGTTCTGAAGCAGCTTCGTGAAGTGGTGGACCGAATAGACGGACCAAACCGCGTCGCCGACAATCAGGGCGGAGATTAACCCCCGCCCGCTCTCAAAATACCCTTTCAATTCGGCAAGACCACCCCTGGATTGAGCCGGCGGGATATGCCGATTCAGGCGATCTAGACGCTGGTGATATGCGCATAAGCGCTGTGGTTGTGGATGGATTCAAAATTTTCCGCACTAACGGAAAACCAGGTGATGTTTTTATCCTTCTGCAGCTTTACGGCAATATCCCGAACGATGTCTTCCACGAATTTCGGATTTTGATAGGCATATTCCGTGACATGTTTTTCATCGACTCGCTTCAAAACCGAATACACGTCACAAGAGGCGCACGATTCCACGAGTTCGATCATATCTTCGAGCCAGATAAACTTTTTAAACCGCGTACTCAATTTTACCCGGCCTCTCTGGTTATGAGCCCCGCAATCGCTGATCTCTTTTGAGCAGGGGCAAACAGAGGTGATGGGAACGATGACTTCGCAAACCAGGTCAAGCGTCCCATTGGGGTCACTGGAGCCGATAAAGGTGCAGTCGTAGTCCATGAGTCCCGGCGAACTGCTGCGAGGTGCGGATTTTTCGATGAAATAGGGGAAGGCAACCTCAATGTGAGCCGAAGCGGCGTGAATGGCCTTTTTCATCTGGTCAAGGACCATCGATATATTTTTAAGGGATACTTCGGCACGAAATACATGAAGAATCTCCACAAACCGGCTCATGTGGGTGCCTTTATTCTTATGGGGCAGGTCTACATACATGTTGATCGAGGCCACCGTATTTTGAAACGTATTCCGCCGGTCGGCGACTTTTATGGGATATCTCAGATTCTTGATGCCGACCTTATCGATCGGAATGTTTCGGTAATCTCTTTGATTTTGAACATCTATCATCGTGATCATTTGAATACGATATTCACCTCCATTTTGGTTATTTAAACAGCGGCATCATTGCAGCATATAATCCATTTTAACACGGCTCAGCGATCTGAAGATATTTCCTTTAATTTTCTTGTTGCTCTTGTACAGGTCTGACAGCAGCCGCTTAATTTCACTGCGTTTCGACTGCCGTGCGGAGGGGCATGGATTTGGAAGGTCGAAAAATCCCTGCTCCTCTGCAAACCGACGGATGACATCCTCATCCACGAAAGCCAGCGGGCGTATGACCGTAAATTTTCCCTCGAAAAAAGATTGGGACGGAACCATCGTACTGATTTCCCCTGTATAGCACATATTCATAAACAAGGTTTCAATGATGTCGTCTCGATTATGGCCGAACGCGAGTTTATTGCACGCCAATTGGTCGGCGATTTCAAAAAGCCGCTTGCGTCTCAACCAGGAACACAGAAAACAAGGATTTTCACGATTTTCAGTGCTGTGAGCGATGCGGCCGAAATCCGTTTTTTCGACCCTCAACGGCATTATGGCGGATTCACAAAAGTCCGCCAAACGGCGGCCGAAAGCGTCATCGAATCCCAAGTCGATGTAAACGGGAAAAAGTTCATAGGTTACCGGAATTCTGAGACGCCGTTCATGCAACATCCATAAGAGCCCCAAGCTGTCGCTTCCGCCGGATACGGCCACGAGTATTCTGTTCCCGTCGGAGATCATGCGGTAGCGATGCAGCGCCCTGCCCATCGCCTTGTTTATCGTGTTGTATGTATTGGAATACTTAGGCATCGTGAATGCCGACGCGTGCCCGTTAAAAAAAACCTGTTTACCTGAAACGAAATTCTCATTTCCGGATGGACACCTGTTGAATGTTACGTTTCGTCTTCCGATGTCTCTTCTTGAATCCGAACTTTACCCGCGGCAATTTCCCGCAATGCCACAACAATATCCTCGTTTTTCGGCGAACTGACCAGGTATTCGGCACCCTCCCTGATCTGGCGTACCCGTTTGGCGGCCATGTTCACCAGAACAAACCGGTTCGGCACTCGTTTCAGGCAGTCTTCAATCGTAATGCGCGCCACGTTTTCACCTCCATTTATTTTTTTAAATCATAGAATGATGATCACAAGGTTTACAGCATCACCGGACATAGCGCCGGGACAGTGCACACTCATCATGATATATCATAAAATTTCGACGACTTCATAGCACCGCTTTCCGCCCGGAGCCTGAAGCAGGACTTCATCTCCAGGTTTTTTGCCGATAACGGCTTTGCCTAACGGGGATGCAATGGAAATCCGCCCCAATTCGATATTGCTTTCCTCCGGCCCCACCAATTGATATTCCACCCGTTCCCCGGTATCTATATTTTCCAGAACGACGGTGGAGGCAAACACCGCTCGATCCTTGGGCAGCGTTCTCGTGTCGATGATTTCTGCATGGGCCAGCTTATAGCTCAATTCGTTTATTTTAGACTCGATAAAGCTTTGGCGGTCTTTTGCAGCTGCAAATTCCGCATTCTCGGACAAATCACCGTGAGCGCGGGCTTCTTCTATGGCTTTGATATTTTCCGGCCTTTCAACCGATTTAATGTGGTCAAGCTCTTTTCTTAGCGTTTGGTATCCTTGCCGGGTTATGGGGAATCTATCCAATTATCCTCCTTTTCGGCATCTTCCTGAACATGTATTTCACCTTTTTTCCGGATGGTGCGCTCGGCACCTATTCGTTTTCTTCCACGTACTTGACGATGAGGTCCCCCACCTGACCGGTGGAATACCCCATTTTACCCGCACCGAGATCCTTTATATCTTCCTTGAGCACTTTCATGACGGCCCGTTCGATCATGTTCGCGCCGTTTTCCCGGTTCAGCGTCTCGAGCATGATCTGGGCGGCCGATATAGCGGCTATCGGGTTTATCACGTTTAAACCGGTATACTTCGGTGCCGACCCGCCGATCGGTTCGAACATGGAAACACCAGCCGGGTTGATATTGCCTCCGGCGGCGATCCCCATTCCCCCCTGCACCATCGCCCCTAAATCGGTAATAATATCACCAAACATATTGTCCGTAACGATAACATCGAACCATTCAGGATTTTTTACCATCCACATGCACGTCGCATCCACGTGAGCGTAATCCGCCTCAATTTCAGGGTATTCTTTTGCTGTTTCAAAAAATACCCGCTCCCACAAATCGAATGCATAGGTCAATACATTGGTCTTGCCGCAAAGGGTGATCTTTTTTTTCCGGTTTCTTTTTAGGCAGTACTCAAACGCAAAACGGATGCACCGCTCCACCCCTTTCCGGGTATTGATCGATTCCTGAACCGCCACTTCATCCGGCGTACCCCTCTTCAGGCACCCTCCGGCGCCGGTATACAACCCCTCCGTATTTTCCCGGACCACGACAAAGTCGATGTCGTCCGGACCTTTGTCTTTCAAAGGGGTGTCCACACCCTCATAGAGCTTCACCGGCCTCAAGTTGACGTACTGGTCCAATTCGAATCTAAGCCGCAGCAGAATTCCTTTTTCAAGCAGCCCGGGCTTAACGTCCGGATGGCCGATCGCCCCCAAATAGATGGCATCCTGTTTGGATATGGATGCAAGGGTATCGTCCGAAAGAATTTCTCCCGTTTCCATATAGTGGTCCCCACCCAGTGGGTACGGGACGAAATGGATATGAAAACCGCATTTTGCCGAGACGGCTTTCAATACTTTAACGCCTTCGTTCACCACTTCCGGACCGGTGCCGTCTCCCGGTATCAACGCAATCTCATAAGTATTTTTCATATGCTTCGATCACCTCTACTCGTTTGCTGTTTCACCGATGAGCCGTTGAACGGCTCATTGGATCAATCGAACGTTCTATGGATCTCCTGTAATCTGGAATTTTCTTAGGTGTCTCTCGCCTCGGCTTTCTGTTGCCTAATCTCAACGTACCGCCGAACGGAATTGACCGGACCTGAAAGGATATAGGAGAACCCTAACAGAAACAGGGTTATGGCCGGCTGCGCCGCGATCAGAATGATGACCAGAATTGCAGCGACCAACACATTGAAGTTCATCCGATTGAAAAGTTCAGGCTGTTTAAAACTGTAATATTTAATCGTACTGACCATCAAAAAGGATAAGCCGTACAGAAAAATAAGTACCGCCAACGGGTTGACGTCTCCCGGCGTTTGGATACGATTCGCCAGCAATACGGCCGCCGCCGTCATTCCAGCCGCCGCCGGTATGGGAAGCCCTACGAAATGGTCATTGTCGACGGTCCCGGCCTGGGTGTTGAATCGCGCCAACCGCAATGCGCCGCAGGCCAAAAAAAGGAATGCCGCCAACCACCCGATCCTTCCAAGCGGCTCCAACGCCCACATGAACATCATTAAACCCGGCGCTATACCGAACGAAACAAGGTCCGCCAGCGAATCGTATTCGATCCCGAATTTGCTCGTCGTATTCGTCGCTCTGGCAATTTTTCCATCCAGCATATCGAAAACCGCAGCGATCATAATGACGATCGCCGCCTGTATAAATTGTCCGTTGATTGAACAAATGATGGAGAAAAATCCGAAAAACATGTTGAATGTCGTAAACAGATTGGGAAGAATGTAAATTCCCCGCCCCCGTTTATTTCTCGATTTCCGCCTCACGATAAATACCCCATGATCGATACGCCTGCCTTGACGTTTTCTCCGATCGTTGCATTGACATCGAGGTCGGAAGGAAGATAAATATCGAGCCGGGAACCGAAACAGATCAACCCGAACCGCTGCCCGCGCCTGAAGTGATCGCCTTCCTGTGCATGAGAGATGATGCGCCGGGCAATCATTCCTGCAATCTGAATAATGCAGATATCTCTTCCTTCGTCTGTTTTCACATATACGGCGTTCCGCTCATTTTTTTCTGATGCTTTGTCCAGGCTCGCATTGAAAAAGGTCCCCGGATGATAATCCGTCTTGGTGATCATCCCGGATTCGCAGATGCGGTTTACATGAACATTGAAAATGCTCATGAATATGCTGATCTTGATGCAGGAGGTCGGATAATACGGTGTTTCATCCAACCGTTCGATTCGGATCACCTTCCCGTCGGCGGGTGAAACCACTGCACCCTGCCGCGTCGGAATAACGCGATCCGGGTCCCTGAAAAAAAAACAAACGAAAACGGTCACCATCAGTGCGAGAATCGCCAAAACGGTCAATTGCAAGAGCGCCAGAACCCCTGTTACAAATGCCGATGCAAAAATAAAGGGGTATCCGGCCCTGGCAATCGAAAAGGCCGTCGCACCCGGTTTATCCGACCAGGCGTAATCATCCATATGCATATTCCAACAGTTTTGTTGCAACGGAATTTATAAAAATTTTATATTTATACCCAGCCCGTCGGGACTTGTCAATAATAACCGGGGACTTACCGTTCAATTATATGGATGCTTGACAGAGCCGTTGGGCCCGTTTGCCGGCAATTGGAGCGAGATGGGAGAGACGGGCGCGGCGAGCGGACGGGATGGGCCTTCCACTCGGTTGGGGCTTGCATTGGTTGAATGTATACCATTATGGCGCGGGTGGCGGATGAATGCAGCCGATATGCGGACCATGTTTTTACCCCGCCTTCGGCGATGGTGCCCTTAACGTTTGTTTTTACGGGCTGCTGTCGTTTTCTTTTCGGCATAGTGGATTACAGCTTTTAGAAGCGATGCGCTGTGTCCGATTTGACGGTAAGCCTCGGCTTTGGATATCAGCCTGTTTTCATTTTCGAGTTCGGCTCCCTTTCTAATCGACAGATTTGCAATCCGGGCGATGTGCGCCGCCACATCCTTTTCCGAATCGAGTGAAATCGGATAAATCGCTATCTTGTCGAGATGTTTCAAGACATCGGCATTGATGCGGCCGTCGGTGAGGGAATGGCATCTTTTGTTGTACGCGTTATATTCGGTGTTGTGAAGGGGCTGCGACAGGTCTCCGATGTAATGCGCGCAAAACGCCATGTGATTTTCCGGGTATTCACCACGGGAGGCCTCCTCGATATACGTTCTCAAAGAACCGAGGATGGCACCGTAAAGATGCCCTGAAAACGTGAGTTTATCATATTTTTCAGCCTGCTCGAACACCATTTCGGTCGTAATGACACGGTCATGGGGATTGGCCGAATAATGGTTTAACGACTCGCGTCTTCCGGCTTTTACTTTCACCAGGTCCGCCGCGGCGGCATTGTACCACTTTTTGTAGCCGGCCGCCTTGGCAATGGCGATATGCGTTTCATCATACCACGCTCCGGCAAGGTCCGGCAGCCACAGCAGAGGGAGAAACAGCAACAAAACGGTTGCACGAGACGCTGAAGCAACGATTTTTTTCATTCGGTAATGCGGTTATCCTTCCATTTCGGGCAGCCAAAAGGGACCGGTTTTCCCGATCTCCTGGAGCCTCGGGATAAAGCCCATCATGTATTCGGATAAATGTGAGAAGTAATCCGGATCCAGCCTTCGTTTAAAAAAGTCCAACGAAAAAAGGGCAATGAGATCGGTAAGCGGGACGATACCGTCACGGGTGGACGGATCGAATTGGGCCCAATTGTTTAAATGTTCTTCCGACCGGAAGAAATGCATGGTGCTTCAGGCATACGGCATCTTCGCCATCCACTCCGGAAACGGCACCGATACATGCCCGATGATCTCCGCCGGTTGGGCGTCCTGCAGAACACCATCTTTCATTTCCACGTGAATGGGTTCACCGCAATCCAGGCAGGGAGAATCGATTTCGATCGTTTTTCCGGGGTACAGCCAGCTGACCGCCAGCGATTCGAACGCTCATTGTGCGAACCATTTCCGCTCCCCATCGATGGTGACGCTATACGGCGTCGGAAGGTTGTTGAACGGCGCAAACGATACGATGATATCGGTTTCCGGGTAAAGCCATCCCGGAATGCCGCTGTTGAATAATTCGTGAAGGGTTTTGCGGCCTTCTTCAACGGAAACCCCCAATTCCCGGGCAATTTCCGTATAGTGCGGTGCAACGCCCGTTTCCATCATTTTTTTTATGATGAAATGGAAGGTCCTGTTCAGGGTGGCGACATCACTCATGGCGGCACCTCCTTGGGTCAAATTATGGGATTGAAGTGACGTTCATTTCCGTCACGATGACGGGGCGGCATCGGCTTTTTCAGTTGTCGGTGTTCGAAGAACATGAATCCCGGTGTGATCGCAGCTGCCACAGGTTCTGGCTGCTAATTTCCTTAACACGTCGAATACAATTTCTCAATCACATTGTGCCGAAAATGAAAAAAACAGCCGAATTGACTGTCTCTATCCGGGAATGAGAAAATTCGCTCCAATTCAAGCCGGCCGGGAAATCTTAACGCAGGAATACGTTGCTTTTTTTTTGAGGCTTAAAATTTCCGGACAACAAGGAAACGGATTGAACCAGCCATTTTGGAAGGAATCTTACTATCTTTTAAAGTTACTTTTAGTAATTTTAAGATAATTTTTTGCGATTTATATTTAAATATTGACAATAAACATTTTTTATGTCGGTTCGGTCTGTATCATCGGGCCGAAAGGTCTCCGGACAAGTCAGCCGGTTGCGTCAGAAAATTCGGCTCACCCATACACACTGGCGAACATGGGAAGCGGATCTGCGAGCCCACCGATGGAGGTGATGGGATATCGGAAGCCGAATTTGGCCAGTTTCTTCATACCGGAAATGGATTTTTCCACCTCGTTCGGCGGCAGCGCAATAACCACCTCGTCGTCCGCGACCTGTCCTAGGGATCTTTCACCGTAGCAGGGGACCGTAAACGCCGGTTCGTTGCTGATATAGCACTGCGACAGATGGTCGGAACAGGAGCCCTCGCCCACGAAATAGAACCGGAACCGCTGATGCGCTTCCTTTTGTATTCCGTTCATGACGAACATGATTTGAGCCGGATTCCCGTAAATCAACACGACATCCGGATCGAATTCCATACGGGTCAACGGCGAAAGCGCCACCCCCTCGCCGGCCGGTATTCGCGGACAGTCCTTCAGCTGGGCAACGGCTTCTTCCGGTGTTCCGACCCATGTTTTACTCAGCATTTTCGCCTCCGCCCGGATTTCTTCTTCCGTGGCATCGTGCAAACCATGGAACTGGGAACACCGCAACAGGAGCTTCTTGTCCTGGGTCACGCCCACGATCTGCCCCATAACCCGTGCCGCGAATATGGCCTGACAAAATGTATAAGGATGGTTAAAGCGGAACACATGCGCCAGTTTGTCCAGCGACTCGGCATCTTCGTATTTTTTGTATCCGATGGGGTCGGTTCTCAACCGCAGCATGTCCTTCAACGTTCGGCCGATCTCTTTCCATTCCATTTTTCTCTCCTTTTCACGTTTACTTATCTATTTATTGAACCGGAAATCGCCTTTTCCGGTTGATCACGACAAAGACGATTCTCACCGATCCAGTGGCTGTGCATCGCTTTCGAAATAGGCATGAAATTTTTTCGGCAGCCGCCGGTAATCGTACGAATCGATGTGTCGTGAAAAATCGACGGCATTATAGGTGTTCCAGAACAGCACGACAGAATGATTCGGGTCGCCGGATGCCGCCCGGTCGATCAATGCGGCCATTGCTTTTCCGGTGTAGGTACCTTCGAGATCGATCCCCTCGCTTTCTTTCAGAAGGCGGACGGCATTCATGCCCTGCTCGGTAAATTGCGCATACTGCTCACCGAAAAAGTCGTGGTGAAAACGGGTGTTCGTCGGTTCCGGTTCAATCGGTGGAAACGACGGGTCCATTCGGGCAATCCATTCGGCTGTCCCGGCAAACAACCGCGTAAACTTTTTTTCATCGGCATAGGTTCTATCGGTGACCCTGACACAATCCACCGTTGTGGACATTCCGGCCGCTTTCAACCCCAGCGCCAATCCAACGGCGGTTCCCATGGTGCCCAGAGCGACGAAAATGCGGTCCGGTTTTGGAAGAAGCCCCGCTTCCACCTGGTTCCGGAGTTCAAAAGCCGCGTTCACATAGCCCAGCACCCCGATCCGTGATGATCCCCCGGGCGGCACAATATACGGAAGTCTACCCTGCCGTATTAGATGACTCGCCAACGTCAGCATAACGGGCAGACAGGCGGAAGCCGACGATCGGAAGTGGCGCAGCCGTGCATGGTGCGCGTGGCCCATCAACAGGTTTTTCCCGACATACCGTGCGTTCGGCTGCTCGAGCAAAATGGAAGTCGATTTGAACCCGAGTTTTTCCGCGTATATGGAAGTCGCCAGGGCGTGATTCGAACCCGCATATCCGAAGGTCAGAACGGATTTTTTCCGTTTCCGAAGCGCATCACCCAGAATGAACTCGAGCTTTCTAACCTTGTTTCCACCGTACACCTCACCGCTCGAGCCGTCGTGCTTAAGGTATAGGCCGTCCATCCCGAGGATATCGCCAAGACGGCGAAGGGGAATTACAGGAGTCGGAAAACCGCCTATGGGCACGTGCGAAACGCGATCGATTAATCGGGGAAACGCTTCAAACAGCGGCAGCATGGTTCGCCTCTCTTTTGTTTTTTACGGGTTAGCCGGCAAAAAGCAACTGCTTCTATGTCGGCAGTTTGGCTCGGCGGTTGAACGCTTCCCAGGCTCGTTTATGGAGGAAACCGCGCTTTCCGTTCGGCCGGCTCTGTTTTACCTGGACCATCCATTTGTCTTCGAGAGCGGCGGCATATTGAAAGCATGCATGGGAAAACTTCCCCCTTTCATCTCTCTTTCGCCCTGCCGTTTTAAGCGCCTTTGTGAAAAATTCCTGCTCGAAGGCCTCTCGCTCCCGGCAAAACAGGGTCGACCGGTTTTCGAAATCTTCCAGGACGGCGCGGTGAAAACGCTCGTGCCGCCAAAAAAGCGAGTGCGGGTCGTATACTCCCGTAGGGGTGGGACCGGTATCCGGCGGCTCTATGTCCGTCCACAACGGTTTGAATATGCCGGTGCAGGGCGCCGACGTCCCCGTCAAAAAATGGGTGGGGTGGTCGGGGTGCAGGTAAGATATCATGGAGCCGGTTGTCTGGCTTCCCCGTACCGGTCCGAAACAGGCGTGCATGCAAACGCCGGCACCGGTAAGTCCCACATCCGGCCGTCTTTCGCCCTTACCCCGAATGTCGTGATCCCTGAGAATGGCTGCGGCCGACGAAATATCGATATTGCCGGCGACGTTTTCAAGCAGCAGTTGTGTTCGCCTTCTTCTGCTCCGGCAGTCACTCAATGGGGTATAAACAAAATCCGAATAGCACTTCAAAAAATGAAAATTTTCCCGCTTTGCCGCCCATTTTCTTCTTAGGGCATACGCCACAAGATCCGGAGAGGCCATGTCCCACTCGCCGCCGATGGTCAGACCGTTCGAAATCGTATAAATGCCGTTTATTTTCTTTGCAGCCCAATGACGGTCTACGGTCTCGAGAAGCCATGCTTCCCGGGGATCGGCAACGATAAAGCTGTTGTGGTAAGCGATCGTTTTCGAAAAGCCGCAGTTCCCCCCCTGCCCGAACGTTTCAAGCAGTTCCGTCATCACACGAACGGCGCCTGCAGCCGACGTCGAGCGTTCGAGACCCAGGCGTAGAAGGTCCATCCCGATCAGGGCGTTTTTCCTGCTCGCAGGCAGCTTTGAAAATATCGCCTCGTTCCCGATGGTCACCCCATGCTCGTTGGCGCCCATTTCCGCCCCCCATATCCAGAATGGTTTGGAAAGAAGCACGGCATGGGTATGAGGGACCTGGGGAATGTGGATGTACGTGCATGCCACCGTACTGCCGGGGGAATGATCTTCAGCGGGGATCACCTGGATCATTTGCGCTTCGTTGGGTTCGCGATCGGAATTTTTGGCAAAAACAGTCACGCCCGTCCGGGTGGCATCCCCTGTCGCAACGAATGTGTCACACATGGCGCTCCTTTACTCGCGCTCCCACACCAGCACGCCCTGGAATTTTTCGTCCCCGAATGCAAAGGGCGGGGTTTTCAATGTCAGCCGGTCTCCGTTGAATTCAAAGAACCTCACCTGGTCGGCTCCCACCCAATTTGGAAACAGGCTTCCCTCCACATGCGTGATCAGCCGTTGCTTTTCGAGATCCAATTCGAAAGGGCCATAATAGGCAATATAACCTTCAAACGCCGATTTTATTTCTTCGAAGGTGCCGTTCGAGGGATCTTCGGAAGCAAACCCGGGTCGTCCTTTTCGCATCAGCTGAGCGGACATGAATCCGGATCGAGAAAAAATCACCCGGCCCAGTGCATCGTCTCCAAGAGGGTGAATCACCTCGCCCCCGGAGGTTCTGAATTCGGAAGCGATCAGCCGCCAGGATCCGGTAAACTGCTTGAAAATGGTGTCGTAATCGGTCTTCATCGGCAAGCTTTCATGTGAGGTTGGTGTGTGGCGGGGAAAGAGCGACCCCGTACCGGATTTCTGCAGTAATCACCATCAGGCGGGTAGCGTTTTCGGAAGTTTGCGGCGTCCGGTCCGCTCTTCCTTGAACCCCGAAAGTTGAATTTATAAGTCTAGGTGCATAGAGGCGATTCCCGGGGTCCCGAAAACGTTTTCGAAATCCGGGTGGCTGTATTCCGTTACGTAGCGGAATCCGACTTTTTCATAGGCATTTTTGGCCGGCGTGTTCCCCAGGATATAACCGACCTGCGATGCTGCAAATCCCTGCCGTCGCCCTTCTTCGATAATTTCCTGAAGCAGACGGTTGATGATCCCCCGGCCCCGGTACTCGGGCCTTGTCGCGACCCATTCGAGATTCCAGCGCCCGTCATGATACACATACTTGATGGAGGTCATCGGCGCGATTCTTTCCGGAATCGCCATCAGTTCAGATTCCGGCAGGTCCATTTTTCGAAACGCTTCCAGCATGGCCGGGGCAAGATTTTTGGGGCCGTACCGGCTGTTTTCAAAGGCGGCCAACGCCGCTGCGGGTTTTTGGTCCACCTCTGCAACGCGAAAACGGGTCCAATGGCCGAAGTGGATCGTCTCCGTATGGATCAGCGCACTGAGCTTTTCAAGGCGCTGTTCGTCCGGTCCGGGAAACGCAAGATCCCACATCCCGATAGGAAGATGGGAGCGTGCCGCTGCCTGCATGACCCATGCAAGGAACGGGGCATCCGATTCTTTGGCCGGTCTGGTTTTTACCACCATAAGCGGGTTCTCCTGTCAGTGCTGTTATACAATGAAACGAAAGGTTCAAAAAGCAGGCCTTGGAAATTCAGGGGAAACGAAATTTTTTTTATTATGCCCTATTTGGAGAAAAACGTAAACAGGTTTTTCCCGGCAGGTGTCGGCCGGCCACTCGCTTCCTGCGTTTGGCGTCAATTTGGACCAACGCTTTCATTCAGCTTTCGGCAATTCATGCCCTGTCTCGTCGCGCCCGTCGCGTTCGTCTCGCTTTTCCCGTCGGCGAATGGTCCAATCCGCTTGACTGTGAATTCCGAAACTTTCATTTATACTTGACCGCGGTATCCATTTATTCTATGTTCAGCTTTACCAAATTCAGTTCGATAATATCATACAAATACCCAGGATCCAATGAGCATTCAGTCCGTCGGCAGAGCACTGCAAATCTTATCTTTATTTACCCATGAACAACCGCGGCTCGGGATCACGGAAATCAGCAGGGCAATGCATCTCCCGAAACCGACCGTTCACGGACTCGTTCAGACAATGGTGAATTTTAAATTTTTAACCCAAGATCCGGAAACACGAAAATATTGCCTCGGCAGAAAACTGTACGAGCTCGGGTCCGTCTTTACCTCACACATCAAAATAAACCAGGTCGGGACAATGTCGGCTCAGGAGCTGGCGGCCCGAGTGGGAATGGCGGTCAATCTCGCCATCTGGGATGATTCTTCGGTATTGATGACATTTCGCGGGGCATCGAACTACCAAAATCTTCAACCCCGCCAATTCGCCTCCCGTATACCCGCCTACTGCAGTTCACAGGGAAAGGCGATTCTATCGTCGCTTCCCGACGACGCGTTGGTCGAATACCTGGACAGCACACGTCTGATAGCTTATACCCCGAATACCATTACGGATCGTGATAAACTAACCGCAGAGCTGCAGCACACTCGAAAACAGGGGTTCGCCGTCGATTGTGAAGAATACATTATCGGCATCTGCTGCATCGGGGCCCCTGTACTGGACAATACCGGTTTTCCTGTCGGCGCCGTCAGCATTTCCGGAAGCAAAGAGCAGATCTTCGGGGAAAAAACACATCAACTATCCTCGGATCTTATCAAGGCGGCCATGGAAATCTCATACCAAATGGGATATCTGCCGAGGATATAACCGAATAACCCTAAAACCCCCCAACGGGAGGATCCATGTTATGCAAGTGTATGGCTCGAATGAATTAATGGAACACGTCCTGAAGAACGATCTGTGCATCGGCTGCGGGGCTTGTGTCGATCTGTGCCCCTATTTTCGAACCTATAAGGGAAAGACAGCCATGATCTTTCCCTGTACGATCACCAAGGGGCGCTGCCACGCCTTTTGCCCAAAAGCGGAATCGGACCTTTCCGAGCTGTCGTTGGCTGTTTACGGCAAGCCCTACGACGGAAGCCCACTCGGACACTATGAATCAGTATGGGTTGCATCCGCCGGCGAAACCATGCCCGTCGGGCAATTCCAGGCAGGGGGAACCGTTTCCGCACTGATGACCATTGCCATGAAAAACAACATGATCGATGCCGCCGTCCTGACCGGACGCAAAGGATTGATTCCCACGGCCGAACTGGTCACCGAAGCGGATGCCGTAACCCGTTTCGCCACATCCAAATATACTGCGGCACCAACCCTTTCCGCAGTTAACCGGGCGGCAAAAAAGGGATTGAATCGGCTCGGCGTGGTGGGGACTCCCTGCCAGATGACGGCTCTCGCCCAGATGAGCACCAATCCTTTCGATGAAGCCGATTTTCATGATCCCGTAGCGCTGAAAATCGGGCTGTTTTGTACGTGGGCACTGGATACGAGGCGATTGACCGCTTTTCTGAAAGATCGAGTGGATATTCCGAGCATCCAATCCATGGACATTCCACCGCCGCCGGCCGAAATTCTGGTGGTGAAAACGGAATCGGAAACGATTGAAATTCCACTGGACGAAATACGGCTTCTGGTTCCCGGCGCATGCGGGGTTTGTCCCGATATGACCGCCGAATGGGCCGATGTGTCGGTAGGGATCCTGGAAGGCGAACCGAAACGAAACACCCTGATCGTCCGGACGCAAACCGGAAAAAATCTCGTGGACGCCGCCGTCTCGGAGGGTTATCTGCAGTTATCGGATATGCCGGAAGAAAATTTGGAGCATTTGAAATCGGCAGCGGCAAACAAGAAAAAACGGGCGGTGGCAAAGGCGCTGGAAGACGGCCTGCTCAATCCGGAAAACGGCAGCCATGCCGTAATGCGAATCGAAGCGTCCGTTGTCGAACGGATTATTGCATAAAACAAGGGGGAAAACATGTCTATTCTGATCAATGGAGAACCCGGCAAACGGTATCTGGTCATGGGAAATGAGGCCATTGCCCGGGGGGCGCTCGAAGCCGGTGTGCAGGTGTGCGCCGGATATCCGGGAACCCCTTCCTCGGAAATCATCGAAAGCCTTTCAAAGGCGGCCGGAGACCGAAACATCTATGTGGAGTGGTCGGCGAATGAAAAAGTCTCGATGGAGGTGGCGGCGGCCGCTTCCTTTGCGGGGCTGCGGTCCATTTGTCCGATGAAGCAGAACGGTGTGAACGTCGGCTCTGATTTTCTGCTGCACCTGGCGCTTTCCGGAACCCGGGGCGGGATGGTCATCGTGCCCTGCGACGATCCCGGTGCCCTGTCAAGCATCAATGAGGGCGAATCCCGCCAGTTTGCACGTCTTTTCGAAGTGCCCCTGCTGGAACCCGGTGATTTTCAGGAGGCCAAAGACATGGTGAAATGGGCGTTTTCGCTGTCCGAGGACCTTCGAAGCATGGTGTTCGTCAGAAGTGTCACCCGACTCTCTCATGCCAGTGGAAATGTGCTGTTCGACAGGCTCCCGGAAGATGACAGAAAAGCCTGTTTCAAACATGACGGTTTCCTGCTCGATGAAATGGAGGGCATTGTGACCAGCGCGCCGGTGGATTACAAGCACGGTCTGCAGCATGCAAAACTCAAGAAAGCCGCCGAACAGTTTGAAACCTCTCCCTTCAATACTTATACCGGGCCTGAAAATCCCGAACTGATGCTGATCACCTCGTCGGCATGCACGTTTTACTGCAAAGAAGCCATCGGCCTGTTGGGCGTCGGTGACCGTGTGGGACTGTTGAAGCTCGGCACGACCTGGCCCCTGCCTCCGAATTTGATGGAAACCTATTTATCGAAAACGGATACATTTTTTATCGTCGAGGAAGTCATTCCCTTTATGGAGGAGAATGTAAAAATTCTTGCCCAGGAAACGGCCCCACGAATCGGCATCAAGACCATCATGGGCAAACGGGACGGGAAACTTCCCATGGTGGGCGAACTGAACCCCGATATCGTAACGGAAGCCCTTGCAGGACTGCTGAATATTTCCTACAAGCCCCAGCCCGACGATTACGTCAAACGCAGTCAGGAAATCGTCGTTCAGGCGCCCGGCCGTGAACTGACATTCTGTCCGGGCTGCCCCCACCGCGCGTCCTTCTGGACCATCAACAACGTTCTGAAGATGGATAATCGGCAGGGGTTTGTCTGCGGCGATATCGGATGCTACAGTCTGGCCATGCTCCCCACCGGCTTTTCGGCATCCAAGACGATGCATGCCATGGGATCCGGAACGGGAGTGGCATCCGGGTTCGGAAAGCTCAAACAATTCGGCATGGACCAGCCTGTACTCTCCGTCTGCGGTGACTCGACGTTTTTTGCATCGGCCCTGCCGGCCCTTTTCAACGCCGTTCACAACCAATCGGACCTCACCATGGTGGTGCTGGACAACAGCGGAACCGCAATGACCGGATTCCAGACGCATCCCGGCCTTGCCGTCGACGCCATGGGGCAACATGTCCCCGCGGTCAGTATCGACGCCGTCTGCCGGGCCATCGGGGCAAAGGTTAAAATCAGCGACCCCTTCGACATCGAAGCCACGCAGGACGCCCTTTGTGAACTGCTTGAAGAAGATGGGGTGAAGGTTTTGATTTTGCGTCAGATTTGCACACTGAGTCCTGAAAAAAAAGCAAAAAAGCAATTCGAGGTTCTTGTCAATGAAGAACAGTGCCTGGGAGAGGATTGCGGGTGCGGCCGCTTGTGCACCCGTATTTTCAGGTGTCCCGGACTGATATGGAACAAGGAAAAGAAAAAAGCTGAGATCAACGAGGTCATTTGCATCGGCTGCGGCGTTTGTGCATCCATTTGTCCCAACAGCGCCATCGAAAAAAAGGAGGTTGCATAAGTTATGACAAACGTCACTCTTGCCCACGATCCGTACAACCTGATTATCGCCGGCGTGGGGGGACAGGGAAACGTCCTCGCCTCGCGGGTCGTCGGGAACATGCTGTCCAGAAAAGGATTAACCATTACCATCGGTGAAACGTTCGGCGGAACGCAGCGTGGCGGGTCAGTCATGAGCCATCTTCGGATCAGCGCTGATTCCGCTTACTCCCCCCTGATCCCGAAAGGAAAAGCCCATATGGTGATCGGGCTCGAACCCACGGACACCATGAGGGTATTGGGGACCTACGGCAACCCCGAGGTCAAAACGATCTGCAATACCCGGCCGATTCATCCGGTTCAAGTCATTTCCGGTGAACTCGCTTATCCGGACCTTAAAGACGCCGAGGAATGGATTCGCGAACTGAGCAGCGCCGCCTGGTTTCTCGATGCCACGGATGTGGCCATGAAAATGGGTGCCGCCATTCTGGGAAATATCATTCTTATCGGTGCACTGGCCGGTTTAAACGAGCTGCCCATGGACAGGGGTGATTTTGAAGCCGCCATCCGCATGACGTTTTCCGGGGAAAAGGTCGATACCAATCTTAAAGCGTACGATAAAGGCATCGAGATGATTGCGAGTTAAAACGATTGTGACATGAGCGTAAGCCCCTCATCCAAGACCCTATTTTAAAAAGGTTTCGTTAAAATGAAGAACGTATCGCTTTTTATCCCCTGTATTGTGGACCTTTTTATGCCCGATACCGGTGAAGCCGCAGTGAATTTATTGCGCAAGCTCGGCCTCTCTCCGATCTACCATGAAAACCAGACGTGCTGCGGCCAGCCGGCATTTCATGCCGGCCATTCCGATGAGGCGGTTAAGCTGGCCAAACGCTTCATCGAAATTTTCGAGGATGACGAAATCATCGTGTGCCCCTCGGGATCCTGCGTGGTGACGGTCAAAAAACACTATCCGGAAATGCTTGCCGACGATCCGAAATGGCAGCCACGGGCGGAATCCGTTTCCAATCGCATTTTCGAACTTTCGGAGTTCATCGTCGATCACATGGGTGTAACGGACGTGGGGGCGCGCTTCAACGGCAAGGTCGCCTACCACGAGTCCTGTCAGCTCAGCCGTGAACTAGGGGTGGTGGAACAACCCAAATCGTTGATTCGCGCCGTTGCGGGTACGGAATTGGTGCCGCTGCCGAATGCATCGGTCTGCTGTGGCTTCGGCGGAAAGTTTTCCGTGGATTACGCCGATATCTCCGAAGCACTGGTGAAGGAAAAAGCCGGCCACTACATTGCGTCGAAAGCCGATCTCCTGGTTGTTTCCGAACCGGGATGCTTTTTAAACATCAACGGCTACCTCACCCGGCACCATCCGGAGCATAAAGCGATGCACATCGCCGATTTTTTAGCCGGACCGGCGGATTGTTAGTCCGCGGTCAAACCGCGAAAACATCCATATGACAGCCAAGGGAATCTTTTGTCATGCAAATCAAAACGAAGGAATTCAAAACGGTCGCCAAAAAGGAGTTGAACAACCCTCATTCAAGGATATTTTTAAATCTTCTGCCGGTGGTCCTGTCCTCGCTCCGAACGCTTGCTATGGAATCCTTTCCCGACCCGGAGGCCGCGCACAAACTGGGCGGCATTATCCGGTCCGAGGCGGTGGCCCGTCTCCCGGAATTGCTGGAGCGATTTGAAGCAAACGCCGTAAAGGCCGGGGCAACGGTATTTTGGGCCGAAGATACCGATGCGGCGAACGCCTATATTCTGAAACTCGCCCGGGATAACCATGTCGAATATGTCACCAAGGGCAAGTCCATGGTGACCGAAGAAATGGGGCTCAACGAAGTCCTGGAAAAAAACGGCATAAAGGCGTATGAAACCGACCTGGGAGAATTCATCACCCAGCTTCTCGGCCGCCCGCCGTTTCATATCGTCGGCCCCGCCGCCAACATACCGACGGATCAAATACGCGACGTTTTCATGGAAAAAGCCGGTCTTGAAACCCCGACAACGGATCCGGTCGAACTCGGCTACGCGGCACGGCGGTACCTGCGGGATAAATTTTTCAGAATGAAGATGGGCATCACGGGCGTCAACTTCGCCGTGGCCGAAACCGGAACCATTATTAATGTGGAAAACGAGGGCAACATTCGGTTCAACAAGTCATCCCCCGATATTCAAGTGTCCGTCATGACGATCGAGAAGGTGATTCCAAGCATGAAAGACGCCATGCATCTGTTGCGCCTCGTTTCCCGCAACTGCACGGGCCAGCATATCGGCAGCTATGCCTCGATGGATACAGGTCCCCGAAAGTCCGATGAAGTCGACGGCCCGAAAGAGCTGCACATCGTAATTCTCGACAACGGCCGGAGCAGTCTGTACCAGGATGCCGCAACCCGCCAGGCTCTTCAATGCATCCGATGCGGCGGATGCCTGAACATATGCCCGGTGTACGGCATCATCGGCGGGTATCCTTACGGCTGGGTGTATTCGGGCCCCATGGGTCAGCTGCTGACGCCGATGCTGCTGGGAATTTCCGGCTGCCATGACCTTTTGTGGGCCTGTACAGGCTGCGGCGCGTGTCGTGAATACTGCCCGGCGGGAATCGATCATCCCCGGGTCCTTCATTATTTGCGGGATCTGGAAGTCCGCGGGGATGCGGCATTCAAGGCCCCCCCGCCCCCGATTACGGAAAAAATGGCCTACCGGACGTTTGCGGGTATTGCGTCAAATCCCATGCTTTGGAAAATGACCGCAAGGGCCATGCGCACGGTACTCAATCGCGGCGCCGATTCGGAAAAACTCTCCCGGGGGCCCGGACCCATGAACACCTGGCTCGAAGGGCGGGATTTCCCCCGGATGCCGAAAAAAACCTTCCATGATCGTTGGAAAGAGATAATGGATTGACATATTCCACGACACTCGAAAACAATCGATATTGCGTGGGGACCGTCAAACGTGTCCCTCACCCATATGTTGCCTCAAAAGGAAAAAAAAATGGACAGCGCACGCGATCGCATTTTAGAACGACTGGGAAAAATAAAACCGGTTCATATTCCCGAGCGGATTGAAATGCCGCCCCCGTATGAGGCCGAATTTTCCCGGGAGGAACTCATCGAAAAGTTTGCCGCAAAATTGACGGAGCAAACCGGCGTCTTCCATCGGGCCGCCGATCGGGAAGGCGCCCTGGAAGTCTTGAAGGAAATCGCCGAAGAGGAGAAATTGACCTGCATCATGGCTTCGGAAAACGGCCTCGTGAATTCACTGAACCTGCCTGAATGGGGAAAGGCGCACGGCATAACGGTATTTTTCCCCCATGATTTTGAAGAAACCGGGGCCTACAAGGATGCCGTTTTCAACAAAGCCGATGCCGGCGTTACGGCTGCTGATTTCGCTGTAGCCGAATCCGGCACCCTCGCGATCATTCATGACAGGAATAACGCCCGTCTTTTATCTCTGGCCCCCATTTTCCATATCGCTGTCGTGGATATCGATCATGTGGTGCCGGTTTACGAAACGGTGATCGAATCCGCCTACAATACAGGCGATTTGCCGTCACATGTCACGTTTATCACCGGTCCGAGCATGACGGGGGATATACAGGGACAGATGTTCAAGGGAATGCACGGTCCGAGAAAATTGGCCGTTATTTTGATCGGATGAGACCGGCCGTTTACCCGCTTACCGCCCTTCATCGTCATGTATTTTTAGCGTGTCGGGAATGATACCCGACCGCCGGAACCGAAAAAAACTGGAGAAGCGTTATGGAATTAAGAAGCAAACGACGGTTTCCCGAGCTGAACGGATTAATGTACGCCTGTGGTTTTACGGAGCACGAGGTGGGAAAACCCATGGTGGGGGTGATCAACGCCTTTTCGGAGGTGGTGCCCGGGCATATGAACCTGAAGCTGCTTACGGATATGGTAAAAACCGGCATTCGAATGGCAGGCGGCGTGCCCGTGGAATTCCCCTGCATCGCCATGTGCGACGGCATCGCCACCGGAAAATACCAGATGGCCATGCGCAATCATATTGCCGATGCCATCGAAATTCTGATCGAATCGCATGAATTGGACGGCATGGTGCTCTTGTCCGGCTGCGACAAGATCGTGCCGGGCCAGATGATGGCCCTGGCCCGATTGAACATTCCGGGCATTCTGGTAACCTCCGGTCCCATGCAGCCCGGATGCCGGAACCGGAAAAATTTTGTCCTTTCCGACTACGTGGACAACCGCATGGCCGAACTGCTGGGAAAAGTCAGCTTCACGCCGCGGGAAAAAGAAGAGCTGATGGCCCAGGCGTTTCCCACGGTGGGAAGCTGCCAGGGCATGTACACGGCCAATTCCATGGCCATATTCGCCGAGGCCCTCGGAATCACGCTGCCGTCCTGCGCCACCGTGCATGCCGTGGATTCGAGAAAGATGAGCCTCGCCAAAAAATCGGGCATGCGCATCGTGGATATGATAAACGACAATTTACGGCCGACAGACATCATGACAAAACAGGGGTTCGAGAACGCCATCCGCGTGGCCGTCTCTACAGGTGCATCCACCAATCTGTGTACGCATATCCCGGCCATTGCCGCGGAAATGGGCATTACGGTGACGATTGACGACTTCGACGCCTTCAGCCGCAGTACGCCGCACCTCGTGGAAATGTGCCCTGCCGGCGAACACGCCATGAGCGATCTTGACCGGGCCGGGGGGGTAGGCGCCGTGATGAAGACACTGTCCCCGCTGCTCCATCTGGACTCACCTACCGTGATGGGAAAACCTATCGGAGATATGATCGCTGATGAAGTTGTGCAAAACCACGAAGTGATTCGGCCCATGGAGAATCCGATACGGCCGGAAAGCGGCATGGTGGTGCTGCGCGGCAGCCTGGCACCGGAAGGGGCGATCGCCCGTTCAGCCAGTTTCCCCGCGGACTGCCTGGTATTCGAAGGAAAGGCCCGATGCTTCTCGGATGCGGATGCGGCGGCGTGGGCGGTCATGGGCGGCGAGGTCCGTGACGGCGACATCGTGGTTGCCCGGTACGAAGGGCTCAAGGGCGGCCCCGGCGGCCGCGAAATCAGCCTGCTTCCCTACATGCTCAACGCCCTCGGCGCGGATCATATCGGCATGATTACCGATGGTCGGCTGTCCGGATCGAATCGCGGCGCGATGGTCTGCCACATAACACCCGAAGCTTATGACGGCGGTCCGCTGGCCCTGGTCGAGGATGGCGACGTCATTCGTATCGATGTCCCGAACCGGCGCCTGGATCTTCTCGTTTCCGACGAGGAACTCGAGCGGCGCAAAAAAGAATGGCGCCGACCGGCACATGACGAACTCACAAGCTATATGAAACGATATATCGCCACGGTAAACACGCTCCATCAAGGAGCACTGCAGAAATAAAAGGAGGTTGATGCATCATGTCCAACACCCATTCAGTTACCGTTCCAACACGTGCCTGGCACGGCGATGTGCCGGTGGAACTTGCATTTCCTGAAAAATGGGATGTCGTTTCCTGCGAAATGAAGGGCCACCATGCACCTGAACTGAGCGAGGACGACATTCGAAAAGCCTTTGCCGAACCCATCGGCACCAAGCCGGTTCGAAAATTGGCGGCAGAACGCAATGAGGTGGCCATCATCATCGATGATATGACCCGCCCCACGCGAATGGACAGGATTGTTCCTATTCTGCTCGAAGAGCTCAAGGCGGGCGGCATCGAGGACGACTGCATTCGGTTCGTCATGGCGCTCGGCGCCCACGGGGCCTACACCCGTACCGATTTTGTCAAGAAGCTCGGCGAAGCGGTCGTAGCACAGTATCCGGTGTACAACCACAATGTCTATGAAAACTGTACACTGATGGGGAAGACCACCCGGGCCACCCGTGTTTTCATCAATGCCGAAGTGGCCAAGTGCGACCTCAAGATCGGCCTCGGTTCAATCGTTCCGCACCTATACACGGGGTTCGGCGGCGGGGCCAAGATCCTGCTTCCCGGCGTCTGCTCCATGGAAACGATCGAAGCCAACCATGAATCCCTGCGCTATACGGCCATGCAGACCTCGCTTGGCGCGGAAATCGCTCTGGGCAAATACAAGCAAAATGTCATGCGGCTGGATATGGTGGAAGCCGCCCGAATCGCCGGCATGGATCTCATCGTAAACTCCCTGGTGAACTGCCGCAGGCAGAATACGGCTCTTTTTGTCGGGGATGTGGAGGAGGCGTACCTGGCCGGTGCCGCCAAGGCCGAGTCCCACTATGCCACGCAGATCCGGTCCGATGCCGACGTCATTGTGGCGAATTGCTATGCCAAGGGCAGCGAAGCCCTGTTGTCCCTCCCTGCATGCCTCCCCTTTTTCTTTATGCCGCCCCAGAAGGATTTCGTCATGATCGTCAGCGCCCCCGAAGGCCAGGTGACCCATTATATCTACGGCGTATTCGGCAAAACCATCGGCGGCCGCCATTACCAGGAGCTTCCCGCCGTCAGCAACATCCCGGGATTGAACCGGATGATTATTTACGCCCCGCTGGGTGATAAGGCCGGAGAGCAATGGCTTGGGTTGAAGGAAAGCGAAACCATTCGGGACTGGCAATCGGTCATCGACCGGCTTACGCAAACCCACGGCGACAGCGCAAAGGTCGTGGTGATTCCCGATGCCACGATCCAGTATTTTCCTGAAGGAAAAAACGACCCGGTTTCTCAGGCGTTGAATGAGTAAAAAACCGGTGGTGTTAGACGCCTGCCGATAACCGCCAATTCGATGGGTTCCGATGCGCTCCACCCTTCCTGCAGTGCCATACCGGATCGCAGGAAGGGTGAGAACCCATCCATTCCAATAGGCCCTTTTTGATATTACCGATCCAATGACTGCGGATTCCGCTGCGCTATAAAATGAATTAAAGGTGAGCAATAAATACATGATATACAGTATTTATGAATCCGGGCTTTTGATGAATGTAATAAAATATATGTTCCAATTACGCATTCCGTCCGCGCAGGGCCGGAACAATACACAAGACACAGATTCCGGTGAATTTCAGCCTTCGTGGGTGGTAATGGAATATGAGCTCCTGCTGAGCCGAAGTGATCGGCGCCAACCATACGAACAAAAAGGAGGCGATTATGAAAAGAGCGTGGATTGCTGTTTTTACCTGTATCTTGATAATCATGGCAGCTGTCTTCAGTACCGGAATTCTTTCCGCAATGCAATGCATGGTAATCAAGGTAACCCCCATAAACGCGGCAAAAAGATCGGTTTCCCTCCACCCGGAGACGCTGAATGCCGCGCAAGGGGACTGCGTGGTTTGGTTCAATGCCACCCGTACCTCAATAAAAGTAACGCTTTTAGACGGTGAAAAGTGCGCCTCAGTCTCCGGGGCTCCGGTGGGATTTGTATTGGATGAAGAGTGCTTTTCCACGGCCTGGATGGATGTCGGCGCAACCGCCAGCGTAAGGTTTATGGAAGGAGGCACCTATCGGTTTGCAGTAACGACGCAAAGCGATCCCAATGAAGTTGAAGGGACCATAAACGTCGAATAGGGTATTGCCCCTGGTTTTCAATAAAAACAGCCAAACGCCATTTTCTCCGCAATGGGCACAGCCGCACATGCCGCCTGCGGTACGTCCCTGACTTTTGGTATGAGTAGATGCACACCTTCTAGTCTGCAAACTGCGTTTCCTTGTGCATGCCGGCATTTTCCTGGTGCAACCCCCGGTTCGTTTTGACATCCATAACGATTTGAAGTAGTGTCATACACATAACCATCCTTTTGTGTAAGCACCCGATTTTATTACCTATAAGCTGTATACCCAATTCGAAAAAGATCAGAAAAGGAGCGATGATGAAAAAGAAAATCAGTCACGCGGTTTATGATGAAAAAGATTTATACCCCTATCTCATGCGAATGAACGTACTGAAAGGTACAGGCGTGGATACGAATGAATGCGGGCAAAAACCCATTATCGCCGTGGTGAATTCGCATACCGAAATGAATACGGGGCATATGCATCTGGCCTCCCTGGCGACACGGGTCAAGGAAGGAATCCACGCGGCCGGCGGAATTCCGTTCGAATTCAATGTCCCGGCCCCCTGTGACGGCCTCGCCGAAGGAAACGATGGGATGAAATTCATCCTGGCTCAACGTGACCTGATTGCCGATATGGTGGAAACGCACGTCAGAAGCCAGCTTTTTGACGGCATGGTGATGATCGCCTCATGTGACAAGATCATACCCGGTATGCTCATGGCCGCCGCCCGCTGTTCGTTGCCCACGATCTTTCTGACCGGAGGACCGACATTATATGAAATCCGTTTGCGAAAAGGCTATAAGGGTACCATCCTCCATTCGGATTATGAAGACCTGAACGACAAACTCAACACGGTGTATTGTGCGTCCTGCGGTGCATGCGAAATCATGGGAACGGCGAATACCTTTCAAAGTCTTGCCGAGGCACTGGGCATGACCCTGCCGGGAACCGCCTGCATACCGGCCTACCATTCGGAAAGGCTGCGCGTGGCCAGGCTTACCGGCAAACACATCATGAAAATGGTGGAAGAAGATGTGACAGCGGATAAAATCTTGACGAAAAAAGCCCTCGAAAATGCGCTGGCCGTGAACATGGCTGTCGGGGGGTCGACCAATGCCGCCCTTCATCTGCCGGCCCTGGCCCACGAATTGGGCGTCGATATGCCCTTGACCCTTTTCAATGATTTCAGCAAACGGATTCCCACCCTTTGCCGGCTGTCTCCCAGCGGACCCCACGGAATTACCGACTTGTACCGGGCGGGCGGCATACCCGCCGTAATGAAGCGGTTAAAGGAAGATCTTCACCTGGATGCCCTTAATGTTTCCGGCAGAACCATCGGCGAAATTATCGAATCCGCCGTCGTTTCGGATGAAGAGGTCGTGCCGGATCGGAGCGCTCCCTATTATCCGGAAGGCGGCACCGTCGTTCTCACCGGAAACCTTGCGCCGGAAGGCGCCGTTATCAAGCAATCCGCCGTTGTAAACGATCAGCACGTTTTCACCGGGCCGGCCCACGTCTTTGAATCGGAGCATGATTTTCTCGCAGCGATCCGTGAAGGAAATATCAACGAGGGGGAAGTAATCGTAATTCGGAACGAGGGGCCGCAAGGCGGCCCGGGCATGCCGGAGATGCTGGCCGCCACCATGAGCATCGGAGCGCACGGATACACCCGAGTGGCGCTCATCACCGACGGGCGCTTTTCAGGGGCAACCTCCGGACCCTGCGTCGGGCATGTATCACCCGAAGCGCTTGCCGGCGGACCCATCGGGATTCTGAAAGACGACGATGAAATCACCATCAACATTCCTGAACGCAGCATCGATGTCAAATTGTCGAGCGGTGAACTTCAGAAACGCATCGCAGCCTACACACCGATCCGCCGGGAAATCCCCAAAGGATTCATGAGGCGGTATGTAAAACAGGTGGGTTCCGCCGCCAAAGGCGCTATCCTGGAGTGATCTTTTCGGGGAGAGCCCGCCGGGGGTGTTCGGGCGGGTTCACCCGCTTTCAACCGATGATTTTCTTATCCCGAAAGTCCTTGATCTCAGATGTTGAATAGCCCAATTCGTGCATAAGTTCTTCGGTATGCTCCCCCAATCCCGGTGAAGGGTTTCGAGTGCCCGCCGTATTGGCGCTGAACGTGACGGGAAATCCGGGCACCAGGATACTGCCGAGAACCGGATGCTGAAAATCGGTGATGTAGCCGTTCGCCAGGGCCTGGGGATCCGTCAGCACCTCCTCGAGATTCTGGACCGGAGCAAACATGAAACCGTTGTCTTGAAAAAGGCGAATCCATTCATCACGGGTCTTGGTGATGAATACCTCATCATAAATGGCAACCAGTTCAGCGGCATGTTCATTGCGCGTTTCCGTTTCGGCATACCGCGGATCGTGAATCAGTTCGGGCTTGCCGGTGAATTCACAGAATTTTGCCCAAAATTTTTCCTCGGGATGATTCGTCCCCATGATCCATTTGCCGTCTTTGCATTTAAAGCAGTTGCGCAGCGGTGAATTCAATGACCGGTCCCACGGCACAATGGGGTTCTTCTTGAGAATGCCGGTGGCCAACACGTTGCAATGGGTCAGCCACAGGGCGGCACTGTAAAGGGATACGTGGACTTCCTGTCCGATCCCATGCCGCTCTCGATAAAATAAGGCCGTTATGATGGCGTGACTGGCGGCAATGGATGTCATCTGGTCCAGCACCACCGACTGCACCAGCACCGGTTCATCCGGGCCTGTCAGAAAGGCCATGCCCGAAACCGCCTGCCCCATTGGGTCAAATGCGCCCACATCGCTCATCGGGCCCTGCGGTCCAAACCCTGATACATTGGCATGTATCAATTTTGGGTTGATGCGCGTTAACGTGGGATAGTCCAATCCCAACCGGGGTTTCGTGCTCTTCCTCAAATTTGTCAAGAACACGTCGGCGTGCTGAATCAAACGGTGAAATATGCGCCTGCCCTCATCGGTCTGGATATCCAGGCATATTCCTTTTTTATTACGATTTGACAGTTCGAACAAAAAGCTCCAATCAGCATCCGCTAGCATATCGAATTTTACAGCGCCCAATCCTTTTTGCAGCCGTTCGGGGTCGCCTTCCAGGGATTCGACCTTGATCACCTCGGCTCCCATATCACCGAGAATGGCGCTTGCACCGGGGCCGGCATGCCAAATCGCGTATTCCACCATCCGGATTCCCTCCAGGGGCCGGGGCATGGCGCTGCGGTGGTTCTGATCATCGAACATCAATTTTCTCCAAGAAATGAATGTAAGCGTTTCCAGCCTCGCTCTAAATACAATCCGAGTTTCTGCGTGTCAAGCCGAACCCCATAAATGGATTTTTTTGGAGGTTGAAATCTGTTATAGTATTTGGGTGGTTGGGATCGTTTAAATCGTTAGGATCGTTAGGATCGTTAGGATCGTTGGTATCGTTGGTATCGCTGGTATCGCTGGGGTCACTGGAATCGTTATGGTGGTACAGTTTCGTTTTTGACCGGATGGATTTTGATATCGATTCGTAATGATATAATGGAAAATGTAAAACGGTATTTGGAAGCAGAAGGTCTTCTCAGCTCCTTTTTTTCACGATTCAATTATTGCATCCCCTATTGTATTGCACCGCCGGGGCGGGCTCGGATTCCCACACCGGCCTGCTGCAGGAAACCGTACTACAAAGAATACGATACGGACCATCCCGCGTTTGAATTGTTGAGGCATCAACGGGAAAAACGATACGGACGGCCGGAAGATTTTTTTTATACGAAACGGATCAGCCCCTGCGAATACCACACCCTGCACGGGTGCCGGTTGAAAACCCACAAAAGTCCGGTGTGCCTGAGCTTTATGTGCCGGGAAAGCATTTCCTTTTTAAGGGAGAGTTACCGTATCTTCGGCTATGATTATCTGGGTGTTTATTATGCCTTGGAATGGATTTTGACCGGAACATTCACAGAAGAACAATTCACTGCATTCAAAAACACCTGTATTCACATGTTGGAAGGATTGGAATGAACCTCGATCGAATGTTGCATTCGATAATGTTGCCGATCGATTCGTATGGTTTTCCGATCCCATTTCTCCCGGCATTACCCGCGTTCTTTCAATCTTCGGCTGTGATCGAGCATCGGTTCGAAGAATCGAATAGCTGTCTGCTGGAATGTTCCTGATGACAGGAGGGATTCGAAATGGTGCGGCAAAAAGCATGTTCGAATGTAGGGATCTTCGGATTCACCTCGAAGAAATGCACTTCCGATCCATTTTGCCCGAGCCGCTTTCACCGCGGAAGCTTCCGGTAATCGTCTGCCGATGCGGTAATCCGCATAGGCAAACGATGTTTCCGGGAAAAAAACCAGAGGGCGCTTCATGCCTTCCCGATACAGCATTACCAGATCGGAAAGCAGATCAAGGGCATTCAGCGGCTTTTGAAAGGTCCAAATGACATCCTTTCCAATCAGAATGGTCTTATCAAACCCGCCGTCCGTTTCAGCGGCGCAGCAGACGATATGTGCAATCCATGCATCGACGATATATCCCGCCTTGATGTTTGTACAGGAAGCCTTCACCCGATCCGCCGCATACCGTTCGTCAATATGCCCGGTAATCGTATATTCACCGACGGCCAATCGGAAAGGCAGGGCCTCTTCCGACGGTCGGTCCAGGTGCTCGTTGACCTTTCGGCGAAATTCCGCCACATCTGCGGCAAGACTGCTGAATGCCGCCATGCCGGTGCTGCCGTGCGGAATTCTTCCGGCAGCCGCTTCAAGTTCCAGGCGGTGCAGCAGGTTCTCGTTTTCTCCGGATGCGCGAAACAAGTCCTGCTCCAGACAATACCGATCCAGACCGTTGAGTTCGAAAAGCTCTTTTTCATCACAATCCCACAGTTCATCGTCCAGATGAATGCCCAGACGCTCCTGAAGAAAAAACCGTGCCGGATGCTTGAAAAAACGCGACAGCGATTCCAGCGCTATGATATTGGAGGCATTCGCCGGCACGGGCAGTTCATCCCGGATAAAGCCGCATTGAACCGGTCCGCTTTTCCGGCGGTCCTCGGCCGCGCGACAGGCGTTGAAATCCTCTTCTGAATAGCTGAACAGATTCGGGTCACCTGAAAAATACCGCTCGGAGAATGCTTGCAGGGGATGGTGAACCCGAATGTCGGATTCGGAGCAATTACATCCGTCAATCAGATAATCCATAAGGTCGCTGACCACCACAGAAGGAGGAATTCGCGTGTTGTCGAATGGACTTTGCCCCACATAGCTGATATGGAGTCTTTCTTCGGCGGACATAAGCGCCTGCAGAAAAAGGTATTTGTCATCATCCCGCTTTGTTCTGTCCCCCGGCCTCGGATTCGCCGCAATCCGATCGAAGCCGAGTGGCGCTTCATTTCTCGGAAATGCATCGAAGTTCATCCCGATCAGGCAAACAACATCAGCCGGTATACTTCTCAACGGCAGCATGGAACAAAAGGTCACACCCATTGATCCACCTCCCGCTTTTTCGCCTCTTTTGGCCAGATACTGCTGCAAAAAAGACTTGACCACCGATAACGGTATGCACCGGCTGCATCCGGAAACCTCAAAAGCAGTCGAGAGGCGTGCCAATGCCTGAAACACGATACGGCTGTCTTCTTCATATTGCGGATTGCCGCCAAAAAATGCCTCGAGCAATTCCTTCAATACCTCGACCCATTGACCGAGGGTCCGTTTTTCTTCCAAATCGCTTTTGGCCTTTACCAGTCTTTCAAAAAATTGGAGAAAATTGCCTAATACGCGTGTTTCTTCCCCTTCGATATCATCATATGGCAGAATCCCGGCAAACAAGTGACGATTATCTCCCGGCATGGCATAGCCCAGCAAAAGCCTGTCCAAACCCGCGCGCCATGTGTTTTCGTTCAATTCCGGGAGACCCAGTTCCGCTCGGTGAGTCCCGTCGATGCCCCACTTGATGCGGGTCCCGTTCAGCCATTTTTCAATCAGGGCCGAATTCTGCTCCCCGATTCCAAAGGTTTCCATGATGCCGGGGATGTCCAGCAATCGCATTACCTCTTTGCGGCCGAAACGGCTGTCTGAGATGTCAAGCAGTGACATGAACCCATTCACCAGGCGATTCCCGGTTAATACGTTTTGATCCCATATACGGAATGGAATTCGAATACGCCCATCCGTTTGCGCATCGAAAACCGCGTGTATAAAGGGAGCGTACGCGTCAATATCCGGCGCCATCACCAGAAAATCGTTCGGTGCAAGTGACGGGTTCTCTTCGATCATTGCCAGTATCTCATTATGAAGCACTTCGATTTCCCGAAGGGGTCCGTGACAGGAATGGATCCGGATGTTTAACGGAATTTGCGCGGCGGCGCCCCCCGGCACCGCTGTCCCTTCCATGCCGCAGCCCCCCGTCCGATCCCGAAGGTTAAGCATATCGGATTGCACACATCCTAAAACAGTACCTTCACCGATATCCTCGAACATATCGAAATCGACGGCTACCAGTTCGCTGATGCGGGAAAAAAATTCTCTGCCCATGGCCCCGAAATTGCCAAGCAGGGGATTTCCTTTTTCCAGGTGGTCGTCATATGTGCCACGACCTTTCAATCTGTCCTGAATATGCCTGATTTCCTTTTCAGTGACGATATCGGACCAATATTCACGACACGGATTGAGAAGAAAGAGATTAATGCGGATGTGATTGGAAAGAGCGTCCAATATCTCCAGATGAAAAGAAGTCAGGTAGGAAACACCGAATACGGAAACCCGGTGCGGGAGAACGCAGGTGCGGCATTCACTCCGCTTGGAAAGCGCATCAAAAAACCGCCTGCGAAGACCGGCACGATGATGGTTTTCGTTTCCCCGTGACAAGCGCCGCCACAATTCGGCCTGCCAGTGCTGATCGAAACCCGCCTCCCAGGAGGACATCATTTCGGGACGAAACAGCAGATACCGATTGTAAGCATCGGCAAGTTTGCCTGATAATCGGTACAGCTTCATACCGGTGGGATCATCCGCCAAATACCCCCTGATCTCCCGAAAATCGTTTTGATTCAAGAGCGACGGAAGGGTGTTCATGATGTGGAAGGTCAACATGTCCGGTTCGAACAGCAGGCCGGATTGGGGTTTCAAACCAGCATTTTCAAACAAAAACCATAAAAAATCATGAGGAAAATAATAGGTGATATTGGCGCAGACAGCATTCATCTCCGCCAACTTCATGGAGACCCACTGTTCCATGCCCCGTCCATGAACGACGATCACTTCCGGGGCCAACGGATTTTCGGTGGGTTCGGAAACAATTTCGGCCAGCTTCTCCGACAATCGCTCCAATCGGTTACCGGCATAAATAAAGAGTTCCTTCATAGAGGAATGTTTCTATTTTAAAATATCGTTGAGGAATTTGCAGCAGCGCTGCATTGAACCCAATCGTTTAAACCAACGGGGTTGTTTTCGGAAGGGTATACACTATCCTCGACCGATTGATCAATCACTGAAAAAAACGGGCGGGGTGATAACATAAAAGAAGGGTCTTGATTTTTGGAAGATTTTTATTTAGTGTCCATCCAGAAATGAGAAAATTCGATTCAGTTCAAGGCGGCTGACAAATTTTAACCGCATGAATACATTGAGTATTTTGAGGATTAAAATTTTTCGGCCAACGCCGAAATGGAGCGAATCAGCCATTTCTGGATGGACACTATTTAGGTTGTTACAACAGTCGCTCGGCACGAGCTATTAAGGGGAAACCCTGTGAAATTCAGGGACGGGCCCGCCACTGTGACCCCGGTCCGGTAAAACCGGTTTGGTTGACGGGAACGCTTTTTGTCGTTGTACGCCTCTGTTTCAAGCGACGAAAAAGAGCCGGGCAACCGGGGAAGTCAGAAAACCTGACTGAATGAGACCTTCAACCGCAGGGTCTCGCTGATAAGCACCTCCGCGGACCGAGGAAGAGAACGTATCTTGGGGAAATACAGCCCGGATCGACGCCGTTGGTCCGGGTTTTTTTTGGAATAGGATATGATGCCGGCTCCCAACAAGAATGTATGCATCGCATTGGGCCTGATGATCGTCTTCATTGCTCAATCGGCTGTTGTGTATGCCGACCGGCGGGTCACCGACCAGCTTGGACGGACGATAACCTTTCCGGACAACCCCAAACGCATCGTTTCCATGGCTCCCAATATTACGGAAATCATGTATGCGTTGAACCAACAGCATCGGCTGGTCGGTGCAACGCTTTTTTCGGATTATCCGCCTGAGGCCGAAGAAATTCCCAAAGTCGGCTCGTATGTCCATTTGGACATCGAACGAATCGTCGCACTGCAACCCGACCTGTGTTTTGCCACGAAGGACGGCAATCCCATTGAAGTTGTGGGCATGCTCGATTCAATGGATATTCCCGTCTATGCCGTCAATCCACGGAATTTGGATACGGTGATGAAAACGCTGCTGGAAATAGGCGCCCTGTTGAATGCGGAAGCAAATGCTCAACGGGTCGTCTCTCAGATGAAAAAGCGAATACAACGCGTGACGAAACGTGTCGCGCATGCCGATTCGCGACCGAAGGTTTTTTGCCAGATCGGCATCAATCCGATTGTCTCCGCGGGAACCGATACCTGCATTCACGAACTGATCGAAATGGCGGGCGGGAAAAATATTGCCGAAGGGCCTGTTCCTTATCCACGGTTTTCCCGCGAACAAATTCTCAGCCTGGCGCCGGATATTTTTATCATTACTTCCATGGCCAGGGGCGCCGTATTTGAATCGGTTCAATCCGATTGGAAAAAATTCCCAAGCATACCGGCCGTTCGCAACCATCGCATCATGCTGGTCAACTCCAACATCCTGGACCGGCCCACACCACGGCTCGTAGACGGCCTCGAAATGCTTGCCCGGATCATCCATCCCGTTATATTCAAGGAATAAAAAGACGATGCGCCGCTCAAATCCAGCCGTTGTAAACCGTTTGCTCCCGGTTCTGATACTGTCGGGAGCCTTGCTTGCAGCGGCCATGGTGGTCGGCATTTCGCTGGGGTCCTCCCAGAACGTTTTTCCGGCCATTCTGAATGCCGTTTTCAAAAAGATCGAACTGGATCCCCTGACCGAGACCATTATTTGGCGAATCCGGTTTCCCAGGGTGCTGCTGGCCGCCCTTGTGGGTGCGGTTCTCTCTTTGGGCGGATTGGTATTTCAGGCCCTGCTGAGGAATCCGCTGGCGGAGCCGTATATACTCGGCATATCCGGAGGATCGGCGATCGGCGCGATATTAGGCATTCTCATGGGGTTGGCCCGTTTTCCGGGAGTTTGCCTGACGGCATTCATCGGAAGTATGGCGACGCTTGCCCTGATTTTAATCATGTCTTCGGGACAATCCCTCGTCAAGCGCGATGCTCTGCTGTTGTCCGGTGTCATGGTGAACGCTTTTTGTTCCGCCGTGATTATGTTTCTGGTTTCCATGACGCATGATGCCAGGCTGCACAACATCATTTTTTGGCTGATGGGCGATCTTTCCATGAGCAGTTTACCTCAAATCGGGATATTAGCGGCCGTCAACATCCCGTGCTTCGTCCTTATTTTCGCCTTGTCCCATAAAATGAACCTGCTGATAATGGGGCGGGAAACGGCCCGGACCATGGGCGTACACTATACTGCTGTTGCGCTTACGCTGTTGATTGCCACGTCGTTTACAGTCAGTGTAACGGTTTCCTTCTGCGGGCTTTTAGGCTTTGTAGGGTTGGTGATGCCCCACCTGCTGAGATTGGTGTTGGGGCCGGACCACCGCATTCTCGTACCGGCATGCCTGTTGGGCGGTGGCGCATTCATGATCATATGCGATACGCTGGCGCGTGTTCTTCCCCGCCAGGGGGAAATGCCGACCGGTGTCATTACCGCCATGATCGGGGCGCCTGTCTTCATTGTCCTGTTGAAGAGATCGAGATCATGAAAAATCCGGTGATCGACATTAAAGACATCGCGTTTTCTTACGAAAATGAACCCATTCTAAACGATATTACCTTCAGGGTTGCGCCCAATGAATTTTTCATCATCATCGGCCCAAACGGATCAGGCAAATCGACTCTTTTGAAGCTGATTTCAGGCCTTCTCGAGCCGCTATCCGGCCATATCGATATCGGGAGCATACCACTGAAGCACTACTCCAGAAAGGCCCTCGCCCGAAAAATCGCCCTTGTGCCGCAAATCTCATCCGTGGATTTTCCCTTCACCGTTTTGGAAGTCGTCCTCATGGGGCGGGCACCGCATCTGGGCATGCTGGGGCTCGAGCAAAAACAGGATGTCGAGATTGCCTGGCGCTCTCTCGAATTTACCGGAATCGCTCCGTTGGCATACCGGAAGGTGACCCGGCTAAGCGGCGGCGAACAGCAGCGGGTATTTATCGCGCGGGCCATTTGCCAGGAGCCCGAAATTATTCTCCTGGACGAACCTACCGCCGCTCTCGATTTAGCCCACCAGATTCGGGTGATGGACTTGATGGAGCAGCTCAAGGCGGAAAAAGGGATTACGATTGTCATGGTATCGCATGATGTGAATCTCGCCGCGATGTATGGCGAACGCCTGCTGCTGTTAAAATCAGGACACATTGTCCGGGCCGGTCATCCCCGCGAGGTGATTACGTACGATATTCTTGAAAAAGCCTACGGGTGCACTCTGCTGGTGGATGAAAGTCCTCTGGGAAATTTTCCAAGAATAACGCAGGTTCCTAAAAAATACCTCGCCCCGTAATTTTCGACCCCGATCCCGACCCCGATCCCGATCCCGATCCCGACCCCGATCCCGATCCCGATCCCGATACTGATCCCGATACTGATACTGATTTTTTAAAGTATTATCTGTTCCGATTGGTTGACGGATACCCGTAAGTAATCGTGATGTATGGGATATCAACTCGGCTTGTAGTCATCGGCCGGGATTTTTTCTTGACAAGGCGGCACGGAGTGTATATTTTTAAAAATCGAGCGCTCGCTCATTTATGGTTAAGTATCTGTGAACACTAATTTATGAAAGGATGGCTGTTTACCATGCCTCGCAATGACCTGGAGAGAATGTTTGCACCGAAATCCGTCGCCGTCGTCGGCGCCAAACAGATAGACCCGACCCTCCCCTACCTGGGAATGTTCGGCGCGATTCAACAATGCGGCTACAAGGGACGGCTTTACCCCATCAATCGGAATCTTCCGGCAGTAAACGGTGTAAAAGCCTATCCGAATCTGATGTCCTTGCCGGAACCGGTGGACCTCGTAATCATTTCAGTGCCGGCACCCGCCGTTCCCGATGTTCTTAATGATTGCGTCGCTTCGGGCAACAAAAATATTCACATTTTCACAGCGGGATTCAAGGAAACCGGAGAGCCCGACGGGCTGAGATTTCAAAAAGAAATTGAAGAAATAGCGGTGTCGAACGACCTCCGGGTGATCGGACCCAACTGCATGGGCATTTGTGTTCCGGAACTTCGATTGGCAACCTGGAACAATCCCGTCGATGTCACCGGTCCTGTCTCATTCGTCAGCCAAAGCGGCGGACACGCCCAGGATTTTTCCAATTATGCAGCGGATTTGGGCATCGGATTCAGCAAGATCGTCAGCTTCGGCAATGCTCTGACCCTCGACAGCACCGACTTTCTCAATTACCTTGCCCAGGACCCTAAAACAGAAATTATTGCCATGTATCTGGAAGGGGTGAAAGACGGCCGCAAACTGATGGACCAGATCAAACGCATCAATCCCGTCAAACCGGTGGTCATCATAAAAGGCGGATTAACGAAATCCGGCACCCACGCAGTCGCATCCCATACCGGCTCCATGGCGGGGGAAGAACAGTTCTGGAGGGCGTTTTTCCGGCAAACCGGAGCGATTCGCGCGCATTCACTGGAAGACATGGCCCACACGATTCTCGCCCTGCTCCGTCTTGACCGCACTCAAGGCAAAGGGGTGTGTGTCTTTGGCTCCGGAGGTGGAGTCGTTGTAGCCATATCGGATGCCTGCAGCAGGATCGGCCTGGATCTTCCGCCCTTTTCATCCGAGATGCAGCAGTCCTTGAGAAAATTTATTCCGGAAGCCGGAAACATGATCAAGAACCCTCTGGACGCCCATCAGATTATATTGGAAGCCGACAAATACCTGGCAAAAACGCTCGATTTGATTCATCGAGCGCCGGATATTCACATGGTGATCATCTCCCTGCATACCGACTGGATGGGGCCGCAATTAATGCCAAAAGTGGTCTCCGCAATTAAAACGATCGTCCCGGCGCATCTGAAGGAAAAGCCTTTCGTAGTGTGCTGGCGTCAGACACGACGGGATCAGGAAACACGACTGGCGGCCATGCGTTTGGAAAAAGAGCTTTCAGAATCAGGAATACCGGTGTATCGCAGCTTCGAAGATGCCGCACTCGCCCTTGCGCGATTTTCCGACTACCACCTTTACTATGCGGGAGGGGGGGAATCGGGCACCGAAAAGATTAGAATGGCATCGTAAAAGTCATGTGGAGGATGCGGCCTCCGTACCCTGAGGGAATACGGCCGACAACCGTCACGTGAATAACTTCAGAAAATCCCAAGTCGGGGCCTTCCGGCTTTTTTTGATGCGGAAGGCCGTCTTTTCTCGTGTCAAACGTAAACCGAAGTAAAAGATATTGCTTTTTACGGGAAAGACGTATTTAAAAAGAAAGTATATCCCTTCACCTGTCAAACCAAGGAGACGCTGTATGGACTTCTCTCTGTTGTTTTCCCCGGTTTACATCGGCAAAAAGAAGCTCAAAAACAGGATTGCCTTAGCCCCGACCGGCATGGGAACCGCCGATGACCATGGCGGGGTAACGGATCAGACCCTGTGCCATTATACGGCACGCGCAAAGGGCGGTGTCGGGATGGTCATCGTCGAACACACCATGGCGAATTTAAAATACGGTCTGGAAGGCATCGGCGCTCTGGCCTTTCATCGTGACCGGAACCTTGCGGGAATGTATGATCTCGCCAATGCAATCAAGGCGTTTGACGCCCTGGCCGTAGTCCAGTTAAGCATAGGTTTGGGACGAGAGCCGGGTCCGGGGCTCGACTCCTTCGGCCCTTCCCCCGTTCCCGTTGAATTCGCCGCCGGCAGCATGCCCAAGGGGCTTACCGTTTTCGAGGGAATTACCGCACCACCGCCGCGGGAATTGTCGATTCAGGAGATAGAAGAGCTCGAACATCTGTATGTGGCCTCCGCCCTGCGCATTCAGTCGGCCGGTTTTGACGGTATTGAAATTCACGGCGGCCACGGCTATGCCCTGTCCGCCTTTCTTTCGCCTCATGCAAACCGGAGAAACGATCGATACGGAGGATCATTCGAAAAGCGGATGACGCTGGCCTTGAATCTGGTTCGAAGATGCCGAAAAGCTCTGGGTGACCGGTTCATTCTCGGGTTTCGCATCAGCGGCGATGAACATATTCCCGGCGGACGGAGTTTATCCGAAACATGTGAGATCGTACAAATCCTCGAAAAGGAGGGCATCGACTACATCCATCTCACCTCCGGCACCCTTGAATCCAAGTGTTTTACATTTCCGGACAAAAAATCGGTCCTGTTGCCCGAAGCGGAATCGGTCAAGAAGTCGGTAAGCATTCCGGTCATCTGTCCGAATATCCATGATCCCGATGTTGCCGTTGATGCCGTCAAGAGCGGAAAAATCGATGTGGTGTCCTTGTCACGCAGCCTTCTGGCGGATCCGGAATGGCCGACCAAGGTTAAAGAAGGCCGCATACAGGACATTCAAAAATGCATTTTGTGCAATACATGCCTCAAGACGCTCTTTACCGGATTTCAAACCCGGTGCGCCGTAAATCCCAATGTCGGCAGAGAGCGATTTATGCCGGAATACTTCCCGCCGGTGCGAAAACGCGGCGAAACAATTCCCCATTAACCCTTAACTACTTTGTTTAATGCCGGCAGTTATGAAAACGACCCATTGCATGATGTTTCAGGACGCCGCTCTTTTGCGCGGCATCGAACCGAAGAGCATCGACCTGGTGGTGACATCCCCGCCCTACCCCATGATCGAAATGTGGGATAATCTGTTTGCGATGCAATGCCCACGCGTCGACACGGCACTTGAAAAACGCCGGGGTAACGAGGCCTTCGAGCAGATGCACCGAGTGTTGGACAACGTGTGGAAAGCGCTTTACCCCGTGTTGAAGCCCGGCGCAATATGCTGCATCAATATCGGTGATGCCGTCCGGACCATCGATAATGTTTTTGCCCTTTACGCGAATCACACTCGAATCGCCCGTTCCATGGCAACGAACGGTTTTACATCCCTGCCCTGCATCCTTTGGCGGAAACAAACCAATGCGCCCAACAAGTTTATGGGATCCGGAATGCTGCCGGCCGGCGCGCATGTCACATTGGAGCACGAATACATTCTGATATTTCGTAAAGGTGGAAAACGGGAGTTCACAACCACGGCTGAAAAGCAACTACGACGGGAAAGCGCCTTTTTCTGGGAAGAGCGCAACACCTGGTTTTCGGATGTCTGGATGGATATCAAAGGGGCTTCCCAATCGCTCGTTTCAAAGACGGCGAGAAGGCGAAGCGCCGCCTACCCTTTCGAGCTTGCTTATCGCCTGATCAATATGTTTTCCGTTAAAGGCGATACAGTACTGGATCCCTTCATGGGCACCGGCACCACCCTGCTCGCCGCCATGGCATCTTGCAGAAACAGCTTGGGTGTTGACATCGCCCGTGAATTCGGCAACGATACGGCATCAGCCGTCCGCGGCATCGTAAAGGCAGCCAATGACCGCATCCGGCGCCGGATAGAGAATCACCTGGCATTCATCGAAACCCGAAAAGAGCAAAAAAAGGAAATCAAGCATCTGAACAGGCCTTACGGATTTCCCGTCGTTACCTCCCAGGAAAAGGATCTTTTTTTTAACACATTGACGCAGGCGAAAGCCGTGGGAAGCGACCGTTTCGAAGTAAAATACTCCGAAGAACCCGACCGGACAATCCGAGCCTACTACGGCGATCTATTCCTGCATGCAAAAAACTGACGACATGCACATGCACGTTTCAGACACGTGACCATCATATCGAGGGAGACATTACAGCTTCTTTATTCGAAAAAGGAGGAATCACCATGCAACTATCGGGCAATACAGCCATTGTCACCGGCGGTGCAAGCGGACTGGGTGCCGCTACCGTCCACCTGCTGCACCGGCACGATGCCAATGTCATGATCGCGGATATAAACGGCGCCGGCGCCGAATCGCTGGCTGAAAGGCTCGGCGAGCGCGCGGCCTGTTGCCGGGTGGACGTCACCCAAACCGACGAGGTTCAGGCATGCATTCAACAAACCATGGATGCCTTCGGGGCGATTCATATCCTGGTAAACTGCGCCGGCACGAGCTTCCCGATGAAAACCGTCGGAAAAGACGGCCCCCATGACCTGGGCGTCTTCAAAAAGGTGGTCGAGATCAATCTGTTCGGCACGTTTGATTTTCTCCGGCTGTCGGCGTTTCACATGCAGGCGAATGAACCCAATGCGTATATGGAACGGGGGGTGATCGTCAACACTGCCTCGGTTGCCGCATTTGACGGCCAAATCGGCCAGGCATGCTATTCGGCATCCAAGGCGGGCATAGTGGGAATGACCCTGCCCATTGCCCGCGACCTCGCCCGGAGCGGCATCAGAGTCTGCACCATAGCCCCCGGTTTATTCGATACGCCCCTTTTAGCGGCGCTTCCCGAGGAGGCCAAAGCATCTTTAGGCAAACAAACTCCCTTTCCCCCCAGACTCGGAAGGCCTGAAGAATACGCTCACATGGCAAAAGCGATTATCGAGAATCCCATGATGAACGGTGAAACGATACGGCTTGACGGGGCCATCCGCATGGCTCCCAAATAACGCGTGGTGCATCGGTTGCGGGAACCAAAGAACATTTCCATGCAATTGTGTTCGGATCCAAAAAAACGATGCCCATATCAGGAGAAGTAAAATGGCAGATTTGATTTTACGGGAAGATAAAGACGGCTTGGCCGCGCTGATGCTGAATCGGCCGGAAAAACTCAACGCATTGAATGTCGACCTTTTTATTGAACTGCGGAAGCACATCGAAGATATCGAAAAGCAGATCGATACCATCGGCTGCGTGGTCGTTAGGGGCAACGGCCGGTGCTTTTCCGCCGGACACGATCTCAAGGACCTGGGCGCCGGTGAAAAGCCGCCTTCCGAGCACTTTCAGTCGGAAACCGTTGCGCGGCTGGCGAACCTGCCCCAGCCGGTGATATCCGCGGTTCACGGCCACTGCTACACCGGGGCACTGGAACTGGCCCTGGCCGGGGACATCATCATCGCTGCGGAGTCCGCCCTGTTCGCCGATACGCACGGCCGGTGGGCATTGACGCCGATCTGGGGCATGAGCCAGCGCCTGCCCAGAAGAGTCGGGTCGGCAAAGGCGCGGGAAATGATGTTTACGGCCAAAACGTATACCGCACGGGAAGCGCTGGCCATGGGACTTGCCAATATATGCGTGCCGGATGACCGCTTCGATGCCGAAACTCAGGTGCTTGCGTCATCCATTTTGGCGAATTCCTGGTTTTCCAACCGCGCCAACAAGAAACTGCTGAAAGAGACGGACGGCATGCCGCTTGCAGAAGGGCTTCGGTACGAAGTGGACCACAACGAGGGTCATGGCCCGGATGCATTCGAGCGCATGAGCGCTTTCGGCAAAAAGAAGTAAAACCGCACGAAGGTGATTATCCCGCTGAGATCGTCCGGCCGCGTAACGGGCAGCGGCCGGACGAAAAAAATCCGACAGTCGTGTTAGAATCCGGTGTCCTTCTATTCGTCTACGGCTTGGCCATTGACGGGCTCAACACCGGTTCATCGGAAGCAGACGCCACCGGCTGGACAGCTTCATCCTTGATCAGATAACGCGCCAGTGCAGGCAGGAGAACCATGGCGCCCACCATATTCCAGAGAAACATGAAGGTTAACAAAAATCCCATGTCCGCCTGGAATTTAATCGGCGAAAACGCCCAGGTCGCCACACCGATGGACAAGGTGATGCCGGTAAACGAAACCGCCCGGCCCGTGGTATTCAACGTCCGGTAGTAGGCGGCGGTCAGTTTATGACCTCTTTCCCGGTAATATAAAAGCCGATTGTATATATAGATACCGTAATCCACACCGATGCCGACACCCACCGCAATGACGGGAAGGGTGGCCACCTTGATGCCGATGCCCGTTTTCGCCATCAGCGCCTCGCACAATACAGAGGTTAAAACGAGCGGCGTAACGACGCATATGGCGCCCCTGAAGTTGCGATAGGTCACCAGGCAGACCAGAAAAACGACGGCGTAAACCAACATCGTCAACATCACGAGCGCTTTTTCCACCTCGATATTCGTGGCCGCTTCGATGCCGGCGTTCCCTGCAGCCATGAGGAACCGGTATGTATCGGTGTCGTATTCTTGAGAAAAGGCTTCAACAGTCGCTACGACTCGTTCCAGCGTCTCCGCCTTGTGATCATCCAGAAACACCATGATCGGTGTCAGGTCACCGGTCTGCTTTTGAAAATCCGTAGGGATCTTGAGCACCATGTTGTCGAGTGCGACCTTGCTTCGAGGCAACGCCGTCCATTTGAGATTGCCTTCCATGAAGGCCGAATTGAGCATTTTCAAAAAGGCTACATGGCTTTTGACCATTTGAACGCCTTTCAGCCCCGACAGCTGCCACACCAGTTTGTCCGTCGCCACCACCACTGGATATGAACTGTTGCCCGCCGGCGGTGTTTTCAGCATCACCACAAAGACATCGCTGCTGGTCGAGTAATGTTCGTTCATGTAGGCATTATCCCGGTTGTACCGCGAATCCGTCCGCAATTCAGGGGCCCCGGGATCCAGGTCGCCGGTTTTTAAATCCTGCCGGGCCCAGAGGCCGCCCGCAAGCCCTATGATAGCCAGGGCGATGGCCACATTTGCATATCGCGTTTGCGTGAATTTCGACAAAAACACCCATGCGGGATGGTCGGTGCCGGCCTCTCGCTTTTTCAACAATTCGATCGTTTTTTGACTGATGCCGGAATAGGACATCAGGATAGGCAGCAAGGACAAATCGGTAAAGGCCACAACAGCCACACCGATACTGGCGCCGACGGCGATATCCTGGATAACACCGATGCGTATGGACATCAGTGTGGCAAATCCGATACAGTCGGTCAGCAGCGCCGCCAGGCCGGGTCTGTATATCTGACGGTAAGCCAGCCGTGCGGCTTTCAGCTTGTCGGCACCGCCGATCATTTCATGGGCCATGGCATTGAACATCTGAATACCGTGGCTGACGCCCAATGCAAACATCAGAAAGGGGACCAGCATGGAATAGGGATTCATGCCGTAGCCGAACAGCCGCATGATGCCCAATTGCCATATGACAGCCACTATAGAGGAAATGGCACGCATGGCCGTGCTCTTGACGCACCTCGAGTTAAACCACAGCAAAAATAAGAGAATGAAAAAGGCGATCAAGAAAAATAGAAGGACACGGGTCGATCCCTCGATCAAATCACCGACGATTTTGGCGAACCCGGTGATGTGGATCTTGATCGTGTCGCTTTGGAAACGGGTCCTGAGATCTTCGAGCTTTTGTGAAAAAACCTGGTAATCCAGCGGCTTGCCCGTCTCGGGGTCAATATCGTACAGGGGTGCTACAATGACGCTGGATTTGAAATCGTTGGCCACGAGGCTGCCGACCTCACCGGATTTGAGAACATTCAACCGAACTTGGTCGAGACTGGCCTGACTGCCGTTGTACGTCGGTGGTATGACCTCCCCACCTGCAAATCCCTCTTCGGTCACTTCCGTCCAACGGGTGATCGGTGTCCAAAGAGACTTGAGGCCGCTTCGATTCACGCCGGAAACATAAAAGACCTCATCGGTCATGTTTTTCAGGACTTCCATGTATTCTTCGGTATAAATATCCCCCTGGGTGGTCTCCACGCAAATGCGCACACGATTGCCCAATCCCCTGAGGTCTTCCTGGTGGGCAATGTAATTTTTAATATAAGGATGATAGGTTGGAATCATCCTCAGAAAACTCGCCTCGGGTCTCATCTGCAGCATGTGATACCCGAGGAAAACGGTGATCAGTGTGAATACGGCCAAAAACAGCGGACGATTGGCAAACAGCAGCCGCTCGAGCAAGGGGGCGCTGTCCAGGTATGAATCCCCTTCATATTCATAGGCATCGTCGTTTATGTTCAGGTCATTACCCAATGATGTATTCTTCTTCCGGGTCATTACGGTTTATCCTTTTTCTCTGCGGATTGGATCATTGAGATCTATTCGGGTATATCCTCTCAATCCAACCACCATAAGAACGTTTTCTTCGGGCTCTGCCAGAGAAATGCTCCCCGGAAAACGCACCGGAAGGCGGCTGAACGTTTTTCCGCCGTCAATGCTACGCATGACATATCCATCGACTCCGGCGATGCAAAGAGAGCCGTCTGAAAGAAGTAAGCCTCCGGAGATGGATGCGGTCATTCCGGTATCCAGCGCGGACCATGTTTCTCCCCTGTCACGGGACATATACATGTGCCCCCGCAGCCCGTATGCGGCTACAAAGCCGCCTCCAGGATCTGCGACTATGCCGAAGAAGGATCCTTCATAAGGCGATTCCAAGGCCTTCCAGGTTCTGCCGAAATCTTCGGAGCGAAACAGCATACCCCCCTCCCCCGCCATGAACAAATCACTGCCGCATCGGGTGATACCGTAAAAATGATACCCATAGGGGTTATAGATTTGATCCAGCAGCGGTTTCCAATGTTTCCCACCGTCATCCGTCCTGAAAATCATGCCGAATGAACCGATTACGAGTCCTTCCCGCTCATTTTTGAACCAAACATCCATCAGAGGCCGCGTCGGGCCTTCTTCCACCGCCAGTTCGACATCGCTGAGAAAAAATCCGAGATCTTCAATTTCAATTTTGAGCGTTTCTTTAGCATCTTCATCGAGCCCGGAATTTTCGTCCTCCAGCATGGCGGTCTTTTCGCGAATCATCTGCTTTAATTGCGCGAAGATAAGATCATTGATTTTTCGGCCGTCCAACTGCTTGACCCATGTTCGGCCGCCGTCTTCAGAGTGCAAAATCACCCCGTCGTGCCCGACGGCCCATCCCTTTTCAGTCGTAGGGAAGTGAACCGCCGTAAGCGTGACACTGACCGGAACATCCGCCTGGTCCCAATCATTGCAGGCGGAATCCGACCTTAAAATAAACCCGCGTTCTCCGACCGTGAATATTTTACCGTTTACACACTGGATATCCATCAATATCGAATTCGCCGCCCTTTCCGATTTTTCCGCCGGCATTTCCAGCAGGTCGCCGGGGTCCTGCGCAAAAACCGGTCCGGCGATAAAGAGCATGAACAATCCAATGAACAGTCCCGGCCATCGTCCACCACTTCCTGTAAATCGCTTTCCCGCGTATCTAATCGTCATTATTTACTTTCCCATTCATGTAATTATGCCGTCTGCCTTCGATGCGTCTCGCGGCCTCCCATCGTTCCGGAAAACCGGAGACGCATGCCTTTTTGTCGGCTATCGTTTTCCAATTTTACGAACGTTTTCCGGTGTCAGTACGTCAGGCGGCACATCCTCCCACCACAGGACTTTGCCTTGGTCTTCATAACCGTTAAGCATTCCGCTTGTGGCATAACTGTCCGTCTGGAAATCATAGAGTGCGTAGCAGCGCTGCACCCAGCAGGGCATCGCATAATTGGCATATTGGGCGTTCATATGCATCCGCCAGAGGTTGCCGCGCGTATCGTACTTGTCATGCAGTGAATTGTTCCAGGAATCTTCATCCATATAAAGGACCCGTTTGCCGTAGCAATGGCGTTTGCCCTCTTTGAGGGTGGCCTCCACGACCCATGTCCGGTGCAGCTCCCAGCGGAAATATTCCGGATTCCAGTGGTAAGGCGTCAACAGATCGTCAACAGGCGCCAAATCGATTTGATAGGAATTATAGCCGATAAAAATTTCCTTTTTCCCCAGCAGCTTCCAGTCGAACCGGTCGATCTGACTGTTGAACATATAGGCATCGTCATAAGTGGCCAATCCGCCGTAGGAGGGGTTGGGCGTGTCGTAGGCGATGCTCGGGGCGCGCCTCACCCGGCGCTGTCCGGGCATGTACTGCCAGTTCCCCTTGTCCGCGATCCGGGTATAATCTAAAGGCGCTATGGACAGAATGATTTCACCTTTCCGGCGGGCAGGCTCGAAGTACTCGATCAGCACGCCTGACAGCCACCCGCTCCAGGTCTCGAGGGACCCGTCTTTGTCATAATATGGAACGTCGAAGGTGTAATACGCACCGCCGCCCACCGTCTTGCTGCCGTTGGCATGCACCAGCCAGCACCGTGTGAGCTCGCCGTGGTCCCCGCCGCTCCAGCGGCATTGATGATTGAAAACCACCTCCGCCCCGTGCTTGGGAATGGGAAACGGGACGCCGGCATATCCGCCGCGGGCACCGTTCTTGTCCTCGGTCAGTTCGAAGGTCAGGGCGTTCTGGTACGTGTTGTCATACACCCACTGGGGTGCGGCAAACGTTCGTCGGCTGGGGTACACATGCATTTTCCAGGTCTCGGGGTATTTCTTGAACATCTCCTTCACGCCATCGGAAAGCTTGTCCGCGTATTCGCCCATGTTTTCGGCGGTGATGGTGAACAGTATTTCGTCATCGGCGAAGGGGTCGGGGAAGGTTCCGCCCGAAGCCGGGTCGTACTGTACATTGTCCGGAATGGCGGTCAAACCGCCCTCCCACGCGGGAATCGTGCCATCGGCATTGCCCGCCCGCTCGGCCCCCGTGGGGGTCAAATCCTTTTTCAGGCGCTCCGCCTCTTCTACCGATACCTTGGCCTGGAGCGGCAGTGCCGCCCACAAAAAACCGATTACCAGAAGCAAAATACTTATTTTTTTCCTTACGTTTTGCATCATTGAATCCTCCGTGTTTAAAAACGATTACATCGTTAAAAGGTGTACTTCAGGTCCACACCGATAAAGTCGCGGTCTGCCAGACCGTACCGGTTGTTATTGAAATACGCCACATACTTGAGATTGGCCTTGTAGACGTTCTTCCAGGTGAAGTTGACCCCGATGGACCCGCTGTCCTGACCCTCTTGAAACGTGTTGTTCGGGGATGAGCCGTTGGGAAAATACTTAAAATTGATGGGGAATTCCACGTCGAGATTGGGAATCAATTGGTAGTACTTCGGGGTGACGGCCAGCGCCAATCCCCAGGAAAAGTCACTGGGTTCCATGTCATCGTTGTCCAGCCCCTGGACCTTGTTCATCCCCACCTCGCCGGCGATGGTCACGTCATCGAAAACGGGATTCTGGCCTAAAAGGTAGAGCCAGGACAACTGGGCCTGGACCATGTTGCCGGGTTCGTACACAAACGAGGTGATGTTGATCGGATAGTCCTTGCGATAGGTGATTTCACCGCTGACCTGAACCTGCCCGACCAGCGAGCTGAAGCTGGCGCCGTAAAGTTTGATGTCTTCTCCATAACCCAGATAGTATCTAAAGGTAAAAGGATCTAAGAGCACCATCGGAGCCTTTTCGTGGTAATTGATATAATAGAAGCCGAATTCGGTCTCGAGCAGCTGATGGGAACGGTACATCAACATAAAGCCGTATTGGCCGCCTTCACTCGGATCGTCATCGTTTCCTCGACGGATTAAAATAGGTGCTCCTGTTTCCGGGTTCACACCGGCAATAATAGCGTAACCGGCCTGATCCAGCATATCGGTAGTGCTGAAGTAGCTTCCGGATTCATTCAGAATGTGCTCCTCCCATTCCCATTGGTAAAAGGCCGCCATGGAAAGGTTGCTCAAAAGGTCCATGCGCATGGATACCGACTCCGACGGCAGGTAGATCTCCCGCAGCTCCACTCCGGGGACATTGGCCGCCGTGAGGTCCGCATGGCTCATGGCCGATGCGACACCGCCGGACAGATAGAGCTGCTCGCCCCATGCGATCACCTGCTGGCCCACCCGCAGATCCACGAGACGGCTGAGCAACTCGAAGTTGGCATAGGCGAAATAATCCAGGATGTCTACGTCGTATCCCATCACCTCCTCGAGTTCGTCGTCGAACTCGTCCGGTTCGTCTATGGCGCCCGCCAGAAAGTTATTGTTGAATGGGTGTTTGGCCAGACCAGGATTGGAGTTTTCGTTCATGTAGACAAAATCGTAGAACGCCCGGGGCCGAAGAAAGACACCGACATTCTTGTGCTGAATGTCGATGTCGGCGATGGCGCTGAACCGGTTGTTGATCATGTCCCACTGGTCGAAGTTCCATCCGCCGTCATCGCTGTTTATACCCCCGGGAAGTTTCATCGCCACATTGTCCAGATCGCGGTCCTCCACCCGCCATCCGCCGGCCCAGGACAGGGTCACGTCGAAATCGACGATGGTGTCCCTGCTTAGACCGAACCGCATGGCGTCCGCCGACCCACACACCAGGAAAACACCGAAAACCAAAACAACAAAACCTAACATGTTTCTTCGATTCTTTTTGTACCTCATTTTTTTCTCCTCTTTTTTGGGTTTGGTTTTATGTCTTCTCCGCATTAGAGATGCAAGGGAATTGAAACAACACCTAAGTCAAAAAAAATGAGCAAAAAAACAAATGCTTGCAAAAAAAGATACCACCATCACCCTCCCTGCCACCATGGCACCGGCTCGTTTGGTGCGATGTTTAAGGCAAGCCCATCCGAGTACCCGTTCGATGACACATATGTGTTTGAAAAAAGGCAAAATACGAAAGATCGATGGAAAGCGGCAGGTGAATGGGGGAAGCCGATAACAGTCGCTTGAAGCATTGACACACCGTTGATTGTTTTTATTTCAACTTTCGGAATAAAAAAATTCGGTTGGGTCATTCGATATAAAAGCCGAAAGTTTACATGGTATCGCAAGGCATACCGGAATATATCCGACAACATTGAAATGAAAGCGATAATTGCCATTTGCATCTATGGGTTGATTCTTAGTATGTTGATTTTGTTTAGTCAATATTAAATTATGAATCAGATACAAAAAAATAAACTATTCATTTATATTTAGAACTTATTTGATAAAATAAACTGATATATATCCATTGTGGATGCATCAGCACAGAAAATCTTTAATTTCGATGTGAAATACGAGATGGTCGTTCGCCGGTTTGGGATGATCCAAACCGCCCTGTCATGACCCCCGAATATTGAAATGAAAGCCGAGCCGAATGTGTCGGATAAGGATCGATTATTGAACCGATCGAAGAAACGTGCGCAGGTTGACTTTTTTGTGGGTGATGCCGAGCTTTGCCCTGATGTTGCGGCGATGAAATTCGATCGTGCGCAACGAAAGATTCAGGATATCGGCGATTTCTTTGTTGACCTTTCCCTGGGTGATCAGGTCGGCCACCTGGATTTCCATCGGCGACAGGCTCAAGTGGTAAGTGGATAATTTTTGCATCAGCGGGGACATAATGTGTTCGATGTTATTCTCAAGGATATCCAGATAGGCCTTCTGCCGTTTTTTCGGGGATATTTTTCTCAGCTTTTCCAGTGTCGGCAGAACCAGGTTTCTCAAATTCAGTGCAACCTTTTCTTCGAGTTCGGCCTTGTCCGCATCCCGCTTTTCCAGCAGCACCTTGAGCGCGATATTGGCTTCATGCAAATGGGCGGTGCGCTGTTCGACGGTTTCCTCCAATTCCTGGTAGGCTTTCCGGAGCTTTTCCTCGGCCGCTTTGCGGTCCGTAATTTCCCGGCTGACTCCCAGGATCAAAGAAGGTTCATCTTTCTCATTGAAAAGAAAACGTGCCTTCAATTCCACCCAAACGGTTCTGCCGCTTTCGTGCCGCTGGCCGACCTCGAGCTTGAACGGAGAATCCTGGGGCCTGTCGCAATTTTTCAACAGCGATAAAATATCGGCCATAAACCGCCTGAATTTGGTTCTTTCCTCGACAATAATGATATCCTCCCACTCCAGGTCCATGGCCCTTTCAGGACAATACCCGAGCAGATGTCGAATGGAGGGGCTGATAAAGGTGAATTTTTCAGCGTTGAAGTCAAACATCCAGATAACATCGGAGACATTATCGGCAAATAATTTGTACTTTTTTTCCACTTCATCGAGCTGCCGTTTCAGTTTCCGGTTTTCACAAATCAACTGTCGCCCGGTCTTCTCGTAATCCTTCATATCGTCTGGTCCATTCCCGATCATTCTTGCACAATTGCCGCGTTCCTTTTTTATCATGTTTGTAAAATAATTCAACTCTTCCTTACAGCTCGAATGATTGAACTTTCCTTGCCGCTCTCCGGTCCGGGCGCAGGCCTTTCAAACTCATTTTTCGCTACGGGGTTTTACTGCCAATTCCCCAAGTTTTTACCGGCGTTGACCGGCTCTAACCAGCATTCTATAAGAAAATATCATTTAGTTTCTTCAACCCCGGCAATTCAGTTTGGGTCCATCCGGAAATCGAAACATGGAAAGGAGTTTACAGATGGGAGTAAAAAGAAGAAGGCTGAACAGCTTCAGGTGTTCGGTCGGTTTAATCGCTTTGATCCTTGTGTTTTCCGTCCCCGCACTCGCGGAGGAACCCAAGGCCGGCGACGTGGTCGATTCGAGCAATATCGAACAGTATTCAGACTACCTGCCGTCCTTTTTGGCCCGTTTCGTCAAGGATGGATGGGGCTTTGAAAAACCCGTCGTCATTCACGTCACCAACCCCAAACCCTGGCCCATAACCAAGCGGTTTGCAGAAGCGACGAAAAACAACATCGGGAAGGTCACGCTCACATCCGACGGGCTGCTGGAGGACTACGAAGAAATCGGGCTTCCGTTTCCGAATCCTCAAGAGCCGGATCTCGCTTTGAAAATCATGTGGAACCGGTATTACAAGGATTTGCCCGACGACTGGAGCCTGCCCGTATCGTTCAAGTCATACACAAGGCGCAAGGGCGGCGCCGTTAATTATTCCGACAGCATTTACGATGCACTGCAGTTCTCCGGGCGAACCTATGTAGAACCCTATCCGGTGCTCCCGAATCCGCACGGGTTGCGCCAGGCGACCCTGTCCAATTCCCTTACTCCGCCCAACAAAGACATGGCGACATTGACCTGGCGGTATGTAGAGCCGCTCAAAATGGATGACATGTGGACTTATGTGCCGACATTGAGAAGGACGCTTCGTATGGTTTCATCGGAAAGGGCCAATCCGATTCGGGGCCTCCCATTGACATGGGACGAACTTTTCGGGTTTGACGGCAAGGTGCCGCAATTTACCTATAAATTGTTGCGAGAGCAGAAAATTCTGGTGCTGGCCGACCAGAATAAGACAGGAGACGACATTCCGCCCGGATACGAAATTCATCCGGTGCTGTTCGGAGAAGACGAACCCTACCAGGTGATGGATACGTATGTCGTTTCCATTAATTCTAAAGATCCGAGATATCCGAATTCGGACTGGCACCTCTGGGTGTCGAAAAGGAATTACGCCGGCATTTACGCGGAAACGTACAACCGGCGCGGCGAATTCTGGAAAGGCTACTTCCAGTCCTTCCAGGTTCGTCCTCTCGGCGATACGGGGGAGCAGTTTCCGATCAGTATCTGCAGCGGCGTCTGTGATTTTATTACCCAGTACTGGTATTTTTCATGGACTGGTGAACTCAACATGAACACGGGCCTCAATCCGATTCAGTTCGATCCGGGTTCATTGGGAGCCTATTGATTTTCCCCCTGAACTTAAAGAATGTTTTTCATTTTTGGATGGACATTGAAGACCTGTCTCCACCACTGCGGGGCCTAAACATCCACGGTGGTGGAGACTACGAATATGAATAAGTGCGAATAAGAAATGCACCCCATCAGGCACGGAAAAGAAATTCCCTCAAACCGTTTCTATGGATAAACGATTTAACCGGCACAAACGGCTGCATGAGTTCGAATATATCGCGATTCTCGCGTTTGGCTGCCGGAAGCCTGATGTGACACTGCGCTCGCAGGCTGACCGTATACTCCTCTCCCAATACGAAACTGTTCACAGGACCCGGCCCGGTGTCCTGATCGGCGGCAAATAACACGACATACCCCCGGGGCTTCACCATCTCCCCGCACCGGCAAATCAGTTTTGCGGCATCCCGGTTTTGAAGACGGTCCACGATATCCCAAAGTAAAATGCCGCTGAAAACGTCATGCGGGTAATCCAGTTGATCCCAGGCCCGATTCAGCCTTTTTCCGGTCTCGAGGTCCTTGATGACGGCACGGTAAAAATCATGAACATACAGTTTCCGAACCTTTTTGGAGATAAAATCGATATTTTCGCCGCACACCGGCCCCAGATCGAGTATGGTCGTTTTTGGCGGCGCTTCAAGCAATTCCATAAACAGTTTCAGGGCATTGCTTTTGAAAGACTCCGGCAATCGCGTATTCGGCACGCATTTTGGATCACTGTTCAGCATGAGAGAGCCAATCCGTCCACTACTTCCGCTTATCCGCACCGGCCGCCAAAGAGACCGAATCCTGTTCTATTTCGCCGGATTTGGCGTCCATCGGTTTTATCAAGGACTCCACCTTTTTGTTGGTATCCCGCGCGATATCGATAACAGCCTTGATGATGGCACCGTCTTCCACGGATATCCGCTTGGCATGGATTTCACCGGTAAAATCGGCCTCCTTGGTGATCTTCACCCGGTCCAAAGCATGAATATTCCCTTTCAAACGCCCGCCGACGGTAACATTGCCCGCCCTTATCTCTGATTCCACGCTTCCCTTGGGGCCGATGGTAAGGTGAAACTTGTCCAGATCGATACTCCCTTTTACGGTCCCTTCGACAACCAGGTCTTCATTCCCCTGAATGCCGCCTTCGATGACAATCTGTTTGCCGATCACGGTTTTCCCGTTTTGGACAACGGGGCTAGGCACAACCGGCGGAAAGGGTTCGGGTTCTACAGTGCTGTCCATGTCCTGATGCTTGTTTTTTTTCAGCATGGTTTTATCCTTTCATGGGTATAAAGAAGAAAACATCCGTTGCAAACCGACAATGAATACGGCTGCTCCAGGCAGGGTTGTTAATTTCCTGGTTAAGAAAGGGAAAGGGGATTGAGTGCCGACGCTCACGATAATCCGTCAACAGCCGGTCACGACGTCACACGTCGTGCAGCCGCAATGCTGATTATCAAATTGCGGGCATCCTACAAAATAAATGAGATATTTTCAATGAATTTTATGCGGGTGTATCCCGAGCTTTCTCATTCGGCTGTACAGAGTGGTCCGCTTCATGCCCAACAGGTCGCCGGCACCTCCCTTTCCGCCGATTTTCCCATTGGTTTTTTCAAGAATATGCCGAATGTAACGCCGTTCAAGTTCTTCAAGAGAGGGGGTTTCGCCTAAAAGTCGGTCGGGTACGGCTAACCGGTATTTCGGTGCGTTGTCTTCGCTCGTCTGTGGAACCGGTTGTCCGGCTTTCAATTGGGCAAAATCCATTTTTCCGTTGGACGACAGCAGCACAGCCCTTTCCAATACATTTTTCAATTCCCTGACATTGCCCGGCCAGGGATAACGGGTGAGCGCCTCCATGTCGTCGGGTAAAATGGACAGTCCTTCCTTGCCGTACTTAACGGCATACTGAGACAAATAATGTCGGGCTATCACGACAATATCGTCAATTCTTTCCCGCAGCGGCGGAATTCGAATGGGCATCATGTTCAGGCGATAAAACAGATCCTGACGGAACCGCTCTTCGGTTACTTCTTTCTCCAGTTCACGGTTGGTGGCGGCAACCAGCCGAAAATCGGAGGTCAGGGTGCGGGTCCCTCCAACCCTGACAAACGTCTTTTCCTGCAGAAAACGCAGGAGCTTTACTTGAAAAGCCGGGGGAATTTCACCGATTTCATCCAACAAAAGGGTTCCGTTGTGCGCCAGCTCGATCCGCCCCCGTTTCTGCTGATCGGCACCGGTGAAGGCGCCTTTTTCATACCCGAACAGCTCGCTTTCAAGCAGGTTTTCCGGAATGGCGGTCAAATCAACCACCTCGAAAGGGCCGGGTTTGCGCGGACTGATTCGGTGAATCTGCCGCGCCAGCACCTCTTTGCCCACACCGGTCTCGCCCTGGATCAACACGGTCGTGTCCGTAGCCGCGACCTGCTCGACTTCGGCCAAAAGCCGTGTCATTCCCTTGCTTTTAAAAACCAGCGCCTCTCGCTGCAGCTGTTCGATCTGTACGGTTTGCGCGGATGATCGAATGCTGGTTTCCTTTTTAAGATGTTCGAATTCGACAAACTGCTCGATGTGATCGTCGAGAAAACGGGTCAACCGGGTCATTATCCGGTCATCCAATAAATGAAACCTGTTTTCAAGATAGGTGTTGTCAAAGTAATATACGTCGGCTACTCGACCGTATTTAACCACGGGAAGGCATATCATTTCACGGATATAAGGATATCGCCGGGTGTCTTCGTCACCGGGTGCGGGTTCGAACCTCCGGGCACTTTGGGTCTTTACGGCGTTTTGCATCACCTCGAGAACGGGGCTGAAATCCTCTCCCGACACGTCGAAATCCGTCATGTTGTATCCGGTCCGGAGCCGTACGTTTTCGCCGGACGGCGGGTCGACCTTGAAAACCGCCCCCCGTTCCGCCTTTAAAAGTCGGCATGCATATTTTAAAATGCGGGACAGGATCCGGTTCGCATTATCGCCGACGGTTTCAAATTCAAATACCGTAAAACACCGGGCCACGAAACTCCTGTACTCACGGACGGTTTTTTCCGATTCATTCCGGCGGTCCAACAATTGGGACAAATCCTCGGGGAACATAAATTCCAGGTCGTGCTGCAGGAGAGTGTCATATGCGGATTCGGCCAGAAGGCGCGCCTGGAGCATTTTGTTTTCCAGAATTTTGAGCCGAACGAGTTCGAGTTGTGTCTTGGATTTTTCAATCGGATCTCCCGACTGTTCCAGGTATTTTTTGCTTTTCTTGAGATGCGATCGTGCGAGATCGAGCGAATCATTGCGTCGAAAGGCGGATTTGGCCAGTATCCGGTATGCAGCGCCTTTGGCATGAATGTTGGGCGCCTTCTGTATCCACTCGATCTCGCTTTTTAGATTCAATCGCGGATTCACCGGCAATCCCCTTGCCTCCATTTCAAAAATCATCTCCAGTATGTGCGGAGCCGTATACAATCGTGCAAACCCGTCCGTTCCGCCGATGATGGCGGGCCGCTCCATTTGCGTTCGCGCCTCATCGATACGTCCCTCGATGAAGCGTTGAAAGATCAGACTGCCTTCCGCAATGGTTATGGCAAACGTATTGCTTGTGCGAAGCGCTTCCTTTTTCGCCATGTCCAGCTGAAATGCCGCCTCTTTGTATTTGCCAGCCATCTGAAGAACGGCACCCAAAATGGCTCGAATGGTGGTGGCCAGTGCATTTTGGGAGCGCCTGGCGGCCACACGCATGGAACTGGCGAGACCTCCCACGGCATCGTGGAAATGGCCGAGGTTGGCTACACACCATCCCAGCAAAAACGGCATGGGGAGTGGACCTAAGCTCATGCTTTCACCGCCCTGCATCTCGAAATCGATATTTGCACGCTCCAGATACGGTTCCGCTTCTCTGAACATGCCCTTCAAGAAAAAATTCAATCCCAGAAATGCGGCCGACCGGTTCAAAATATCCTCATCCCCGAGCTCTTCGACCTCTGCCAATCCCTCGGAAAGCGCCTTGGAGGCGTCTTCATGCTGCCGTGCAATATGCAGAAAAATGGACAGGTTGAGGTTGATCAAGGCATGAGAGCGCCGGTCACCCAACCGGCCGGCCATGGAACGCGCCTTTTTCAAGAAACGGGGCAGTTCCATAAAACCGGTTCCTAAGGATAGGCAAAGGTCGGAAAGTTTAAGGGTGGCCGATATAAACATTCGGTCAAAGCGCGGATCTTCCGATATTTCGTAAAGTTTTTTTACCACATTCCAGAGATGATGCATGGCCAGGTGCTGGTCCCCCGATTTCAGAGCCTTTCTGGCCTGATTGATTTCCAATTCCGCAATGTCGGTAATCCGGCCGGTTTTATTCAGCAGTCCCCTTACGACGTCCGAATCGATATGGTCGATCATATCGAGTTCGAGAAGCCGATCGACAATCTCGGATAACCGCCGGCTGTTATTAAATGCATCGATCCTTTTCTTGAGCGGTTTCGGCAGGTCGGGTGAAATGCTGAACAGGTTCTTGCCGATTTCCCTGATCAATGCCGGATGGCGATGATGCCCCAACAGTTCCATAAACGGCGCCGGTAATATAGGGGAAAGTTTACCCGCCGTTTCGAGAGAAACCGGTTTTTCAAGCGCATACAAAACCGATAAAAATTTCAACTGTTCATCGGAAAGGTTAAGGGATTGACTGTCCATGGGGGAGTCTTCCTTTTCAATGTTTCAAAAGGTTGAAAACATCATACGACCGTTTACACCGCAAAACAAGGAAAAAGTTGTCATTGCGACAGTTTTGTTTAAAAAACAACTAAAAAGTGTCAATATTTAAACACCTAATGACCTGATTTTCTCCAAACCGGTATTCCATCTCAATTTGTATGTATTTTAAAGAGGTTAGCTTCAGAATACAATTTATAAAAAAATATAAAACATGGCACATTTTATGCATTTATATTTTGATAATGTATCAAGATCATATTCTGAATGTCATACGGTTGCCATTTCAATCTGAGTCCGCTTCAAACGTCCTGATCCATTGTTCCAAGCATCTTTTAATCCGCATCAGAAAGGGGGAACACCTTGAAAGAAGTCTATGATGTCGTCATCATCGGAGGCGGTACAAACAGTCTCAGTATCGCCGGTTACCTGGGGAAATGCGGGCTTTCTGTTTGCATTCTCGAAGCCCGCGGCGAATGCGGCGGGGGAGCGGAAAACACGGAGCCCATGCCGGGATGCAAAATCGACCCCCATGCGACGTATCTTTACGGCGGCGCAGCTCCCGCATTCGAGCAACTCGAACTTCATAAATTCGGCTTCCGAATGGTTCACTACAATGTCATGGGAGGCGGCGTGACATCAGACGGCAACGGCCACCTTGCGGGTGCCCGAAACCCCGCCATTTTGGAAAAAACCGTCCGAAAACTTTCAGAAAAAGACCTCAAGACTATGGAACAGATGTCCGTGAGTTTCGGAGAATCACAAAAACTGGCGGAACTGCTGAGGTCCATTTACTGGACGCCTCCGCCGCCGCCCCACATTCAGCTCGGCGCGGAAGATCTGCCCTGGGCAAAAGTCTTCCGAAAACATCAGCACCCGCTGTATGACGATTCCTGGAATACCATGTCAACCATGGAACTTCTCGATTCGCTGTTCGACAATGAACAGATGAAAGTTTCATCGGCCATGGCCACATGGTACAACGGTCCCCACCCCAACTGGAAAGGAACGGCCATTCCGGGGTACTGCTGCAATCACCTGGTCGGATACAGCAGTGGAAAACCCAGGGGCGGCATGCATTCCCTGACCCACGCGCTGGTCCGATGCGCCATGCATTACGGCGCCAAAATCTACACCAACAGCAAGGTGGAAGAAATCATCGTTGAAGACCGGGAAGCCAAGGGCGTCATTCTTGCCGACAATGCAACGGCCAAGAGCCGGAAGATTTACGCGGATAAAGCCGTTCTTTCCAACACCCACGTAAAACCGACCTTTCTCGAGCTGATTCCCGGCCGCGAACTGGACCCGATGTTTTTGGAGCGGGTTGAGGGAATCAACCTGAAAGGCGGCAGCCTTTTCGTCCTTTCCCTGGTTACCCGTGAAATGCCCAAATACAAGGGTGACGCCGAAGATATTTTTTCAAACGGCTGCTATCCTTCCTGTACATGGATCAATCTGGATTCACGGGAAGCCATGTACAATATGGAGCGGGTGGTGTATGCCTTGAATACCCATCCCATGCGCAAAGAGGATATGACATTGGCCTTCTTGAACCATGATGTCTATGACAAGTCCTGCCAAACGCCGGAAGGATATCATGTTTTCACCCCGATTTATCTCCAGGTTCCGCCGCCGGAATACCATCGGGACGGCCCGACCGCTGTAAATGACGCCAAATGGGACATCGTCGAGGTGATGCTGGAAAAGATCCGCGAGGTGGCCCCCAATTTGACGGACGACAAAATCGTCGCAAAATTCGTGAATACACCCTACGATTCTTCCTTGCGAAACATGGGCTTTGTCGGCGGCAACTGGATGGGCATCAGCCAGGAAGAAGAACAGTGGTATGTCAAAAAACCGTTGCCTGAACTGTCGCGGTACCGGACGCCGATCAAAAATCTTTATTTGTGCAATCACTCCTCGTATCCCGGCGGACTGGCCCTGCAGGCGGTATCGTATAATCTCATGCACATCCTGATCGAGGACTTAAAGCTGAAACCGGGCGAATGGTGGTATCCCTCACCCGACTTTATCCCGTCGGACGCCTGATCGTAACCATACAAGTCGTTTTGACCGCACGCGAAATGAAAAACGCCGGAATCCTTCGCCGAAGATTCCGCAAGATTTTCGATCGGCGGAGTCCGGCAAACCGGGCCCGGCGAACGAAGAAACCGATGCCAACAACCGCTGTTTAGGAGGAAAACATTATGCCAGTAAATAATCATCCCGGAAATGCTTCGTGGAAATATGACCTGCCGACGATTCCCAGGATGCCCGATGAAATATCGTGCGATGTCGCCGTAATCGGGGGAGGCCCCAATGGTTTGATTACAGCCGCATACCTGGCGAAAGCCGGCTTGAATGTGGTGCTGCTGGAGAGGCGGTATGAATTGGGGGGCGGCTTGGCCACCGAGGAAATCCTGTTTCCGTCTTACTGGGCAAACACCCATGCCACCTATCATCTGATGGTGGATTACATGCCCGCCATATCGGATTTCGATCTGGCCAATCATTCCCTGCAATTTGTAAAGCCCCATCGCCAAACCGGCATCATTTTCAAAGATGGAAACTCCTGGATCATGTCGGACAAAATTCAGGACACCGCCGACCAGATTATGAAATATTCACGCGAAGATGCCGTTTCTTTCGAAAAATATTCGAGAATGTTCATTCAAATGGTCGACGAGATCCTGGCCCCGGCCACCTATTACCAGCCCCTTCCGCCGATCGAACTGGCCGTAAAAACCGAACGCACACCGATTGGGAAGGAAATGATGAAGCTTGCCGAGGACAGCCCGGTGGAAATTATCGACCGCATGTTCAAAGATGAACGCGTCAAAGCCCTCTTCTTGTATGTGACCTGCATGTGGGGTCTGGCGCCGAATGAGCCGGGCCTCGGCTACATGGTCCCGCTGCTCATGATCCGGAGCGGCATGAATAAATGCATCAGCATCGGGGGATCGCATAAACTGGCCAGCAGTCTTTCAAAAGAGATCATCAAGAACAACGGCCTGATTCTGGAAAACGCCGAAGTCACCAAAATAATCATGGAGGGCGGCAAAGCCGCCGGTGTTGAAATATTTGACGGCATGATCGTCAAAGCCAAAGCCGTCGTGTCCAGTCTCGATCCTAAAACGACCTTTCTGAACTTAATTGGTGAAGACCATCTTCCCCCTGCCCTGAAAAATTACGTAAACAACTGGGCCTGGGATAAAACCAGTTTTTTCACCACCCATGTCGCGTTGAAAAATCCGTTAAAATACAGGGCGGACGAACGGGAAATCGACAAGACCTTCATGAATATCGTCGGGATCGATTCGTACAATGAACTCGTGGACATGGCGGAAACCATTCGATCCGGGAAAATCGGACCCATAGCGGGGCACTGCTCCGTGGAAACGATTTACGATCGAACCCTGTCACAGGTGCCCGGACATCACACGGCCTTTTTTCAAATGCTGGTGCCGGGAATCGTCGAAGGAGGATGGGAAGATCAAAAAGAGCAGATCGAAAGCCGAATCATGGAAACCTGGGGGGAATACACCCACAATCTCAACGGCGACAACCTGGTTATGGCATCTTCCGAGAGTCCGTTGGATATCGAACGCCGGATCCCCTGCATGAAGAACGGTTCGATTAAGCATGGCGAATACAATCCGCTGCAAATGGGCTATTTCAGGCCCAATGATTTATGCTCCCGAACAACAACACCCATCGAGGGGCTTTATGTCAACGGCGCCTCCACCTATCCCGGGGGTCTGATCATCGGAGGTCCCGGGTACATCGCCGCCAACAAAATTGCTGAAGATATGGGCATTTCCAAGTGGTGGAAGTATTCCGACAGCATCGAGCGTTACGTAAAGCAATATATCGATGATTGATCGTCGAAACGGATCTGTGCCGCCCTTCCCCGGTTGGGGTGAGGGCGGCAGAGGATAGCGGTTTTTTTGTGCCATTTTTCACTCACTAGGTTGAAATGGAGGATTTCAGCGCATGAAGATGTGGTCCGAAGGCCTGGGGAAAATCCAACTCGAAGTCGATTTTGCCCGATATTGGGTCGATAACGAAGAAAGCGGCACCGTGATCAAGGGTGTTACGGTTCAACCGGTCCAGTGGGATTTCAAGGCGACATTCACGAACAAAGACATTCCCGGCCTATTGAACATCTTTTTCAAGCCCACGACATGGTTTTTCATCCTGCGAAATATTCACATGGTTTTTGTGTTCCTTTTTGAAAAGGCATTCAAACGCGATCGATACGCCGTGGAGGTGAAAGCGAAATGAAAATATGGTCTAAAGGCCTCGGAACGATGGTCCTGAACATGGAATTCAGGCATTACTATGTCGAGATAAAAGACGGGTGTCTCCTCATCAAGGGCCGAATCGAAGATCCCGTTATGTGGAATTTCGTCATTACGATAGAAAAAGAGGACATCCGCGGGTTGGCCAATGTCATCTTTAAGGGACGCTTCCTGGCTTTTTTGGGAAAAAATCTGCATTATTTCGCTGTTTTTTTCTTTGAAAAGCTATTCAGAAGAAGCGCCTACGCACACCCGGAAAGGGACATCGAATTGCCGGAAGATGTGTATTGCATTCAGAGCAATCCGGCTTCCTGAAGGATGTCAGACCAGCCAGGCGACGGAATACAGCGCCAGATTTCCCGATGCGTGGATGACAATGGGAGTCAGCAGGTTCTTTTCGACTTCATAGGCGACCGCGAAAAGGATGCCGCCGATGATTTGGGTAACCGGAAAAGGGGCGGCGACGGCGTGGGCCGCCACGAACACCGCCGTACTCAGCAAAACAGCGGGTATGATACCCCATCGTCTGAAAAAGCCGTAGCAGATTCCCCTGAAAAAAACCTCCTCGGCCACCGGACCGATGATGCCGCCGACCATCATGAGCCGAACCAATGTTTGGGTATCCCCCGGCAGGGGGTGATCCAGCAGCCCGGCCGTGTTCACACCCAGCAGCATTAAAATCCCGCCTGCTGTTAGTACGGCAAGGGCAAAAGCAATCGACCATAAAACCCCTCTTCGAAGTCCGTCAAGCAGCTCGGATTTTTTTATGCCAATGGCGGACAAATCGTTTTTCACGTAAATGACCAGGAAGATGATCAGACCGATCTGCAGGCACCTGGCAATAGCCAACATCGCCGTCCGGTCGAATTGGACATATCGCATGGCAAAACCCATGCCCCCTTCGACGATGAGAACGCCGGCCGATGTTATCAGGAGAAGGCGGAGGTCGATAGTTTCTGTTTCCATCCAAGTTCCCTCAAGGCCCGGTAAACATATACCTGGACATACCAATGGCGGGAGTCGGCTAATTTCTTCAACAAAAGGGGAATGAACGCCCGGTTTCCCCGTTTTCCCAATGCATCGAAGGCCTGGCATGCCACGTTGGGATGCGGGTCATCAGCCAGCATGATCAAATCGTCAAGCGTATGCCTGCTTTTGCTCCGGCCCAATGCCTTGGCCATCCAGTATCGCACCGGGACGGACGGGTGGTGAAGGTCCACGCGATAATTTGGAATTTTATCGGGTTCAAGATTGTTTTGATAGAGCATTTTCCACCCGTTGACTCGATCCATGTGGTCACAGGACCCCATCAGGTCGTGGATATCCGAAACATCGTATCTGCCGGACCGGTTCATGTGAAACATCATCAGCAGCGACAATCCGGTCAGAAAGCAGATAAGAACGGCCGTCAGGACAGACGGCAAGTCGCCGATAATTCGAAAAAACACCAAACGAACAGTGGTGTACAGCATGATGTAAAACACGATCGGAAAACCGATCAACAGAGACACCAGGGCAAATCGCCTGAAAAAGGCATATGTGTCGACCGCTTTCGAATAAGCCTTGAGATACGTATGGGGACTCGCCTGAAATGCGGCCACCGTTGTCTCAAGAATCGGTGAACCCCGGTTTTGAAAAAAAAGCCGCTCCCCTTCCACGCGCAATGCAAGGTCCACCTCAGGAACGTCTTTAAGGGGAAGATAATCCAGGGCGATACACGTGTTTTCCATTCGGTGACGCAGGTTTGCCGTCATATTTCCGTCGATCACCACCGTTTTGATCATCTTCTGCTCAGGTGATGCAAACACAGCGGCGGGATACAGGGTGTATCGATAATAATAGGCGGTGATCTTTTCACCGACCGGGTTCGAAAGCAGCATGCCGTCCCTGAAATCGATGAACATGCGCCGGTCCAGTTGCGCAGTCCAGGCAATGGCCAGCACCAAAATCGCCGTTGTATGGCAAAGGGCCACCACCGCCGCCTTCCGCACCGGCCGTCGCGGAACGCTGATCAGGGAAACCATGAAAACCGCAGGGGGGACGAACATAAAATAGGCTGCGGCCATTCCAGTGCCCCCTTGCAAGACCACGAACATCAACACCAATACCCAAACGATCCCGCCAAGAACGGATACCCATTTTCGCCGCTTCACGACATGGATCATCACACAGGCACATAAAAACGACAGAAGCGAGAGGAAGGCACCGACCGTAACGGTGAAAAAGAGCCCTCCCCAGAACGCGGAACTTACCTCGTTCAGCAGGGCCAGCGTGTCCGCGTTCGGGACGGTCAGATAACCGGCATCGGCAATCATTCGCATGTTACGATACAGCCGGTCATTAGACAGGTAGACATGTAGTGTCGATATGATTTGGGCAACGGCCATACCCGCCGCCAAGGCTGCAGCGGCGGGTGCGGCTTTTATACCGGCACGATGGGTCGCGGTTCGGCATCGATGATTGTCTACGGCATGTTCAGTCAACGTAATCGATCTAAAGAGGGTTAAAAGCCGATGGCGGCGCATTTTTCTGGAGCCTGTTCGCCGCTGTCCGGCCCCTTATTTCTTTCCGGTCATTGCCATGACTTCTTTCCTGCTTCCCAGGCTTCCCGTATTCAAGGAACTGCCGCCGTCAATGGGAATGCAGGCGCCATTGATATAAGCGGCAAAATCCGATGCCAGAAATGCGATCAGGCGTCCGACCTCTTCCGTTTTTCCGATTCGCCTGGCGGGGATCATGGCGACGGCGGCGGTCAAGATCTCCTCCGGCATCATGCCCACCAGCTCCGTTCCGATCATACCGGGCAGAACGGCATTGCAGGTGATGCCGTCCCTGGCATGCTCCAGCGTGACCGTTTTGGTCAGTCCCAGCAACCCGGATTTGCTCGCGGCATAACCGATCTGCCTGTGAAGACCGCCGGTGGCCGCGCCGGAGGACATGTTGATGATCCTGCCCCATTGTTTTTCGATCATCGGCCCGATAACTTCCTGGATCATGTAAAAGGCGCCGGAAAGGTTGACGGAAATTTCTTTTTGCCATGCCTCATGGGACATTTTTGTCAGCCGTGCAATATTGGCGACGATTCCTGCATTATTGACCAGGATGTCAACCTCCCCCAACGCATGTCGAATCACGAGAACGCCGTTGTGAATGCTTTCAGGATCTGAAATATCCACCGTGGCGGATGTCGATGCCCTTCCGATTTTTCGTATGTCTTCCGCGGTCTGTTCCGCTTCGGGCAGGATGTCCGCAACCCCCACATCTGCACCTTCTTGGGCAAGCACATGGGCAATCGCCCGCCCGATTCCTCGTGCCGCGCCCGTTACAAGCGCGATTTTTCCTTTCAACAGCATGCCGGATTCCTCCACATTCGCTTTGGTCGGTTAAAAGAAGCGGTTATGCGCCTTCACATTATCCATATCGTGCATTTTTTCAAGCATAAATTGCCGATAACGCTTTTCATTGCCCGTTCCATTAAAAAACCATTGACTCAACCGGTCGAATTTATTATCAACGGGGCATATTCAGGTGCTCGTAAACGAGCGAAAAGGGAACTCCGTTAGATTCGGAGACGGGCCCGCCGCTGTAAACGGGGACGAAGGCCGCAGCATGCCACTGGATGCATTTCCGGGAAGGCGCGGCATTTAGGATGATCCGTGAGTCAGAAGACCTGCCTGAGTATCGTTTTTCGCCTTCGAGGACCAGGGCTTAAAGATCAGAGGATAAAACAGGGACATCCCCGGATCGATGAAAATCGGTCCGGGGATTTTTTTTCTCCGGACCTAAGATGAACGAAAGGAGAAATCGAGAATGAGAAAATGGATTGGAATCGGCACGTTGATTTGGGTCTGCCTGTTGACCGTTCCGGCATGGGGAAATGATGCAGCCGCTTCCGGCACCCATGAATTAAACGAAGTGTTTGTCACCGCCACACGCACCGAACAGGAACTGGACAAGATCGGCGGCAGTTCCGTCACGATTATACCGGCCGATGACATCGATGCGAAAAATCGAACGGTCCTGTCCGGCCTATTGGAGGGAGTCCCCGGGCTCGATATCGTTACTTCGGGCGGTCCCGGCACCAACACCACCGTCTTTTTGAGAGGCGCGGAATCAAAAAACACGTTGATTCTCGTTGACGGTATGATGATCAACGACCCCTCAAACCCGAATCGCGGCGCCAATATCGCCAACCTGATTACGGACGGCATCGAACGCGTCGAGGTGGTCAGAGGCCCCATGAGTGTGCTGTACGGCAGTAATGCAACGGCCGGGGTCATCAATGTCATTACCAAAAAAGGATCGGAAAAACCATCCGCTTATGCCGGAATAGAAGGAGGATCATACGACACGTGGAAGTATTTCGGCGGTGTCGGCGGAGCCTTGGACAGGTTTAATTTTTTTCTGACAGGCGCCTCGATTCAGACGGATGGGTTTTCGGCGGCAAATGACGAGAACCCCGACATCCCCCATGCCGGCAATACCGACGAGGAAGACGGATGGGAGAACAACTCTATTTACGGTACGTTCGGGCTTACCGTCACCCCGGATTTTGACATCAGCGCCAACCTTCTCTATTTCGACGCCGAGGTAAAATTGGATGACTGGAACTGGTTTGCAGGCTATGCCGGTGATCGTTTCGATACGGACCCGGTCACTTTTCTTCCGGTGGCCTCGCCCGACGGCCCAACGAAATATGAGACGGATAGCGATTACACCGGAGGCAGAATCAATGCTCATAATTTCTTTTTTCAAAGGCGGCTTGAATCGACCCTGTCCTGTTATGCCTCCCGAACGTCATCCGATACCGTTGACAACGACGGCAGTCCCTGGTTCGACTATGAAGGCGCGATAAAGGAATGGTCGTGGCAGGGCGGATTCAGTCTCGGAAAAAGCAACCTGGTCAATATCGGCTTGACCTATTTCATCGAAGAGATGGACAGCGATTCGGATAACATCCACGAGGACGCCGACACGAAAAGCATTTGGGTTCAGGATCAGCTGTTTTTCGGAGATAATGTCGTCGTAACAGCGGGATTGCGAAACGATCATCATGAAAACTTCGGCAATCATCTGACCTATCGGCTCGCACCGGCTTACTATTTCAATGATACCGTGATCAAAGCAAGTTATGCGACAGGGTTTCGCTCTCCTTCTTTATACGAGCTGTATTCCGCTTTCGGCAATGAGGATCTCGATGCGGAGGAAAGCTACGGATGGGATATCGGCATAGAGCAGGTCATCAATGCATTTCACTTCGGTGTGACCTATTTTGCCTTGACATTCGACAATAAAATCGCCTGGGATGCGAATCGCATTATCCCGGGTTCCCCATTCCCGGGAGGATATAACCAGGTGGAGGGTGAGACCAAAACCAAAGGCGTCGAGGCCTTTGTCAAATACAGTCCGGCAGTTTGCCTGGACGTAACCTTAAGTTATACATATACAGACGCCGAAGACCCGAAAGGCCGCCTGGTCAGAATACCGTACAACAACTATCATCTGAACACGATGTACCGGTTTTCAGACCGCGGCAGCTTAAACCTCGATATGTTTCACGTTGGAGAACGGCTTGCCGTCACCGGTGCAGCAGACAAAAATGGAAATCCGGTCCAAGACCTGGATGCCTATACATTGGTCAACCTGTCAGCACAGTATGACGTCACGGACCATTTTCAGGTATACGGCCGTGTCGATAATCTGTTCGATGAATTTTACGAAGAGGCATGGAGCTACGCGACGCCCGGGTTGTCCGGATATGCAGGCATTAAAGTTCGGTATTAATATCCTATCGAGAAATGGGTGAGATATTTTGACCATTCGCCGGGAGATGAGTGAGCCGGGCGGGACGGGATGCGGGCTTGAATCAAATTTTTTTGCCCTGTGTTGCAGTCATGAAGCCCTTCCGGCAAATTTGTGCGGCGGTCCAAACCGATCGAATCAGGAGACGATCAGGGGGCATGGTGCAACATGCCCCCTTTCGCTGTTGCCGACAATCAGCTTTACATCCGCTTCAGGACCTCAGGGTGGCCGTCAACCTCAGCGGGTGCAGCATCATGTCGAGGGCGTCGCCGATGCTCGTACACACCACGTCCCCCGCCATCACTGTTTCGACCGCAGCGCCCTCCCCTAAAATGACGGCAACGCCAAGCGCGGACTCTTTCAGCATCAGCCGGTCGTTTCGCCCATTGCCGACGGCGACCGTGAATCGGGCCTCCAACGACCGGACATGGTTCAGCTTGGCTTCGGCCTGATTGCCCACCGGCAGAACCGTCACGGTGCCGGCTATACCCGCCATTCCGGATTGAACCCGCCCGAAGGTATCCGCGGTAACCACATGAATATCGAGGTCCCTGGACAGCAGCTCGAGTTTTTCACGGACACCCTCGGCAAGCCGCCCGTCAACCGCCAGCGTTCCATTGTAATCCAACACCATATGCCGCAGCTGCAGTACCCGGTATCCGGGAATGTCGATTTCGATCATGATGTGCCCTCCCCTATTGTTGGAATCGTTTGGATCGTTGGGATCGTTGGATCGTTAAGACCGTTGGGATCGGGATCGATTACTTTCCGGTTTGATTTCGATACCGATCCCGATTTCGAGTTGGGTCCGAAGGATGGGGCCGTGTGCCTGTGTGGGGCTGCGGCTAATCCATCCCGCAAAGCAACGCTTTCAGCCTTCAATTTCAGCTTTGAGCCATCGTTCTTGCCCATAACCCATCGCCCCTCCCCAATTCCCCCTTCCATCTCATAAATCCATTGACTTTAAAAGCAATTTACGGTTTCCTGTATTGAAAATACACATGAAAGGAACCCATTATGAACGATTCAGTACGAACAGAAACGATCGATTTCAGCGTCGACAAAAATAACCTCTATCGAGAGGAATCCATCACCGATCTTAAAGTCGCTTCCATTCGCCGATTGGTTCCCGTCAAATCCGACGGTTCGGAAGACAACGAACGGTCGCCCATTTTTATGGGGCACACGCAACTCATGTCGCAGCAAGGCCCTGTTCCCATTCAGGCGAGGCTCACGTCCACCGAGCTCGAGGGCGCCATCGCCGAATTTCCGGCCGCGATGCAAAAGGCGCTGGATGATGTCGTCGAGAAAATTCAGCAGCTTCAGCGGGAACAACAAATACAGCAGATGGACAAATCCCGCATCATTGTGCCCGGGAGATAACCCGATATATTTCCCGGGCTGCCGGCATTGCAGGCAATCCGCCGACGATTCATTGTTTACCGGCGTTCGGACCGGTTCGAGCATCCGAAGTGCATGCCGCAGCCGCCCCCGCAATTTTCTTGCTTGACAACCCACATCCGAATTCATTATATTCCGCGAACGCTTGGAATTGCGACATTTGCAAACCGCACCTCGACCGTCGCCTTACATTAAGGATTACATTTTCCAATGACTTCAGCACATCAGCTTAGACCGCCGGTACGTCTCAAAGGGGTCGGCGACAGTTTGTGGGTGACACTGGACGCATCCCTTTCCGTTGAAACCATCCAGATCGAATTGAAAAAAATTTTCGACCGCCTCAACCATTCCGCCATCAACACGCGGATCGTCCTGGATCCCGGAGATGCCGGCGACCACGAGGATTTGATTTCCCGCCTGGGCGCTTTTTTAAAAGATCGTTATCATGTCCGCAGCGTCAGCCTGCCGCCCCCCAAGAAATCACCCCGGACGGCAAAAATCAGGCATCGGGACATGACGGATTCATGGCGGTACCGTCGCAGCGATGCATTGTTCATGAGAGGCCGTGTCCGATCGGGACAAACGGTGGAAGCCGGCAGGCATTTTATTCTGATGGGGGATGTGAATCCCGGCGGACAAATCCTTGCCGGAGGCGATATCGTCATTTTAGGCAGCCTGCGGGGTACGGCCAAAGCCGGTTATCCCGAAAATCAAGATGCTGTAATTCTGGCGCTTGATTTTCGCCCGACCCAGGTGCAGATCGGTGAGATTGTCGCTGCCGGCCAATCGGTCGCAGCGGAAAAGACAACCGAGTATGCGTATGTGAATAACGGTGTTATCGTGGTTGAAGACTACCTCGAATCCGACCCCTTCGGCAAAATTCCCTGGCCGGAAATTCGATAATCCGTTTCGGATCACGAAATGCACCGACTTCCAAATGCGAATCAGAATACATTTAATCAGACACTTAGCAAGAGGGTGAAGAGCGTGGGAAAAACAATTGTCATTACATCGGGCAAGGGCGGTGTGGGCAAATCCACCACTACGGCCAATATCGGCGCGGCCCTGGCTATAGAGGGCAATCGCGTCGCTGTAGTGGATATGGATATCGGACTCCGTAACCTGGACGTCATTCTGGGCCTCGAAAACCGGATTGTCTTCACCGTCGTCGATGCCGTAAAAGGAAGGTGCCGCATCAACCAGGCGGCGATAAAGGATCGCAAGATCGAAAACTTCTACTTAATACCGGCATCGCAAAGTGATAACAAGGATATTTTAAGTCCGGAAGAAATGGTTGAATTCTGCGACCAATTGCGAAAAGAGTTCGATTATATTCTAATGGACTGCCCGGCAGGGATTGAACGTGGATTCGAAAACGCCGTATCGGGAGCGGATGAGGCGATTGTCATCTGTACACCGGAAGTTTCTTCAATCCGTGATGCCGATCGCATAATCGGCCTGCTGTACTCCCGATCCATCAGTCCGAAATTGATTGTAAACCGGATCGTTCCCGAAATGGTGGCGAAGGGCGACATGCTGAGCCACGAAGATGTGGTGGATGTTCTTTCAATCGAACTGCTGGGACTGATTCCCATGGACGACCAGGTGGTGATATCCACCAATACCGGATCGCCCCTCGTTACCCAAAAAGGCTCTATAGCCGGGGAAGCCATGTGGCGTATTGCCATGCGTCTCAATGGAGAAGCAGATCTCCCCATACTCATGCCACAAATGAAATCGATCGGCTTCTGGAAAAAGATCGGCATGAAGCTTGCCGGAAAACAGTAGTCCGGCAAATGACAGGGGACGCATTTGATCTTGTGAATAGGCCTGACAATTACCGTCCCGAAGTTTCTTCGAGATATCATGCATACAGGGGAAATAAGGATGCTGAACAGTCTGTTCAAAAAGCTGACACGCAAAACGAAAAGCAGCGATCTGGCCAAAAAAAGGCTCCAGTTTGCGTTAATTTACGACCAGATGGAAGTTTCAGAAGAAACGCTGCACAATCTTCAGCGAGATGTGGTAGAAGTCATATCCCGATATTTTGAAATCGATGAATCGGCCATAAAATTGGATATCGAACGGGGTCGGGATGCGTCGGCCCTCGTGGTAAACACGCCCATTATACGGGCGACCCGTCTCAGGCCCGGTTCGGCCTGAACATCATCCCGGTTTACGATAAAAACGCCTCGGATATAGACTTTTGCCGCAGAAAACGTACTGCGTTACAGATGTACATATACAGGCAACATTCCGAAACGGACGGCATCATCCGATTGCACCCGCATGGTTTTTTTCAATCCCGGAAGGCACCATGCCGATTCGATTAACGACAAGTCTCCTCCATTAAAAGTAAAAAGGCATCTTCCGCATCTTCCTCAAGACTGCGCATTTCTTCGATGCTTACAGCTGAATAAATCTTTTTCTGTATCGTTCTCAGTGTGTAAAGAGCTCGGTTTTTTTCATCCGGGCTCGAATTGCAGGCAGCTAAATGGTGCTTCATTTCATCGATAAGGCGGTTGGTTTCAGACAGGCTGCGGTGTCGCTGCTGATGTTTTTTTTCCCTGTTTATTCGATCGATATGGGGGGTAATGGAATCGGCGATTTTTTTTGCCTCCTCGACTCGATCGAACGGCGATTCCGATAAGCATAGTCGCTTCAGCCGTTCGGCCCTAAACGCCACATCCGGTAAGCGCTTTAAATCGGGCAGAAGCTTTTCCACGGCATCAGCGGTTTTAACAACATATTCCCACGTATCTGCATAGTCCGTATAAAATGTTTGATAAACGCTGATCTCACCGGAAAGGGAAAGGATTTCTTCACGGTGGTCGTAAAAAGAGCTGATCAGTGAATAGGGATCTGATCGTTCGGAAATTTTTTGCAGCAAAGCAAGTCTGTCGGTAATCGCGTTTTTTCCGGGGAAACCCGGTCTCTCCGATTCCTTCCGATAGAATATCAGGCGTTCTTTCCATGCTTTCATCGTTTTTGACAGTAATCTTGAAAAGGTATACTGATCCCCGGCCTCCAGGCTCAAGGTATTCCCGGCTATCCTGCTGTAAAACGACCTGACCTCCTGGAAAATGCCGTGATCGACCCATTTATTTGTGACAACGACACATTCAGTATCCGGCCTTTCAAGCAAAACCTTTTTCACTTCACCGGCTTTCAACGGACGACCGTCGATTCTGAAGTGAATTTTTTCATCATTCGCAAGCCAAAAGATGATCTGTAGAACATCCGAGCCGCTCAAGCCGATTTGCTTTGAAATGTACTCGATAACGTTACCGAGCGGAATTTCACCGTAGTGTTCTTCAAACATCTTCAAGCAAGATTCCACTGCTGCCATATGGGCGATTAAATCGCAATCGAAACCCAAGGGGATCTGTTTCATTCCCAGACTGATCTTTTGGATGTGATGTTTAAGCATTGTAAATCATATTCCTTGTTGACCCGCATTTTTTTTGCTTATAGCATGATTTCGATGAAAATCCAAAAAACGGACAAAATACCGGCCAATGTCACGGAAATTATATTGGAAAGCATTTCCGACGGCGTATTCACCGTCAATCGGGATTGGCGCATCATGTCCTTCAACCGTGCGGCCGAGGTGATCACGGGCATTTCCCGCAGTGAAGCCATCGGCAGGCATTGTTGGGAAGTGTTTCGTTCCAACATGTGTGAAGGCGATTGTGCTCTTAAGCGAACGATGAAAGAAGGAAAATCCCTGGTCAGCACCTCGACCTACATCATCAACAGCAAAAAGAAAAAAATTCCCATTTCCGTATCCACTTCACTGTTGAAGGATGAAGACGATACTATTATCGGCGTTGTAGAAACCTTCCGGGATTACAGTTTGGTCGAGGAACTGCGGAAAGAACTGGATGCCCGGTTTCGGTTGGGCGATATTATCAGCCGCAGTCCGATCATGCAAAAAATGTTTCAAATTCTCCCCCAGATCGCAGAAAGTGAAAGTACGATATTGGTTCAGGGGGAAACAGGGACAGGAAAAGAGATCACCACCAGGGCAATTCACAGCTTGAGCCCGAGAAAAAACAATTCCTTTACCGCCATCAACTGCGGAGCGCTTCCGGACACCTTGTTGGAATCCGAACTGTTCGGATACAAGGCCGGTGCATTTACCCACGCGGTAAAGGACAAGCCCGGCCTGCTTGCCGTAGCCGACGGCGGCACTATTTTACTTGATGAGATCGCTGAAACAAGCCCCGCATTTCAGGTAAAACTTCTCCGGGTCCTTGAAGAACGGGAATTTCTGCCGCTGGGGGCCGTAAAAAAAGTAAAAACGGACATCCGGATTATAGCCGCAACCAACAAAGATCTTCTAGAAATGGTAACGGCCGGAAAATTCCGGCAGGATCTGTATTACCGCATCAATGTCGTTCATCTGAATCTTCCGCCGTTGCGTGACCGCATGGAGGATATACCACTCCTCATAGACCGGTTCATTACCAAACTAAATCATATACGCGGAAAATCGGTCAGAGGCGTGGACCCGGAGGTGCTTGAAAGATTGATGTCCCATAATTTTCCAGGCAATATCCGGGAGCTTGAAAACATTATCGAACATGCGTTCGTGCTTTGCTCCGAGGGAAATATCGGGCTTCGCCATCTCCCGGGAAATCTTGCCGCACGTTCACCCGCACCCGCAGAACCCGCCCAGGAAGAAAACCCTCTCCAGTCTGCGGAAATACATGCCATCAAGGCGGCCCTGAAGCGGAATAACTATAATCGAAATGCGACAGCCAAAGATTTGGGCATCCATAAAAGCACCCTTTTCAGGAAAATAAAAAAATTGAGAATACAGTTGCCCATGGTGGACGGCCGGCACCATACGGTTTAAGGTTTCAGTTATGCACCTTCAGTGTTGCATTTACGCAATATGGTTTTCCTCCCATACCCTGCATTAACAGGCGGTTTATTCGAAAATGCACCGTTTTTTTCGGCGTTGCATTTCGGGTTGTCAATTTTATCTCATTGATTTTATAATTTATTTTTGATAAAAAAAACAGGTGTGCAAATCTTGAGAAAGAGTTTGAGATACGAAGCCGTGTGTTGCCCCTGCCGTTCGGATGTGGCATATGATTTGCTACAATCTGCGACACGGAGGGATTGCATTTATGAAAGTCGCATTAACGGTGTGGGAAAATCGAATTTCACCCGTATTTGATTCCGCACGCACTCTGCTGATAGCGGAAATCAAAGATAAAAAAATCGTCAAACGAGATTACGAACGGCTTAATCCCGAGTTGCCCACGACATATGTCGGCAGGATGACCGATTCGGGGATATCAGCTCTTATTTGCGGCGCCATTTCTCAGGTACCGGCCGGCATTATAGAAAGTGCAGGGATCAAGCTTATTCCCTTTGTGTCAGGGGATGTGGAAGACATTCTAGCCCATTATTCGAAAGGAATGCCCATATCTCCGAAATTTTCGATGCCCGGATGCAGCGAATCGCTTCCTGAAACAGCCGGGACGGTAAAACCGAATAGTGAAAAAAGGGAGCATCGATGCCGGGAAGCTCTGCCGGCGATGGGAAAAAAAATGATATCGATATTAGTAGTCAGTCCAAAACGTGATTTTTTTTCGGAGCTTTCTTCGCAAACATTGAATCGAAAAGATGTGCTCGTTTCGCGAGTGAGTACCGGCGAGAAGGCATTGGTGATGGTTTCCGGCCACCCCTATTCCCTGGTGGTCGTCGACGAAAAACTTCCAGACATGGCAGGGCTCGAATTCGTGGAAAAGACCGTTGCAACCAACCCCATGATCAATTCCGCCCTGGTGAGCCGCCTTTCCGGCGGTAAATTTCATGAAGCGAGTGAAGGGCTCGGCATTCTTATGCAGCTTCCACCGGAGCCGGATGCCGGCCATGCAAAAGACTTGATCACCCGGCTTGAGAGTATCTTACAACGATAACTTGCAGTCCTTTCCGGAAGAACCGGGCCGGCTGATAAGCGGCCATCCACAAATGAGAACACGTCGTGGGCACTGATAAGGAGTTTAACGTGAAAATCAGCATCGCCAGTGGAAAAGGAGGAACAGGGAAAACAACGATTGCCGTAAACTTGGCGGTTTCCATACCGGAGGACGTCCAGTTGCTGGACTGCGATGTGGAAGAGCCGAATTGCCATCTGTTCCTGGACCTCGAAACGGAAACATGTGAAAAAGTGTTTGCCCCTGTTCCCCATATTGATTTGGATAAATGCACATTTTGCCGTAAATGCGCCGATATCTGCAGATTCAAGGCGATTGCCGTCCTTGAAAAAACGGTGCTCACTTTTCCTGAGCTCTGCCACAGCTGCGGCGGCTGTATGGCCGTATGCCCGGAAAATGCGGTAACCGAAGTCGGACGGGAACTCGGTGAGTTGGAAACGGGGAAGTTTAACCATTCGTCTTTCGCCCATGGACGCCTTAGAGTCGGTGAAGCCATGGCACCGCCCCTGATAAAAAAGGTAAAATCGTTTATTCGCACGGAAGCGGTCAACATTATCGACGCCCCGCCTGGAACTTCCTGCCCGGTTATTACGACCATCAAGGATACGGATTTTGTCCTTATGGTCACTGAACCGACCCCCTTCGGGCTCCACGACCTCAAGCTTGCTCTTGGAGCGGTTCGGTTATTGGGAATACCCCACGGACTGGTAATCAACCGTGCCGGAATGGGTGACGAACGCGTAGAAGCGTATGCACGAGAAGAAAATTTGCCGATCCTGATGCAGATTCCCTTTGACCGCCGCATCGCCGAAACCTATTCCAGGGGTAAGCTCATCGTTGAAGAAATGCCGGAATGGAAAGAACGATTTACGGCATTGTTTGACAACATTCGTAAATGGGTCCGATAGATGGAACCGTTACCCCCTTATATCGACCAATCGACGGAACTTATCATCAGCGCGCTTGATCTTGAAATAAAAATGATTAATTTATTAATTGACTATACATAGGTTTACAATTGAAATGAGAGAACTTGTAATATTAAGCGGCAAGGGCGGAACCGGCAAAACGAGCATTACGGCAGCCTTTGCGGCGCTTTCGAAAAATCGTGTAGTGTGCGATGCGGACGTGGATGCGGCGGATCTCCACCTGCTCATGGAACCGGACATTCAACAACGTACGGAATTCGTATCCGGTAACGTGGCTGTTATCAATCCCGAAAAATGTACCCAATGCGGTCTTTGCAGGGAAATGTGTCGATTCGATGCCGTAAAGGATGATTTTCATATCGAGGAGATCGATTGCGAAGGATGTGGGGTGTGCGTTGATTTCTGTCCTGAAGAGGCCATTGATTTTCCGGAAAACACATGTGGTGAATGGTATATATCTGACACCCGATTCGGACCGATGGTCCACGCACGTCTCGGAATTGCGGAAGAAAATTCCGGCAAACTCGTGACCCTTGTCCGCCAGGAGGCGAAAAAACTGGCGGAACAAAACCATATCGATTTGATTATCACCGACGGCCCGCCGGGAATCGGATGTCCCGTTATTGCCTCGCTCGGTGGTGCATCGGCCATGCTGATCGTAACTGAGCCGACGGTTTCCGGCCTGCACGACCTGAAGCGGGTCGCGCAATTGGCAGACCACTTTAAAGTGCCTTGCATGGTCTGCGTCAACAAGTACGATTTAAATCCGGCACAAACACAGGAAATCGAGCGGACGGCCAGGGATCAAAACCTGTCGATCCTCGGACGGATTCCTTTTGACCCGGTATTTACAGAATCGATGGTTTTCGGGAAAACCATCATTGAATATGCCGGTGCATCGGATGCGTCAGCATCTGTAGAAAAAATTTGGGATCAAATCTGTTCATCACCGGCTATGAAAAACGGGCGATCGGAATAGCTGGTGTCCATCCAGAAATAGGCAATCGCGTGAAAGGGCCATTTCTGGATGGGCACCAACTAAAAAGATGAAAATGGCATCATTGCCTTTTTTGATTTGACTAACCATTGAATTTTGGTAAAAAGTGTCCATCGGCAAATTGCATGTTTGAGGATGATTGACTTTTCCCAAAGCATGAATGGCGTGCTCAACGTTTCCGATGGACACCGAAAATCGTAATAAAGGAGACATCATTTATGAAGAACGGCAGAATAGCGATACCCTCCATGGGCGAAGGAGGATTGGACGGACAACGATCGGGACATTTCGGTCATTGTGATGTATTCACCTTCGTGGATGTGGAAAATGGGGCAATAAAAGAGGTGTCGACACAACCCAATGCATCTCATGTACAAGGCGGATGTATGGTTCCGGTCAATCTGCTGGCCGAAAATCGTGTTGATGCGCTGATCGTGGGCGGAATCGGAATGCGACCGCTGATGGGATTCCGACAAGTCGGAATCGATGTCTATTATGACGGCGAGCGGCCTGAAATCCGTCTGGTTGTGGAAGATCTCATTTCCGGGAATCTACCGATGATCGACGATTCACAGGTATGCGGCGGCGGCGGCGGAAGAATGTAAGGAGGTATACGAAATGAAAATCGCAGTCACATCCACAGGAAAAAACCTCGATTCATCGGTGGACCCCAGGTTTGGAAGAGCCGCTTATATCCTGATCGTGGATAATGACACCATGGAATTCGAAGTTCTGGACAATGCTGAAAATGTAAATGCGTTTAAAGGCGCCGGCATTCAAGCAGCCGTATCTGTAGGACAAAAAGGTGCCGGTGTTCTCATGACCGGGTACTGCGGGCCGAATGCTTTCAGGACCCTTCAGGCAGCCGGTGTAAAGGTGGTCAACGATGTCAGTGGAACCGTCCGAAGCGCGGTGGAGGGATTCAATGCCAATAAAGTTTCCTATTCCGACGAACCCAACGTCGATGGTCACTGGTAACGTGGAACCCGACCGCCCGACAATCAATTCCAATAATTTTTACCCCAACGAATAGGCGCGGCGGTTCCCCGCGCCTATTTTTTCGATTATCCGATCCATCGGCGCACCGCTTTCGCGCACTGTAATTCCGTTCTTCAAATCTTTTCTTGAAAAAACAAATAAATAGTAAGATAAAAAGAAAAAAGCATTTCTGTATGATTTTCACCGGATTCCGCTTCCATCAAACCCAAAAGGAGCCGCCATGCCTTTCAGCACCGGGTCCCGAATCAGGCCGAACACGCCGAAAAAAAACCACCCGCTTTTGACACGTGGATTAATACGCCTGAAATCAGGTGTTTTGCCGGTTTTGTCTGAAGCGATACGCGAACCTGTTTACACCGGGCATACAGGTTGATATCCCCCCACAAACCGAGGAGGAGAACATGCCGATAACCGATCAAGCGATTAAAGACCTGAAGGAAAAGGCCAAAGCGTTGAGAAAGGACATCATCGATATCACCGGATGGGCCGGCGGAGCTCACATCGGCGGTGCCCTGAGCGTTTTGGACATGTTGGTGATCCTATACGAAAAGTATTTGAATGTAGATCCGAAACGGCCCCATTGGGAGGATCGTGACCGGCTGGTGCTGAGCAAGGGGCATGGCGGGGTCGGATATGCGCCGGTTTTGGCACGGAAAGGTTTCTTCGATTTTGATCTGCTCAAGGAATTTAATAAGTTTATGTCGCCTTTCGGCATGCATTTGGACAGTCTCAAAGTGTCCGGCGTCGATGTTTCCACCGGTTCCCTGGGGCATGGTCTTCCCATGGCAGTAGGTCTGGCACTTGGGGCCAGAGTTCAAAAAAAGAATTGGATGACATACTGTATCCTGGGAGACGGCGAATGCAATGAAGGAACGAACTGGGAAGCCGCCATGGCTGCCGGCCATTACAACATTACCAATTTAATCACGCTTGTGGATCGAAACCGGTTAATGATCGACGGCGCCACCGAAGACATCCTCGGTCTCGAACCCTTCGCCGACAAATGGAAAGCCTTCGGCTTCCACGTAAAAGAGGTGGACGGACACAGTTACAAAGAGCTGTCTTCAGCGATCGATGAAGCCCTGTCGGAAAAAAGCGCTCCCGTGGTTATCATCGCCCACACCGTAAAAGGCAAGGGCGTGGATTTCATGGAAAATGACGTTAAATGGCATTATGGCGGACTGGATACGGACCTGATTGAGAAAGCCAAGCAATCCGTAGATAGAATGTATGGATAATCGGAAAGGAGGACCCTATGCCCGAAGGTTTAACCTGGAATGTCTACGATGCCGACTCGATGACACAGGCCGAAATTTACGGCGAAGTGCTCTGCAGGTTGGGAGAGGAAAATCCAAAGATCGTTGCGCTGTCTGCGGATATGGCAAAATCGACGAAAATCGGCAAATTCGGAGAAGCATACCCCGACCGGTTCTTCAATGCCGGCATTGCCGAACAGAACATGTTCGGCATGGCCGCGGGTTTGGCGAAGTCCGGCCTGATTCCGTTTGTTTCCACAATGGCGGCGTTCACCGCGATGCGTGCGGTGGAACAGGTCCGAACCGATATTTGCTACCAGAACCTGGACTGCAAAATCATCGCCACCCATGCAGGAACCTCATTCGGAGCGGCGGGAACCACCCACCACTGCACCGAAGACCTCGCCATCATGCGCTCTTTTGCCAACATGACGGTAATCGCCCCTGCTGACGGCATAGAAACCGCCAACGCCGTCAGGGCGTGCGTCGATTATCCGGGCCCGGTGTATATTCGTATCGGCCGCGGATTCGAACCGCGGTATTATCCGGATGAAGATTATGGGTTCGAGATCGGCAGGGCCGTGGAAATCAACCCGGGAACCGATATCACGCTGATCTGTTGCGGCATAACCGTTCTTCAGGCTGCAGAAGCGTCAAAGGTATTGAAGGAGCAGGACGATCTGAGTGTGAGGGTCCTGAACATACACACCATAAAACCGATCGATGAAAAGGCCGTTCTTTCCGCCTTGAATGAAACCCGACGCATCATCACCTTCGAAGATCACAATGTACACGGTGGGCTCGGCAGTGCCGTGGCCGATGTTATCGCGTCGAGTGGAAAGGGCTGCGCTTTTGAAAAGATCGGCATTCCCGACTGTTACTGCGTTGTCGGATATCCGGAGGATCTATACTGCCATTATAAACTGGATACGGACGGCATTGTTGAAAAAGTGCGCGAAGTTATGGGGCGCGAATTTGAAGAAGACGACGACTGGGAAGACGAGGTATAATATGGCAAGCGCATCGGAAATTATGGCGGCACGAATTTATTTGAATGCGGTTTTCCCCGTGATGAAGGTCATGCTGGCCGATGATCCCGACATGAGGAAAAAATTCGAAGGGGTAACGGCAGATGTTCAATTTTCGGCACACGATGACACCGGCGACATCGGTGCCTATCTTCAGTTTAAAAACGGTGAACTGGATATCATGCAGGGATTCAGCAGTGACCCCGCCATCACTTTTTCCTTTAAGAGCATCGCCAAAATGAATAACATGCTGGCGGGAAAACCGGTTCTGCCGAAAATTAAAGGAATGTTACACTTCCGCCTTTTGATGAAGGTCTTTTCCCTTTTGATGAGCTTGAAAATACTCATGCCGGATGCGCGTCCCAAAGAACCGGAAAAAAGGCGGCTCAAGGTCAAGATGACCCTCTACATGATCACAACAGCCCTTTCCCAGTATAACAAGGGGGGTGATCCTGAAATGACCAAATGGACCGCCAAGCAGCCGGAACGGATCTACCAGATGTCGGTTCAAGGCGAAGATATCGCCGCTTATCTGCGGGTAAAAGCCGGAAAATCAAAAGCCGGGAGGGGTATTTACACCCGGCGGAGACCTTTTGTACATATGAAATTCAATGGTGTGGACGGTGCTCTTCCGGTGATTCTGAATGAAGTGGGGATGGTGGAGGCTGTTGCCGGTGGTTTGCTTTCCATTGAAGGATCACCTGAATACGGCGGTGATATCGGAAATTTTATGACCCGTATTCAAAACCTGATTTCATGACCCAGGAAAACAGAATAAAATCATCGAGGAGGAAATTATGTTCGACGTATTGATGACACCGGAACAAAAGGCATTGCGGGAAGAGGTGCGGAATTTGGTGAAAAGCATTCCCAAGCAGCTGCTTCTGGATATGGACGCGGATAGAATCAGCTTTCCCACGGAGTTTTTGACCGAAGCCGGAAAACGAAATCTCCTGGGCCTGCGGTTTCCGGTCAAATGGGGGGGGCGCGGGCTGACATGGGATGAAGAACTGATTGCTTTGAATGAAATTGCCACACTCGGCATCTGTTTTGCCTGCCAGTACAGCCTGGTTTCCATTGTAGGCGAAACCATCAATGTTTACGGAACCGAAACCCAAAAAGAAAAATATCTGAAACCCACACTTGAAGGAAAGCTCTATTGCGCCGAAGCCCTTACCGAGCCTCGAGGCGGCAGCGACTTTTTCGGTGCCGTGTCCACGGCCCGCCGGGAAGGCGATCATTACATTCTGAATGGTCAAAAGCGATTTGTCGTAGGCGCCGAAGGAGCGGACTATTTTGCCGTATATGCGAAGACCGACCCGGATGCGCCTCCACATCAATCCATCAGTCTGCTGATCGTGGAAAGAGGGGAAGGCGTTGTGGTTAAGCATGTTTATGGTTTAATGGGGGCGCGGGGAAACGGCACCGGACGCCTGGTATTTCGGGACGTGGTCGTACCCGCCGAAAATGTTATCGGTGAAGCAAACCAGGCGACCAAGATCTTCTGGCGGATGATGATCCCTGAAAGGCTTCTTTCCGGCATCACGAGCAGCCGGGCCGCCCTCGAACTGGCCGTCCGTTATGCCAACCGGCGAAAAGCCTTCGGTCAGCCCATTCGTAACTATCAGGGCATCAATTTCAAAGTGGCCGACTGCATTACAAAACTTGATGCCGTCACGGCATTCGCTCACACCGTAGGAAAAATCGTTCAACAGGAATTGGGCAGTACGGGGTATCGGCGGCGGTTGGTCTCGGAGGTCAAAAAATTTTCCACGCAAGCGCAATGGGAAGTCTTGAACGACTGTATGCAGATCCTCGGGGGTATCGGCTACACCAACGCTTTCCCGATTGAAAGGGAGCTTAGGGGGGCTCGGTTGTCTACGATATGGACGGGAACCACCGAGATCCAAAATATGATCATTCAGCATGAGTATTTCAAAGAGGTGCTCCAACGAGGCATCGAAGGAAGGAATATCGAGGCGGATGTTCCGCTGACGGAAGAGGAGCTTGCTGAAGAACGCATTTATGAGTAATCAGGCCAAACCCCTTTCGCTCGTCGCACTCGTGAGGCCCGTCTCGTGTTAACAAATCGGGCCGGATGAATTCCGGCCCGATTCTATCATTTATTAACCATAACAGGAAATGCTGATCGATCAGCAGCAACCCGGCTCGCAGCCCCCTTCCGAGCAACCGGCACAGCCGCTCTGCTGTGTCGGCGTTTCAGATATGCCCACAACTTCGATATCGAACGTTAACGCCTGCCCTGCCAGAGGATGGTTTAAATCCAATATGACTTTTTCTTCGTCTACAGAAATGACCTGTGCCGGCACCTGTTGACCGTCCGGCGTTTGAAGTCCTACAATCTGCCCTTTTTTAGGATCGACCTCGGGCGGGACATTGGACCTGGGGAAATCATGCAATAAACTGTCATCTCGCTGTCCGTAGGCGTCTTCAGGTTCGATGGTAATTTTTTTCTTTTCGTTAATCGTCATTCCCATGAGCGCCTCCTCGAACCCCTTGATCACCTGCCCCGCTCCCATTTTCACTTCCAACGGTGGGCGGCCGGAGCTGCTGTCAAAAACTTCCCCGTTTTCAAGGGTGCCCGTATACTCGACGCTGACATAGGCTTCATTTGCAACTTTTTCCATATTTTTCTCCTTGGATTGGTTTTACCACCTAATCTAGCCATCATAAACCGAATAGTCAAGGTAAAATAGTTTTCCTAAATTGGAGGCGTTTTCAGGGTCGATCACGACATGATCCGGGGACGCAGGATGGGCGTAAAAACAGCCCATCCTAAGAGTGGCAGGATTTTTTCAAAAAACGGCTTTTGGTTCAGAGCGCTGCTGCTCCTCGCCAAAAGCCGCTTTGTTGTAAAAACCGGTTATTTCTTTTCTTCAGCCGCGAGCGCGGCGAACATGATCTCATTGACGTCATTGTAATACCTGGGACTATCCAGGCTCATGATATCCGACCATTTTTCCGCAACCTGTTCCACGGTGGGCATTTCAGGGAAGAGATGGCCGGGGCCGGACAGCACCTGGGATCGGCTGAAATATCCGGCGAATGCATTGAGATAGATACCGGATTCCTGGCACTGCTCCGATACCAGGTACATGACACCGGGGGTGATGTACTTGACATCGAGTTTTTGGAACATCTCAGGCGGCATGACATCTTCGGTTAAACGGGTTCCCGCGCTGGGCATCAGCAGGTTGGTTTTGATGTTGTATTTGGCGCCTTCCAGCTTGAGCACGTTCACCATTCCGGCCATACCCGCTTTGGCCGCCGCATAGTTGGTCTGTCCGAAATTTCCGAACATCCCGGAGCCCGATGACGTCAGCACGATCCGGCCGTACTTATTTTCTCTCATATTGATAAATGCCGGTCGGGTCACATTGAAGGTTCCCTTCAAGTGGACAGCAATTACCGCATCCCATTCCTGCTCGGACATTTTCGCAAAGGACTTGTCTCTAAGTATACCGGCATTGTTGATCAGGATGTCCACCTTGCCGTAATTATCGACCGCCGTCTTGACGATATTCTCACCACCTTCTGCGGATGCAACATTATCATAATTGGCAACCGCCTCACCGCCGGCGGCCTTGATTTCCTCGACTACACTGTCTGCCGCCGATGTAGAACCTGCTCCCGAGCCGTCGCGGGCACCGCCTAAATCGTTGACCACGACTTTGGCGCCCCTCTGGGCCAAATTAACGGCATAATCCTTGCCCAGTCCCGCCCCTGCACCGGTTACGATGGCGACTCTTCCTGTAAAATCAATTTTTGCCATGATGACCTCCTCCTCTGGTGATTTAATGATGTAATGTGTAATGAATGGTTATTGGATGCAGTGTAACGCTGAAATACTGTCAAAAAGCATGGGTGATGTCAAGCAAAAGCAGGCATCCGGCTTTTTTATCATGCGCCGCCGCACCCTCTCTGCCGCTGAACTTTTCCATTGACAAAGAACCGTTTTTAGTTTATAAAATGTAAAATTCTGTATAGTATTGATGAATCGATCCTGGAATGAATTTCTTGGAATGGGTTTTTGAACTGGTGATAAAGGCAAAATCGCTGAAAGGCGATGACGCAAAACCACGGGTCTAAAGCGGTGTTTAAGGGTTTTGCCCGAATACTGTCAAGATAGCCGGGTTGCCGTTTTTTTCTGCCTTCGGGTCGGCACCCGAAGGCTTTTTTTTCGATGCATGATGCCGCCCGGCCTTGGATGGATACCGAACCCTTTATACGTAAAGGAGGTGGATCATGATCGAGACAAAATACTTAAAGGACAACTTGAAAAATGTGGATCAACTTGCCGCCATCCCGGTATTTAAGGATATGGAGACAAAAAAGCTGGCTTCCCTGCTTAAAGTCAGCAAAATACGGCAATATGAAGCGGGAGAGGCCATTATCAAAAAAGGGGAAGATGACCCTTGGATTTATTTTTTGCTCCAGGGGGGTGTCGTTGTAAGAAACAAGGGCTATGTGATTGCACGAATAGACACACCGGGCCATATCTTCGGAGAAATGAGACTGACGGACGGCGGAGATCGTTCGGCGTCGGTATTTGCCGAAAAAAAAACCATTTGTCTCGCCGTGAATCTCGACGCCGAAGACCGCCTTGGCTCGGAAAGTGAAAAAGTTCTCCTCCAGGAGATGCTGTTTACGATCATCACGAAGAACTTGTCGCTTCGTCTGCGTTCCGTCAACGAAAAATTTATTGAAATAAAAGACAACCTTGAATTTTCTGCAGGGTTCGAAGACGACGACGATTCATCCGATGATATGTTCTGGGTCGCAGGCTGATCCGCGCCGATCCCGGTCCGATCGCATCTTTGCTTCGGTTTCCCGATAACGAATTACGGGGTCGTTTCGATACTGCACGATCGTTATGCATCCAGTGCGCATCATTCATGCATTCGGCGACCCCACCAGACGGATGGAAACGGATCATTTTTTTTGCTTTTCCATGATCTCAATTTTCCGTTGAACTTCAGCTAACCTCCGGTTTAGGGAATCAGCCTCGCTCTTCAGGCTTTCTACATCATCGACCGCACCGATACTCGTATTCTGAGGCAAACGTTTCCCCTGGATGCCGTCACCGGAAAAACCGAATCGGCGCATACCGCCTCCGCCCATACCCCGGCATCCCCCCATGCCTCTTCCGCGACCGCCGCCTAGGCCCATGCCTCTCCCTATTCCACCACCGCCGGGGGTGTTCCCCCCATCGTAACCGCCGGATGAACGTCCGCCCGTTTTTCCGGTATCGGCAACACCCTGCTTCACACCTTTATTTTCGGTCAATTCGCCGCGTTTGTATTGTTCCACCGCGCTTCGGACGGTTCCCGAGCAGTCGGTAATGACGGAAATACCCGCTGCGGATAATGCCTGCATTGAATTGGGCCCGCATTTCCCGGTCAACACGATGCGCGCACCTTTTTCGGACACCAGCATGGCCGATTGAATCCCGGCACCATTCGACAGCATTTTGTTTGTGTTTTCAACGACCTCGAAATTCATGTCCTCCGGGTCGACAAGTAAAAAATAAGAACATCGGCCGAAGCGGGCATCCATGGATGCGTCCAAAGAGGTCCCCTCCGCGCTGACTGCGATTTTCATAAGTTCACTTCCTTTCTTATCAAAAATTGAATTACAACGTAAACGTCATGCCCACCTCGCCCGGAACAACCCGGCTTCCCAGACGGCTCACGAGGCGGGCAACAGCCGTCTTGCCGGTGCAGTGGCAGGGAATCACGATGTCCGGCTGCAGATCGCATAATTTTTCGATGGTGCGGTCCAGCCTTCGGCGGTCTGCATTGATCAGGTGAAACCCGCCGATAACCGCCCGGATTTTCATGCCGCCGTTCATATGTCGAATATGATGCAGGGTATTAACGATCCCCGCATGTGAACACCCCAGACACACGACAAGCCCGGCATCGGTTTGAATCCAAAGCGCCATGTCATCATCGATCAAGTCCGGCTGCCGCCCACCCGGATCCTCGTAAAACGGCCCTCCAGTGTCTTCATAGATGGTCTTGCGCGGAATGGGGCCGGTAATTCCGATTTCTTTTGAAAGCCACACGGGGTGCTGAACCCAGTGCATCTGTTCGACCGGAAGCCGGTCCAGAACCGCCTTTGAGGCCGACGGCATTTGAATCGGTCTCGGTATGCCGTCCCGAATATTGTAGCGCGGGTTGACAACCCCCGGATGGCCGTAAACATGCACGGAAGGTGCCTGTTGAACGGCTTCCGGTATGCCGCCGGTATGATCGAAATGCCCATGACTAAGCACAAGCACCTGAATGAGGTTCAACTCGAGCCCTAAAATTTTAGCATTTCTTTCAAATGTATCCCCTTGGCCGGTATCGAAAAGGATATGCCGGCCGTTCACCCGAATCCACATCGATAAGCCATGCTCTGAGAAAAGTCCGGCCGCCGCCTGGTTATCCGCCAAAATCGTAATGCCGTTTTTATCGCCCCTCATCGTTGATCTCCATTAAAAGCGCCGCTCCGGGTCGCCACATGCGTTCCAAGTGGAACACGGGCGTGCTCGGCAATGACCGGGCATTTTGCCTTGAAGAGAAACAGTATCTTTTTTGGGACTTCGCTGAGGGTCTCGTAATTTCCCTGGCCTTTGGCGATAACGATATCGGCCGCTTCGAACCGCTTTATAAACTCCGGGCTGCAGTCATTTAACAGTGTACCCGGTGAATCGGAGCCGTTATCGATGATCTCGACCATGTCTGCAAGCCCGGCAGCCGATGCATCCGACCGAACAGCGTCATTGAGCACCGGACCTCCCCGGACGGCAACCGTTACACGTTCCGGTGAAAGCTCTTCGATCAGCAGGCGATCAAAAACGATCTCACCTGCATTATCGGTCAGGTAGAGAATACGGTCGACCCCTGAAACAGCATCGGCAAATCCATTCCGCTCTCCAAAGAAAGGCTCCGTCAGCGCCTGTGTAATGGATTCGCGGATTTTGGACTCCGGCACATGGCCGTTGACGCCCATATCGATTATATTTCCGGCGATCGCCAACCGCACGGCCGCAATCAGGGGGTTTCCGGAAGCGGTCACTTCGGCTTTCAATTCGGGAAACAGCCCAAGCGCCATACGGTTATGCACGTCTTTTATTTCCCGGTATGGATCGTCGATACCCGTAACCTTCCGAATGCGCCGATGTATCCGCTGGCCCATAACAGGCGGCGACGGGTTCATATCCATGCTGCAAGTCCACTGAAGAACATCCCGAAGGACCCGCTCATGCTGTGCGGGATCGTCGATCACCAGTCGTACCGCCTCCAGTGCCTGGCGTATCAGGCACGGTATACAATCAAGATACGTGTTCATAAACCGCCATTGACGTGATAGGGGCAAGCGGCCGTATACCGGCCGCTTGCCTGCACGGTTGATTATTCCGCATCTTTTTTCGATTGGAGTTCATCAAGACGCTTATTGATATATTCCATTTCCGATTGCAAGGCGTCGGCTTGGTTTTTCAAGGCCTGCTTCTCTGATTCCGCGTCAGGCCCCCCGTATGGCTCGGCATAGCCGTAAGGTGCTCCGTATCCGCCGAATCGCATCCACCCCGGCTGTCCGGTGGCGCCCATAAACGGTCCTGCCAGGGCTACCAGGAATTTGGGAGTGTCCACCTTGGGGTTGTGAAAGTTCCCCTGAATAGCTTGTTCAACTACCGCGCAACCCTCAGAATCAACCACGGCCACCTTCAGGTCCTGGAACTGTGAGTTCGCATAATCAATACCACCCTCCAGCGCGATTCGGCTTTTTGCAGTTGAGAAGGCTACATCTTGGGCCTTGGCTACACCATCTGAAAAGTCCCATTTTGAAACCAATTCCCAGATCTGGGTCTGCTCACCGGTATGAGCGAAGAGACTGCCAAAGCCGTAGCCTCTGGTAATGGTGACTCCCAGCGGACCTGCCACGAAAAAGGCCGCCGCATCCACAAGCTGAAACTGCTGGGTGGACTCATAGTTAGCCAGCTGTTCGTCAATATTTAATCCATACAGAATAATATCTGTTCCTGTAATCTCTGCCTGGCCATTCAGGCTGGCCACCATTTCAGAGGATGTTTTGCCGGAGAAATTGAGCTGGGTGATGAATGTGGCTGTACCTTCAGCCCCTTTCTCCTTCCGGAAGGTTTTAATGAACCGTTCGATCTGGAAATCGACCAGTTCAAGCTCAAGGGAATGACGGGGATGGGATCCGGCAAAATCGCTCTTCATCCAACCTGCAAACTCCCCACCGAGCAACCGTCCGGTCACTTGGCCGATCATTATTTGCTGACTTTGACCGGATATTTTGGCCTTTACTCCGGTCGCTTCCAGATTCGAGGAGGTGATTTGGCTGCAGGTCAGATTGCTGTGGAAGTCCGGCAGATTCAATTGAGGTCTATCCGCCTGGGATGGACTCCATTCCAGGTCGTGTCCGGTCCAGTCACAATTTTCAACTGTTATCCGTTTGTCGGAAATTTGGTCGGTGAAGGACAGGTTGAGATCTGAAACCGTAAAACTTCGTATGGTCAACGGTTGTGCCTGCCCTGATTCCTCAGGCTCATGGTCGGGAATAAAGTTGAATATTTCTTTTTCAATCCGCTCCAAGCGGAGGTTCGGTTCCACCAGATCAAGAGAGGCCAATTCCAGCTGGCCACGGATCATGGGCATTATCCGGACCCGGACTTCCAATGCCGAGGCTTTAAGCCACTCAGAATCGCCTTTGCTGATGCAAAAATCCTCGAACCGCAGTCCGGGTAAAGGCCACAGCAGGACCCGGGACGAGCCTTGGACTTCTGCTTTCATTCCCAGAGCCTGGGAGGCGGTTTTCTCCAGATGACCTTTGAAGTCGTCAGAATCAATAAACAGCCAGGCAAGTAAAACAAGCAGGCATCCTGCCAGGAACAGCCCGACAAGGATAAACAAGAATATTCGTGCAATCTTGGGCATGGGCAACAAACTCCTTTTTCGGATCGATCTGCACCATTTTTTCAGACTATGGAGAGTGATGCGATCTCCTCAATGCATAACGTAGTTATTCTATAATTTTCTGGATATCGCCAAAAGCCGGAAGGATCCCCGAACGGTGTAAATGGTTGATTCCAATATATTTGATCAGTAGAAATCGAAGCTTCGATTATATGTTTCTGTTTATACAACACATTTGGTCCTGACAAACCTTTTCTTTTACGATACCCAGCGTTTGGTCATTCCATATATCACGTCAATTGCAAGAGATATTGCCTTTTCTTGAAAAAGCATGAACCGGGGCGCTGTGGTTCCAGCTTTCTTGCATTATCCCCAATTGAATACTCGAATCAAATTGCTAATTACATGGGTATCATGAAATATTTTTCATGTCGAATTTTTATCTTTTTGATAATTATTGTTGAGCATTAACCGTACAGGAAACTCTCAGGTGTTTTTTTCTATGAATACCTGAATCAGCCGGTTTTCAATGGACTTGAGCACGTTATCATCACTGTCGATAATCCCGATGTCTGTATTGATCTGGAATGCAATCGTTACCCCATACTTGGGATAATGCCGCAGGCTTGATACGTATCCCGGTATCCAGCCGGCATGTCCGTACACGGGGCCAAAAGAACCCCTGGAATAAATCGCCACGCCGGCACCGTATGTTACCTCGGTCGAATCCGGATCCACTGGCACTGCACTGAGCAGCTCCGAAAGATAATCGCCGGCCATAACTCTTCCACAAAACAAAGCCGCTCCCCAGCGGGCGAGATCACGAGAGGTGCTGACCAGCCCTCCGCCAGTCCATTCGACCGCCGGGTGCCAGTGCAAGCGTTTGGCTGTGTCAAGGGTCTTTACAGGGAACCTGAAGGTGTTGTCCGGGCGCATATACCCCGGGGCCAGTCTTTTCAGGTCACGGTGATCCGCGGAGGAGGTATCCAAAAGTCGAAGGGGAAGCAGAAACCGTTCTTTAATGACATCGAAACAGGGACGTTTGATGACCGCCTCGATGATCAGACCTGCCAGTATATAGCCGGTATCTGAATACGCCCATCCATTTCCCGCTGGAAAAAGTGCAGGCTCATCCAGTACGAATTCGACAAGACGCTCGGGTGGAAAAGGGTTGCCGGTTTCCTGCCATGCCTTTGAAAATGCTTCTGCAAAGGTGTCCATGTGCACATGATCAAGGATTCCTGCACTGTGTGTGAGCAGATGGCGCAATGTGATCGATTCATGGTTTGGCAACCGCTGGAACCAGTCAAATGTACCGATCCATCGGGAGACAGGCTCATCCAGGGATAGGCGGCCCTCTATGGCCAGAGAGATGCTCAGGGCCCCCACAAAGCTTTTGCCGATGCTTGCGGAAAGCATGCGGGTGTTGTCTGTCATCGGCATGCTTGCCTCGACATCGGCCAGGCCGGAAGCGGCAGTGCCGACAGTTCCGTCTTCCAGAACATAAGCGGCTGTCATACCGGGAAATCCGAACTTTACCCGCACACGGTCGGTTTCAGTTTGAAACTGTGAGGCGTGATCCGCCGCGGGTGTGTGGATGGCACAGGCTGCGAGCATGGCGGCGCAAAAAATCAAAATGGCTGCTCTCATTCTGAAAGCACCTCTGTCACTGCATTGTGGCGTGAGAACATCGTTTTCCGGTTTAGCCATAGCACAATGGCGGCAACAATCACGAACAGCCAGGTATCATAGGGCTGCGCATCCGGCCACAGGGGATTGATCAATTGCAGGTGGAAAAAGGCCGGCAACAGAAGACTGCCGCGCGAATGATTGAAAAGCGGCGTCACGATGAGGCTCAGGGCCAGGGTGCCCACAAGGAAAGGAGTCAACGCCCAGGCGCTTTGGGGTGTACTGCTGAGCATGAACGCAGGCAAGTGCCAGACTGCCCAGACAACTCCCAGCACGATGGCCGCCCAGATGGGTGCCATTTTACGTTGTAGCAAAGGCAGGGCCAGTCCACGCCAGCCGATTTCCTCGATCGGTCCCTTGATAGCCATGAAAAATAGTGCCGACAGATAAGAAGTTACCGATGCAAACGGAAAGAGCGTACCCAGGGCGTCTTTTTTGAACAGTGCTCCAGCATAGAACACCAGCGGCACAATAAGAAAAAGCATAACATACCAGTAGACGGACGTCCGCCACAAAAGCAGCCGGGAGAGAAAGCGTCTTATGCCGTTAAAACCCTGCCGATAAAAGATTACAGCCAGCGCTGCGATGGCCGGTGCATAAACGGCAAGGTAAAACAGCGGGTGCTGGCCGGTAAGATTTCCAAACAAACGGACCATCTTTTCATAGGCAAAAATATAAAGCCCGAGAATACCCCAGGTGATGACAAAGGTCATGGTAAAGAACGGAATCAGATCGGTTTTTCGCATATTATAAATGCCATATGTGTTAGTATGATTGCCGGCACCCATTGACACCTTTATTGCCTTGGTATCGGTTAACACATCGGATTCTCAAAATAGGATAATCGAAGCTCAGCGGCGCCCGTCAGGTCTTCCGGTTAAGCGTCCAGGCCTTCTTGCGCCTTTGAGTCTCATATTACGGCATTTTCTTCCCTTACATTGGGCATACGAACCCGTGCACCATCAGGGGCAGGGTTAATTACGCCCGTGATGTATCAAGCTTCTTCACTGAGCAAAAACGCTGTGCGTTGGCTATATCTTCTGACTGAACCATGCCAGGCTGAGCGTACATAATTGTTGCCTGATATACCACAATGAATGTATCGGGAGAGGGTGTATTTGAGATCGAAAATCATCGAGAAGGAAAACTGGGGAAGGTCATTTCCGGCGGCCCCCCTTACCGCCACCGCCGCGACCGCGGCCTCCTCCTGTCCCATTCCTTCGACCTTTACCACCGCCTCGTCCTAAACCTCTACCAACATTTTTTCCTCTGGAGGTGTTTTTATTATCAACCTTATTTCTCCCATTGCTTTCGGAGCCATCATGATTCGTTTTATTGTCTGTTTCTTTTTGCATGATATCTCCCTTCCTAAGGTATCTCCATTGAACAGCTTGCCCAATGGTAATTCCCTTTTTATGCCTATCGAGGTTTGTCTTAGTTGTTTCTGAATTTCGATTGGTTTTGCCAACTCAATAATACTTGCATCATATTTGAATTTTATAATTTTTAACAATAATGATGATATTTTGCAATAAAATTGATGGGATTTCCGTGATAGTCTTGGATTTTAGCTCAACACAGCTTTGGGGTTTCACCTGAGATAAGGGATCAAAATGTAAAAAAATCATGAATAGACGAAGGTGTTGATAAGTCTGACATTGGCATTTTCTAAACTTGCCCGTTTCACTTCTGACTGATCAGGCAGTGCCGGTAACGGTCACCTCGATGCTCCGGTTGCGCGGGCGGTTGTCATGATTGACGGCAACAACCTGCTGCCAGGTTCCGAGTTTTAGAACACCGTTTCTAACGGGCAGAGTTATCGAAGGGCTCATCATAGCCGCCTGGACGTGACTGTGCCCATTTCCGTCATGCCAGGCTTTTTCATGGGCGTATTCGATATCGGGCGGAGCCAACCGATTGAGCGCGGCTTTTAAATCTTCGATTACGCCGGGTTCGTACTCGATGGTTGTCAAAGACCCTGTGGACCCGACCATACAGGCGCTGAGAATGCCGGTGGTTATTTCCGAAGCCTTCACCGAACGATTTAATTCGGTGGTAATATCCATGACATCCGGTTCTGTTTTCAGCTTCACCTCCAGGGTACGACAAAAAATCGAAACCGATTGCATACTTTTATCGCCTCCATTTCCAAA
>JAWODC010000047.1:0-17524 GCA_046483495.1 Desulfobacterales bacterium
ACGATGTCTGAGCGGCTGCTCCACTTCAACCAGGAGGACGATGCCCTGGCTCCGTGCCAACAGACCTGTCCGGCGGAAATCGATATACCCAAATACATCTCCCAGATTCGAAAAGGAGACTACGAGGGCGCGGTACGGACCATTCGGGAGAGAAATCCGCTATTGCTGACCTGTGGACGGGTGTGCCCTCATCCGTGTGAGGATTATTGCCGAAGGGGTCTCGAGGACGAAGCCGTTTCCATAAATCAGTTGAAACGGTTCGTTGCGGATTATGAAATGAATACGGGCAAACGGATTCCGATTCCCTGCGCACCGGACACACATAAAAAAGTGGCCGTTATCGGAGGCGGGCCTGCAGGCCTTACCTGCGCCTATTTTCTGCGCCGACTGGGTCATGACGTGACGATTTTCGACATGATGCCGAAGCTGGGCGGCATGGTGCGATACGGCATTCCGGAGTATCGTTTGCCTAAGAAGGTGCTTCAGTGGGAAATTGACGGTCTTCTCAATATGGGTATCAAAACCCAAACCAATGTGAGGCTCGGAATCGATTTTACCATAGACTCCCTCGTGGCCGCGGGATATGAAGCGATATTTCTGGGCGTAGGCGCATGGAAGGATTATACATTGGGTGTGGAGGGTGAAAATCTCCAAGGATGCTACACCGGAATCGATTTCCTCAGCCGGTTTGCCAGGAAACAGCAGGGAGATTCCGACGAAAAAATCTTTGTCGGCCGGAAATGCGCGGTAATCGGCGGTGGAAATACCGCCATCGACTGTGTCCGCACCCTCATTCGTCTTGGTGCCGATGAAGTTTCCATCGTCTACCGGCGCACCAGGAAGGAAATGCCGGCCAACGAGGTGGAAATCGTAGCCGCCGAGCATGAGGGCGTGAAGTTTCATTTTCTTGCCGCTCCGGTTAGAGTGATCGGCGATGAAAACAACCATGTCCAACAGCTTGAGTATTTAAAAATGGAATTGGGCGAGCCGGATGCCAGCGGTCGGAGACGGCCCGTGCCGATTGAAGGTTCGGAAACCCGCTTGGATATCGATATGCTGGTCACCGCCATCGGCCAGGGACCGGATGTTTCGTTTACCGAAGAGGGGAAGCGCATCAAGGATCTTTCCGTGACCCGATGGAATACCATAGATAACGATCCGGAAGTGCTGCAATCGAATATTCCCTATATTTTTACCGGCGGCGATGCAGCCACCGGGGCATCCCTCGTAGTGGAGGCGATCGGCGCGGGCCGGCGCGCGGCAAGATCCATTCACCGGTATTTGATGGGGGAACCGGTTGAACCGGTCGATCACTCTTTACGAAAAAAGCATATTTCCGAATCGCTCTTCGAACGCGTCGACGGGGTGGTCAAGAAACCGCGCACACCGATGCCGGAACTGCCGGTTGAAGAGCGGATCAAAACCTTTGATGAAGCAGACCTGGTGATATCGGAAAAAGATGCGGTTTATGAATCCGATCGATGTCTGTCATGCTGCCGTATTTGCTATGATAAGGATCAGGAGGCCTGCTGATTCGTTATTGCCGGGCGGCTCTAAGCCGATGAATGATTTCGGCCATGTCCGGCGGAATTTCCGCCGCAAAAGACATGGCCGATTTCGTTTGAGGGTGCCTGAATGAAAGGCGTCCGGCATGAAGCATTTGCCGTTTCACGGATTTAATCACGGCCGCTTTCTCGGCGGCTGTGCCTTTTGGTGCTCTTTGACGCCCGTACACCGGATCACCAAGAATGGGATGGCCCATGGCTGCGCAATGAACGCGTATTTGGTGCGTTCGCCCCGTTTTGATGTGCAGGCGTAAGAGCGAATACCCGTTTAAACGCTCCAACAGCCGCCATTCGGTTTTAGCAGAACGGCTTTTCCTGCTGACGACGGACATCTTTTTTCGATTCACGGGATGCCTGCCGATGGGGAGTTCAATCGTCGCACATTCGGTTTTCGGATCTCCGATCACCAGTGCAATATATTCTTTTTGAACTTTTCGGTGCTTAAACTGTTCTGAAAGATCCCGGAGAGCCGACTCTGATTTTGCGACCACCAATATTCCGGACGTATCTTTATCCAGCCGGTGAACGATGCCCGGTCTTATCTCGCCGCTGATGCCGGGCAGGTGTGGACAATGATAAAGCAGTGCATTGACCAGCGTCCCTGATGAATGCCCGGGGGCGGGGTGAACCACCATCCCGGGCGGTTTATCGATGACGATAATGTCATCGTCTTCAAAAAGCACGGACAATTGAATCGGTTCAGGAACAAAGTCCCCGGCTTCCGCCTTCGGAATGGCGCCGAAAATGTGGTCACCGCATTTTAAAAGATAGCCGGGCTTTTTCAAGCGGCTGTCTACTGTAACGTACCCGCTTTTAATCAATTGAGTCGCAGAAGTCCTGGAAAGGCGATCCACTTTTTCCGCGACAAAAACATCGAGACGTTTACCCGAATCGGGTGCGTCAACATGGAGCGAAAAAACGCTTTCGGTTTCCATGGATATCCATGATGAAATGAGAACGTCTATGCGTCGTAATTTTCAGCTGAAAAGAGGGATTCGAGTTCAGAGGCGATAACTGCTTCATCCGTGTTTTTCGCGGTTGACAACTCTTTTACAAGCAGTATGTGGGCTGTGTCATAGAGTTTTCGTTCTCCAAAAGAAAGATCCTTGGACAACTTCAGAATGGATAAGTCCCTGAAGACCTCGGCGACATCGTAAAGAGAGCCGGTTTTTATTTTATCCATATATTCACGATATCGACGGTTCCAGGTTTGGGATTCGGTGACGGATTCCTTGCCATGGTTTTTCATTACATCATAGACGTTGGGAATTTCTTCTTCATCGATTATGTCACGCAAGCCCACGGAATTGACATTCCGTGTCGGAATCATAATAACCATGCTGTTTTCAAGGATTTTCATGATATAAAAATCATGTGTTTCCCCATTGATCATCCGTTGCTCGACGGCTTCGATTCTGCCGACGCCATGGGCAGGATATACGGCAAGATCACCGATTTGAAATTTTCTGTCAATTAGTGATGTCTGGGATTCTTGTGATACTTTTTTTTTCTCCATAGGAACACCAATTCAAATTAAATTAAGCTTAAATTCCTCACATTGTCTTTTGAGGGTTGATAGTGCAAGACGGACCGGCACAAATGCCGGGCGTTCTGTACTTTTCCAATATTTCAATGGATTTGTAATAAGCAAAATAACATAATTTCGGTTAACAATCAAATAAAAAAGGATTGGCACACATGTGCCAATCCTTTTATTCATGTGATGTCGAGGTTCCGAATCGACTTTTACATCAGGAACGGAACCATGAGTAACGCAACGACGTTCAATATTTTGATCATCGGGTTGATCGCAGGACCGGCCGTATCTTTGTACGGGTCACCGACCGTGTCACCGGTGACGGCGGCCTTATGTGCATCGCTGCCTTTTCCGCCGAAGAACCCGTCTTCGATGTATTTTTTTGCATTGTCCCACGCGGCGCCGCCCGTGGTCATGCTAATGGCCACAAACAGACCCGTGACAATGGAACCGATCAAAAGGCCGCCCAGTGCTTCCTTGCCCAGCAGAAAACCGATAATCAGTGGTGTCACTACCGGCAGCAGGGCCGGAACGATCATTTCACCAAGAGCGAACTTGGTGACGATGTCGACGCATCGTGCATAGTCCGGTTTCTGGCTTCCTTCCATGATTCCGGGGAATTCACGGAATTGGCTTCGGACTTCTTCAACAACCGCGCCGCCGGCTTTTCCAACCGCCTTCATCGCAATCGAGGCAAACAGATATGGAAGCAGGCCGCCGATAAACAGGCCGATAATAATATTCGGATCGATAAGATCGAAAGAGATATCAGCGCCGCCGCCCTGAATCTGGAACTCGAAAATATAGCAGGCGAAAAGCACGAGGGCTGCAAGACCGGCGGAACCGATCGCGTACCCTTTTGTGACCGCCTTGGTGGTATTGCCGACAGCATCCAGCGGATCGGTAACCGCTCGAACACTTTCGTCCATTTCAGCCATTTCTGCGATACCGCCGGCGTTGTCGGTAATGGGTCCGTATGCATCGATGGCGATGACCATTCCCGTCATGGACAGCATGGCCATTGCTGCAACAGCGATGCCGTACAATCCCGCCATGGCATACGCAATGTAAATGGCGAAACAGATGGCAATCACCGGAGCGGCGGTAGACTGCATGCTGACGGCCAGGCCGGCGATGATATTGGTCCCATGACCGGTCGTGGATGCCTCGGCTACGCTCTTAACCGGCTGACGAATACCGGTGTAGTACTCCGTGATAATCACAATGAGCACCGTCAGTACAATGCCGACAAGCGAGGCGTAGAATATGTTCATCGGGGTGGCCTGCATGACCGTATCAGTGTTGAGCAATTTCACTTCCAGGTTCGGCACGAGTCTCATGATTACAAAATAAAAGCCGATAACGGCCAGGATAGCGGAGCCGAACATGCCTTTGTAAAGGGCGCCCATGATGTAATTGCTGCTTCCCAGACGAACGAAGAAAGCCGCAATGACCGATGCAATAATAGAGACAGCGCCGAGCACCAGAGGCAGTTCTGTTGCAATGGCGATATCCGGAAACATGAGGTGGCCGATCAGCATGGCCGCGACTGCGGTAACGGCGTAGGTCTCGAAAAGGTCGGCGGCCATACCGGCACAGTCACCGACATTGTCGCCGACATTATCGGCGATGACGGCGGGGTTCCGGGGGTCGTCTTCCGGAATGCCGGCTTCTACCTTGCCTACCAAATCAGCGCCCACATCGGCGCCCTTCGTGAAGATGCCGCCGCCCAATCGCGCGAAAATGGAGATCAGGCTGCCACCGAATCCAAGGGCCACCAACGCCGTGACATTGTGGGTGATGGCGTAGAATCCGGCCACAACGGTCAGGGCCAGGCCGGCGACGATCATCCCGGTGACGGAACCGCCTTTAAAAGCCAGGGATAAACCGGCTGAAAGGCCTTTTTTGGCCGCTTCCGCCGTACGGACATTGGCGAGCACCGATACCCGCATACCGATGTAACCGGCGGCATAGGATGCGGTAGCGCCTACAAGGAACCCCAACGCGTTGGTGATGCCTAGTTCCCAGCCGTCTTTTATGCCAAAGCCGATCAGGATAATGGCAAAAATAACGGCGCCGGCTACGGCGACGCTCTTTAACTGTCGATTCAAATAGGCGATGGCGCCTTCCTTGATGGCGTCGGCGATTTCGTTCATTCGTTCATCGCCCGCGGGGGCGGATTTTACGACACCCGCAATGATGATCGAATACAAAACACCGATAAGGCCCACCAGTGTACAGAACAACGGTAAATTATTGGCAATTGCTTCCATTCACACCTCCGTTACGTTAACTTGAAATCTCGATTTTACTGGAATTAAACCGGTTCATTCCCCCCTTCACACCCTTACAAAGGATCGTTAGAACAGCATCCCGGGCAATATCGATAAATGAACGCAATGCGGATTGTTCATCCGGTGAAAAGGGGCTCAACACGTGACGCGTCACATCGCTTTCGGTCCCGGGGCGTCCGATGCCCATGCGAAGCCGACAAAAATCGCCGGTTCCAATGGAATTGATAATTGATCTTACGCCTTTATGTCCGCCATCCCCTCCCTTCTCTTTGATTTTTATTCTTCCGAATTCAAGGTCTACGTCATCGAAAATAATCAACATAGACCCGTTTGAAACCTTGAAATAATCAGCCACACCGCGAACCGCGGGGCCGCTTAGGTTCATGTATGTCATGGGTTTGACCAGAATCGCCTCCGAATCGAGAATTCGGCCTTTACCGAAGTCGGCGTTGAATTTCTTCTTACCAAAAGATATTCGAAAATCTTCAGCAATTTTATCCACCACCATAAATCCAAGGTTGTGGCGGGTGTTCCGGTACTGATCTCCGGGATTTCCCAAGCCGGCGATCAGCCAACGATCGGTTTTTGTCATGACACCCTTTTTATGCCGTGAAGGGCCCGCTCAATGCTTTTACGTTGGTTATTCGGATTCCGTTTGGGCGGGTTCTGCGCCTTCAACCTCTTCCTCGGCTTCTTCGCCTTCTTCAACCGGCACTTCTTCCATCTTCGGACTGGATACGGTTATAACGGTGAAGTTTACATCACTCACAATTTCAATGCCTTCACCCAACTGAATATCTTCGACGTGAATCGAATCGTTGATATCGAGGTCCGATATGTCGATTTCAATGGTGGCCGGAATTTGGGCGGGCAAGCAGGTGATTTCCAATTCGCGACGGATGACTTCAAGAATGCCGCCCATTTCAACGCCTTTAGATTTGCCTACGGCAACCACCGGGACGGTTACCGTCGTTTTTCGATCCATGGCGATTTCGAAAAAATCCGCGTGAAGATATTTGTCCGTTGCCGGGTGCCTCTGCAGTTCTTTGATCATAACGGGCTTGTTGTGGATCGTATCTCCCTCGATTTTCAGCTGGAACAGCGACTGTCCGATACTGCCTTTTTTCAACGCATTGTCCAGTTCCAGTGTCTCGACTGCCAGCAAAACAGGCTGAATAGTCGGCCCGTAAAGAACAGCGGGAATTTTTCCATGCCTTCTTAGGGTGCGGGCAGGTCCGTCGCCCACGTCCGTCCTGATATCGGCTTTGAGTTCTATAAAATCCAAGCGATTTTCCTCCTGAAAAAATGTTAAACAAACAAGGTGGTAACGGAATCTCCCCTGTGGCTTCGAATAATCGCCTCGCCGATCAGTTTTGAGATCGTCAAAACCTTGAATTTTTCACACGCCGCCGCTTCAGGCTTCAAAGGGATGGTATCCGATACGATAACCGATCGAAGAGCGGAGTTTTTGATCCGATCAATTGCGGGACCGGAGAGCACCGGATGAGAGCAACAGGCATGAACCTCGACGGCGCCTTTATTTGCCAACGCTTCCGCCGCCTCGGTAAGCGTACCGCCCGTGTCCACCATATCATCTAAAATAATGGCCGTTTTGTTTTCCACATTGCCGATGACGGCCATGGCTTTGGCCTGATTCGGTGCATCTCTTCGTTTATCCACGATAGCCAGCCCCGCGTCAAGGCGTTTTGCAAATGCTCGTGCACGTTCTACACCGCCGGCATCCGGAGAAACAATAATCAGATCGTTTTTAAAGTTCGTTTTCATATAATCCAGAATGACGGGGGCGGCAAACAGGTTGTCGACCGGTATATCGAAAAAACCTTGTATCTGGCCGGCATGAAGATCCATGGTGATGACGCGGTTTGTGCCTGAAGTTACCATGAGGTTCGCAACGAGCTTGGCACTGATGGGAACCCGGGGCGCGACTTTTTTGTCCTGCCGCGCATATCCGTAATATGGGACAACAGCGGTTATTCGTTTCACGGATGATCGTCTGAAAGCGTCGATCATCAGCAGCAGTTCAACTAAATTGTCATTTACAGGAGAGCAGGTGGACTGAATGATAAAGGCATCCTTACCCCTGACGTTTTCCTGTATTTCAATCTGTATTTCTCCGTCACTGAACGTTTTGACCTTTGCGCCGCCAAGGGGGACGGCAAGATACCTGCAGATTTTTCGAGCGAGTTCCGGATTTGAGTTGCCCGTGAAAATTTTAAATTCGTTCATGATTTTGCCTGAAAATGACAGTTGGCAGGGGCGGGAGGATTCGAACCCCCGAATGCAGGAACCAAAATCCTGTGTCTTACCACTTGACGACGCCCCTTTTTATAAAAATATATCGCCGGCCCGTTAAACATTTTATCTCATCAGATCACAAATGAATACCTTCCAATTCTTATTTTCAGACAACACCAGAAATCCATCGGTTGCCTTGTCCGGATCGGAAAACAGACCGAAAACCGTTGTTCCGCTTCCGGACATCAGCGCGCCTTCGGCTCCAAGGTCCAGCAGGCGGTGTTTAATATCCGTTATTTCCGGGAACATGCGTTCGGTAACGGTTTCCAAATCGTTGCATAAATGCTTTTTGCACTGAAATCTTTCGGTAAAAAGGAAACAATTAAGCTTTTGTTTACATTTTGTCAATCCCAAATTGAGATTTTTAAAGACCAGGCCTGTGGAGACGCTGTATCCCGGATATACGAGAACCGCTGTATAAGGATCGAGTTTTTCGAAGGGGATCAACCGTTCACCTATTCCGGTGCCGATGGCGGGTTTCTTAAAGATAAAAAAGGGAACATCCGCTCCGATCAGCATGGCCATTTTCATCAGTTCCGGTGTTGAAAACAGTTCATTGTAAAACGCGTTCAATCCCATTAAAACGCCGGCGGCATTGCTGCTGCCGCCGCCGATTCCCGCACCTGCCGGAATGTTCTTTTCAATATGAATATCGACCCCGGTTCCCGGCTCCCCTCGTTTTTCTTTAAGGTGGGCGTTGAAAATAAAGGCAGCCCGATACGCCAGGTTCCGATTATCGGAGGGAATGCTCGAATCCGTACAGAAAACCCTGTGTTCTTTCTTCCCGAATTCAAGCGTTATCGTATCGAAGAGGGCGACGCGGCAAAAAAGGGTTGTAATGTCATGGTAGCCGTCGCTCCTTTTCCCGTTTACAGCCAAAAAAAGGTTTAGTTTTGCCGGAGAATCGCATCTCATTCCGTTTACCCTTTTTTGGAGAAAATATCCTGGAAGGCTGTTCAAGGAACCCAAATGCCTTTATGCATTTATTTCTACTCAGTGTCCATCCAGAAATGAGATAATTCGATTCCGTTCAAGACGGCCGGGAAATTTTAACCGCAGGAATACATTGAGTATTTTGAGGATTAAAATTTCCCGGCCAACGCCGAAACGGAGCGAATCAGCCATTTCTGGATGGGCACTACTTATCCAGTTTGATTACCATAAATCCGGTTGCAGCCCGCCTTATGAAAAGTTGAATCACCTCTCCATCACTCAGTTGACTCAGAAAAGACTGGTAGTCGTTTACCGAAAAAATTTCCTGGTGATTGATTTCCTTTATCAGGTCGCCTTCCAGAATCCCGGCCTTTTCGCCTTTTCCGCCGGGAGTGACGCCGACGACCACAACCCCTTTGCCGTCCGTGATATTGAATTTTCGTGCGATTTCCGGATCGATGTTTTCGACCTGAATGCCGATTTCATCCGGGGCGTCCTCCGGGTCCACCCGCGAAGCGAATTCAGTATCCGGCCTGCGGCCGATTTTCACGTTCAGCGTAACCATTTCGCCGTTTCGCACCACATCGATATCGGCATGATCACCGACGGTCAGGCACGCAACGATGCCGGTCAGGTCACGAGGGGTTTCGATTTTTCTGCCGTTCACGGCCGTAATGACGTCTTTTGCTTTTAGGCCGGCGATGTCCGCGGGATCACCGGGAAATACATCGGTAACCAATACGCCGTTTTTTATGCCGTAGTATTCGACCAGCTCTGGATTCAACGGTTGAATCCCCACGCCAAGCCAGCCGCGGACGACTTCACCGTGATGTTTAAGCTGACGTATAACGTCCTTGGCCATATTGACCGGGATTGCGAATCCGATTCCCTGGCCTCCGGCGACAATGGCGGTGTTGATCCCGACGACCTTTCCTTCCAGATCGATCAAAGGGCCGCCGCTGTTTCCCGGGTTGATGGAGGCGTCCGTTTGAATGAAGTCGTCATAGGGTCCGGAACCGAGGACACGGCCTTTAGCGCTGACAATGCCGGCCGTTACCGTATGCTCCAGTCCAAAAGGGTTGCCGATGGCGACCACCCACTGGCCGACTTTCACCTCGTCCGAATCACCCATTTCGACAAACGGAAGGTCTTCAACAGGATCTATTTTTATTAGTGCAATATCCGTATTGGGATCCCGTCCTATGATTCGAGCGTCGAATTCCTTGCCGTTGTTCAATTGGACGGTGATCTGATCAGCGTTTTCCACGACGTGGTTATTGGTGACGATATATCCGGCGATGTCGATGAGAAAGCCCGATCCCAAACTTCGTTGTTTGAATTCTTTGTTAGGGTCCTGTTCGAAGAACCGATCAAAATGCTCTTTCATCGGATCATCATCGTCAAAGTGGTCAAAAGGCCCTCTGAAAAAGTGGCGGAAAACGCGGCCTCCATCCTGTGTGAGTTTCACCGTCCGAATATTGACGACCGCCAATCCGGCCGTTTCCGCCAGCGTGCAGAAATTTCTCGGTATCATCTCGGAAAGCGACCGGTTCGCGCCGAGCGCTAACAGCATGACAAAAGAACAGATCCAGATAACAAATTTTCCGGACAGCCTGGCGGAGTTAAAATCCGGTGCACTCAAAAAATTACGTTGTCTCATCGGGTTTTTCCCTTTGAAAAAGGACAATTACCGTCGCCGGAAACCCAATTGATTCGGGTGTGCCTGCGGCGGATCAGGATTTTTCCTTGATATAAAGGATTCTTAAATCATAAAGGATATTTTTCAGCATACGCTCCTCATCGTCATTCAAGTTTCCGCGTGTTTTTTCTTCCAGCATGCCTAAAATATCGATGGTCTGTTTCCCAAGCGCCAGATTTTTCGATTTTTCGCCGGTCCCCGGATCATCGATGATGCCCAAATGAACCATCGCGGAGGCATTCAGGGACATGATAAACGTCATAAAACCAACTTTCGGAAGACCGGCAAAATCGGATGTGCCGGGCATCCTTTTTTTGGACTTTTCAGCTGCTTCGTTCTCGATATCCGGTGTCTCTCTATTATCCGACGGTCGGTTTTCTGTGGGACTGAATCGTCGGTCTCTGACGGTAAACGATTTTTTTTCGTTTTTTTCCTCTGACATGGTGGCCTCCAATCCAAACGATCAACGATATTCGCCCATCCGGAAATATCCTGGTTTAAGGAATCGCTTCCGGTTTGAAAAAAGGCGGTTTCAAGAACAGTGTTTCAGCCGCCGGACGAAAAACATGAAAGCGGTCCTCTGTGTGCTAGAAACGCAGGGGCTTGACGGATTTGACCAGCGGAAGGCTTCTCAGTTCTTCGACCACTTCATTCGGAATCGGAGTGTCGGTGCACAAAATAATGATGTTCCGATCCCCTTTTTCTTGCTGACCGACCTGCATACGTGCAATGTTGATATCGTGTTTGCCCAGTGTCGAGCCGATCTGACCGATGGATCCGGGTTTGTCGACATTGTAAATAAGCGCCAGGTTACCCTCCATGACCATCTCCAGGCGGAAATTGTTAATCTTGACCACCCTGGAGTCGTTTTTGCCGAAAATGGTTCCTGAAACCGTATTTACACCGGCCGTCGTCATGGCGGTGACGGTGATGAGGTTCAGATATTCCTTCGGGTCCGGACTGGTGGCTTCGGAAATTTTGACGCCCCTTTCCCCGGCGATCAAATGGGCGTTTACAAAATTGATATCATCTTTCATAACGGGACTGAGAATTCCCTTCAGGGCGGCGGTTGTAGCCGGTGCCATATCCAATCCCTGGAAATCTCCGGCATATTCGATGGTAACTTCTTTTAAAGCGCCTTCATTCAACTGGGCCAGCAATAGGCCCATGTGTTCGGCAAGATATAAAAACGGACCCAGTTTGGTTAGGAGTTTACCGGTAACGGAGGGTACGTTGACGGCGTTGAGAATGGTCCCGTTTTTCAGATAATCGATGATTTGGCCGGCCACCTGAACGGCAACATTGGTCTGAGCCTCCTTTGTAGAAGCTCCGAGGTGGGGGGTGCAAACGATACGGTCCAATTCAAACAAGGGAATTTGGCCCGGAGGCTCCGTTTCAAATACATCCAGAGCAGCACCGGCAACCTTGCCGGACTTTATGGCATTATAAAGATCTTTTTCATTGACAATGCCTCCCCTGGCGCAATTGATCACCATCACTCCCTGCTTCATCTGATCGAAGGCATCCTTGTTCAAAAAGCCGATGGTGTTATCGAGTTTCGGAACGTGAATGGTAATGTAATCCGCATTTTTGTACAATTCTTCGAGAGAAACACTCTCAAAACCGGCTTTTTCAATAAATTCGGGTGTGACATACGGATCACAAACGATGACCTTCATTTTTAACCCGCGAGCCCGATTGGCAACGATGGATCCTATTTTTCCGAATCCGATGACCCCCAGTATTTTGTTGTAAACTTCTCTTCCCTGCAGTTTTTTCTTCTCCCAACGGCCATCCATCAGCGTCGATGTTCCACTTGGAATATTGCGCGTCAAGGACAGCATCATGGCAATAGTATGTTCGGCCGTTGAAATGACATTCCCCCCGGGAGTATTCATGACGACAATCCCGCGTTTCGTGGCTGCGGGAATATCGACGTTGTCGAGGCCGATTCCCGCTCTGCCAACCGCCTTCAGATTGGCGGCGGCATCTAAGAGATCCGCAGTGACTTTTGTTGCGCTTCGAATCACAAGGGCATGGTAATCGCCGATGATTTCTTTTAATTCTTCGGGGGAAAGCCCGGTTTTAACATCCACCTCGATGCCGTCTTCTTTGCGTAGCATATCGATTCCGATTTCACCCAGATTGTCACTGATCAGAACTTTCATTTGGCGCCTCCTTTACATCCCGCGCATAAGATTATGTTAAAAAAACTAAAAAATATAAATCAAACTTTTATGCACAATGTCAAACAAATCTTCAAAAGAAAGGTGTGGGACGGGCGCTTTCGTTTCATGAAAACCGAATTTGGAGCGTATATGATGCGGTGTAGGGCAAAGATGTGTTCGGCCCGTTTCAGGATGGACATCGACAGCAAAAACTATTCTTGGACCCGGCTTTTACGATATTGAATATAGGCGTTTTTGAACGCTTGGTACGGTTGAAGAGAGGCTTCCTTTAGGGATTCATAATCACCGATACGCAAGGAGGTGGCGTTTATCGCATTTTCGGCGGTCAGCCCGATGCGGATCGGGGTCGATTCGATATAGCCGATGGGGTTTAAAAACATTCTGTCTGCCGCAAATCCGAAGGAATCCCTTAAGGTCGAAGGACCGATCAGGGGCCATACGAGATAAATCCCGTTGCCGATGCCGTAAGTGCCAAGGGTCTGTCCCATGTCCTCTTCCGGGGGGTCGAGACCGGGGTATTTTTGCGCCGGATCCATGAATCCCAGTACCCCTATCGTACTGTTGATGAAAAAGGCGAAAAACTCTCCCATTGCCGGGCGCGCCTTCCCCTGGAGCACACAATTGACCAAACGAATCGGCGCCTTGATATTGTGAAAAAAATTGTCGATTCCCCGCCTGGCCGGCAGCGGCACCACCCGGCCGTAAAATTGTGCTGTTGGTTTCAAGATCCGGAAATACAAACGATCATTCACCTGGAACATAAACCTGTTCCAGGGTTCCAACGGGTCGAAAACGGTGATTTCCTCTGATGGATATGCTTCCTCGAGAAACTCGAAGTCCTCATCCACTTCGGACTCTGAGGCCGTTTCTGCGTACTGGTAAGCCGTTTCAGGATTATCTTCATAATCGGCGGTCGAGCGCCGGTCTTCAGCAAAAACCGGTGACGGCGCTCCCCCGGCAAAAAGCAGCAACATCGCGATCAGAACAGGAAACATAGAAGGGTGACGGCGTATTGCCGGGGAATCGTTCATTGGTCGTTCTCGGATTCGTTTAGCTTGGATTGCAATTGGTCGATCAATTCATCGGCCGATTTATTGATAAGGATCGAACGAATCTGGCTGCGGTAATTTTCAATCAGGCTGACATTTTCGACAAGCACATCATAGATCTTCCATTTGCCGGCGATTCGCCGCATGCGATAGTCTATGGGTATCGATGTATTTTCTTGGGGTATTTCGGTTTTGACGATCGCCCTGCCTGGACTGAGTATCTCCCCGCTCACGAACACGACATTTTGGCCCTCATAGCCTTCTTGGATTTTATCCAGGTACTTATTGCCCAAAAAGCGTGAAAAAACATCGATAAATTTTTCCTGTTGTGCCGGGGAGAAGGTGTTATTCCAATGAAAGCGGCCCAGCACACTCTTGGATATAAATGTAAAATCAAAAACCGGGTATATGACATTCCATAGTTTTTCGCGTTGAATATCTTCCTGTTCTGCGCCCTGGTATCGGGGGTCTTCCAGAATTTCAATGGTTTTCTCTATGGGAGCCTTTAAGGCTTCCATGGGTTCGGTCCCCGAAGCGGCGACCGGAATCAGCACTGCCAGTAGTATTACCGTGTAAAATATGCCGGTTTTCACGTCTCTCTCCTTCGATGCCGGTGACATTTTCAAACATCTCCAAACATGTATCTGCTGACCAATTCCTCAAGGTCAAGGGCGGGCTTCGTATTGGTAATGATATCTCCATCCTGAAGATACATATCGGATCCGCCCGGGGACAATTGGATGTATTTGTCGCCGATCAGGCCGGATGTTTTGACGGATGCGCTGACGTCTTCCGAAAGCTCGATGCCCTGGTCGATTTTCATTTCCACAACGGCGACCTGGCGTTCCTGATCCAATCGTATATTGCTGACGGTTCCGATTGGGATGCCGGCCATTTCAACCCCGGCGCCTTCTTTTAATCCGGCCACAGACTGAAAACGACCGTAAACCTGGTATCTTTCCTCCCCGAACAGCTCTAATTTACCCAGCCTTACAGTCAAGTATCCCACGCACAAAATACCGATCAGCACAAAGATGCCGACCGATGTTTCAATGGACGCCTTTTTCATAAAACCTCCAAAAAATTAACAGACATTGAACCGGTAAACAACACTTTTCGAGGACTCTGCTTCGCCGATCACCTCTTCGAGACTGTTTCCCTTCTTGAATTCGGAAATGCCTGCGACAATGCTATAGCAAAAATCAGCATACGGTTTTATGTCCACACGCACGTTTACTTCGAATTCTTCGATCACCTTCGAACAGACTTTTTCCGCCTGTTCGCGATTCGTATCGGAAAGAATCACCAGGATGTGATCCATCTTATAGCGGGAGCAGGTATCCGTGACGCGAATCGTTGCCTGGATTCGATCGGCCAGGTCTTTTAATGCGTTATGGGTCGCCCGATGGCCCAGATGAGTGTTCACTTCACTGATGTTTTCGATTTTAAACAGAATAACCGAGAACGGTATTTCATATCGGTTGAAACGCGCGATGGCTTCTTTGAAGCGGTTTTCAGCATGCGAATAGTGTGCCGTGCCGGTCAGGTCGTCCTGCCCCGACTCGAGTCCGCGGACAAATTTCCGGATTACCGGATTGTCCGATCGCTGGAATGCTTCAGGGTCCCCCTCGAAAAGGATTTTTCCTTCTTCCAGCATGGCGATTCGATGGCTGATGTAAAAGATGTCGGGAATTTCATGGCTTACCATAACCGCCGTAAATCCGAGGCGCTTCTGATACTCTGTGATCAGGGTGTGAACGGCGCTTTTGCGTATGGGATCCAGTCCGGTCGTCGGTTCATCGAAAAGAACGATTTTCGGATCGGTAATCAGCGCGCGTGCAAGGGCCACCCGCTTCATCATTCCACCGGAAATCTGGGAGGGATATTTGTCCTCGATGCCCGAGATATCCAACTGGTCCATTCTTTCCTTTACTTTTCGTTCGATTTCTTTTTGAGAAAGGCGGGCATTTTCACGCAACGGCAAGGCGATGTTCTTGAACACCGTCATGGAATCGAAAAGGGCGTTTCCCTGGAACATGTAGCTGAATGTTTTCTTGAACTGTATTTTATCTTTTTTTTTCAGTTTGTTAATGGGGACACCCTCATACAGGATTTCACCGGAATCCTGTTCCAAAAGCCCTACGATATGCTTTAACAGGACACTCTTTCCGCCGCCGCTTTTTCCCACAATAGTGGTCGTTTTGTCTCGGTATATGGAGAGGTCGACGCCGTTCAAGACCGGGGTTCCACCGAAGCGCTTCACGACATTTACCAGTTTTATCAACGGCTGTTCCATTAGGTTGCAACTACATCAGAAAAGAGGTTAACACGTAATCCGCTGCAAGAATCAATACACAGGATTGGACGACGGCATTTGTCGTGGACGTGCTGACGCCTTTTGCACCGAACCCATTCGCTTTAAGATGGGTATAGTATCCCTGATAGCAGCAAACCGTAACAACGATGACGGCAAAGAAAATCGACTTGATAAATCCTCCGGTAATATCATTCATCAACACGCTGGACTGGGCGCGGGAAAAATAGATTTCCTGGTTGATGCCCAGCAGCACCGATCCGGTCAGATAGCCGCCGTATATGCCGATAACATCGAAAATCGCCGTCAGCAGGGGGAAACAGATGAGTGCCGCAGCGATTTTGGGGCTGATCAAAAATTGGATCGGGTTGATGTTCATGGTCTTCAAGGCATCGATTTGTTCGGATATCCTCATGATCCCGATTTCGGAGGACATGGCCGACCCCGCCCGCGCCGTGACCATAATAGCGGCCAGAACAGGACCGAGCTCCCGGACAAGTGAAAGGGAAACCGCGGAACCGAGAAATCCTTCGGAACCGAACATCACCAGGCTGTAATAGCCCTGAAATCCGAGGACCATTCCGGTAAATGCCCCTGTCAGGCAGATAACGAAAACGGACTTGCTTCCGATAAACTGAATTTGCTGGACGATTCGATATGTACGAAATGGATATTTGAAAATCAGGAAGAAGCCTTTAATGAAAAATATGGCGCCTTTTCCCATATCCCTCAGAATACGAAGCGTCATGTTGCCGATCGCGGCGATTGGATTTTTTCTTCCTCTTTCCAACGTATTGCCCTTCTCCCAAAAGATTGGCGCCATGTGTGAATCGGTGTCGGTTGTGTCCCGACCGGGGATGCCTATGGACACAAGCATATCGAAACTCAAGGAAAAAAATAATCCTCTGTATAACCAAACCCGCAAAACGTGTCAAGAATGAAAAGGTGCGATGCCGCGGGCTTTAATGAACGGCGAAAGTGCCGCCGCGCGTGGTGATCCAACAGTTCTCGAACGGTCAGGCGCATCATGTCAGGGCTCCGGCGATTGACTTTGGCTGAAGGATATACTAAAAGTTTTAAAAAAAATTAGCAACTTGCCGTAAACATCGGCCGTACGGGAAAGGAAATTGCGGTGCTTGAGCGAATCATTTCCAACAGAAGAAACCTGGAGCATATTCTCGATAATCTCAAAGAAGGCATTATTGCCCATGATCTGAACCGCATGATTTTCTTTTTCAACCGGGAGGCTGAAAAGATCACCGGCTTCACGCGCGAAGAAGTGCTGGGCAGGGATTGTCATGAGGTTTTTGGCTGCCCGCTTTGCGGAGAGCGCTGCTCGTTTTGCGGTGACAAGCCCATGCCCGAACAGCGGCAGGAGTATGCCGTCAGCATTTGCACGAAAACCGGAGAGCCCCGGCGAATCGATATGACCGTATCGCTGATGCGGGATTCGGGAGACAGCGTCATCGGCGTTTTGGCATCGTTCAACGATGTGTCCGATATTTTGGAGCTTCAAATCCGGGCGGGAAAGTTGGAGCGTTTCTCCGGCATTATCGGCCGGGATGCGAACATGCAGAGAATTTTCAAACAAATCAGAGACTTGTCTGGATATAACTACCCGATCCATA
>JAWODC010000068.1:0-47091 GCA_046483495.1 Desulfobacterales bacterium
TCAACAAAAAGTACTTTAGAGACGTAGGTCTTGATCCTGAAGAAGATTATCCCAAAACCTGGGAAGAAATGATGGAAGTTTCTGAAAAACGGATTACCTGCCGGAAAAACTCGAGGGAACCCGGGTTTACACTCCCACCGACAGGGGATACGAAAAAACGATCAAGCTTCGGCTGGAAAAATGGCGGCAGCTAAAAGCCGCAAGACGGAAAAGGCCCGATAGGCAGGCCGGGGAATGAAACCGGGCTTCAGGACGTGCATCGAATAGAAAACCGCGCCGTCGATTCTTCTGCGATTTCTCCTTTTTCGGGGTAAAACGTTTTTTCGTAAAAGGTGATGTCATCGTTTTTATCCATCAGGATGATCGATGAACAGCGTGTTCCGTAGATTCTGCTCGTTATGAATAAAGGGGAAAGAATGCGCTCCCACACATCCCCTGCCCCGGTATCCGGCAGTTCGTGATCGGGTGCATACGCCTCGTCCCTGAGAATGGTGAAAAGGTCGTCCGGATCGATTTCCCCCCCTTTTTCCAAGACGGCTGACAGCATGTTTTTCCCTTTTTGCACCTTTGGCCAGGGTGTGTCCAGGACATCGTTCGACAGTCCGTAAATGCCCGAATCCATTTTCTGAACGGCGGCCCGACGGTTGGAATAATAATAGACCTCCCTGCCCCTGCCTACCAGCAGGTTGAACCCATTGTAGTCATCACCGACAGACCGGACACGTTCCATGTAATCTGCGGCTGCGGCGTCGGACATTAGAAAATCAGCGACGAGATGTCCGCGGGAGGGCGCTTTCAGGCGCACCAGCTCCGGTTCCCGAAAATTCGTTACCGCTGCAAATGATCCGGAAGTGTTGACCCCGAGCCAGGTCCCCATGCTTTGGAGATCTCTTCCGGCGAGGACGTTCGGAGCATCCTCCCAGAAGGAAACAGGTGCTGAAGGACGGTCGTAAAACTCATCGCGGTTTGCCGCCAGAATGAGAGGGTATTCAGGGTGAGCCGATACGGCAATCAGAATCAAACACATAGATGGTTTCCATTGACTTACAGAATGAATATGTTAGGTTACTTTCCAACCCGAAACGGCCGGTTCGGTTTGTGCTTTTTGGGTATTGTCCGGCTCCGATTCAGCCCCGCCGGGACGGACTGAATCCGACGTATACTGGATATTAAAAAATATTTGGACATGCAAGGGAATTCGCCTTGCCCGCTATGATTTGTCGAAACCGTCACAACCATTCAACAAAAGAGGTACGATCATGAAAGATGTTGTTATCGTCAGTGGATCACGAACCGCCATCGGGTCATTCGGCGGTTCTCTGCAATCCGTTCCGGCGACCCAACTGGGCGCATTGGTCATTAAAGACGTAATGAACCGAGCGGGGCTAAAGCCGACCGTAAGCCGTCAAATGCATGATTTGGCCCCGGAGAGCATCAAGGATCAGGGAATCACGGATCTGGAGCAGAAGTATGCCGATTGGAGCGATTCACAAGCCCCTGTTGCAGTGGACGAAGTCATTATGGGAAATGTTCTCCAGGCCGCCCTGGGGCAGAACTCGGCCAGGCAAGCCATGATATATGCGGGATTACCCAAGGAAACCCCTGCCTATACCGTCAACAAGGTGTGCGGTTCCGGATTGAAGGCCATCGCCTTAGGCGCTTCGGCCATAATGACCGGACAGGCGGATGTCGTCATCGCCGGGGGGTTGGAAAATATGAGCCTTGCACCCATGGCGCTTCCGAAAGCAAGATGGGGGCACCGGATGGAAATCAGCGGAACCGGGGACATTTACGATCTCATGGTTTTCGATGGACTTTATGAAATTTTCTACGGCTACCATATGGGAGTCACCGCCGAAAATATCGCCAAACAATACGACGTCAGCCGGAAAGAGCAGGATGAGCTCGGTCTGTTGAGTCACCAACGGGCGCGAAAGGCGATCGTGGACGGCATCTTCGCCGATGAAATCGTACCTGTAGTCATAAAAGGCAGAAAAGGCGACACCGTGGTGGATACCGACGAGCGCCCCATGGATACCAGTATGGAAAAAATGGGCAAGCTGAGGCCGGCCTTCGTAAAGGACGGCACCGTCACGGCGGGAAACGCATCCGGCATAAACGACGCCGCCGCCGCCGTTTTGATGATGAGCGCGGAAAAGGCCAAGGAAATGGGCCTGGAGCCGATCGTCTCTATCAGGGAATTTGCAGCAGGCGGTGTGGATCCCGCCTTCATGGGATTGGGGCCGGTTCCCGCAATCAAGAAAGTGTTGAACACCTCCGGTATGACGCTCGATGACATCGATGCGATCGAACTCAATGAAGCCTTTGCGTCGCAGGCTATCGGCTGCATGAGGGAACTGAATATACCGGTGGATCGACCCAATGAGTTGGGAAGCGGAATTTCTCTGGGGCATCCCATCGGATGCACCGGCGCCCGCCAAATGGTCACCGCCATGTACCATATGAAGCGCAACGGCTACGCCACGGGTCTGGTGTCCATGTGCATCGGCGGTGGAATGGGAATGGCCATGATCGTGGAACGAAAATAATCGGTGTGAACACCTTTTTGAAAAAGTGCATTTTCGGGTATTTTCTCCTTTTAAAATACACCGGATTTTGATAAATTTCACCAACTTTTAAGGATTATCATGCGTTGGTGGGCCCGGTATGCCAAAACGCCTGCCGGGCGCCTTCAAATAGTGCCGAGGTATTGATATGAGCATCAGCAGAAGACTGGGAATTATTATATTTTGCATGGTTCCGGCCATTGTCGGCGGCGGAATCATTTACCATTTCTTCCAAAGCTATACACCGGTTGTCGTCTGGGAAATCTTGCTGATCATTTTTGCCATTGGATTCTTCAGCAAATAGGGGGTGACGGATTACGGAACGATCGCCCATTCAGGAACGGCCGATTTATCCCATTTCTTCTTGGACAACCATTTTAATCAACGACATAGCAGGAATTATTCCTGCGGTTAACATTACCGGCCTCTGAATGCGGGACTACTCCTGTTTCGAATAAACATTGAACTGCGTCGGCGCCGCATTCAACGAACCGCCGGCTCTTAATTCACCCGATCGAACCCGGTATCCACGATGCCGAAAACAGCCTGAAAGATATTGATAATCGCGTTTTTTTGCCTGCCTGTTTTCGGCATTTTTTTACATGATCGGCATGCTGCTGCGGCCGTTCACCTACATAATCGATGCAAGAAAAATATAAATAGGCCAAAACATGATCGTCAACGAATCATCGAATGAAATCAGTATAGAAAAAGAAATGAAAAAGTCCTACCTGGACTATGCCATGAGCGTTATCGTAGGCCGGGCGCTGCCCGATGTCCGGGACGGATTGAAACCGGTCCACCGGCGCGTTCTGTATGCGATGCGGGAACTGAAAAACGACTGGAACAAACCCTATAAAAAATCGGCCCGCATCGTCGGGGATGTCATCGGTAAATACCATCCCCACGGCGATACCGCTGTGTACGATACGATCGTCAGACTGGCCCAGGACTTCTCGATGCGCTATCCCCTTGTCGATGGACAGGGGAATTTCGGTTCGATAGACGGTGACCCCGCGGCCGCGATGCGGTACACCGAAATTCGAATGACGCAATTGTCCAACCAGCTGCTGGAAGATTTAGACAAGGAAACCGTCGATTTCGTACAGAACTATGACGAGTCGCTGACCGAACCCTGGGTTCTGCCGGCAAAATTCCCCGTGCTTCTGGTAAACGGATCTTCCGGCATCGCCGTCGGCATGGCGACCAACATCCCCCCGCATAACCTCTCGGAAGTTTCCGAAGCCGTAAAGGCGCTTATCGATAATCCGAACTTGACCTCGAAGGATCTCATGACCTATATACCGGGGCCGGATTTTCCAACCGCGGGCATCATACACGGCACGGACGGGATTCGGGACGCCTATGAAACAGGAAGGGGCATCATTCGTATTCGGGCCAGGGCCATGGTCGAAAAAGACAAGCGAACGGAAAACGAAACCATCGTCGTCACCGAATTGCCTTACCAGGTAAACAAAGCCAGGCTGATCGAAAAAATCGATGCCTTGATGAAGGCCAAGCAAATCGAGGGCATCAAATACGTTCGGGATGAATCCGATCGGGAAGGTATGCGGATCGCCATCGGGCTTAAAAAGGACCAGGTGGCCGGGGTTATTTTAAACCTGTTGTACAAGCACACCCAGATGGAAAACAGCTTCGGCATCATTTTTCTGGCACTCGTCCGGTTCCGGCCCCAATATTTGACCCTGAAGCAGGTGCTGGAAAACTTTATTCTGCACCGCAAGGAAATCATCATCCGGAGAACCCGGTATGATCTGAAAAAAGCCGAGGCCAGACTTCATATCCTGGAGGGCCTGAAAATCGCCCTTGAAAACCTCGATGATGTGGTCAGCCTGATTCGAGGATCCGGGTCGCCCTCCGAAGCCAAAACCAAATTAATGGAACGGTTGTCCCTCACGGCCATACAAGCCCAGGCAATCCTGGACATGCGGCTGCAGCGCCTAACCGGGCTCGAGCGGGAAAAAATCATGGAAGAGTATGAAGCGGTGAAAAAGGATATCGCCTATTTCCGGGAAATCCTCTCCACACCCCGCCTCGTGCTGGACATTATCAAAGATGAAACGAATCAGGTTCAGCAGGAATTCGGTGATTCCCGCCGGTCGGAAATTGTCGAGGAAACAAAAGAACTGACCATCGAAGACATGATTGTCGAAGAAGACATGGTGGTCACCATCACCAACAGCGGGTATATCAAACGGAACCCGATCACCCTGTATCAAAGCCAACGGCGCGGCGGCAAAGGGAAGACCGCGATGGGGACGAAAGATGAGGACTTCGTTTCCCATCTGTTCGTCGCATCCACCCATCACACCTTCATGTTTTTCACCAACCTGGGAAAAGTATACTGGTGCAAAGTATACGATATTCCGCAGGCCGGACGGGCCAGCAGGGGGAAAGCCATAGTCAATCTGCTGCATTTTTCCGAAAATGAAAAATTGACCACCGTATTGGCCGTGCCCTCCTTCGACCCGGGATACTTTGTCCTGATGGGCACCAAAAAAGGATGGATCAAGAAAACCGAATTGATGGCGTTTTCCCGCCCGCGAGTCGGCGGTATTATCGCGCTCGATTTAGGAGAGGATGACGAACTCATCGCAGCACGTATCACCGATGGTTCCAGGAATGTCTTTTTATGCTCCAGGTACGGCAAATCCATCCGTTTCAGGGAATCGGATATTCGTCCCACGGGAAGGACCGCCAGGGGTGTAATCGGCATGCGCCTCGAGCCGGAAGACCGATTGGTCGGGATGCAGGTGATGTCTTACGGCCAGACGGTTTTGGCCGTCACTGAAAACGGTTACGGCAAACGAACGCTGATCGATGAATACCCCGTTCAAAAAAGGGGGGGGAAAGGTGTTATCACCATCAAAACAACCCAGCGCAACGGCAAGGTGGTGTCCCTTCTGTTGTTGGAGGAAGATGATGACCTGATGTTGATGACCAGTATCGGGAAACTGATTCGTATGCCCATAAACAGCATATCGGTCATCAGCCGAAACACTCAGGGAGTCAAGCTCATCGGTATGGAACCGAATGAACGCGTCACCGGTGCCGCAAGGTTGGCTGAAAAAGAAGAGACGGAATGAACCACGATACCACCAAGAACGATCCGATAAGCGTCGGGATTGTCGGCGCCGGGAGTTGGGGAACGGCGCTGGCCGAGGTTCTGGCCTCTAAAGGATTGAAAACGGATCTTTGGGCGTATGAACCCGAAGTTGTAGATCAAATAAAATACAGCCGGGAGAATCGATTTTTCCTTCCGGGATTTTCGCTTTCCGAAAATATATTTCCCACAAACGATATCGCATCCGTTGTATCCGGAAAAGACATGGTTGTCGTAGTCGTGCCGTCCCACTTTGTCAGGGAAATCACCAAACGCATCGGGTCTGCGGTGTCCGCCGATACCATTATCGTTTCCGCATCCAAAGGCATCGAGAACGCCACGCACATGACCATGTCGGCAGTGATCAGGGATTCACTCCCAGGCCACCCGGACCTTAAGTTGGCCGTTCTGTCCGGGCCGAGTTTTGCCAGGGAAGTCGCCGGCAAAGTTCCCACCGTGATCACGGTTGCGGCATATGAATCTTACTCGGCCGAGTTTGTTCAAGAGGTTTTCGCCACGCCCTATTTCAGGGTATACACCAGTCACGATATCATCGGTGTCGAACTGGGCGGATCGGTCAAAAATGTCATAGCCATCGCGGCGGGTATTGTGGACGGTCTCAACCTGGGGCTGAACACCCGGGCCGCCCTGGTTACCCGGGGGCTTTCGGAAATTCGCCGCCTGGGATTGAAACTGGGCGCCGATCCGAGGACGTTTACCGGCCCTGCCGGTTTGGGCGATCTGCTGCTGACCTGTACGGGAGATTTAAGCCGAAACCACATGGTCGGCAAAAAGATCGGGCAAGGCATGAAGCTCCCGGATATTCTGTCTCAGATGCGCATGGTGGCGGAGGGAGTAAAAACGGCCAAATCGGTCTACAATTTTTCAAAAAAGCTCGGTGTTGAAATGCCGATCGTAATGGCGACGTACCGAATTCTATACGAGGGCCTGTCCCCAACCGAGGCGCTGCATCAACTCATGACGCGGGATTTACGCCACGAGTTGGATGATGAATACTAATCGCATGAGCCGCACACCCCCGCATAAGGGATCGGGGCACCGGCAGCGGCTCAGGGATCGATTTCTCTCATCGGGCCTTAACGGATTTCATGACTACGAGGTCATTGAACTGCTCTTGACGCTCGGTACGCCCAGACGGGATTGCAAAGATACGGCCAAAGAAGTAATGAAACGGTTCAAGACGCTTCCCGAGGTATTCGAAGCACCGGTAAAGGAGCTTTGCAGCATCGATGGCATCGGCCCAAAAAATGTATTCGGCCTTAAGCTGATCAAGGCCGTAGCAGACCGGTATTTGAAAAACCGGTTAATGCGGTCAGATCCCATTTCGAATTCGCAGCATCTTTTTGACTATCTATGCAGCAGTATGCGGGATAAGCATCAGGAGCAGTTTACGATCATTTTTCTGGACGCCAAAAACCGGATTATTTCGGTTGAAACGCTTTTTACCGGAACGCTCACGGCCAGTTCGGTTTATCCGCGGGAAGTCGTAGATGCCGCGTTGCGGCACCATGCCGCCGCCGTAATGTTTGCCCACAACCATCCATCCGGTGACCCGCGGCCTTCCTCCGAAGACGTGGCCGTAACGCGTCATCTTTTATTCGCCTGCAGAATCATGGGCATTACCGCTCATGAGCACCTGATCGTCGGCCATAACACATATTACAGTTTTTCAGATCACGGCCACATCGCCGAGATGAACCGTGAATTTGAAAGACTCCACGGGTTTTAGAATCGATGACCCGAGATAAAAAACAATATCCGAAATGCTTCGGCCGGCTTGAAACGGTTTTTCCGCTGAAAGAGGACGGACTTCGCCATACGCCGGAAAGCTGCATGGTGTGTGAATACAAAACCCAGTGCCTGAAAACGGCGATGAACAAAAAGGAGGGATTGAACGTAAAAGAAGAACTCGTTGACAGGTCCTACCGGGCGGGCACGATCGGCTTTCTGGCCCGGTGGTCACGAAAGAAGGATATTGCTCGAAAAAAGAAGAAAGACTCCCATGAAAATGACCCTCAGTGATGATGATGACGGTGTTGCCATTTTGATTTGCAAAGACCGGCGCTCATTTTTTTTCGTTCGCGGCGACAGAAGAATCGAAGACCAATAAAAATCAAACTTCGGTGTTTATATACCGAAGCCTGATGTTGACGAAGTCCCTGCAGCATGTTATTAAATTAAATATAAATCCAGCTGATTCAATTCACTGTTACGCGCTGCAAAGGGCATTTCAATCAAAACGGGAAAAACTGTAAATGAAAGTGGCATACTGGAATGTCAGGGAAGAGTTGAGCATCAACAATCGGGTACGGCGTTCATATTACGAACTCCTCAGGGATGATCTCGAACAGCAGATGATTCAACACGCGCTGATCGATTCGTATAACAATTTCAAAAGCAAAAAAATTACCTATCCCTTTGTGGAGAAACGCGAGCTGAAACCGCGGGGCCGCATACCGGACCTGGAATACAATGCTCAGAATGCTTTTCTGGTCATCTTCGTTGAAGAAAACATTCCAAACGAATTTAAAAAATACATCCGCTTTTTGGATGAAAACAAAACCACAAAGACCAATTTACTCAACTCAAAGGGCCTCCCATTGGGTGAAAAGTTCGACAGATCCCAAAAATATCTGGACTCGGCTCATTTCGAAGATTTTCTCAAAGCGCTTCTACCGGTGGATTACGCGCTGTTAATCCAAAAGGATCCCGCCTTGAAATCCAACCGGTATGGTCTGACCCATTTTCATGTACGAATCGATTGGCCCATTTCCGATGCCGCCGAAGATCTTGCCCAGAGGCTGCGTTACATCAGCAAAGATCTGTATGAAAAAGGAGAGAAGTACGCCGAGGATCTTCAAAAAAAATTTTTCGAATACTACAGCCTTCCAACCATGATCGGCGGCAGGCGGACCGCCGCTATCGTGGCGGCTCAAATTTTAAGGCGGATCCCCTGCATCACGACCGTTTATGCGGGCAGTTGCGAATCCAGAGCCTTGATCAGGATTTCGGAAAGGGGGGTTTCGAAAATGGTGTTGATGCTCTTTTCCAATCAGGAAGCAATTCAAATTGCGGAAGAGAATAACATTTCATCGGGTTCATTCAGGAAGCATTATGTAGTGGGACGAAAAGGGCGCAATTCAGTTATCCTCTTTCGAACGACGTATGCCCATACCACGCCTGCCAGGCCGCCGGACGACGGAAAAATACGAGATTTGAAGCCCGACCTCTCCTGGACAACCGTAAGCGGCCAACATATTATACCTATACCCGGGGTGCTCAAATACCCCCCGCTGCCGACGAATGTTATCTACACGAAATCAGACTCGGAATAGAACGTTTATTCGAGTTCGAGGGTCATCGCAATTTCATCACAATCCGGAAATTTCACACACAAAATACAATCGGCCCATATTTTCAGTGGAAGATCGGACCTGTCGATACGGGAAAATCCGAACCGTTCGAAAAATCCGGGCCGGTAGGTAAGGACGAACAGCTTCTTTATGTCGAACTGTTTTGCCTCTTCGATCGCGCCTGAAACCAACTGTGATCCGATGTTATTTCCGACGTAGTCGGGGTGAACCGCAACCGATCGTATTTCCGCCAATTCTTCCCAACAAAACTGCAATGCGCAACACCCGATCACCCGCCGCGTCTTTGGATCGACACAAACCGAAAAATCCCGCACGTGATCATACAGCCGGCTCAACGGTCTCGGAAGCAGTTCTCCCCGATAGCCGTATTCCTGGAGAAGGCCGTGTATTTCTTTAATATCCGATATAACCGCTTTTCGCATCATGATGGATCATATCCTTTTAGTTCGGTACCGGTCGTGCACCGCCAAACCGAAAGGCACCGGGTGAGATCGAAAAAAATGTAAATCCTGAAAGGCTCAATCGGGCAGCAGATCATAGAAATACATCATCGAATCGGAGCGGGTGATGATGCCGATCATCCGCCCATTTTCAACGACCGGCAGCCTGCCGATATCATGTTTTACCATCAAACGGGCCGCTTCAACGGGACTTCGCCCGGGTTCGATAGTCACCACGTTGGTGTTCATGTACGCTTTAACCGGTGCTTTCAATTTGGAATTCTTCCGGATTTTACGAAAATCCCGCCTGGAAATAATGCCGACCAGATGGTCATTGTCCACCACCGGTATTCCCGTACACCCTTTTTCCTTGAGGATATCGGCGACCTCTCCCATCGTTGTATCCGGCGAAACCGTAATCACCGGAAACGACATAAGGTCTGAAATCTGAACCGAACTTCGCTGGTTTCCTTCGATCAGTTCCCGAATCATGCCCGCCACGATATCAGGGTTCACATGATTCAGCATGGCGGAACCGGCTCCGGGATGACCACCGCCGCCCAGACTTCGCATGATCGTGCCCATATCGATCCGATCCACATTGCTCCTGCCGATGACAATGCAACGGTTTTTTTCCGAATTTACAAATATTCCGAATGCAGCGTCGACGTTCAATATTTCGCGATACATACGAACGACGACAGCCAGGTTGTCGACGTGTCCTTTGATTTGGACGGTGTTAATGCTCACGGTAAAGCCGCCGAGTTTGGACCTTCTTGCACTCTGCAGCATTTTGAACAGCACTTCCTTCTGTTTTTCGCCGTATGCCGGCCTTAAAAAAGTGTTCAGCACCGCCAGATCCGCATGCTGTTCCAGCAGGTAGCCCGCGGCATAGGCATCTTCCGCTGTTGAATTATGGAAGGTCAAATTCCCTGTATCTTCATAGATTCCGGCCAGAAACAATGTGGCCTGCATGGGGGAGAGGCGCCTGCCCTCTTTTTTTATCCTTCGCATCATCAGGGTGATGTTCGCCCCGGACGGCTCCTGGCAGGACCAGGCGGCACCGATGCTTCCCCGGGTCATGTGATGATCCCAGAGAATGATTTCAAGATCCTTCTTTTTCCGCAGGCCGTCCATGCGCTCCAGCCGGGACCAGCTGTTCGTATCGACAACCACGAGCTTATCGACATCCGCCAGTTCCACATCACCGCTCTGGTGCAGATCGAATAAATCTTTGTGAATGGACAAAAACGCCTTGACATTGGGATTGATGGTTTTGGGAATGACGGCGACGGCGCCCGGATACAAAATCGTCGACGCGACCACAGACGCCAGTGCATCAAAATCCATATTTTTGTGGGTGGTAATAATCTGCATGATCGCCTCACTCGCCGATATAATGGATCTTTTTCCGATCGGACCCGACATCGGCGCCGGCACTGCAACCGCAATCGTATCCGATCCGGTGTATTGCTGGACCCGGCTGACGGTATTCCAGTTCGATGCGGTATTTTTCGGTTTCCGCTTGAAGGTGCAGGGCTTTTTTCGCCAATGAATACCGCAAATAGATAATCCAGACGCCTAAGCCGAACGTCAGGGCAAATGCCGAAAGAAAAAACCACTTATAGCGAATGACGGTATCGATGCTCAGTTTTCCAAAAAAAGCAAGGAAATTGGGAATCACCCAATAGGCAAAGGCCGCCAGAAATATCAGGAAGCCGACGGTAAAAATATGATATCGGCTGACCCGGGCCGACAAGGTTTCCAATTTACCCTTCGGGGGGCCTGCTTCTTCGGAAAGCGTTTTAGATCCGTCCAATTCCGGATAAAAAAGCGATGTATAAGTTTTGACGAAGAGAACCAGCAACAGCATCACAGCGACAGGGACCCCGGCCGCCGCGGCAAACCACGCCCGGAACGGAAACGGCTGTTCGGTAGACGTCATTCGTACGTTTAAATTTTCCAGCGGCCCGAAAAACGTTTCGATATAGCGTTTATCAGAATCGGTGAGGCGACTCCCCTTGACTTCGTGAAGCAGCATCTGTTCGGAATCGCGAATTTGGATTCGTGTCGCTCTTCCGGATTTGCTTGCGGCTAATGCAAATATTTCAAGCTCCAACAGAAAAAACCCCAGGGCGATGATAATAAATAAAGTTTTGTTTTCTCTTATAATCGATGATATATTTCTTTTTTCCATGTCATGACACCCGGAAAACGCTTGGTTTCGATAATTTCTAAAAAGTCAACAGGTTCCCAAATTTTCTTCAATAATAGAAAACAAGTGCTGCGTCAAGACGGATAACGACTCAAGAAAAATTGCGAAAGGGCGGATGTACGATGTCTAACCTGGAAACAATCTATCGGAATATTTACAGGTTTCTAAAGACGGATATCTGGCGGATTCCTCTGACACACCACGGAGGCTTGAAAGGCCTGGGCATCAAATTCATCCGCATCATGATCGTCTGCATCCGCGGCTTTTCTGAGGACAAACTCCCGCTGCGGGCATCGGCCCTGACGTTTTATTCTCTGCTTTCCCTTGTTCCGGTATTGGCCATGGCCTTTGGCATCGCCAAGGGATTCGGGTTTCAATCCATGCTTGAAAAACGGCTCTATGAAAATTTTCCAGGGCAGGAAGAATTGATGGTGCGATTGGTGGAATATGCCGATTCCCTCCTGCAAACGGCCAAAGGGGGCCTGATTGCCGGTATCGGTGTCGCCGTACTGTTCTGGATGGTGATAAAAGTGCTCGGCAATATCGAAAAATCATTTAACGACATTTGGGGAATACGAAAGGCCAGAACCTTCGGCAGAAAATTCAGTGATTATTTGTCCATGATGCTTATCGGTCCATTGCTGCTGATCATGTCCGGAAGCGCCACTGTTTTTATCACCGCGAAGGTCAACGTCATCGTCAGCAAGATATACCTGTTTGGGCTTGTCAGCCCGGTGATATCGTTTCTGCTGAAAGCATTGCCGTTCGTTCTGCTATGGGTGCTCTTTACGATCATTTACATTCTTATGCCCAATACAAAGGTCAGAATCCGATCGGGCTTTTACGCAGGCCTTATTGCCGGCACCGTTTACCAGTTGAGCCAATGGATTTACATTACCTTCCAGGTCGGTGCCGCACGATACAATGCCATATACGGCAGTTTTGCAGCCCTGCCGTTATTTCTTGTCTGGCTGCAAATCAGCTGGATCGTTGTACTGATGGGAGCTGAAATTTCCTTTGCCCACCAAAACGCGGATCTGTTCGAGTTCGAACCGGATGTCTTGAACATCAGCGACCACAAAAAAAAGCTGCTGGCCCTGAGCATATCCCATCACCTGGTGAAAAATTTTATCAGCGATGCCCCCCCTTCAACGGCTGTCGATATTTCCAAAGAACTGGAGCTTCCCATCCGCCTGACCCGGCAAATTCTTGACGATCTGGTGGAAAGCAAAACATTTTCCATAACCCCGGCTGATACCGATCAGGAGCCCGGCTATCAACCGGCAAAAGACGTCAATAAAATTTCCATTCAGTATATCGTCGAAGCGCTGGAAAATCGGGGAAGCAGCGGCATCCAGGTGAGGGAAACCGGGGAGACGAGGGCCATTGCCGAATGTCTCGAGGCGATTCGCGAAAAGATTCGCAGCGCACCGGAGAACAGGCTCCTTCGGGATATTTGACGCAATTATATGTTGACCCGATATGGGTATTCAGTTATTAGCTTGATGAAAATTCGGTTTCAAATGATCATTTTTCACTAACCGGTGGCCATTCAGAAATGGACACATTGCCAAGGAGGGTAGATGGGACCGCTGAAGGGAATAAAAATCATCGAAGTCGCCGGCATAGGACCGGGGCCGTTCTGTGCCATGATGCTGGCGGACATGGGTGCGGATATCATTCGCGTGGATCGTAAAGGCAGCCCGGGTATGGGCAAATTCGACATACTGAATCGGAGCCGGCGCTCAGTGGCCGTGGACTTGAAAAATCCTGACGGTGTCGAGCTGCTGCTGAAATTGGTGGAAAAGGCGGACGCGCTGCAGGAAGGATTCCGTCCGGGCGTTATGGAAAATTTAGGGCTCGGTCCTGATGAATGCCTCGGGCGCAATCCCCGCCTCGTTTACGGACGGATGACGGGGTGGGGGCAGGAAGGGCCACTTTCCAAGGCCGCCGGTCACGACATTAATTATATTTCACTTTCCGGCGCCCTTCATGCCATCGGCCATTACGGCGGAAAACCGGTTCCACCCCTGAACCTGGTAGGCGATTTCGGCGGCGGGGGAATGCTGTTGGCCTTCGGAATGGTCTGCGGCCTTTTGGAGGCCAAAACATCCGGCAAAGGTCAGGTAGTGGATGCGGCCATGGTAGATGGTTCCGCCGCATTAATGGCCATGATGTACGGCATGAAGGCTGCCGGCATCTGGAAAGACGAACGGGGAACCAATATGGTGGACACGGGCGCTCATTTTTATGATACCTATCAAACCGCCGACGGCAAGTATATTTCCATCGGGTCCATAGAACCCCAGTTTTATGCGCTGCTGCTCAAGCTCGGGCAAATCGATGACCCGCAATTCCAGAATCAGCATGACCGCTCGAATTGGCCGATGCTGAAGGAAAAAATCGCTTCCGTATTCAAAACCAAGACGCGGGATGAATGGTGCGACATCATGCTGGGGACCGATACCTGTTTTGCACCGGTTCTTTCCATGGAAGAGGCCATTACGCATCCCCATAACCTGGCTCGAAATACGTTTGTCGACATAGACGGGATCGATCAGCCGGGACCCGCTCCGCGATTCAGCCGAACAAAGCCGGAAATACAGGGGCCGCCACCCGAGCCCGGTCAGCACAATGATTCCGCACTGTCGGATTGGGGAATTACCGGTGAGGAGATCGAGGCCTTAAAAAAGAGCGGAGCACTTTAAGAGGGAGAAAAAAGGAGACATATCGATGGAAATTCTCGCTTTCAACGGAAGCCCCAGATCAGGCGGAAATACGTCCACTATAATTAAAGCGATGCTGGAAGGCGCACGATCGGCCGGAGCGGAAACCACCGAAGTTCGACTTCACGATATCGATTTAAAAGGATGCATGGGCTGTTTGAGCTGCCGCACCGAGCCGGGGATATGCAAACAGAAAGATGACCTTTCTCCGTATCTTGAAGCCATGAAAACCTGCGGCGGTATTATCGTGGGCAGTCCGATTTACATGTATCATATTACCGGACAGATGAAGATATTCGTTGACCGCTGCTATTCCCTGTACACCCCCGGCAATGAAGTCGGCCAATACGGCACGGCGATTCCGCCCGGCAAAACTTGTGCGCTGGTGACTTCGCAGGGGCATCCGGATCCAAACCGCTTTCATAAAGCCATTCGATGGCTCGCCGGTATGACGGGCAGCGGTTTCGGGTATTCCGAGGTCGGCAGAATCATTCACGTCAACAGCCATCTGGAACCGGCGAAAGAGAACACCGCCCTGCTGGAAGAAGCGAGGCGCATCGGGCGTGCACTGGTAGAAATGAGCCGATAGGACAACCATCACTCGGTTTACATTTCAATGGTGACCGGGATCACGGGCAAAATGATCCAAATCACCCGTTCCATAGCAATCGACGAGAAAGAGATAAAACTTGAATTCATCCGCTCATCCGGTCCGGGTGGGCAACATGTGAACAAGGTTTCTACGGCCGTTCTTCTGCGCTTCGATATCACGAATTCACCCTCTCTTTCGGACTTCGTGAAAACCCGGCTGATTCGTATTGCGGGAAACCGGGTATCCTCGGACGGCATTCTGAACATCAAGGCCCAATCGGGGAGAACCCAGGAACAAAACCGAAGAGAAGCCGTAAAGCGTCTTACAAGACTGGTGGAAAGGGCGGCTGAAAAACCTAAACCTCGATTAAAGACGCGGCCTTCATTGGCCAAGAAGCAGCAACGGCTCGAAAAGAAGCAGCATCGGAGCAAAATCAAACACATGCGGCGAAGGATCGGTAAATCACCGCCTGATTACGATTAATGTTTTCCGGCATTCGAAACCATCATGAAAGGCAATATCGGCGGCACTATTACTCGAATCGGGGTCATTTCAGATACCCACGGGCGGTTGGCGCCGGAAATCGCAACCATCTTTAAACATATCGATATGATTCTCCACGCGGGGGACATCGACGATCCGGAAGTACTGAAACGCCTTAATGCCATTGCCCCTGTGACAGCCGTCCGCGGAAACATGGACCGCGGAAAATGGGCCAAAACCTTACCGAAAACCGAGTTGATAAGCATTAACGATGTTGATTTTTATGTGTTACATGATCTGCATGATCTGGACATCGATCCAAAATCAATTGGAATCAGTGCAGTCATTTACGGGCACACGCATCACGCCCGAATCACCGAAGACAGGCACACCATCCTGATTAATCCTGGAAGTGCCTCCCTGCCCCGCAAGGGGGCGGCCCCATCGGTTGCCGTAATTTCTGTTCACCGTCGCCGGATTTACCCGCAGATATTTTATTTTTAGAAACGGCCCATCGGTCCCGCGTATCTTCGGCGTTCAGATCGAAGGATAGAGCGGTTTGGGGATCTGCATCCCCCCTTTTAGGTGATTCATAAAACTTCTTAAATTTCGATAAAAATTGACATAGATGTTCAAGAAACGTATAGAAATGATTTTTCATCACCAATAAACCAAGGAGAAAAATCAATGGGTGGAATGTTCGGCGTGGTTTCCGAACGCGACTGCGTCATGGACCTTTTTTATGGAACGGATTACCATTCCCATCTCGGCACGAAAAGGGGAGGAATGGCGGTTAAAAGCGATTTGAAATTCATCAGGTTCATTCACAACATCGAGAACAATTATTTCAGGTCCAAGTTCGAGACGGATTTGCCCAAAATTCACGGCAATAAAGGAATCGGCGTCATCAGCGACACGGATTCCCAACCACTGGTTATCGGCTCACATCTTGGGCAATTCAGCATCGCTACGGTTGCAAAAGTAAACAATATCGAACAGCTGTCAAAATCGGCGTTTGAGCGCAAAAAAACCTTATCGGAAATCAGCGGCAACGAAGTCAGCCCTACCGAAGTGATTTCAATGCTCATATGCGAGCAGGAAAATTTCAAGGACGGTATTGTTCATGCGCAGGAATTGGTTCACGGGTCATGTTCAATTCTTATTTTAACAGACAAGGGGATATATGCTGCAAGGGACAAACTCGGCAGAACACCCTTGATGATCGGCAGGAAAGCCGGAGCGTTTGTTGCGACATCGGAAACATGCGCCTTTCACAACCTCGGATATGAACTGGATCGATACCTGGGTCCGGGAGAAATTGTCTTCATTACACCCGACGGTGTCGAACAAATCAAACCGCCGGGCGACAAGATGCAGGTGTGTTCGTTTTTGTGGGTTTATTACGGTTATCCGGCCTCGAGCTATGAGGGCATTAACGTAGAAATCGTCCGATACCGCTGCGGTGCCATGCTGGCAGAGCATGACGATGTCGAGATCGACCTCGTTTCGGGCATCCCTGACTCGGGCATCGGGCATGCCCTGGGGTACGCCAATCAAAGGCGGTTTCCCTACCAGCGGCCGTATGTAAAATATACACCGACCTGGCCGAGAAGTTTCATGCCCCAGAATCAGCCCCAGCGGGATTTGGTGGCCCGAATGAAACTAATCCCAATTATGGACCTGATCGACGGGAAACGCATTCTGTTTTGCGATGATTCCATTGTCAGGGGAACCCAGCTGAAAGAAAACATTCAGTCTATTTTCGATATGGGCGCAAAGGAAATTCATATGCGCATAGCGTGCCCGACATTGATCTACCCCTGCGAATTTTTAAATTTTTCGTCCTCCCGGTCAACGCTCGACCTTGCCGGAAGGAAGGCGATAAAGCAAATCGAAGGTACGGAAGATGTCAATCTGCAGGAATATGCGACCGCCGGCTCGGAGAAAAACAGGCTGATGGTGGACAAGATCAGGCAGAACCTCAAGCTTACCTCGTTAACATACCAAAAAATGAACGATCTTGTCCATTCGATCGGGCTTCCAAAAGATAAACTCTGCACCCACTGCTGGGACGGATCGAGTTACTACTGATGAAAGGTGTTGAAGGACCACCATGATTATTGATATGCATGTCCATTCCAAGGCGTCACTGGATTCCCGCTTTGTATGCAAATACAAGTCTCGTTATCAGCTCAATGGTCTTGTCCTTACCGAGCATCGCTTTTATGATACCGATACCGATTATGCCAATCACCACTGGTTTTTAACATGCGCCACCGAATTCGAGAATCCGGTTTACTCGGATGATGATTTGGCAAAAGAACTGGAGAGCGGCAACTTTCGCCCTGTCCGCCTTAAACAGCAACGATAAAGGCCGACCAACGGCCCCTCTTTCTTTTTCAACGTTGTGGCACCTTGAAGGAAGACTACCTGATCATTCACCAGGGCGCCCTGGGAGATCTCATTCTGACCTTGACCGCCGTGAATCGGGTTTGCAAAAAACCTTCCGGCATTTTCTGCAGGTCCGGCTTGATACCACTGATCCGGCATCTCGATATTGCAGACGAGGTGCAGTCCGTGGAAACGCGGATTTTTTCTCAACTGTATGAGGATACACCCTCGATTCGATGCGCATCCTTATTTGAGAATTACCATCACATTCTACTGTTTTCCAACGCATCGATCTTGAGTAAAAACATCCGGTCATTAACCGATGCGCATGTACACCGGATATCGCCGCGTCCTGTTCCGGAAAACAGGATGCACATCGTCGAACACCTGACACTCGAGCTCAACCGAATCGGTGCTCGATGTGCGCCGTCCCGAGACAAGTACCGCATGAAACATGCGGACGGGGATTTCGGCAACAGCCCAAGCATTTTGATTCATCCCGGCTCGGGAAGCCGTCGAAAAAACTGGCCGCTGGAAAATTTTGTCCGTATCTATCATCGGCTGAAACGTGACGGCCTTGCCGTTAAATGGATAGCCGGACCGGCGGAAAAACACATGCTCGATGGTTTGAACGTATTCGGGATCGATGAAGAGAACATTTATAGCAATGACCTGATCGGATTGTGCAGCCGACTGCGGGAAGCCGGGCTTTTAATCGGCAATGATTCCGGGCCCAGCCATTTGGCGGCTTTTCTGGGAACGGCTGTCCTCACCATTTTCGGCCCGTCCGATCCGGTGCGCTGGCGTCCATTGGGATCTCACGTAAACGTGATGCTGCCTGAGACCCGCTGCATCCCTTGTTTTGAAAGCGAAACGTATCCCTGTGAACGGCCGGTGTGCTTTAAAGGCATTACCGTGGAAAAGGTATACCGGAAGGTGAAGCACCTTGTGGGGGCCTGATAATGCATTCGGCCGCCGGATATTCCCGGCTGATAGGAAGTGACAAAAAAATGAAGAAAAATGATGCGGCCGGATCGGCCGGCATTCTGGTTGTGGATGACGAAGAATCCATCTGTCGGTTGCTCAGCGATATCTTGGAATTTGACGGGTATCACTGTCTTACGGCAAATGATTCGGAAGCCGCAAGAGCTGTTCTGAAAAGTCATACCGTCGACCTGGTATTGAGCGATATCAATATGCCGGGGGAATCCGGGTTGGATTTCATCCAATTCGTCTTTGACAATTACCCGGATATCGCCGTCATTATGGTTACCGCCATGGATGATACGTCTCTTGCCGGGCAGCTATTCGAACTCGGCGTCTACGATTATATCACAAAGCCGATCACCCGCAGCGGCGTACTCATCAGTGTTTCCAATGCATTGACGCGGCGTTCGCTGGAAATCACCAATAGGTCTTACCGGGACGGGCTGGAGAAGATGGTCGAAGAGCGGACGAAATCCATTCAGAATATCATGGAGAAGCTTCGCCAGACACTGGATGGAATGATTCATACCATCGCCCTGACCGTGGAAACCCGGGATCCCTATACGGCAGGCCACCAGCGGCGCGTCGCCGATTTGGCGCGTGCTATAGCCGTTGAGATGGAATTATCCGATGAAGTGGTGGAGGGAAGCTATTTGGCCGGCTTGATACACGATCTGGGCAAAATCTCGATTCCGGCGGAAATTTTGAGCAAACCCGGCCTGTTATCCAAAAATGAATTCAACTTAATCAAAGAACATCCCCGGATCGGCTACGAAATACTGCAGGACATCGAATTTCCCTGGCCCATTGCGGATATCGTTCTTCAGCATCACGAGCGGTTCGATGGATCAGGCTATCCCCAAGGGCTGAAAGGAGATGATATTCTGCTGCAGGCACGCATTATCGCCGTTGCCGACGTAGTGGAGGCGGTTGCCTCGCACCGCCCCTACCGTGCCGCCCTGGGAATCGATATCGCCATGGATGAAATACGACAAAATGCCGGAACCTTCTACGATCCAAAAATAACCAAGGTGTGTATGGATCTTTTTAAGAACAAAGGCTACCGTTTTTGAGCATCATCAGTTATTTTATTCTGTTTTAAGCCGGTTAGAAACCTGAAATGACGAAAAAGGATATTGCAAAAAGTGATCCGAACTTTTAAAAAATAAATAGTGTCCATCGGTAACCGTATTCGAAAGTGCTTATCCATATACGGCATTTCGGCCCGGAGCGGCGGTATCTTCGCCCTCTTGAAATCCTCGATATCGTCTTGCCAATACTAAGATAAGAAAGATGATGTTCACCTTTGAAAGAAAATCCCTGAAATCCCGGCAGAAACATCGAAAAGGAAATAGGAGCCCGGGCACCCGGTCGATTGCTGGGAGGGAAAATGAAAAGAATCGTGGCCGGTCCATTTGTCACGGCATAGGAGGAAATGGTTATGAGCCGAAGTGAAGACAACGTTAAAATCGTCCGGACGACATCCGCGTTCGATTGCGGGGGGCGCTGTCCCCTGCGCCTTCATGTCAAGAATGGTGAGATTATTCGGGTTGAGGGTGATGACGCAAAAAATCCCGATGACCAGTTGAGAACCTGTTTACGATGCCGGGCCATTCGCAAGGAAGTGCACCATCCGGATCGTCTGAAATATCCCCTTAAGCGCAAAGGGCCGAAGGGGAAGGGAGAATTCGAAAGGATCTCATGGGACGAAGCTTATGACACCATCATCGAACGGCTGGCCTTCACGCGGGACAATTACGGCTATGAGAGCATCTTCCTGGTCCCCGGTGGAGGATACCTCGGCGCCCTTCACAACGGCGGGAGAGCTTTGGCCAAGCTTCTCGGGATGTTCGGAGGCTACACCACCAATTACGGAAATGTCAGTTCCGAAGGGGCTGTATGGGCCGTCATGGCCCAGTACGGCTCCGTCATGGTGGGGCACAGCCGCGAAGACCTGCTGAATTCAAAATTAATTATCATGTGGGGATGGGACCCGGCGCGGATGATTTCCGGAACCAATACGATGTACCATCTGATTAAAGCCAGGGAGGCCGGCATAAAGATTGTCTGTATCGATCCCCGGTATCATGATACGGCCGTGGTCTTGGCGGATCAATGGATACCCATCAGGCCCGGCACCGATACCGCCATGATGGCCGCCATGGCCAATGTCATCATCAAGGAAAACCTGCACGACCAAGCCTTTTTGGATAAATACACCGTCGGATTCGAGCCGTACAAAGCATATGTACTCGGAGATGAAGACGGCATCGAAAAGACGCCTGGATGGGCCGAAGAAATTTGCGGCGTCCCCGCCCTGACCATCGAAAATCTTGCAAAAGAATATGCATCGGCTAAGCCGGCCGCCTTGATGGACTGCCAGGGACCGGCCAGAAGCGCCATGGGTGAACAGTACAATCGCGGCGCCATGACCCTGTGTGCCATAACCGGAAATGTCGGCAAGAAAGGGGGCAGCGCGGGCGGCGGCCTGATGGGCATTCCGGTCGGGCATATGTTCCGCTCATCCGGCATACCCGGTGTCAAAAATCCGGTCGAAGCCGGCGGCCCCTCTGTTCGAGGCACCCTGGATCTGAATCTTCGCACATTGAAGCGGGTTCATACCAATAAAATTTTCGACGCTATTATAAATGGAAAGAAAAGCGGATATCCTGCTGATATCACATTCGCCTGGTTTGTCTGTAATAATTTTCTAAACCAGCTCGGCAACACGAACAAGGCCGCCAGGGCGCTTACTGAACTGGATTTTCTGGTGGTAAGCGAACTCTTCATGACGCCCACGGCGAGGTATGCCGATATTCTGCTTCCGGTCTCCCACGTAGCGGAAAGAAACGACCTTACACGACCCTGGCCCTCCGGACCCTACTATACGTGTGTAAATCGTGCGGTGGAACCCCCCGGTGAATGCAAGTCCGATTATGAAATCGTTTGTGAACTCGCCGAACGCCTCGGCTATGCCGACTTCAATCCCGCTACCGAAGAGCAATGGCTCAGGGCTTTTGTCGAAAAGAACCCCGAAACCGGTCCTCAAATCAAGGATTATGACCGATTTAGAGAAGAAGGCGTCTTTCGCGTCAAGCTCGACGAACCCATCGTCGCCTTTAAGGACCAGATAGCGGATATTGAAAATCATCCATTCGAAACCCCGTCCGGCAAAATAGAAATCTTCTCTCAACGAGCGGCGGACCTCAACAACCCGCGGTGTCCTTCTGTACCCAAATATGTGCCGACATGGGAGGGGATAAGCGACCCCTTACGCGAAAAATATCCGCTCCAGGTGCTGACGCCGCATGGAAAAACACGCGTGCATTCTCACCTGGGAAATATCGATTGGTTAAAAGAAATCGAACCCCATCAATGCTGGATCAACCCGGTCGACGCCGACCCGCGGGGAATCGCAAACGGGGACCCCATTCATGTGTTCAACGACCGTGGCACCATACGCATAACAGCAAAGGTGACCGAACGAATAATACCCGGTGTGATCTGCATCTTTGAAGGCACCTGGTACGATCCCGATAAAAACGGCATTTGCCGCGGAGGCTGTGTCAACGTGCTGACCAACGATCGATTTTCGGAAGGCGGCGCATCCACATTGAACACACTACTGGCACAGGCCCAAAAAATATCCTGATGAATCGGCCCGTTTGCCTGATAAAAAGGAGGACAGCTCATGCAAATCGGTTTCTATTTCGATCAAACCCGCTGCACCGGATGCGGGGCCTGCCAGGTGGCCTGCAAGGATTGGCACGATATACCGGCAGGGCCTGAGAAGTGGATCAGCATTACGTGTACGGAACGCGGAACATGTCCGGACGTGTTCGTCAGTTACATGATCGCCCCCTGCTGGCACTGCGAAGATCCGGTATGTGTGGCCGCCTGCCCGGCGGATGCCGTTTGGAAACGCAGAGAGGACGGCATCGTTTTGGTCGACAGCGACAAGTGTCTCGGTAATGAAGCATGTGATGTAAAGTGCCTGAAGGCTTGCCCCTACGATGCCCCCCAGTTCGATGCAACACCGGGCGCAAAGATGCGAAAGTGCACCTTGTGTGCGGATCGATGGGAAACCGGCGATCTTCCCGTATGTGTGGAAGCCTGCCCCACCCGGGCGCTCGATGCAGGTCCGATCGGGGAATTGAGAGCCAGGTACGGAGATGCAACATCAGCCGACAACTTCACCTATTCGAAACGGGTAAAACCTTCGGTGGTTTTCAAGAAAAAAGAAAAATAGACCCTCACCATGAAAATCAGCAATTACATCGAACCGAACCGAATTTTCCTGAATATCCGGCTGCCGGACAAAACGTCGGTTCTCGAATTTATCGCCGACACGTGCACGGAGCACCGGCTCGTTACGGACCGGGAGACCCTTTACCGGGCCCTGTTGGCCCGGGAAGAAACCATGAGCACAGGCATCGGCAACGGCATCGCTCTTCCCCATGCCGTCAACGAGAAGGCCGACCAAGCCGCCGTCCTCCTGATTCGGCCTGATCATCCCATTGATTTCAATGCCATTGACAGCCTGCCGGTGGACATCATCGTCGCATTGGTTATCCCCCAAAATCGCACCACGCTGCATATTCAAATTTTGGCGGCCGTATCCAGGCTGTGTAAAAATCCCGGTTTTGCTGCCGCCTTCAGAAAAGCCGAAGAGGCCTGTGAATTGGCGGATGAAATTATGCGACTGGAATCGAAAATGCGCTTTCATTGATGGATTATCATGTATTTAATTATCGCCGTCATCAATAATGAAGAAGTTCTGGATGAACTGATCACCGGTTGGCTGGATATCGGAGTAACCGGATCAACCGTTATTGAAACGACGGATTCCCTTCAGTTGATAAGCCACCATGTCCCTATTTTCGCCGGATTTCGTTCGTTTACCAGTGGAGGGATGAAACACAACAAGACGTTGTTCACCGTCATCGAAAACGAATCACTTTGCCGGCAGGCTTGTGACTATCTGGAATCGCTTTGCCGGGAAACGGAATGTTCGCACCAGGGAATTTATGCTGTCGTTCCGATCATCCAGTTTAATCGCCTTGGGCTCGATGTTAAACCGCAGGAGAGGCACCGTCACATGGAGAAAAAAATCGGAAGGCCGTTGAAAACCAAAACGGATACCTGTGACGAAGAGGAATAAGAACTCAATTTCGAATCATACGGCCTGGTTGTGTCGGATCAGCCATTTGAGCACATGGGGGCCGGCCATGTCATTGTACATGACGGCGATCAGGGCCATGCCGATAATGCCGGTCGTCATCGTGTAGGGAAATCCTTTCTGGAGGTCCAGCAGTATGGCGAACGTAAGTCCGCCGGGTGATATCAGTCCCAGTCCAAACAGCGGTGATAACGATTCGGAGCCAAGCGATTGCTTGAAGGCAAAACCCCCGATAATTTTTCCGACCCCGATGATCAGGCTGTATCCCGCTGCAATCCCCAATACCCACACCGAAGGGATGTACCAGTTCACTCCCAAAAATAAAAGTATCAACAAATACACCGGTTTTTCGACCCCGACCAGCATGTTGAAAATGCGTTCTTTGTTCCTGACCATATTGGCAAGACAAATTCCGACCAGAAAATTCATCAGCAAGGGGGAAAAATTTAAAATAGCGGCGGCGCCGCCGGCGATCACCGTCATGGCGATGACAACGAGAACCATTTCATTTTCGGCCAACCGGCCGATAAAAAAAAGGCCGAAAAGAAGGAACAGCCCGACGAACAGGAAGAAAACCATTAACAAGCTCACCCCCTGTTGGAGCCAGGGAAATTCTTCCACTGCCAGGGAGGGCCGGAAAAAAAACAGTACACCCAGAATCAACATGGCGATCAAACCGTCAAGACCGGATACGAACTTCAAGTTTCCTACCATGTTTTTCTGATGTTCCGAGGACTCGGAGACAACCATGGCAAGCCCTGTCTGGGCCGTAGGAACGGCAACGGCACAGAGTGCCAGTGCCGCAATCAGCGTTCGAGTCCAGGCGAATTCAAAGTAAAACAGGCTAAGCAGAACTGCACCGCCGAAAACCGTTATGGCGGAAGACATCCCCTCCAGCAGTGCCGACAAGTGCAGAGGGATCGGAAATCGCAGCATCTTACGCAACTCGAATTGAAATCCGAACAGCAGACCGGTCCATCCCAATAAAAACGTCGTGATCGGCTCGAGACGAATAGACGTTTCTGTGTTGATAATATTGGTGAAATGAGGTCCCAATAAAAGTCCGAGAAACAGAAATTCCGTTCCGGTTAAATAAAACCTTCTGGCAAACAGCGGAAGCTTGAATCCCCGAAAGGTCAGATGGTAACCGCTGAACGCAAGAAAGATAATCAATAGGAACGAAAAAAAGATTTTCATACAATAACCTTGAACATTAGAGAGAATATAATCTACCCGAACGTATTATTGAAACAATTCCTGTAAATTACAAGCATTGTCTTTACAAGAGGCCTGTTATCCCTTACAGTGGCCGATGGACGCTGCGCAGTCTGCCTCAAGACATTATATAAACAAAGATAAAGTCAGGGAAGCAAAATGGTGCGGATTTATCTTGTAAGGCATGGAAAAGCGGCCTCGGGGTGGGGGGAACAAAACGATCCCGGACTGAATGACCCGGGTCGCCGGCAGTCGGCCGAAGTGGCCGATACGCTTTATCCACTGGGGCCGATACCGATCGTTACAAGCCCTCTTTTGAGGACACGCCAAACAGCGGAACCTCTGGCACATAAATGGGGTGTCTCTCCACGAATCGAAGCCGGGGTGGCCGAGATACCGTCTCCACCGGCCCGGATATCGGATCGTGCCGCTTGGCTGAGAAGCATCATGACCGACGAGTGGCATAACCTGGAAAGCGGGTTGCAATCCTGGCGATCGAATGTGATTGCCACCCTGAACCGACTGAAGGAGGATACCGTGGTGGTCACGCATTTCATCGCCATCAATGCGGCGGTTGGGGAAGCATTGGGCGATCCGAAGGTTGTGGTGTTTCGCCCGGATAACACCTCGATCACCATCATCGACACCGACGGCGCGTGTTTAAGACTCGTGAAAAAGGGAAGAGAGGATAACACCATTATTTTATAAACATGCGTGCATCCTTTTCCGCCGACGAAAGGTGACCGCTTTTCAGCTTGCCCGGGTTATTTACTGACTCGAAGCTTATCCCCCGGATGAATGATGCTGGTTTTTTTCAACCCGTTCAACGCCATCAATTCACTCTCTTTTAATCCATATTTCAGGGCGATTCGAAATAAGTTATCCCCCTTTTTCACCGTATAATAGGTTATGCTCTCTGACGAAGATGCGGCCCCGGATGCACTTTTCGCCGATGCATCAGCTGATTGTGCAACGGAATTCATTTTTGAATCCAAGTCCTTGAGCGATAAAGCGAGCGTCTCGACATCTTTTTGCAGTTTATCGGTTTTCGCCGTCACCATGCTCTCGAGGACATCGATACGCCGTCTGTTTTGATCCGTCGGCACTTCGGCATTTTCTGCCGTATCAATGGCCATGGTGTTCTGCAGACGCAGGATCTCATCTTCTAATGCAACGATCCTGTTTTTGAGCTGTGTCAACTCGTTTCTTTCCACATCCGACCCTCCCGGTGCGAACAGGAAAAAATAGCCCAGCAAAATGACAACGAGTCCGATTGCTCCCCCTAACCATACCGAGGGCTTTTGCAGAACTGAAAAAAGCCCGTTGGATGGATTCGCCATTTCCGGTTCATAACCGTCATCGTCAAATTCCGTTTCAAAGGATTCACTCCCCGTCTGTCCATCCATAAGGGTTCGAACCGGACCGGGGAAAGCTTCTTCCCCATCGTCGAAATCGTCAATTTCTTCTCTTTCCGGCGACTCGAAAAGCTCTTTTTCTTCATCTCTCGTACGATCCATACCAACCTCCAATGCACCTTTTGTTGATGTTTATCTTTCTATCGGACGTCACTATGCGGGCCTGCCGTGCAAGGTTAAAAACGCGTCAAACGCATTCCAAAAGACGGATTGAACCGCATCGGATTCCTTTAAAATTTCATGGCGTGCACCGGGCACGGATAGAAACCGGCATCCGGGCATCACCGCACAGATCCGTTTCTGCGCCTTATTCGAAACGATCCGATCCCGTTCTGCAGAGGCCATCAGTACCGGTTTTCGTATACCGGCCCCATACCCCGGCGAGTTGAGAATATCGATGGATCGATATGCCGCCCGAATCCAACCATTCGTGACACCGCCTAATCCCAAATCGGGATTGTTCCTCACGGCATCGACATGATCTCGGAATCGCCGGGGATCGGATGTGAGTTTATTTCCTTCGAACCGTCGGAATTCCGGTGCTTCATCACCATTGAAGAAGGCATAGTCATCATCACGCCCGAACCTGATCAGAAAACGTACAGCCCTTCGGGGCAAGGGCCGTGTATCGATGTCGACCATGGGTGACGTCAAAACCAGAATATCCGCCATATCCGGAAAATCATGAACACATCGAAGGCAAATGTGCCCGCCCATGGAATGGCCGAGGAAAATAACCGGTGAAACGGCGGTCGGCAGTACTTTTTCGGTCACGAACTGCTTCATATCTTCTATGTAGTGCTGAAAGGATGATACATGGCCTTTCAAACGGTTGGGCAGCATTCGCTCTGAAAGACCCTGCCCGCGCCAGTCCAGGGTATACACATCATACCCGCGATGCGCCAGCCGCTCGATGGGCTCTGCATATTTTTCGATAAATTCGGATCGCCCGTTCAACACCAATACCGTACCTCGGGACGCTTTGTCCTGCCTGGTGTATCCATAACGCAGGTTTATGCTTTCGGATGTTGTGAAATACGCCGTGGTTAGGGTTACGGAACCGAGTGCAAGCGTCCGTTTTTCAAAAATATCCGTCATTGACCTTCATCTCGTTTTTTACTATTGATGAACAAGCGCCTCCCGCTGACAGGATGGGTTTTCTTCCCCGCACAAGCGGGACGGAAGAGCAGATCGGCAGCCTGACTTGCCCGCAAAGAGCACTAAGGCCGATAACGCGTCTGGGGATCGCATGTGCCGTTCATACGGCTCCGGACGATATCATACAGATCAGCGGTCCAATGCCGGATAGCCGGGCTATATCATATTTTGAGACATAATTCGAGAGATAAAAAAGGGGGCTCATGATGAACCAAAAACAACTCGAACGATACGCAGACGTTTTACTGTGGGGCATGAAAACCGCCAGATCCGGGAAGTTCAAAAAAAATGATATCGTTCAGATCCGCTATCATCTAACGGCGGTCAGGCTGGCGGAAATACTCTATGCCAAGCTCTTGGAAATGGGCATGAATGCTATTTTAAAGGCCGAACCGACTTCCGATATGGAGCTGTCGTTTTATACGATTTCGTCCGACAGGCAGCTGAAGTTCAATTTTCCCGGGGACAAGGTCCTCTACGAACATCTCAATGGAAGTATTTTTCTTCATGCTCCCGATTCCATTACCCATCTGAGTGGTGTAGACTCTGCGAAAATCGGCAAAACAGCCGTCGCCAGAAAGTATTTGCGGGATATATTGACCCAACGCGAGGAACAGGGCGCCTTCGGCTGGACGCTATGCACCTTCCCGACCGAGGAGCAGGCCAAACACGCCGGCATACCCTTGAAAACGTATTCGGACCAGATCGTAAAGGCTTGCTTTTTGAACAAGAAGAACCCGGTGGAGGAGTGGCGGCACATCTACAAACAAGCCGTTGATCTAAAAAAACGACTGAACCGGTTGAAAGTGAAAGCGTTTCATGTCGAATCGGAAAATATCGATCTTGAGATCGTTCCCGGTGACATGAGGAAATGGATCGGCATTTCGGGCCACAACATTCCGAGCTTCGAGCTGTTTCTTTCACCGGACATGAGGGGAACCAGGGGCGTATACTATGCCGATCAGCCGTCCTACCGAAGCGGCAATTATGTCGAAGGGGTTCGACTGGAATTCAAAAAAGGCGCTGTGGTAAACATCGAGGCGGAAGCAGGCAAGGCATTCGTGACCAAACAGATCGCCATGGATAAAGGGGCAAAGCGTTTGGGAGAATTTTCATTGACGGACAAGCGGTTTTCACGGATCACGAAATTTATGGCCAATACCCTGTTCGATGAAAATTTCGGCGGCAAGTACGGCAATTGTCATGTCGCGCTTGGAGCTTCCTATTCGGATACGTTTGCCGGTGATCCAAAGAAGCTCACCCGGGAGAAAAAAGAGAAGCTCGGATTCAATGATTCGGCCCTGCACTGGGATTTGGTGAATACGGAAAACAAGCGGGTGACCGCTCATTTATCGGATGGGAAAAAAACGTGCATTTATGAAGGCGGAAAATTCACTGTCTGATCATCGCATCAAGCACGCTTCTCAATAAGGCTTTCGGCGTTCTGCTGCATTCTGACTAAATCATATTCGGTCAGTCCGGCGCCGCAAACGATTTGCCGCGCCGTCGTTTCGTCAATCAGGTCTCCCGGTCCGTGGGAATCTGTATTGATCACCAGGCTTGCCCCCACCTCGGCGGCGAGCTTTGCTACATGGCCGTTGGTCAGGCTGTGGCCCTTTCGGGCCGTTATCTCGAGCAGAATGCCTTTTTCTTTAGCGGCCGCGACCTGAGAACGGGTGATCAATCCGGGATGAGCCAGCACATCGATGTCCGCACCGAGACCGGCCTCATTCGTTCCGGGCGCCACCGGCTCGACGATGGTTTCCCCGTGCAGTACGATTATGGCAGCGCCTAATTTCCGCGCTCGTTTGGCCGTGGCGGCAATCAATTCCGGCGGCACATGCGTTATTTCGATACCCGGCAGGACCACGATATCCAATACCCGATTCAGCTGGGCGGAAACATCCACGATCCTGGGTATGATCCAATCCATATTGGACGCATCCCCGTGATCGGTGATCGCCATTTTCCGAACCCCCAGAACCTGCGCTCTTCGAACGAGTTCCGATGGAATCAGTTCGCCGTCTGAAAAAACGGTATGCATATGAAGATCAATCATCATTGGTCCTATCGCGTTTTTTTCGACAATCGGCCGCAAACCGGAAACCATCGGCGGCATAAGCGTACCGCTCGCGATTTGCCCCGTCACGTGACCGGATCGTACACTGACCCTCTCGATTCAAACCTTTCCGAATTCATCGGGAGAAAGGTTTTCCAGATATTCCGCCCATTTTTTTCCTTCTTCGCTTTCGTCGATAGCTTCTCCGGATTTCATTTTGGATCCCTCGATCACTTTATCATCCACAAAAATAGGGGCGTCGAATCTGAGAGCGATGGCAATGGCATCGCTCGGCCTGGCATCCATGCTGAACGTCTTTTCCTCTGAAAGGAAATAAATCAACGCATAATATGTATTTTCCTTCAGGTCGCAAACCTCCACCTTGGATACGGAGATCTTTTGACCGTCCAGAAAATTTTTAAACAGGTCATGCGTCATGGGACGATCGAATTTGATATTTTTCAGTGCCGATGCGATGGATGTCGCCTCCAACAGTCCGATCCAAATGGGAATCGTTTGGTCATCGTCTTCCGACTTCAGAATAATTATCGGTGTATTGGATGAAGGGTCCACGGCTAAACCCGCAAGTGTTACTTTGCGCAACATAGTCTTTCTCCTTTCAAAACACGGTGTTTCGGTTGAGCCTCGATCAATCTACCCCAAAGGGAATGGGCCAGGGCTTTTTCGATGTAAACATGTACCGATTTACCGGCAAAATTTCCATCGGGGCCGGACCCCGGCTTTCCTCCTGTGAAGTTGACGATTTTATTGGTCGAGGTTCTGCCCGACCATTCCAACCGGCCTGGTCCCGCTGCATCGAACCGATTCAATTTACTCCACCCTTCAACCAGAACCTCCACCGTTTTTTTCACCAATTGCGCATTCTTCTTACGGGTGATACTCTCCTGGACAGCCAGCAGGGCCTGAAGCCGGCTTTTCTTTTCAGCAGTGGGGATCTTACCTGAAAAAGCGGAAGCCGGAGCATTAGGCCGATCCGAATACTGAAACATGAACAGGCTATCATATTCGACTGTTTTAATCAAATCCAGGGTCTTCAAAAAATCCGCCTCCTGTTCACCCGGAAACCCAACGATGATGTCCGATGACACGGCGATCCCGGGTCGCGCCTCCCTCAATCGGGCCATTTTTTCAAGATAGGCCTCGATGGTATATTTTCGATTCATTCGTTTCAGAACCGCGTTGGAGCCCGATTGAACCGGGAGGTGAATGTGGCCGCATAGCTTTTCCACGTTTTGAAACGATTCGATCAATTCGTCGGAAAGGTCTTTCGGGTGAGAGGTGGTGAAACGTATTCGCTCGATGCCCTGAATGTCACTGATCCTTTTTATCAGAACGGGAAATGAACAGAGCCCCTCCTTTAACCCGTAACTGTTGACGTTCTGTCCCAAAAGCGTAATCTCACGCGTACCGGAATCAGCCAATCGTCTGATTTCACGGATAATGTCTTCGGGACTGCGGCTTCTCTCCCTTCCCCGCACATACGGCACGACACAATAGGTGCAGAAATTATCGCATCCTCTCATAATGGTAACGAATTTCGATGGGCTTTTGTCGGCCTCGATCATCGCCGCCGAATCGATGTTCAGAGGCCTTCCCCGCATGCTTACATCGGTCATTCGGGACCCGGTCTCCTCGATGTGCCGCACCATATTCGGAAGTTGACCGATGGCATCGGTACCGAAAACCAGGTCGACAAAGGGAAAACGCTTCAATATGCGGTCACCTTCCTGCTGGGCCACACAGCCGCCGATTCCAACGATCAGATTCGGATTTTTTTGCTTCAGTTCGGCCGTTCTTCCCAAAAAACTGAATGCTTTCTGTTCCGATTTACGGCGAATCGCACACGTATTGGCAATTACAAGGTCGGCTCCGGCCATTGAATGGACCCGCCTGTATCCAGTAGTCTGGAGAATGCCGGCAATCAGTTCCGAATCGTATACGTTCATCTGGCATCCCATTGTAAAAATATAAAGGCGCTTCATCGTTTTCATTGTTCCGTCACACCCGTTTCTTCGGTAATATCCTCCAGCGGGCCTGATATCATGATTTCTTTTTTCAATTCCGAAATCAGTGCAGCAAACTCGTTCTCGCATCCCGGAGCGACGCTGAATTTCATGTATCCGTTTTCGGCATCTTCCGTGCCGGCAACCGCCAGCCCCTCGTATGCCTCGATAATGAATTTAATAAAGCCGATTTCCCGGCGATCCACACGGAAATACTGTTTTGTCGTTTCGTATTTCATAATTCGTCCCGCAAGTCCTTATCATTAAAATTCATACCACTAACCTCCGGCCAATATCAACTCCAAACCGGCGTCAATCATCGGAGAGCGGATGAGTCATCGTGAAAAATCAGCGGTCCAATCCGTTCTGCCACCAACCCGAAAGCTGAACCAAAAGAAAAACCATTGTTCGGAAAAACGATTTGGGCTATAGGACCCCATATGAAAAAAGAATGGAAACTGAGCGTCCCTGATCCGCAGGTGACAGGTTCCTTGGTGAAATCCTTGAACTGCCATCCCGTTACCGCGACCGTCCTGGCAAACAGATCCATACTGTCACACAAGGCCGCACTGGATTTTTTTTCAAACTCCTTCGATCGGATGAAACCGCCTTTCTCGCTAACGGATAGCGATCGGGCGGCCGATCGGATCGTCAGTGCCGTAATGCAAAAAGAACCGATCCTGATTTTCGGAGATTATGATGCAGACGGCATTACCGCAACCGTTGTTTTATACGATTTTCTGCGCTATGTCGGCGCCGATGTCGATTATTACATTCCCCACCGGGTCACGGAAGGATACGGACTGAGCGCCGCCCAGGTAACGAATGTCGCCGTCGCCCGGGGTATTCGGGTGATCATCACAGTAGACTGCGGCATGTCAAGCCATGATGCCGTTGAAACGGCAAACAGCGCAGGAATCGATGTCATCATCACGGACCACCATCACGTACCGGAGCAACTTCCCCGCGCATTTGCCGTTGTAAATCCCAACCGTACGGATTGCCCTTCGAATCTCACCCATCTGGCGGGCGTCGGGGTCGCGTTTTACCTTGTCGTGTGCCTTCGCAAGAAGCTTCGGGATATGTCCTTTTTCACCGACAAACCCGAACCGAACCTAAAGGACTATTGTGACCTGGTAGCCATCGGAACCATTGCGGACATGGTGCCGATTATCGGTGAAAATCGAATTCTGACCCGTGCAGGTCTCGATATGCTTGGCTTTTCGAACCGTATCGGTTTGATGTCCTTGTTTGAAAGCAGTGGTTTAGACCATCACTTCATCACCGCCGAGGATGTCGCTTTTCGCCTGGCACCCCGTCTAAATGCGGCCGGCCGTTTGGATCACGCCCGAATGGCTGTGGAGTTGTTTACCTGTTCAGACAGTAATACCGCCCGTCGAATCGCTCAAGATCTCGATCAACTGAACGGCAATCGGCGAACGATAGAAACAAAAATATTCGATGAAATCGTATCCCACCTTCACAGCACCCCGCGCCTGATGAACCAAAAGTCTTTGTGTCTCTATTGCGAAGCCTGGCATGAAGGCGTTCTGGGAATTGTCGCCTCAAGACTCGCCAGGCGTTTTGCAAGACCGACGGTATTGGCCACTCTGCAAAACGGTGTTGCAAAAGGCTCGGGCAGAAGCAGTGCCGATTTTAACCTTTATGAGGGCCTTGCCGAATGCGCAGACTTATTGGAAAATTTCGGGGGGCATGCCATGGCAGCGGGATTAACCCTGAAACCGGAAAACTTTTTGGCGTTCAAGGAGAAATTCGAATCCATTGTCCATGATCACACAACCGGGCAAACGCCTGCCGCTTCCTTTCCCATCGATTGCGAATTGCGGTTTGACATGATCACGGGCAAACTTATGGACGAAATGGATAGGCTTCAACCCTTTGGAATCGGAAATGAAGAACCGCTGTTTTTGGCCAGAAACATACGGATACGCCATTCCCAGGTGGTCGGCAATCAGCATAGACGTCTCATTCTGAAACAAATGAATGATCCAACCGGCAAAAGTATCCAGGGTATTCATTTCAATGCTCCAAAAAACCTGACCGACCATGATTATGCCGAGGTTCTCTTTCGCCTTCGCTGGAACCGTTGGAATGGGAACAAAACCATCCAACTCATCATAGAAGACGCCTGTCCGGCCGAATGATTGGTTTGGACACCCGGTAATTTCCGATCCCGATTTCCAACCGTGTATCCGATATTTCTGATTGAGAAATAAAAAAAATTGCCAGATTTTCCTTGCATAATCCACATGATATAATTAGTATAGTCGCGTTCGGAAAATAAGGATTTTGATCGCATTAACGTTTGATGCTTAATATATATGTATTTGATATCATTATATTTCAAACATCATAATTGTGAGGGCAGCCCATGGCTAAAGTGTTTCGCCCCAGTACTCGGGAATCCAGTATATTATCAAAGATAGAATCGTCTAAAAATTTTTCCCGAAGAAAGTCAATAGAAGCATTGAGGGATTTGAAAGAACCCTTGAGCAATGCCATTGCAACCAAGTTGGTTGAAAGTAAGCTGGTGGAAACCACGAGTAAAAATACACTTGAAGATCAAATTCTCCAGTGCCTTGAACAACTGAACCACGCAGAAGATTTCGATATCGAATACCAGACAGCGCCTTTCAGGAATCTCGTACCAAACCCCAACACCGTAACGCTCTATGTCATGGCTTTTGTCTTGGAAAAACTGATTCACCACAAATCCATTGTAGACATTTACGGTTCAGATGAGGATATTTACCGCAGCATCAATCAACAGGTTGCCAAGTTTATACCGACATAATGCGCCCCTCTTTTCATCCGAGGCTGATTAACGGGCCGTTTGACGACCCGGGCCTTTTCGTCCCGTTCATTTTCTCAAAACGTGCATTTATTTTCGATATCGGCGATTTGCACGCAATTTCCCCCAGGGACATTCTCAAAATCAGCCATGCGTTCGTCACCCACACCCACATGGACCATTTTATCGGATTCGATACCCTACTGCGGTTGATGCTCGGGCGTGAAAAAGTAATCCATTTATACGGGCCCGAGGGATTCATCAGAAATGTGGAAGGAAAGCTCGCAGGATACACCTGGAATCTCGTGGAAAATTATGAAACCAATCTGATATTGCATGCTCATGAGATTTTTCCAGACCATATGGTCAGCCAAACGTACGCCTGTTCAGATCGCTTTTTACCGACCGCCGAATCCTCGACTCATCCGTTCAGCGGCGTACTGCTGCAGGAACCGGCCATTTCCGTATCTGCAATTCTGCTGGACCATGATATCCCTTGCCTGGGATTCTCGATGGCCGAGAGGTTTCACATCAATATTAAAAAAGAGGCTGTATCGGCTCTTGGACTGGAAATCGGCCCATGGTTGAACCGGTTCAAGGAAGCCGTTTATCGGCACGGCCTTTCGGGTCATCCATTCCGTGTCGATACCGGTGAACATGAAGACCAGGGCCAATGCTTTACCATCAAAGAATTGGCCGACAAAATCGCTGTCATCACACCCGGACAAAAAATTCTCTATATCGCAGACACAGCGGATACCGAATCCAATACCCAAAAAATCATCACGTTCGCCGAAGGTGCGGATCATCTATTTATTGAAGCATGTTTTCTGGAAGCGGATCGGCACGCCGCCTTGAAAAAGCGCCACTTGACCGCCCGAAAGGCCGGCTTCATCGCCGGCAAAGCGGGCGTCAAACAGTTTACGATCTTTCATTTCTCACCGCGGTATATCGGCATGGAAAAGACGCTTTACGAGGAGGCGTTTGCGGCTTATGAGGCGATTCACGATTAAACCTTATAATATTCCCTATACCAGGAAACAAACCGCTCGATTCCTGTATCGATGGGGGTCTCCGGTTTGAACCCTACATCATGCACCAGGTCACCCACATCCGCGTAAGTGGCAGGGACATCCCCGGGCTGCATACCGAGAAACTCCTTTTTTGCTGTTTTGTTCAGGATGCGTTCGAGCGTTTCGATGAATACCATCAATTCCACGGGGTGATTGTTGCCGATGTTGTAAATCTTGTAGCGGCTGTAAGATGTTCCGGGGTCGGGATTGCTTCCGTTCCAATCCGGATTCGGCACGGGGGGCCGCTTCATGACGCGGTAGACCCCCTCCACGATATCGTCGATGTAGGTAAAATCCCGCACCATTTTACCGTTGTTGAAAATCGTGATGGGGTTTTCCTTGAGTATGGCGTCGGTAAACAGAAAAAGCGCCATGTCGGGTCGACCCCAAGGACCGTAAACGGTGAAAAACCGTAAGCCGGTGCAGCTTAATCCATATAAATGACAGTAGGTATGTGCCATCAGCTCATTTGCTTTTTTGGTCGCGGCATATAGGGAAACGGGGTGGTCCACATTATCATGCACGGAAAAGGGCATTCGGGTATTTGCACCATAAACCGAACTCGATGAGGCGAACACCAGGTGCTCTACCGGGTAATGCCGGCAGCCCTCAAGGATATTGATGAATCCGACGAGATTGGAATCGATGTACGCCTTAGGGTTCTTCAGTGAATATCGGACTCCGGCCTGTGCGGCCAGGTGCAATACGCAATCAAACCGGTTTTCTTTAAAAAGGCCCTCGATTGCGGCCGTATCACACAGGTCTGCATTGCAAAAGGTGAATGAGCGATATTTGTGCAGCAGGGTGACGCGGTCCCTTTTTAATCGAATATCATAGTAGGGGCTCATGTTGTCCAGCCCGATGACCTCAATGCCCGCATCCAAAAGATATCGTGATACATGAAAGCCGATAAAGCCCGCAGCACCCGTTACAAACACCCTCTTCAATTCCATTTAATTCCTCCAGATTCCGGTTTAATCGCTCTTTTTCCCCTGAGCCTGATAACATTCGTGCGGGAAAGTCCAACCCACCGAAAGAAAACCAATCATTTTGAGATTGCCTTGACTTGGCGGATATTTCAACTTAAATTTAAAACTTGTTATGCCAGAACCCCTAAAGGTCGAACAATGACAACAACCGCCACAGATTCCATCATATCGGCTGCACGTAATATAAGGCTTCCGGACCATTCACTTTCCCCTGCGCTTTCCGTTAAGGATGCCGGCCGAATCGCCACCGAACACAACGTATCGATCAGGGATGTCGAGATTACTGCACTGGAAAACGCCATCATACCGGAGCGGTATATCAGAAATCGTACTTCCCTCAGCTTGCAGGATCAAATCACATTGCTGCAAAAAAGCGTTTGCATCGTGGGCCTCGGCGGATTGGGCGGTACGGTTTCTGAAATGCTGGCCCGCCTCGGCGTCGGAAAACTCATCCTGATCGATGGCGATGTTTTCGAGGACAGCAATCTCAATCGCCAACTGCTTTCCACCATGAAAACCTTGGGGGCATCCAAAGCACAATCAGCCGCGTATAGGGTCAATCTCGTCAACCCGGCGGTCGAAGTCGTTTGCCACACCGAATTTTTAACCGCCGAGAATGCCCATCGGTTAACGTCGGATGCACCTGATCTGATTATCGATTGCCTGGACAATGTCAAAACCCGCTTTCTTCTGGAGGACCTTGCCCGAAAATCCGGTTCGGTGATGGTTTCCGGAGCCGTAGCCGGCAATACGGGGCAGGTGACCACCATTTTCCCCGAAGATCCCGGACTGGTGCGGATTTACGGCAATCCCGACAAACTCCCCGAAAGAGGTGTCGAGGTCCACTTGGGAACGCTTCCATACGCGGTGGCTCTTGTGGCCGTTTTAGAATGCGCCGAGGCGACCAAAGTGCTGCTCAATCGGGGAATTCCCTTGCGAAACAAACTCCTGATTATCAACCCTCTTGAAAATCTTTATGAAATCATGCAGATAGGCTGATGCGGTTTTCACGAATACCGATTTGCCCCGGCACCAGGCCGTCCATGCGATGAACCACATATTTTACTACAAGCTGTCTCAAAATAAATATTTTGGTTCAAGATCAAGGCGGAGCCGCATGTTAAGCCGCAGGCATACTCATGTATGTTGAGGACGTAACATGCGGCTCCAACGAAGATATTGGGGCAAAAGATTATTTTGAGATAGCTTGTAATCCTACCGACAAAAAAAATGCCTGCGCCATTTTTGAGGGGCAACAGGCATCTTGGATTTCACGAGTGCAGCGAAGCTTATTGTTTTTCCGGCACCTCGGGGTCCGATGGTTGGGAGAGGGTTGCCGCCGAATCCGGTTCTTCTTCCGCTGATTCCATTTGTTTTTCGGCTTCAGCGGATCGGGTTTCTTCAACTTCGCCGTCGAAGGTTTCTTCCTCAACGGATTCAGGTCGAGCTTCCTTGGGGGCGGCCGCTTCTTTTGCCGGCTCCGGTTTCTTTTCCCGTTTCGGAGCAGCTTTTGCCGTCTCGGTCTTCTTTTTCTTCTTCTTCTTTTCCTTTTCCGATGAGACCAGCTCTACAATGGAAATCATTGCAGCATCCCCGGGCCTTCTTCCCAATTTGACGACACGGGTGTATCCCCCGTGTATATTTCCGAACCGTTCATTTGCATTTTCAAACAGCCTGTGAACAACCGACTTTTCCCGAATAACAGCCATTGCTTGCCGCCGGGCATGAAGGTCCCCTCGTTTGGCAAGCGTAACCATGTTGTCAGCCAGACGCCGGAGCTCTTTTGCCTTGGCATCCGTTGTTCGAATCCGATCATATTTAAACAACGAGGTAACCATGTTCCGAAACATTGCGTTTCGGTGGCTCGTCGTTCTGTTTAATTTAATTCCCGACTTTCGATGTCTCATAAAGCTTCTTATTCTCCTTCCTCTACTTCTTCGTCCTCTTCAGGATACTCGAATCCATCCAGTTTCATCCCGAGGGAAAGCCCCATCTCGCCTAAAACTTCTTTTATTTCATTAAGTGATTTTCGGCCGAAGTTTTTCGTTTTCAGCATTTCAGCTTCGGTTTTGCTGACCAACTGGTAAATTTTGTGGATCTCGGCATTTTTCAAACAATTGGCACTGCGAACGGATAGCTCGAGTTCTTCGACACTCCGGTATAGATTCTCGTTAAACTTCGGCTTCTCTTCTTCCTCTGTTTTCTTCTCGGGCTCCGGCTCGAGCTCCTCATCGAAATTGATGAATATCGTCATCTGCTCCTTCATGATTTTCGCGGCGTACGCCACTGCATCCTCCGGAAGCACACTGCCGTCCGTCCATACTTCCAGAGTCAGCCTGTCATAATCGGTGCGCTGCCCCACACGGGCATTGTTGACGACATAGACGACTTTTTTGATCGGCGAAAAAACAGCGTCAATGGGTATCGTACCGATCGGTGCATCCTCATCGATATTGGCTTCGGCAAGAGAATATCCCTTCCCGACTTTTACCGTCATTTCGACCTTTAAATCGCCTTTTTCCGATAAGGTTGCAATGTGAAGATCAGGATTCAAAACTTCACTTTTTCCGTCTCTGCTGATTATATCACCGGCTGTAACCTTTCCCGGCCCCTTCGCCTCAATAAAAATTTTCTTTGGTTCAGGATCGCTTATCCGCAGACGAACTTCCTTAAGGTTCAAGATAATTTCCGAGACATCTTCAACCACGCCTGGAAGAGTGGAGAATTCATGCATGACATTTTCGAACTTCACCGAAATAACCGCCGCCCCATAAAGGGAGGACAAGATGATCCGCCTTAAAGAATTTCCAATTGTGATTCCAAACCCTCTTTCAAGCGGTTCACAAACGAACTTTCCGTAAAAAGGCGTACCGGACACCTTGACCTTTTCAGGCATGATCATTTCCTGCCAGTTCATATACATAAGTTCATTTGATGGCATATTGTATTCTCCGGTTTTTTTTTAAAATCAGCTGCCCAACCAGCGGGACCATTATTTTTTTTCGGTTGTCCGTTATTCAGTGGGGCACTATTTAGAATAAAGCTCGACAATCAGCTGTTCCTGAATCGGCATAGTCAAATCTTCCCTTACCGGAAACCCTTTCACGATACCTTTTCGTTCTTCTTTTTCCAGGCTGAGCCAGGGCGGAACACCGCGCCGGGCCACCGCATCGAGTGAATCCCCGATCAGCCGTATATCGCGGCTCTTTTCACGAAGTTCGACGGTATCACCGATCGTTATCAGGTATGATGGTATATTTACCGATTTGCCGTTCACTATAAAATGTTTATGGAGAACGAAATGACGGCCCTGGTTTCTAGAGTTTGCAAACCCGAGGCGATACACGACATTGTCCAAACGCCGCTCCAGCATGACGAGCAGGTTGGTGCCTGTAACGCCTTTTTGCTTTTCGGCACGCTCGAAAAATATCCTGAACTGCTTCTCGGACAATCCGTACATCCGCTTCACCTTTTGCTTTTCCCGAAGCTGAATGCCATAGTCCGAATACTTTCTTCCCCGACGTTGACCATGTTCCCCCGGCGCATAGGAGCGTCTGTCGAAAGCGCACTTGTCGGAATAGCACCTGTCGCCTTTGAGGAAGAGCTTTAGGTTCTCCCTACGGCATATTCGGCATACTGAACCTGTATATCTTGCCAAATTTTCCTCCTTTAATAACGTTCGGCTTTGTTGTGAAATTTCCCATTCATCATCTTGTTAGCAGCGGCTGCACCGAAGCCGGTCTATACTCTTCTTCTTTTCGGCGGACGGCAGCCATTATGCGGTATGGGGGTAACATCCTTGATCATCAACACGTTAAAGCCGATCGCCTGCAGCGAGCGCAGTGCCGATTCACGGCCGGCGCCCGGACCCTTTACGTAAACTTCGACATTCTTCATGCCGTGTTCCATAGCCTTTTTTGCTGCGTCCTCGGCAGCCTGCTGAGCGGCAAACGGCGTGCTTTTCCGGGATCCTTTGAATCCCTGAACACCTGAACTCGACCAAGATACCACATTCCCCGCCGGATCCGTGATCGTCACAATCGTGTTATTGAATGTCGATTGAATATGCACCACACCCGATGGAATATTTTTCTTCTCTTTTTTCTTTGTACGAACTTTTTTAGCCATGAATAAGCCTCGGTTTTTTTATTTCGCGTCCATCGCAATTTCAGCCCCGCATCGAAGGTATCGGCATTGAGCAACGTATGGGCCTTTTTGGTGACAAATTAACGTGTTGCCTTCTTAATTTTTCAAACCGGTGTAAATGCCGCTTTCGATCGAAAAATGCCGTTTTGCATGGACACTGTTTGATTACTTCTTTTTAGCGCCGCCTTTTTTCTTGACCGCGGATCGTTTCGGCCCTTTGCGTGTTCGTGCATTCGTGCTCGTCCGCTGTCCTCTGACCGGCAGCGATTTCCTGTGTCTCAGTCCGCGATAAGACCCCAGATCCATGAGTCGCTTCACGTTCATGGATACTTGTGTACGCAGTTCACCTTCGACCTTGTAAGCGCCGTCGATCACTTTACGGATATCGTTTATTTGTTCATCGGTCAGATCATCCGTAGATATATTCGGATTAATGTTCAATTCGTTCAGAATATTCCTGGAGGTGGACCTACCGATTCCATAAATATATGTCAGCCCGATTTCAACGCGCTTGCGTCTGGGCAAATCTACACCCGCGATTCTAGCCAAAGCTTACCCTCCTTGTGTTATCCCTGCCGCTGTTTATGTCGTTTGTTCACACAGATTACCCGCACGTTTCCATGTCTGCGGATAATTTTGCATTTGTTGCAAATTTTCTTCACAGATGCTCTCACTTTCATCGATTTTCCCCCAGTCTATTCACTTTTTTTTACATTCGGTTCTTGCAACGGACCGGCTTGTTATTTGGATCGATAAACGATTCTGCCCCGCGACAAATCATATGGTGAAAGCTCTACGGTTACCCGATCACCCGGCAGAATCTTTATGAAATGCATCCGCATCTTGCCGGAAATATGGGCAAGCACTTGATGCTTATTTTCGAGTTCGACCTTGAACATTGCATTCGGCAAGGTCTCCAGCACCGTTCCCTCTACCTTTATGGCCTCTTCCTTTGGCATAACCGCTCCATTAAAAGCTATTCATTTTGGCCGTATTCCTGCTGCCGCCCCCCGGATGTTTATCGCCTCGATGTCGGGGGCTGTTTTTTCAGCGTCTGCTTTTTATTCGGCTTCCTTTTTTCAAAAATCCTTCATAGTGGCGGGTCAACAAATGAGACTCGATTTGGGCAATGGTATCGATTGAAACACCGACCACAATGAGCAGCGCGGTACCCCCGAAATAAAACGGCACGTTGAATCGCGTTATCAGAATCGACGGCAGCACGCACACGGCGGAAACGTAAATAGCTCCCCCAAGTGTTATCCTCGTCAACACTTTATCGATATAATCCGCCGTACGCTTGCCCGGCCGAATACCCGGAATATAGCCTCCCTGTTTTTTCATGTTTTCTGCAACATCGGCCGGATTGAACGTAACGGCGGTATAAAAATAACAGAAAAAGAAAATAAAGCCGATAAACAGAAGCTCGTAAACCGCGTTTCCGGGCTGCAAGGCACCGGAGATGCTCTGAATCCATGGAACTCTGATGAAACTCGCCAGTGTTGCCGGGAACATAATGATGGAAGAGGCGAAAATCGGTGGAATAACACCCGAGGTATTGATTTTTAACGGCAAATGGGTACTTTGCCCCCCATACATCCTGCGACCCACGACCCGCTTTGCATACTGCACCGGTATTCGTCGTTGTCCCTGTTCGACGAAAACGATAAACCCGACAACCGCAACCATGAAAACAACCAGCAGCAGCACTAGAAATATTCCGATCTCACCGGTTGAAAGCAGCCGAAATGTATTCCCGATGGCACCGGGAAGGCCGGTAACAATGCCCGCGAAAATGATCAGCGATATGCCGTTCCCAATGCCCCTTTCGGTAATCTGTTCACCAAGCCACATGATAAAGGCCGTACCGGCCGTCAGGGTGATAACCGTCATCAGGCGAAATTCCCAACCCGGATTGATGACAACAGGTGCGCCGCCGGGCGCTGTCATGGTTTCCAACCCGACGCTGATTCCAAACCCCTGGATGACGCTTAGAATTACGGTCCCATAACGGGTATATTGGGTTATCTTCTTTCGGCCCTGTTCCCCTTCTTTTGAAAGCCGTTCTAAATGAGGAATCGTTACGGTCAACAACTGCAGTATGATCGACGCGCTGATGTAGGGCATAATGCCGAGCGCAAATACCGACAGGCGTTCAAGCGCTCCTCCTGAAAACATGTCAAATAAGCCGAACAGCGTTCCTTTTGCGGCCGAAAAGAAAGAAGCAAGCGCAACACTGTCAATACCGGGTGTCGGTACATGAACACCGATCCTGTAGACGATCAGCAGAGCCAATGTAAATAAGATTCTCTTTTTCAGCTCGGGGATTTTGAATATATTCTGGAATCCGCTGACTGCCATGTTATACGACCTCTACCGACCCACCGGCCGACTCGATCTTGTCGCGAGCGCTCCTGCTGGCGGAACTGACTTTGACGGTTAACGGGTAGCTGATATCCCCTACGCCCAGCAGTTTAACGCCGTCGCGCGGCCCCTTCACCAGCCCTTTAGCGGCAAGAACGGCTTCGTCCACCATGGAACCGCTTTCGAACGTCAAAAGATCCCGCACATTGATAACCGCATAGTGCTTCTTAAAAATATTGGTAAACCCTCGTTTGGGCAGCCTTCGATGAATGGGCATCTGTCCGCCTTCATATCCCGGCCTGACCCCGCCGCCGGACCGGCTGTTGAGACCCTTCGTTCCCCTTCCTGCGGTTTTTCCGAGGCCCGAACCGACGCCTCTGCCGACACGCTTACGCGTCTTTTTCGATCCGATCTGTGGTGACAATTCATGTAACTTCATGTGATATTTTCCTCGGCTTTCACGAGATGAGATACAACCCTCACCATCCCCCGAATCTCGGGGGTATCCTCGAGCACAACCGTTCTGTTCATTTTCGTAAGCCCCATTCCCCGCAAAACCTTGCGATGCTTTTCAGGCCTTCCGATCATGCTCTTTACAAGGGTGATTTTCAATTGTTTCGCCATGGTGTAGTTCCTTTTACATTCCCTCGAGGCGTACTCCTCGTCGTTTCGCCACCATTTCGACGCTCTCCAGTTGTTTTAGACCGCCGATGGTCGCCTTTACTACATTGTGAGGATTATGAGACCCCAGGCATTTCGTGAGAATATTTTGAATTCCGACCGCCTCGAGCACTGCACGAACCGCACCTCCGGCGATAAGGCCCGTTCCTTCGGAGGCCGGTTTCAGCAGAACCCTTCCCGCGCCGTAACGCCCGACAATCTCGAACGGTATCGTTCCATTTACGAGAGGAACTTCGATCATATTCTTTTTCGCCTTTTCAACGCCTTTACGTATCGCTTCCGGAACTTCCCCGGCCTTTCCTAAACCGACCCCGACACGACCGTTTCCGTCTCCGACTACGACGATTGCGCTAAAGCTGAATCTCCTGCCGCCTTTAACGACTTTTGCCACGCGGTTGATATGCACCACTTTATCGATAAACAGGCTTTCGCTGGTTTCCTGATTTAGCAAGGTTTCCTCCTTAACCTCTCAAAAATGATTAAAAATCCAATCCGCCTTCTCGGGCGCCCTCCGATACGGCTTTGATTCGTCCATGGTAAAGGAATCCGTTTCGATCAAAAACGACCGTTTTGATGCCGCTTTTTAAAGCGCGTTCCGCGATCACTTTTCCGACGTGGTTGGCCACGTCGGATTTTTTCATCGGACCGCCGGAGCCCAGAGAACCCTTTACCTGCTTATCGACACTGGATGCGAACACCAGTGTGCGGCCCGCAACATCATCGATAATCTGAGCATAAATGTGTTTTGCACTTCGGAATACCGTCAGCCGCGGTCGCTCGGGTGTTCCACTCAATTTTTTTCGAATACTTCTCTTTCGCTTTAGCCGCGCCTGTTGCTTTTTGTTTGAAGCCGCCATACGTCCTATATCCCCATCATTTTAAAGACGGTTTTTTGTTTTACTTGGTCCCGGTCTTTCCGGCTTTTTTCCGGATCTGCTCCTCAGCGTACCTGATTCCCTTCCCTTTATAGGGTTCAGGCGGTCTTAAACGCCGAATGGCCGCTGCCGTATGACCCAGCTGCTCTTTATCGATCCCGGCCAACGAGATGACATTGTTCTTGTCGATGGAAGCGGATATTCCATCGGGAAGATCAAAATGGATCGGATGGGAGAATCCCAGGTTAAAGACGATGGTACCGCCTTTCACCTCCGCGCGATAGCCGATGCCGTTGATCATCAGAGACCGTTCAAATCCTTTTGAAACCCCGGTTACCATATTGTCCACAAGACTCCTGGTAAGTCCCTGTATCGCCCCGGCTTTGCGGCCTTGCACGCCGATGCCGATACGGATCTCGTCGTCATCGATGTTTATCTCCAATTCGGAAGGGATGACCCGTTCGAGTTTTCCCTTTTCTCCTTGAACCGTTAAGACCCGGTTTGCATAGGTGACGTTTGTTTTTTCCGGTATACGAATCGGTTTATTGCCTACTCGAGACATGGTTTCTCCCTCTACTACCAGATATTGCAAATGATTTCACCGCCGACATTCCCTTTTCGTGCAGCCTTGTCCGTCATAACCCCCTTCGACGTCGACAAAACGGCAATTCCCATCCCGTTTAAAACGGGCTTCACATCTTTGGATTTGACGTAAACCCGGCGGCTCGGTTTGCTCACCCGTTGGATTCCCATGATGACGTTTTGCCGGTTATCATCGTATTTCAGATACATCCTTAAAATTCCCTGCTTGTCATCCTGGATGAATTTATATTGTCGAATAAAACCTTCCTCAACCAGTATTCTCGCCAGTTCGGTCTTTAAAACGGACCCCGGTATATCGACACTGTTTAACTTGGATTTCGCCGCGTTTCGTATTCTCGTCAGCATATCCGCAATAGGATCGCTAATGGTCATTTGTTTTCTCCGTAATGAACGATGCTTTTGGATTTAGAAATCCCCCAGCGGCCTCGAAAGCTTTCGGTTTTTCCCTCATGCCGGATCGACCGTAGCCGCTGCGGTGATGCATTACCAGCTCGATTTAATGACACCGGGAAGTTTGCCTTGTGAAGCAAGCATCCGAAAACAAATCCTACAAATCCCGAATTTACGCAAAAATCCTCTGGGCCTGCCGCAAATCGGGCATCTGTTATAGGCTCTTACTTTGAATTTCGGTTTTTGCTTAGCTTTCATCATGAGCGCCGTTTTCGCCAAGATGTCCTCCTTTTTCGTTTCGATCGGTGATAATGCAATTCCTTATACTGTTAGTTTCTAAACGGCATTCCCAGGAGCTTCAACAATTCTTTCCCTTCTTCATCGGTTTTCGCCGACGTCACGACGGTGATATTGAGCCCCTTGATTTTGTCGATCCTGTCGTAATCGATCTCCGGGAATATGATCTGTTCCCTGATTCCCAACGAGTAATTGCCGTTGCCGTCAAAGGCCTTTCCGGATGTTCCTCTGAAATCCCGAACACGCGGCAGGGCGATGTTGACAAGCTTGTAATAAAAATCATACATCAGATCGCGCCGGAGCGTTACCATGCAACCGATCGGCATGCCTTCACGGAGCTTAAAAGCGGCAATCGATCGTTTCGCTCGTGTAATGACGGGTTTCTGGCCCGTGATCAACATCAGTTCTTCAGTTGCCGAATCCAGAATTTTGATGTTGTGAATGGCCTCCCCCAATCCCATATTAACGGAAATTTTCACCAGTTTGGGAACTTCCATCATATTTTTGTACTGAAAGCCTTCCATCAGTCGGGGTGTGACCTCTTCGTAATAATATTTTTTCAGTTGTAACATTCAATCCTCCGGCGCACACCTAGTCAATGATTTCATTACATTTCGAGCAGGTGCGAACTTTTTTTCCATCTTCCAGCTGCGTCATTTTTATACGGGTAGGCATCATACATTTACTGCAGACCAACATAAGATTCGAACAATCGATCGGCGCCCCTGGATAATAAAGGGTAAAGGCAATGTTCAAGGATTGGGGATTTCTGGTCACAGAGATGATCGAGCTGTTGATCATCGCAACCCTGCTAGGGCTGATAGCAGGCTGGTTGATATGGGGGCGCCAACATCGGCCAACCAACAGCAACGATGCCCTCAGGCAAGGCGT
>JAWODC010000089.1:0-6107 GCA_046483495.1 Desulfobacterales bacterium
GATGCGTATGCCCGGCAGGGAGAGGGAGTTGGTGGCCGGCTGGACTCGCGGCGCAGCATGTCCCCTTCCCCCCTGGAGGGCGGAAGGCCGGGATGGGGGGGATCAAGACCCGATCCGATTTACCGTTCACTGTTCACTGTTCACTGTTCACCGTTCATCATGAAGCATTCTCCGGCGGCCACCGATCCTTCAATTCCTGAAGATGCTTTCGATGCGTCAAAATGACAATCTCATCATTTTCTTTGAACCGGTGCCCTTCCTCAGCGAAATAAAACCGATCCTGCCGGTAATAAAAAATGGCCCTTGCCCCTTCCGGCAGATCCAGCTCTCCGACCCTGCCCTTTTCCGCTTTGCGGACCTTGAAGGTAAACAGCCGGGCATCGTCTTTTAAAAATGTAAAAAGCTCGATATTGTCCAGTCCCTGTACCATGTTCACGAGGTAATGATTCATCATGTGCACCGGAATGATCGTGTCTTCAAGGCCGAGTTCTTTGCAAAGCTGCTCCAGTTCTACATTCTCGATGGCCGGAACCACCCGTTTGAACCCCATGGAACGCCCCAGCAAAGCGGTAATGATATTGATCTGGTCACTGCCCGTCAAACAAAACAGAAAATCACACTGATTCGGATTGGCCTGGGATAGTACCGCAGGCTTCGAAGCATCGCCGTTGATGAAGCTGCAGTCCAGTTCATCTGAAATCTCATCGATTTTTTCCTTGTCCACTTCAATGATGACCACATCGTGTCCCTGCTTTGTCAGCGATCGGGTCGTGATCACCGTCATGGGACCGGCCCCTGCAAATACGATGCGCATGATCATCCCTCCATTCGTCTTCCGAACCACGTTCCGGGATAAAGAAAGATCAGCCATGCCAACACTTCCAGACGCCCCAACAGCATGTCCATGCACAGAACGCCCTTCAAAAACGGCGGCAGATCCGGGGCTGTAATCCCGGTGGAAAGCCCCACCGTGCCAATGGCCGACACCACCTCGAACAGCGAATCCAAGGGCCGGTATCCCATAAATACAAACGGCACCCAGGAAAACATGATTACCATGACGAAAATCACGATAAGGCTCAAAGCGTTCTGAATCTCATCCGGTTCGAGGCGGCGGCGCCCCAGCCGCTTTTCAACCACCGCATTATGCGGCATGCCGGGACGTTCGATCAGCAGGCTCAGCATCCGCATGAGTATCAGAAGCCTTAAAATTTTAATGCCGCCGGATGTAGAACCCACACTGCCGCCGATGAACATCGAACCAATAAGAATCAGTTTGGATCCGCTGTCGATCTGCGACAAGTCAATGGTTGAAAATCCGGCCGTGGACTGTGCGGAAAATGCGTTCAGCACCCCATGCCCGACAGCTCCCGGCCAGGCGAACCCCTGCATCCGCAGCGACCACGCCAGCATCGCCGCAAACAGGATGGAAAGAACAAGAAAGGAGCGAAGCTGCACATCATCCGTTACAGCACGCCACCTGTCCTTAAATAAACGCCGGTAAAACATCAGCGACACGCCGCCGGCCATGGACAGCAGGATCACCGCCGCCTTTGCCGGATAGCCGTCCAATCCGACAAGACTGTTGTCATGCGGTGAAAACCCCCCGGTTGAAACAGCGGTAAAGGCATACGTCAATCCCCTGAACCACCCTACGCCCAACAATCCCAACAGTATGATGCCGACACCGGTCAGGACGAAATAAATGACAAACACCAGGCGGGCATAAAGGCGGGTGCCGACGACCGTATCGTCTTCGAAATCTTCGTGTTCACCCAGCCGTTTGGCCACAGTTCCAGGCTGGATCATAATGGCCAGGGAAAGCACCACGATTCCCAAACCGCCGACCCATTGCATCCAGGACCGGGCGAAAAGATATGTGGCAGGCTTGTCCGAAACGTCCGCAACCAGGGACAAACCGGTGGTGGTTACCGCGGAAATCGTCTCGAACAAAGCATCGGAAAAGGACAGCCCGGCAGCCATCATCGGCCATGTCATCACCAGCGGTATAAAAAGAAAAACCAGGGCGGCAATGACCATGGCCTCGTTGGACTGCAGGCGTTTGACCGAGGGCAGCCGCATCAGGGCCGCACTCATGACCAGAATCCCCGAAGCGACCATCGCGTATCGGACCGATACCCGGCTGTCCCCGGCAATCAACGCCACCGTCAACGGCACAAGCGTCAACAGCCCCAGCACGAAGCACAATTGACCGAAGTATTTCAGGACCGGCAGGGGCCGAACCGCATACCGCAACGCCCGCATTGCCTATCCTTCGCCTCCGTCACCCATACCGCCGACGCACCTGTCATTTCCCCGCCCATAACCCATAACCCATAACCCTCACGCCCGAGGACGCCTCCTGAACCCGAAAATCAACGAAACGACAAAAAGGACCAAAAAAATAACAAACAGAACCTGTGCAATCCATGCCGATGCCGAGGCGATGCCGCCGAATCCGAATATCGCCGCGATGATCGCGATGATGAAGAATACAATCGCCCAGTAAAGCATGATTCCCTCCTTTCCTTAAGAGGTAAGCCGTTCTGAAGGTTAGAAGATCAGAAGGTTTGCAAATCGATGTGTCTTTTTATAACCTGCCTGAATATTTTGGTTTATAGGGTGGATCATTGATAGCGACCCAGGGTTGGGTGCATTTTACTCACAACGATGACAAATGAAGGTTTGTACCATAAAGAAAAATCCAAAATCCTGAACGATAACTCCCTTGCATTCTAATAATCATCCGAGCCTGTGAATGGCCCAAACCGCCCTGCCCTTCGCATGTAAGCCGAAAGCAGCGTTGTAATTTATGATTTGGAAATTTTCACAAGTCGTGATATCTTTTATTATAAATGCTTGCACAAAATACCTACTATCAATACGTGTACAAAATAAAGGTTCCACACTATTCTAAATGGCGGTTTCGTATGGCAGAAAGGAAATGAAAATACCCCCTCAGGCGGGGCTGCCAATCCTCTCGAGGTGGTGGAAGACGTGAGCCCCGCCTTTTTGTAATATTCGATCATGTTAAAAGACAGGAAAGGGAGATACGTGAGATATATTGGACAATACAACACGGCAGCCGCAATATCCGGAGCATTGACATGAGGGTATTGCTGATCAACCCCGAAGTTCCCGATACGTTCTGGTCGTTTCGATACGCCCTGAAATTCATCCGAAAAAAAACGGCTTACCCGCCCTTGGGCCTGCTTACCATTGCCGCACTCATGCCGGAGGACTGGAAAAAACAGCTGGTCGATCTGAACGTGGATGCCCTTTCGGACAAGCACCTGGAATGGGCGGATATGGCATTTATCGGCGGCATGGCCGTCCAGCGCACATCGGCCGTAAAAGCCATCGCCCGATGCAGGGACGCGGGGATCACGGTAGTTGCCGGGGGGCCGCTGTTCACCGCGGAACCGGATGAATTCAGCGAGGTGGACCACTTGGTGCTGGACGAAGCGGAAATGACGCTTCCGCTGTTTTTAGCGGATTTGGAAAGCGACCGGGCCAAAAAAATCTACAGGGCACCGGATTTCTGCGATCTGCACACCTCCCCTGTTCCGTCCTGGGGTCTGCTCAACATGAAAAAATATGCATCCATGAGCATTCAGTTCTCCAGGGGATGCCCCTTTAACTGCGAATTCTGCAACGTCACCAGCCTTTTCGGGCACAAGCCGCGGCTCAAAACACCCGGGCAGGTCATCGCCGAGTTGGACCGCATTTACAGCGCCGGGTGGCGCGGCAGCATCTTTTTCGTCGACGACAATTTTATCGGGAACAAACGGTATCTGAAGCGGGATCTCCTGCCGGCCCTGACCGCCTGGCGGAAAGGGAAAAAAGGATGCGTATTCTTTACCGAGGCCTCCATCAACCTGGCCGACGATGACGAGCTGATGTATATGATGGTGAAGGCCGGGTTCGACTCCGTTTTCATCGGCATCGAATCACCGGACGAAAACAGCCTGGCGGAGTGCCAGAAGGTTCAGAACACGAACCGGGACCTTCTGGACAGCGTAAAAACGATTCACCGGGCCGGCATGCAGGTGATGGGGGGGTTTATCGTCGGATTCGACAGCGATACCCAATCGATCTTTCAGCGCCAGGTCGATTTCATCCAGAACAGCAACATCGTAACCGCCATGGTGGGGCTGCTCCAGGCACCGCCCGGCACGCGGCTGTTCGATCGACTCAAAACCGAAAACCGCCTGCTGAACACATTCTCCGGAGACAATGTCGACGGCACCACCAACATTATTCCCAAAATGGGGGCCGACCGCCTTATGACCGGCTACCGGTCCATCATGCAGCAGATCTATTCGCCGGCGAATTTTTACCGCCGGGTCCGCAATTTCCTGGCCGAGCACAACGAGCCGGAAATCAAAAAGCCCCTGAATCTGCAACAGCTCCTGGCATTCGTCCGCTCCGGAATCCGCCTCGGCATCTGGGGCAAGGAGCGGTTCCAATACTGGCACCTGATCCTATGGACCCTTGTCCGCAAGCCCAAAATGATGCCGCTGGCCGTCACACTAGCCATTTATGGGCATCATTTTCGGCGGGTTTGCGAGTTGCATATTTTGTGAGCCGCATCGAAGCTGAAGACGATTTAATCCATTCAAGAAGGCCATCACACTAAAAACTATCCACTAAAGGCGGAACTTCATGTCTCGCCGACAGCTTATTGTCTAAGTTACAACAGGGATATTAAAGTAATTTGAGGACTTAACATGTGTTCCAAAAAGCTTGTAATCTGCGGACCAGATCGTCTATTGAACTAAAGACCGGATGTCGGGCACTTTGTCCAATCGATATGGTCGTTTTTTGTAATCAAAACCAGATTGTTACTTGATTTACATGTAGTTTGCGTACAAAAGCGCTGATAAAAAATCGTTCCGCATTGAAAGTCAAGAAAAGTTTTTTATAGTACCAAGGTACAATAGACAAAAATTTACAGTTCACTTATAAAGGCGATTACACAAAAACCCTTTAATATTGTTTCAGCTGGAGAAAGCGATGAAATCTGTTTTGAAATTTATCAAGGATGAAAATGGGCTGGAAGTAGTGGAGTATGCTATAATATTAGGACTAATTGTCGTTTCTTCCCTCAGCTTTATCATTAGTATCGGGGGTTGGGTTGTTGAGCAGTTCTCAATATTTCCAAGTTGAGTGACTGCAGCAGTGTTATGTCAGATATTTAATCCAAAATTGTAACCTTATGAATCTAAGTGCAATCATTTTTTTGAACTACAAAGTTTATCAAATAGACACCGGGCATTTTGTCTTGTAAATCGGGTAATCTGCCTGATTTTATTCGTGATGACAATCAAACATTAGGCGACAACATAATGATATCCTTGCAAAATGTTCACGAATACACCGGATAGTGCTTTAATGACAATGGCTTTTGTTTTTACTCTTGATTTGTTTAGGAATACTTATCAAGTGCAGACACCCGCTATTTTTTAATTAAACCAGTGGGTAATGGAACATAATTGGTTGCATGAATACATCCGAAATATAAATATATTACATTAATTTAAAAAATATCAATGTATTGTCAAATAGAAATGTCGGGCATAATGCCCAATAGCAAAAGGCGAAACGGCAATTTTTAGGCCGTGCACGAATTTTTAATTAGTTGAAATATCAATAATTTACTTTATTGGCATGTCTTTTGCTTTTCCCTAAGAATGCAATGGTTCGAGGTTAAAACAAAAAACAAAAGGAGGAAAAAACAATGAAAAAGATTTTAAACTTTATTAAGGACGAGCAGGGATTGGAAACAGTGGAGTATGCGATTATCTTGGGCATTATTGTAGTAGCGACAATTGGGTTCATTAGTACGATAGGAGGCTGGGTTCGTGACCAGTTCAGCGCTCTAGCGACTGCATTAACCACCTAAGAACAAGAGGCCCAACAAGAGGCCCTTAAATAAGGGCCTCTTGTAAAAGCTATGCAATAATTCGACCAGCTTTAGCTAAAATGTTATATTACATATTTGGTGCCGGACTGATCATCGCCATTATAAATGATTTCAAAGCCGGGAAGATCAGCAATTTAATAACTTTCCCGTTAATGGGCTGTGGCATTTTATACGCTGTTTG
>JAWODC010000092.1:0-193114 GCA_046483495.1 Desulfobacterales bacterium
GATCGATGCCTACGAGCGTATGATGGAACGCTACATGAACGCGACCGAGCAGAGCTTCGCGGGGATCTCGGCCGATCTGGGCGCCATCGCGATCCGCCTCGAAGCGATCGATCTGCGCCTGGCGAAGCTGGATACCCGTCTCGAACGCATTGAACGCCACCTCGGCATCCTTCCCCCTCCGCCGGCTCCTGAGCCCAACACTCCTGAAGTTCCCCCTCCGACTCCGGCGCCGGCTCCGTACGCACCGTAGTCTCCGAGATCGGCAACGCTATCCACTTGCACGCGTGTTGTAGATTCGTCCACCGCTGCTGAGGTACTGTGCGAGGACGGCCTGGGCTTCGGGGCGACATGGGAGGCACACAATACCTCAAGTATCTCCTGGACCGATTTGACGGTCGGCTTTCGATGGCGCTGGCTGCTTACAATGCCGGACCGGAACGGGTTGCTAAGCACAACGCCGTACCCCCAATTCCGGAAACGCAGAACTATGTTAAAAACGTCATCGAATATTATCGTCGATTCGAGAAACCGTAAGCGGGATTTTTGGGTCATGCTCCAAATACGAGGGCCGCATTTTCGAGCAACATAAATGCGGCCTCCTCGTATGGGTAAACAATTACCGGCCAACGCCGAAATGGAGCGAATCAGCCATTTCCGGATGGACACTCTAAACAGGTTCTATCCAACCCATCGGATCATCCGTTAAGCCGTACTGGATATCCGTAATCGTCTTGAAAAATTTTTCGGCTATGGGGCCGACCCGGCCGTTTCCCACATGGATGACCGAGTCTTCGAATTTCAATTCTCCAACCGGGGAAATAACCGCCGCGGTGCCGGATCCGAAAATTTCCTTTAACCGACCGGCACGATGAGCCTCGAAAATTTCGTCGATGCTGATTTTTCTCTCCGTGACCTTCATCCGCCAGTGCTTCGCGAGTGCAATGACCGAATCCCGCGTGATTCCCGGCAATATGCTGCCGTTTAATGCCGGGGTGATGATTTCATCGTCGATGACAAAAAATATGTTCATGGAGCCCACTTCCTCCACATATTTCAACTCCACGCCATCGAGCCAAAGCACCTGGGTATATCCTTTTTTATGAGCCATCTCTCCGGCATACAGGCTGGACGCGTAATTGCCCGCCGCCTTGCAATCCCCGACCCCGCCTCTCACGGCACGGACATGATCTTTGGTCACCCATATTTTAATGGGATTGAATCCTTCGGGATAATAGGCTCCAACCGGTGACAGAATGATAAAAAACCGGTAGGTGTAAGATGCTCGAACGCCCAGAAAAGGGTCCATGGCCACAATCGTCGGTCGGATATATAAGGATGTTTCCGGTGCGTGAGGAACCCATTCCTCTTCCATTTCAATGAATTGTTTCAGGGCATCCAATACAAAGGTTTCGTCTATTTCCGGAATGCAGAGCGCTCTGGCCGAACGGTTCATGCGTCGAAAATTGTCCTTTGGACGGAACAACTGGACCCTGCCGGATTGTGTGCGGTAAGCCTTCAGTCCCTCGAAAATGGCCTGTCCATAGTGCAGTACCATGGTCGACGGCTCCATGTGAATGGGTCCATAGGGTTCGATCCGGGCATTATGCCATTTTTTTTCCGGGTTATAATCCATGTTGAACATATGGTCTGTAAATGTAGTGCCGAATGTCAACTCGGAATCCTTTGGTCTCTGCTTGAGCGTTTCTGCTTTCCTGATTGAAATCTGCATATCTGTCTCCTAAAGGTAATGACATCGATGGATTTTATTGATCAGGGGCTTGCGCCGGCCACAGCATCAATCCGGTGGTAGTGTCATACTCTCGTTTGAGGGGCTCGCCGATCATCTCCTGGATGCAAATTTCCCCCGCGTAAATCAGCGTTTCCGAGAAAAGATGGCCGCCAAGGGTTTTTCCTTGTTCATCGGCCAACAGTATGTGGGCATGAACGAAGGGTTTGCCTTCCTTCAATGAAATATTGCCTATACAGGTGATGAGTTCAAGGGGCCTTTCTTCCTTGAATGTCACGTAGACCTGCTGTTTCTGGTCATAGGCGCCGAGGGTGGCCGACATTACCGCCCCAATCAATGAAAAGGTCGCCATTTGAATCGAATGTTCCATGCTGATCATCTCGATGGAAGCAATCAGGTCCTGACCGTGGGGAATGCGTCCGACCCGGTATTTGCCGGGTTTGAATTCGCTGCAATATGGTTGCGTCATTTTAATGAACCCCCTGATGAATGAGCCGGCATCCGAAGAAAAAATCCGGTATGCGGAATGGGTCGTAAGCCGGTCATGGCAGTTGTTGGATCGACAAAAAAGGCACATAACACGTAATAGGTTGCTGCAGCCGATGCTTAGACCCTGTGCTTACAATTGGATATAGCACTTTTTGACGTTAAATCAAGCATTAAAATGCCCGGAATCATCCCCGTGCAATGGTCGAACCGAACGTTGACCCCGTCGAAGAAAACGTGATTTTCTGTTGCTTCCCTTGAGAAAACCGGTTTAAACAGGGTGCAATGACAAAAAACATGAGACATTTTGAACCTGTTTGCAAACCCCTCATTATCGGGCATCGGGGCTGCCGTGCCCGATTCCCGGAAAATACGATCACAGCGTTTCAGGCGGCGATTGAGGCAGGAGCGGATATGATCGAGTTCGATGTAAGGCTTTGTGCCGACGGTCATCCGGTAGTCATCCATGACCGCACATTGGATCGTACGACCACAGGAAGCGGCAATGTTGCGGATCGGCGGCTTTTCGAATTGAAGCAGTTGGACGCGGGAAGCTGGTTTCATAACCGATTTCGCCACGAAACCGTTCCAACACTGGAAGAAGTGCTGGACCGTTTCGGGCAAAACACGCTGATGAACATTGAAGTCAAAGTTGATAGTGATCAGCCCCGTCGTGAATCGGCGCAAATCGGGGATAAAATCATGTTGTCGCTGACACGAAAAAACCTTTTATCCCGGGTAATTATTTCCAGTTTCGATAAAACGCTTCTTGAGTGTATCGAAGCCCGCGGCCGTTCGCCTGCTATCGGTGTTTTGACGAAGCTCGGCGAAGAATCCGATCCGGTTTTCGTATGCCGTGCTCTGAAGGCCTTTTCTTACCATCCCAATTATCTGGAAGTCGATCAGCAGCTGGTTACCATGATGCACAGTTGCGGGATTGGTGTCGTTCCCTATACCGTCAATGATCCGGAAGACATCCGGCGTCTTATTCGAATGGGTGTTGACGGACTGATCACGGATGATCCCGAGACGGCGGCAGGGATTCGGAAGACCGGCGCTTTATAATTCGCAGCCGTTCGATTCGTTTACATCGGTTCGGTTTGAAAGCCCTCCCCATTGGCCGATGCGCCGCACATCCGCCATGTGAAATGGGAAGCTGATGTGAATTTTGGCGGAATCAATAACAGAAGCTCTCCCGATAAACCGGATCGGTTAAACGCTCTTCGATGTTTACGCCGAAAAAATCCGACACCGGCTGCAGTATTTCGGGATTCTTTTCATGGACTCCCCTGACAGTGTCGAGAAGCAGTTTCATTGCATTCTTCGTCATCTTTCCCAAAGGTCTGCGACAGGGACCGGCCGGCATTCCGAGCACCGCCATCAGGGATTTTATCGGCAGCGGATTCCTGGCCCTGCATATCGTGTCCCCATAAGGCGTGGTTTCCATGGTTTTCACCGTAACCAGATCAAATAGAGGTGCAAGTGCTTTATTGAGTTCAGCGGCTTTTTCGATGTTTCCCCGGTCAAGCAGCATGACCATTTCCGTCACGGATTTTGGGACGATATTGCTGATTACCGAGATCACTCCTGCGGCCTTTATTTCCGGATCCGTCATCATGGCCATGGTATTGCCGTCATCTCCCGACAAAATGGTATAGTCCGGGCCGCAGCAGGCACGGGTCCGACGCATGGCATCCATATCATTTGTCGCTTCTTTGACCGCCCTTACATTTGGATGTTCGGAGAAGAGGATCGCCAGGTCTTCGGGCAGCAGCTGTGTTCCGGTGCGTCCGGGAATGACGTAGGGTATGATTTCCAAGTCGGGAAATGCGGCTGCAATAGGTGAAATATACTCCTTCCGAATTTCCAGCGAGCTCGGACCATTGTAATAGGGGTCCACCAGAAGAACGGCGTCTGCGCCGATACGGGCGGCATGTTCAGTACCCTTGAAGGATTCGCGCGTGTTATTGCTGCCGGTTCCGGCGATGCTGATGTATTTGCCCTTTGCATGCGTTACGACGGCCTCGATAACCCGGTTGTGTTCATGCCAATTCAGCGTGGGGCTCTCGCCTGTTGTGCCCACGGCCAGTATCCCGGTAATCCCGTTTACCTCCTGAAACGCCATCAACTTTTCCAAACCGGTATAGTCGACGGCATCATCGGCAAACGGGGTTATTAACGCGGTATAGCAACCACTCTTCATAAAATCCCCTGTTCTTGCGTATGGTTCACCCTAAACCGATATCCATTGACGTTCTCCGCATGTCAGGTGTTTTCCCGTGTATTAAACGAATAACATCCGGAAAGTGATCATCCGGAAAACCATCGGCTGAAGACCGGACAAAATTAAGGTTAAATAATCGGTTAGTCAAGAGAAAATCCTGCCGATGCTTGCACCCTCATAATCCAGATCTTGGCTGAAGGTGTTTGCTCCGGTTCTTCAGAGCACCTCTTTTTTTTCATTGACAAGGTCAAGCGGCAACCCTACTATTCGTTACAATTCAATTTTCGGCTTTCGTATCGCGACCGGCCCAAAACACGTTTGTCATGATTTTTGAAAGTTGAATGATAAATCGAGAAAGAATAGGAAAAAACATGGAAAAAGCAAGAAACGTTAATGAATATATTGCAAACCAACGAAGAATGATCGCATCGAACCCGGAATGCGGCACTTCCCATTACAATCTCGCTGTGGCGCTTATGGGATTGAAAAAATATACGGAAGCTGAAAAGCACCTGTATGATGCCATCGAATGCAGCCCGGGGTTGGCCGAAGCCTACGTGCAACTTGGAGCAATCCGTCTTAAATCAGGCGATCTCGATGGGTGCCTGGATTTCAACAAACGGGCGGTCAAAGCGCGTCCCGGCTTTTCCGAGGGGCACGGGAATATCGGTTTCATTTACCTGCAGAAAGGTGAGGTGGACGAGGCCATCAAATCCCTTGAAAGGGCCACGGCATTCAACTTCAGATTTATCCAGGCATATGCCACACTGGCCAACGCTTATTTGATGAAAGGCCGGGTGGAAGATGCCATCGAAGCAAATGTAAAGGCACTGAATCTGGATGATACCTTCGCCGTCGTTCACAACAATCTTGCTGTAGCTTATCTCGAAAAAGGCGATTTTGAGAAGGCCGTCGAACATTGCGACAGAGCCCTTGAACTCGGGTATGAGGTAGCACCTGAATTGCTGCAAGAGATCCACACCCATCGTAAAACATAACGGCGGCTGCAGGCGGGTGTTCTCGACAAATGACCAGACCTGAATTTCATTTCTTTATTTCAGATGACAACCGGCCGGTAACCCGGTGCGACTCTGCTTGGGAGCATCCGCTTCCCCGGCAGCGGCATGCGGAAGACGGCATCGAGTCGTCCGATGATCGGGTGTGTTTGGGGGAATATTTTTCCGCGATTCAATCCTTTTTGTCCCTTGATGATTATCAACCCGTTTTTTCGGCTTTAAACCGGACTTTCGGCAACGAACGATCGAATGAAGCGCTTCGGGATATTCGTGTATTTCTGATGAAGCATGGCCAATACTACCATGCCGCACGAATCAATGTGCTTTTCGGTGATTCTGCTTATACGTTTGTCGTCAACGCGGCCGCATCCCCCGCAGGCATTTCGGTTATCGACGCGGAAATCGAAAGCCTTAACCGGCTCAACCGAATCTTCCCCTATTCTTATGTTCCCAACGTTTTTGCCCGGGGAGATATTCGTCTCGAACACGGCCGAATGTTGCGGATGTTTCTCGGTGAATGGTTCGACGGCTATAAGGAATTTCACCTTTCCCCGGGCCCCGGGGGCACGCCGATGCGAATCGTCGTCTGGAATGACGAAGAAGGCGGATATTTTCTGAAAGCGTCCGCCGTTGAAAACCTTTATTCAAAAATCGCTGCTTTGTTGACCGCCTATTATAATGTGGCAACCTATGAACACATCGCCCTTTGGCACCACGCGGCCGGTGACTTCATCCTGAAGCAGGACGGCGGCAATCTGTCACTTAAGCTCATATCGGTAAGGAACTACCGGCCGATGCTCGAGAATGCGGCACACGATATCGGTACGATGCTGGATGCACTGCTTATTTTTTTATTGCAGATGTCGATAAGGACCCGGCTGGACAGAGCCGACGGTGTCGGTGATCTTGAATGGGCGCAGCAGTGGGCCGTGGCCGGGACCCTGGACGGTTTTTTTCAGGGGCTGAAGGTGCAGGCCGACCACGGTTTGGTTCCTGAAGCATTTATCGATGCCTTCAAACATTACATTTTCTGCTTCGAGCTCTCCGATCTTTTGGAGTGGGCCTCCGGTATCGTGAACCGAATTCATCCGGACGCTCATGAAAAACGGATCATCCGCGCACACATTCAGGACCATGTCTATCATCTCCATGCCGGGTTGAAGCGTTGCCTTTTTCGGTAAAATCGGGCAAAGCTTTGAACTTGAAGCGGCCGTTCACCGAACAGCGGGCGCCCGGGTTCTGAGCGCCCATGATAGCCGTCCGGGGCTGTCTAAAAGAAATAGGCGATACCGATTCCACCATAAACGTTCACATCCTGGGCGCCGTTGCCGTCAGGCAGTTTGTCACTGTCTATGGCATCCGTATAGTGCAATGAAGCGGACACATTCAGGTCATCCGCAAACGCATAACCGATTCCGACGGAAAGCAGGTAATCAAAAAAGCCTGCATCACCATCGGCCGTTGCATTGCCGCCGTAATAACCCGCGGAAGCCCCCAACTCGAGACCGACCCCTTCCGATAATGCCGTACTGTATGCCACTCCGGCATTTATGTAATAGGTATCGACTTCATCGAAATCGTAGTAAATATCCAGTCCTCCTGAAAACCCGTAGGTGAAATCCAGTGCTGCTCCCACGAAAACCTCGCGTGTACCTTCAGCTCCCGCAACACCGGGGAAAAGATATTCGATATAGCCAATTGAAATGATGGCCGGGTCTAAAACGATATCGTATGAAAGGGTGATATCAACCTCTGAAAATTCACCGGAATCGATGGCCTCGCCATAATCATCCAGGTCCAGATTACCCCATACATTAAGACCGAAAGCACCCTTTTGCACATCCAGGCTGGGCTGCATAACAACACTGTCGTTAAACGTAATGCCCCGCCATACATAAGCCGAATTCAAGTCAACAGCCACCGTTGCATCCGCCGCCCATGGGGGCACGGCAACCACCATCGGCAATAAAAAAGCAGCAACCGCGATCAACCATCTTCTTTTCATCATTCATCTCCTTTCTTTCCCCAAACCATTTGCGTTCTTTGTCTGTTTGTGCCGTTTCAGTGTCGGTCTGAGCCTTTCATATTTCTGATGCGGATAAAAGTTGCAAATGATATGCCAACGGAATGTGAAGAAGTATATCGTTTAAATTCAGTTAGATGTTGTTTGTTAACAAGCCTTCCGATTGTATCTTGAAGTTACTTTTTTGAAACTTTTGAGGGGAGCTTAAGACAAATTTGTAATCAGCCTCTGGACTTAAAATGTGATGCAGAGCGGTTTTGGACGTTCGGCGGCGCAGCGGACAACGGCGTCAACAGCACCGCCGAACGTTGACAATCTTCCGAAGTTCGGCTAATTTATAATTTAAACATTTGCGTGAGAGGAGTTCACATGCTGCATTACAGCAGGATTTTTCATCTTTTTTTGGTGGTGATCATCGCTTCATGCGTTCTATCCGGCTGCAGCCGATTGACCAGTGAAAACTATCAGAAGCTGAAATTGGGCATGACCATGGATGAGGTGGTGGACATTCTCGGTGAAGCCGATGCCTGCGATGCGACCTTGGGCGTAACGAGCTGCATGTGGGGAAATGAGAAAAAAAATATCCGCATCAAATTCGTTTCGGAAAAGGTGGTTTTTTATTCATCCAAGGGCTTGGCCATGGAAAGTCCCTCTTCCCAAACGCCGTTATGAAGCGCCCGGGTCAGACGATTGCGCATCTTTTCCGGTTTCAGTCTTGCTGTTTGTGGTTTATCTGTGTTTCCACCATCCCTCCCATGGTCATGAAGGATTGATTCCGGTCTTCCATTTTAATGGCATCTTCAAGGCTTAATACATTTACGGCCGAGTTTAAGGCCTCCTTGGTCATATGCAATGCTATTCGGCTCTTTTCAGCCATGTTCCGCGCGATGTCCATGGCCGCCGAAAAGAGATCCGCATTGGCGTATACATAATTCACCAAGCCGATTTCCAAGGCCTCATCGGCGGAAATGCGTATTCCGGTCAAACACATTTCCGCGGCTTTCCCCCATCCAACGATACGCCACAAGAAGTAACTCGACCCCATATCTGCGCCTCCCACCCCGATATTGATGTATTGCGCACAGAAAACAGCGTCATTGCCGGCCAACCGAATATCCGAAGCCAGTGCCAGTGAAAGTCCCCCGCCCATTGCGGGGCCGTGTACGGCAGTGATAATGGGTTGCGGGCAGTAGCGCATCAGGCGGTAAATTTTGGAAAAATAAGACTGGCCCATGTAAAAAGTATCCGGGCTCGGCCGCCTGTCCCCCTTTTGGCCGAACTCTTTCAAATCCATTCCCGAGCAGAACCCTTTTTCTCCGGCCCCCTTCATAACGATGACTTTCACCGTTCGATCATCTTCCCGCTGCCGCCAGAAATCGACCAGCTCCCGCACCATTTCCCTGTTCATTGCGTTGATCACCCGGGGTCTGTTGAGCGTCAGAACGCCGATTTCCCCTTGAATTTCGTATTGAATCGTATTGTAGCTCATGTTCATCTCCTTCTCGGATATTGAAAGATGCCGTTTCACGCCTTTTTGCCGGGTTACTCTACCGGATTTGCGCCCCGAATTGCAATGACCATTTCACTTTATAGAACCGTTGGGTAAAGCCGAATACCCTAAAGCCTTTTTCATCGTCGGGCATGGCCGAACGTTTAAACACGAAGATTTAAAACACCTGTCACCCGAAAAGCAGCACAAAGGCGCTGTTTGCCCCGACAAAAGAGGATTGATCTTCGAAGGGATGTGTGCTTTACATGGATAAAAAGAGAAGCTCACCAGGAGTTCAAATGAAAGGGTATGTTCAGGTTTATACGGGAAACGGAAAAGGGAAAACGACAGCTGCTTTAGGGTCAGCCCTTCGAGCTGCCGGCGCCGGTATGAACGTTTATATCGCCCAGTTTATGAAATGGGGGGATTACAGCGAAATAAAAGCGCTTCAGCGTTTTTCGGATCTCATCACCGTCGAGCAGTACGGCTTGGGAAAATTTATCAGGGGAGAGCCTACGCCTGAAGAAAAAGCCGCTGCAAAACAGGGATTCGAGAATATCAAGACGGTGGTCAGCCGTGGCCGGCATGATATGGTGATCATTGAAGAAGGGAATTTAGCGGTTCAGTACGATTTGATTCCCATTGAAGAACTGCTGCTGCTGATCGACCGTAAGCCCGAACATATGGAAATCATCATTACCGGACGAAATGCAGATCCAAGGCTCATTGAAAAGGCGGATCTGGTTACGGAAATGAAGGATATCAAGCACTACTTCGAGATGGGCGTGCCGGCCCGGGTCGGAATAGAAAAGTAGCCCCGTAAGGGAAAAAGATCCGATCCTGCGGCAAATTTCGAATTAAAAATCGTCGTCTTGAGAATCGATTCGAGATGATTTGAAGCAGCAATACGCCTGTGGCGACAATGCATACGTAATCGGGAGGATGTTTACGATGAAAATCGATCTTCATGTCCATACGTACCCCAAATCCCAGTGCAGTAAAATCGATCCAAAAGAACTTGTCCAAGAGGCAAAGAGAATCGGGCTGGACGGTTTTTGCCTGACCGAGCATCAGTTCTTGTGGGACCCGGCGGAAGTGTCGGAATTGGCAGGAGACAGCGGCATCAAAATTTTCAGGGGCAATGAAATCACAACAGCCCAGGGAGATGTCCTGGTTTTTGGCCTAGACGTTGACATCCAAGGCATTATCACTGTTGAAGAACTGCATCGATACGTTCGCGAAGCGGATGCTTTTTCGATAGCAGCACACCCATTTCGAGGGTTCAAGGTGTTTGGGTTCGGACAATTGGACATGAGTCTTGACCAAGCGTGTAAAAAGAAGATTTTGAAGTATGTGGATGCCGTTGAAGTAAAGAACGGCAGGGTCACCGAACAAGAGAACGAGGTGGCAGCAAAGGTTTCGGAAAAGCTGAACCTCATGCCGACGGCCGGAAGCGATGCCCATGAACTGGATGCACTGGGCACCTGGGTTATGGATTTTGAAGATGAGATCATGGAAGAAAAGTCCCTGGTCCGCTGCCTGCGTTCCGGAAAATTCACGATTTCTTCTTTGCGCTGAATAATGATTACAACCTCTTGCCTCGGCAGGGATTTTCCTTGCGGCGCGTATATTTGAACGGAGTTCAAACAGTTCAAACCGTTTCACACCAGATGTATACATTGCTCATGCTTCACCCATCGCGGCCCCGCGGGTTTTTCGCTTTACATTCGGCAAAAACCGGCGCTTTCTTGTCGGTCCACAGGGGCAATCCCGCTTTATCCGTCCAACGCCCTAAATGAAACGATTCGTGTCAATCCAGAAATGAGATAATTCGCTCCATTTCAAGGCGGCTGGAATTAAAATTTTCCGGCCAACGAACAAAATGGAGTGAATTGGCCATTGCTGGCTATCTGCAAAGATTTTTTAAGACCTAAAGTTTCAACCCGAGGTTGACCGGAAACGAACCTTTTTTCACGGGTTTTCCTCCTGATGCACGGCATGTTCCATTCGGCCGATTTTTCGGCATGTTCCTCCTTATTGCCTGAAAATTAAAAAAATTCTGTTCTAATTGTTGACTTGAATCTTTGATTTGGCATAAAATACCCGTAAAATAAATGGAAAATCAAAGGAAATTGCATGATGATAAGCAACCGCGAGATTGTCCATAAAATGATAAAAGAATCCATCGGGAAGGAATATAACGAGCGGCTTACAAAAAAGGAGATGAAAAAGGTCAGGAACCTCGATCTTGCCGCAATGGAAATTTCGGATGAGAGCCTGAAGTTCATCAAGGATCTGACGGAGATTGAAACGTTGTTCCTGGATGGGACGTGGATTACCGGGTCCGGGCTGAAATACCTGAAAAAGTTTTCCCGGTTAAAGCGGCTTTACCTGTTTAGAACCCGTGTAAACGACAGGGGCTTGATTGCGTTCAAGTCATTGAAGAACCTGGATAGCCTTGAAGTTCTTTCCCTCGCCGAAACACGCATTTCAAACAGCGGCTTAAACCATATCAAACACCTGACCACGTTGAAGGACTTGGACATCAGCCATAACAGCGTATCGGACAAAGGAATAAAATACGTGACCAACTTTACGGCGTTGCAGGTTTTGAACCTGAGCGGCACACAATTGACGGACATGGGGATGCGGTACATCAAAGAACTGCCGGTGCTGCAGATTCTATACCTCAGCGATACGGATATTTCCGATGAGGGGCTGTCGGAAATAAGAGGGTTGCCCCGTTTGGAAATGCTTTATCTGGACGGTACGAAGGTTTCGAATAGAAGCCTGGATTATTTGCGCCTAATGAAATCACTGAACTGGTTGTCATTGTATGATACCAATGTCACAAAAAATGGAATGGCCGAACTTCAAAAAGATCTTCCCGACTGCGTTATTTTGGATCGATAGCGCTCCCGATCCGTCCTTTTAACTCCGTTTTATAAAAATATTCTGCTTTATCCCTCGATCAGCGATTCCACCACTTTTGGAAGTACTTCCGGAAGCGAGAATATATCCCGGATTACCAGGTAATTTCGAGGATCGCACATTTTTTTTAAATAATCGCTTCCGCCCTGGTCCACCGTGATGCAAAACGGTTGGACTCCGTGGTTCTTCGCTTCTAGAAGCGCCATCATCGTATCGTGCAGACCGTATTCGTGAGACGACCTGTCCTCACCGTAATCGGAATCCTGTGGAAATCCGTCGCTTAACAGAACCAACAGGCGCTGACTGTTTTCAAGGGCCGCCATTTTTTCGGCGGCATGCCGTATGGCCGGCCCCATTCGAGTGCTCTGCTTGGGGGCGATGCCGGCGATTCGCTCTTTGAGTTCATCCGAATACACGTCTTCGAAGTCCTTTATACGGTAGAAATCGACCTTTTTTCTGCCGAAGCCGGAGAATCCGTATATCGCATATTCGTCGTTCAGCGCCTCCAATGCTTCTGCGAGAACCACCAGACTCTCAATTTCTATATCGATGATCTTTTTGCCTTCTTTGGCGCTTTCCGATGCCGAAGGGCAGCTTGTGTTGATGCGTTCACCCTCTTTGAGGGATGATGCGGGGTTGCCGGTTGACGCACTCATGTCGATGAGAAGAAGAACGGCGATTTTGCGAATCTTTTTCTCTTTTCGGATAAAGATCTTGTCCGTCGGCTGGCTTCCGCTCCTTTTATCCACAACCACCTGGATTGCCGACGGCAGGTCGATTTCATCCCCCCATTCAACTCTCGGGACTACATCAAGATTTTGGGGACGTATTTGCTGAAATTGACGTCTGACCCGCCGGATAAGATCGGCATGATCCCGGTAAATGTCTTCGATGAGTGCAGAGCGTGTTCCCTGAACGGTTTTTTCCGATAAGCGGCACCATTTCTTCCGGTAAGCACCCTGCAGGAAATCCCACTCGTCGTAATAAAACGGTCCATCCACCGAATCGGAATTGTGTCTAAGCAAGCGGTCCGGTGCTGTTGAAGCATCGGGGTGAAAGTCACTTTCCTGAGGACTTTTCGAAAACGGAATATCCGAACGGTCTGCCAACTGCAACCCTTGAGAAGACTTGATTTTATCCTCCACCACTTTCAGAATTTCCAATGGATCCATGCCGTCAAGCAGTTTTTTGATCTCCTCCGGCGACAGGGGGGCGCCTGTCTCCTCGTTGGCCGCCTCCATTTTTTCAGCGTTCAGAGAAACGGGTTCATACGGCTTCGACGGGTTTGCCATTCCGCGATAGAGCAGGGGCTGCATTTTTTGGTAAACGTGGCGCTCGGCATTTGCATCTGTTCTTTTGAACGGTTCACACGACAGTGGCGGCGTATTGGGCAGCCTGCGGATATAGCGGTATATCTCAAACGTTTTTAAAAAGCAGTGCCGAATGGTCGTGGCCTTTTGGTAGAATCCGGTGAGCGCTTGCTGCAAAAAATCGACGTGCCGGCCAAGCGAAGCGGGCGGGGAGAATTCAATGTCGTTTAAGCCCATGCCGGACAAGGTCATCCGTAAAAGCATCTCGGTAAGAGAAGACCAGAGGGGCAGCTTTTCAAGCGGTGTTCTGCCTTTCAGCCCTCGTGAGACAGCCTCCCGGAGGTCTTCTGTCAGGCCTGGATAGTTGCTGGTCAGCATCCAATCGATACGGCCGTCTTCTAAAATCAAAAAAATGTCGCGTACAAGTTCTTTATCGGGAAGGCATTCGAAAATGTGCAGCATCGGGTTCAGCCCGTTTTTAAATGATTCGAACTCCAGGTATCCGGCTTGATGTGCGGTGGCGGCTTTATAGCAATTGAAATTCTCTATGGGTGTAGTTCCGTCGGCAATATACGGGGGAAGAAAAATCGTTTTCCCGTCGGTAAAGGGATAAATCCCGGATTCTCTAAGAGAATCCTGTTTGCTTGATTTTTTTACATGCAGCGTATGCCCGGTCAAGGCTTGGGCGAAAATGGACAAAATCTGGCTGTAATCTTCCAGAAGAACCGCGTTTTTCCACCTTTCCATCTGGACGATGGCGTCCGTTGAGGACAAGGAAAAATACGATACAAGATCGTAGCCGGTATTTATTCGGGATAGGGCGAACTCGGTAAACCGGCCTAAGAATTCTACGGGAATTTGGGTCAACACATCAGGTATATGGCGGATAAACGCCCTGGCGGCATCGACGGAAAAATCGACCAACCGTCCGGATTCGCCAAGAATCGTCTCCCTGGAAGGATAGGGCCGGTTTTGCAGTGCATTCATCAACAGATCGAAATCTTTGGCAATATTTTGAGGGTGGGGTTCGGTGAGTTTCTCGACCAATGTCAGAATCGTATCCCGTGTATTCGGACTGGCTTCGGCCAAACGGGAAGACGACCGTAAAACAAACGTAAGCGCCTTTTCAGGGGCCACTTTTATCAGCGATGACGTCAGTCGATAAAGGATGTTGCGTTCAGGCCAGTTCAGGCTGGAGAATCCTTCGATAGGATCTCTGAAGTAACGCATGGCCAGCAGCGGTGATTTCCTCAAAAATTCAAGACCGAGCTTTTTCCACTCCTGCAGTTCCCGAAAGGTCATGTATTTCAAATGGTCGATGCTGGTTTCAAAAAACAGAGCCGCCGAACGGTTATCCTCCGGGGCGGTATTCAGAATCTCAATTCCCCAGTCCGCCCATTTGCCGATGTGGTGAATATCAGAGTGTTGAAGAAACAGGGGAGTAAAATGATAGAACATGGAGGCGCTGTGGGTGCAATACCCGAGGATTCTTTCCCCCTTGTCCAGCCAGCCCTTCAAATAAGCCGATGCATTTGAATTCAGAAGACAGGGGCCGGCTTCGAGAAAGCACTCTGCAACCCGGTCATTCGGTTTTGAATCGAACAAACGAATTCCGGCATCGGCCCACAATACGAAATGTTCAGTGGTGACCGCGGTAAGCAGTTTTTCACCAATGCGAAAGAATTTCTTTCCCAGCGCGGCCGAATGCTGCGCGTACCGTCCGGCATACGCCGATAATTCTTCGAAGGTAATGCAATTCATTGCTTCAGGTTCAAAAACAGGTTGGGCTTCATCGGTTTCATCGGTCAGAAAATCCATTAAAAACCGCCTGTCAATCAGCAGCATGGGATCATTTTTTTCGCCCAATCCATCAACTCCGTATTATTTGGGGAAAATGGCGGAAACAACTTCCGAAATGGCCCGCTGAACTTGCTTTTCATCCGAAACGGACGCCGTTATTGCGATTTCACACGCTCGTTTTCGCGATATTCCCTGCCGGACCAATCTCCCGGCGTAGATTAAAAGCCGTGTCCCGGCCGCCTCGGTCAGGACGTGCCCCTTCAAATTTCTGATTTTCTGGCCCACTCGGGCAAGATCCATGGCGGTGCTCTCGTCCACACCACTCTCGTGCTCGATAATAACAGCTTCTTTTTCCGGCGGCGGATAATCGAATTCAATGGCGATAAATCGTTGCCGGGTGCTGTGTTTCAAATTTTTAATCGTGCTCTGGTATCCCGGATTGTAAGAAATAACGAGAAAAAAATTCGCGTGGGCTTCCACGATCCGGCCCTTTTTGTCCAGCGGCAGCATGCGCCGGTGATCGGATAACGGATGGATGATCACGGTGGTGTCTTTCCTGGCTTCGACAATCTCATCCAAATAGCAAATGGCGCCGCTCTTTACGGCCTTGGTCAGTGGGCCGTCCACCCAGACGGTTTCATCGCCTTTTAAGAGAAATTTGCCCACCAAATCGGTCGAGGTCAGGTCTTCGTGGCAGGCAACCGTAACCAGGGGCAGGCCTTCCTTCGGCTCTTCGCCGACTTCCCCGCCGAGAAGGTAGGCCATGTATTCGACGAATCGTGTCTTCCCGGTTCCGGTCGGGCCTTTCAACAAAACGGGGATTTTCGATTCAAACGCCGCTTTGAAGATGTTTATTTCGTCACTTATCGGCAAATAAAACGGTTCGCGGGTGATTCGGTAGTCTTCGATATTGATTTCTCTGATTTCCATTCAAGTGCAGCCTTCCGAAGGTGATATTATATATAATGATGTTTTCCGTCACACGCATGTTCTTGCGCCTATGACGATTTTCCGGCGCGTCTATTCGTCAAAAAAGGTCTTTACACGTAATCCTATATCCGATATACGCTTGCTGCGTCAACCTTTAGAACCTTTCCTAAAAAGCCGGGCGCTATTCAGGTGCCAAACGCGACATCCTCGGATCCGGTTGCAGGTGGTGTTTGGTTTTCTTCTATGCTATGGTGATAATAGAAACCGGTTCAAATCCAAAGTGATATCCGTATCGAAGTGAAAACGCATCGTCCGAATTCCGATCCCGGGCCCGATAAAGAATAGCCTTTGGCAACGTGCGGAGGTTTATACGATCTTTTCAAACCTTGAAAGGAATCGCCACTATGGAATTTGAATGTATACGCTACGACAAATCAGAGGGTATCGCCGTGCTCACCCTTAACCGTCCACAGGTCCTGAATGCCATGAACAAGCAGTTGTGGATCGATTTTCAGACGGCCTTGGCGGATGCCGGGAAAGATCCGGATGTCAAGGTTCTCGTGATTACAGGAACCGGACGGGCGTTTTCTGCAGGAGCGGATCTAAAAGAGTCCAGAAACCGGAGTGCCGAGGCTTACCGGGATTATCTGGAGGCGCTTCAGGAATCATCCAAAAGGATTATTCGATTCGACAAGCCGACGATTGCGGCCATAAACGGTTATGCGCTCGGGTCCGGATATGAACTGGCGCTGGCGTGCGATATACGGATTGCAGCTGAAGATGCCCAAATAGGATCACCCGAAGCAAGGGTCAGCTCCTCAGTAACCGGAGGAGCACTGCGGTTGATACAAGAACTGGTCGGACCGGGAAAGGCGAAGGAACTCCTCTTTACCGCCAGGAATATAGACGGCCGGGAAGCGGAAAGAATCGGTCTCGTGAATGTGGCGGTGGCTGGAAAAGATCTGATGGATAAGACCCGGGAAATAGCGCGCGAGATCGCTGAAAATTCCGCTTTTTCCATAAAGCTCATCAAGAAAGGCCTGCGAATGGCCGGTGAGGTTAGTCTGGACGCGCTGATGGACTATGAAGTCGAAGCCTGTCTGGCATGTGTCGGCACTTCGGAGCGTGACGTTTCTTTGACGCGTTTTGAACAGCGCAAGCACGAGTAGCTTGGTTTGTCGCCGGCGGGATTACAATTTTAAAGGAGCAAACATGACGTTGAATAAGGTTTTAAATGCCGAATCCGTAGCTGTTGTGGGGGCATCGAAAACCGATACCAAAAGGGGATTTCAAGCCATTCGAACGCTGCTTGACGAACAATTCGAAGGCAAGATTTTCCCGGTCAATCCGAAAGAAAAAAAGATTCTTGGTATTCCCTGCTATCAAAAAATTTCCGATATCGAAGAACCGGTCGATCTGGTGCTTATCACCACGCCGGCCAATACCATCAAGGCCGTTTTGCAGGACTGCGGAAAGAAAGGGGTTGCCGGAGCCGTGATCATCGCCGGCGGGTTCAGGGAGCTTGGCGCAGAAGGCAAGAATCTCGAGGATGAAGTAATCGACGAAGCCAGACGCCACGATATCCGTTTGATCGGGCCCAATACCTCCGGCATGATGAATCTTAAAAAAAACCTCAATCTGGTTGGACTTCAGCACGTTCCAAAGGGAGACATCGCACTGATTTCACAAAGCGGCAACATGGCCCTGAGCATCATCACCGAAGCAAAACTTAAGAGCAGAAAAGGATTTTCCTATTATGTAGGTGTGGGAAACGAGCTGGACGTGCGCTTTCATGAATATTTGGAGTTTTTCAAGAACGATTCAGCCACCCATGCCATCCTGATGTACGTGGAAGGTATGCGGGACGGCAGACGCTTCCTCCAGGAAGCCTATAAAACGACCCTTCACAAACCGATAATTCTGCTCAAAGGCGGCCGCTCCAAGACCGGCCGGCGCAGTGTCGGGTCACATACCGGGGCGATGGCCGGCATTTCCGAGGTGTCGCGAACGGCCTTTAAACGCGCCGGTATCATTGTGATTGAAAAATCGGATATTCTTTTTCCGGTGGCGGAAGCCCTTTCGAACCTTCCCACGATAAAGAACAACCGGGTCGCCATTTTGGCGGATGGCGGCGGCCACGCGACAATCGCCGCCGATATCCTCACCGATTTAGGCATTTCCATTCCGGAAATGAGTGAGCATACCCAGCAGAAATTAAAAAAAATATTGCCGTTCACCGCTTCCGTAAAAAATCCGGTGGATGTAGCCGGCGGAACGGATTCCGATCCGTCGCTTTTTGCCGAATGCGCCCGCATCATGTTAAAAGACCACAATGTCGGGGGTCTGCTGATGGTGGGTCTGTTCGGCGGCTATGGCATTCGGTTTGCCGAAAGCCTTTCCTGGTCCGAGGAAGATGCGGCTCATCAGCTCGGAAAGCTGGTGCAAAGCAAAAATAAACCCATTGTAGTCCACAGCCTTTACAGCTCGGTAAAACCGCATGCATTGGACCTGCTTCGGTATTATAAAATTCCGGTGTATGATTCCCTGGACGTGGCCTGCAACTGCATATGGGCCCTGGGTGAAAGGGGCCAGTACCTGAATGAATACCACGCCAAGGTCAATTTTATTATAAACTGGCGTGCCAAGGCGAAAGCAGAAGGGGAGGAATTGATTGCGCGGGCATTCGAAGATGGACGGCGGTTTCTGCTCGAGCCGGAAGCCAAGCAGTTGTTGCGCAGCCACGGCGCGCCGGTGATCAAGGACTCGTTGGCGGCGAGCGCAGAAGAAGCTGTTGAAATCGCTGGGAAAATAGACGGTGAAGTGGCTTTGAAAATCGTTTCTCCTGATATACTCCATAAAAGCGATGCCGGTGGTGTGCGGCTTCATCTAAAAACCGCCCGGCAGGTTGCCGGGGCGTTCGGCGAAATCATTAAAAGCGCCGGTAAATACAAACCAGATGCAGACATCCGCGGTGTTCTGGTTTCACCCATGGCCGATCCGGGGCTGGAAGTAATTATCGGTACAAAAATCGATGACCAATTCGGCCCGATTATCATGTTCGGTCTTGGCGGCGTATTAGTGGAAGTGTTAAAGGATGTTTCCTTCAGGGTTTTGCCCATTTCCCCCAGATCCGCAAAAAAAATGATGGAAGATATCAAAGGGGCACCCATATTGAATGGTATTCGGGGAACCGCGCCCTATGACAAAACCAACTTGAGAAAGCTGCTGCTGCTGTGTTCCGAAATTATGGAATCATACCCTGAAATCGCCGAGATGGATTTGAATCCCGTCGTTTTATACCATTACGGGGCGAGTATCGTAGACGCCCGCATCATTTTGCAGGAGAACAACCCATGGCTATGATTCCGTGCGGCGTGGCCCCCCGGATTTCGGATTCCGTGAGAAAAATCATCGACTCCAGCGCCGACATAATCGGCAATTTCGAGGCAAATCGGTTTCGTCTTTGTACAGACCAGGACTTGTATGATATCGAGGATACCGATTCCGGCAAACAGATGCTGCACGTCGCGCTATCCACTGTGGCCCACATCTGGAATGCACTGATGCCGTCATCCATAGCGATCGACCTTAGAAGAAAGCTCGCAAACGGGTCAAACCCCCTGGTGGTACAGATCCGACCGGCGAATCATGCTAATGTACGGGAAGTGTGCATCATGATAAAAGACAACAAGGATGCTGCACCGGAAAAAGAAACAGCACCCGAACCCCCGGCTTCAGGCAAATCGATGCATCCTGATGACGCAAGCCTGATTTGCTCTTTGAATCAAATCGTTGCGGACCCGTTTGCCGTTGCCGGGGAGATTTTTCGAAACCTCACCACACACGAGTGGGAAACCTTCAAGCTGTTGACGCATCGCAAGGGCGTATTGCCCTTTTTTCGCGATACCCAAAACGTCGTGTATCCCCCTTAATGCCGTTTATTCAGGGTCATCCGTCGCTGTAAGGCCCACCTGGTGATTCTCGGGCGGGGGGTTATCAGCGTCAACCAATATAATGACATTGCATTGCCTGAGAAATGCCAGATGTGCAGATGAGCTCTTCAATGTTTGCGCATCCGCGTTGCTGATGATAATGTCCGCCCCTCGGCCGTTCTTTTGACGCAGGCCCTTAACCGTCAACGGGTATTCACCCGCACTGGGATGATCGATTGCATAGGCCATGTCGTCCACATAACAGCACAGACCCTTCTGTACGGCCGTCTCGCGGCTTACGAAGACGGGGCCGTAAACCTCATTGAGATTTTCATCGTAAATTCGGGGGGTCATGGCCGGTTTAATGCCCAGTCCTCTGGCATCGATGATGAGACCCGAATAATCGGATGCATTGATCGAGGTCACCATGCCTTGGATGTCATTCACCTTGCTGTTAACCGGTTTAACGGACTCCACGTGTTCGATTTCGGCGGGCAGGACAAGCTGAGAGAATCCACCGAATAAACTCATTTGAACACCCACATCGGCCGTACCGTTTGTCAGATATTCCTGCCTGACAATATCGGCTTCCTTTACCATGTCCATTAATTTGGCCATTACTCTATCGCTTTTTTCCGCGAAATCACCGACCCGGGAATCGGCATCGATTCGAACCGCTTTAACAATTTCAAGGAGCTGTTGAAACGCCCTCGTTTTCGCCGCGGCCAGGGCTTTTTGGCAATCGATCTTGCGGGGATCGTCATCAGCGGGTAAGGTTATGCCGGTTGCCGACAGTTTCCCCAGCGTCCAGTTGATGGAACCCGTTTCAAACCGCTCGACAACATCCGCCAAGCACGGCACGGTCCACAAAAGAGCGATCAGCAGGCTGAAGATGATAAGTCGAATATGCCGGTGCATACGTACATCCTTAAAAAATTTTCCGATGCCGCAGGTCGGCTTGACGATAAACGGCAACCGGATCACACCCGTCCTCCACTCCACCTGAGTTTTGCCTTGAGTACATCGAAATAGTTTTGATCCGGCAGGGTGATCATTTTTATTGAATGCGGACTTTTGCCCACATAGATTTCATCTCTTTCATTGATTTCAAGTCCTGCCTGACCGTCGAATGTAATCATAATGTCCGATGATTTCTTGGCCAGCTTCATTTTGATATAAACGGTGTCGGACAAGATGATCGGCCGGTTTGTCAGTGTAAAGGGGCAAATAGGGGTCATGATAATGGCGGGCACTTGCGGATGAACAATCGGTCCTCCAGCGGCCAGTGAATAGGCGGTCGAACCGGTGGGTGTCGAGACGATCAGTCCGTCTGCCCTGTATGTCGTCAGATAATGATCATCGATATAGGTTTCAATATCGGCCAGCCGGGCGAGCGCTCCTTTATTGATGACAATATCGTTTAAAACGGTTTCATGTATCACTTCGGTTTCGTCTCTGACAACCCGAACAGAAAGCCGCATGCGCGGTGTGGTTGAAAACCGGTGATCCAATATGTGTTTTGCCGTGATGAACAGGTTTTCTTCCGTCGTCTCGGCCAAAAATCCAACCTCCCCGAATTTTACGCCCATAATGGGGATATCCTGGTCGCCGATCCATCGGACCGCGCTCAAAAAAGTGCCGTCTCCACCAAGAACGAATACGCAGAATAAATCATCGGGAGCTCTCTGCCGTCCTTTTGGGGAAAGCCGGCGATCCGGCTGCCGGGTTTTTTTTCTCACCACATGGACACGGTGAGAAGTAAGCCACTTCTCCAACTCATCGGCTCTTTTGACGGCTTCCGGGTCCATTTTGACCACAAGCCCTATCTTTTTCATGAATTCGTGTAACCTTTATAACGTACTATTACTATTATATCGCACTATCTTGTAAATCACACTATTTTGTCCGCGAATGCGACGGTTTGCATTACGTTTCAGCCGAGATGACTTCATCCATACCGTCTAAGGGTTAAAACGGCAAGTTTTATTTGGCTTGATTTATCCGAGATCCATATCTTCTTTCGGCGGCCGTTTCCAGGGTCTTCCGGCAAACACCAGCGCCGCCGCAAACGTCAATACCAGCCAGCTGCATCCGATAAATACGAGCGATGTCCAGGAGTAATTTTCATATGGATGCAGAAACTCACGATAAATGTCTCCTATGACGATCAGGGTAAGAACGATTGGAACGAAAAACTTGACCATAAATTCCCACCATCTTCCCAGTTGAAGTGTGGAGACGCGATTGATATGGGCCCTTAATTTTTCCAAATCGAGCATCCACCCAAGCAGAATGCATTCCGCGATGCCGACTACGACAAGTCCGTAATGCGTCAAGAAGTGATCAACGATATCCAACCAGAAGAGGCCGGCCTGAGTGGTAAAAATGATGGATCCCAAAAACCCCAGAAGGCAGACGACAGTCACCAATTTTTTTTTCCCGATCTGAAATTTGTCCAGTACGGATGAAGAAAAGGCCTCGATGATGGAAATGGAAGACGAGAGCCCTGCAATGACCAGGCTCATAAAGAAAATGGCGCCGAAAAAGTTGCCTCCCGGCATTAAATCAACGGCCTTCGGGTATGCCACAAATGCCAGGCCGATGCTTTGCGTCACCACCTCGGAAATGGGCTTTCCCTGGGTGGTCGCCATGAATCCGAGGACCGAAAATACGGCAAGTCCGGCGAAAAGCGAAAAACCGGAATTGATGCAGGCGGTTAAAAAGGCACTCCTGGTCAGGTTCGCGTCCTCCGGCAGGTAACTGGCATACGCGATCATAATTCCGAAACCGAGACTCAGGGTAAAAAAGATCTGGCTGAATGCATCGATCCACACTTCCGGTTTGGACAACACCGTAAAATCGGGTGTCAAATAGGCCCTAAGGCCCATCATTGCGCCTTCCAATGATAAAGACCAGAAGACCAGAACAGTGGTTAGCACAAATAAAAGGGGCATGAAGATTTTGTTGGCGAGTTCAATCCCTTTTTGGACCCCTCTGAAGACAATGATCCAGTTCATGATCCATACCGCAGCAACCCCCGCCAGTACCCGGCCGCGGATGGCGCCGATGGTTCCCGGGCCCTCACTGACAGCAAGAAAATCATTGAAAAAAAATGTATTGGGATCGGATCCCCAGCCCAGATCGATCGAAAGAACAAAAAAATTGATGCACCATGCGATAATGACCGAGTAGTACAATTCGATCCCGAACATTACAAATATGACCGACCACCACCCGAGCCGCTCCCATTTTTTCCGGATTTTGAAAAACGCCAGAGGTGCGGACCCCACCCTTTCATGCCCTATGGCAAATTCCAGTATCAATAAGGAGACGCCTGTGGTGAATAAGGCAACGATATAGGGAATCAAAAACGCACCTCCCCCGTTGCTGTATGCCATGTAACTGAAACGCCAGATGTTGCCCAGACCGATAGCGGATCCTACAGCGGCGAGAATAAAACCGATTTGGCTTTTCCACTTTTCTCTCTCCATATGTATAGCGGCTCCTAACGTGATTTCATCTACAAAACCGTCTTCAAAATAATCGTTTGTCCCGATATCTTCGTCGGAGCCACATTTTATGTCCTCAACTTACTTGAGTATGCCTGTGGCTCAAATGTAACTCCGCCTCGATCGTTAAGGGAAATAGTATTTTGAGATAGCTTGCAGCAAATTGCGAATTCAACTTGTGGAACGAATAATCCCGTTTTTTTGTCGATATCTTACGATGCACTTTATTTTTATACATGCGTTTTTGGGAGGGCGGAAACCTCGACGACCGCTCCGGCAAGCCGGTGCCCCGAAAAAGATCGGCGTAAATGTCGTAGAAAATTCTGAACATACGCCATATCTTTATTTTTGAAGGTTTTCAAGCAGATTCTCGGAAGACTTGACATACGGCATTGCCGTCTTATTTTTTGGTTAAGGATGTGGGTAATTGAAAAAATCTCATCCTCCTCCCCCGGGAGAGCGGATTAAAATCTGCTCTCCCGTTTTTGATTCATGACCGGAAATTATCTTTATATTGGCATTTTACCAGATTTTGTACTAATTTACTTGAACAACGGCATCTTTTTTCACACAGCGGCGTTTTCGTCTTTTCAACATCCTCGAAACAGCACCATTTACAAGTACGCTTTATCGTGATGAGCCCCTTTTCGGGTTAAGACGCAGAACATGGACAAGAAACGAAACCGGCGATTTTACGGATGGACAAACGCGGGGCTGCTCTTTTTTATCTACCTGAGCACCACAGGCATTGTCTTTTATGGATTTGCCGTAATATTTCCGGTGATGATTACGTCCATGGGGTGGGCCCGGGGTGATGCCTCATGGGCCCAATCCCTGAATGGGTGCTTATGGGGCCTTTTGATGCCCGTCGCCGCTTTCTCTATGCATGCATTCGGCATCAAAAGAACCGTTGCCGCCGGGCTCGTGATATTGCTGTCGGGCCTTTTTCTGCTGGGCGTATGTACCACGACATTATGGCAATGGACGCTGTATTGGGGTGGGATAATCGCTGTCGGACTGGTCCTGTGCGGCCTGATGCCCATCCAAACCATCCTCATGCATTGGTTCATCGAAAAACGGATGACGGTTATCGGCATTGTTGCTGCCGGGGCCCCGTTGGGGGGATTTATCGCTCAGCCGTTTTTTGTATGGATTTTATCCCTTACGGGATCATGGCGATGCGCCTGGTTGGCTGCCGCCGCCTTCGTTTCGGCGGCATTCGTTGCCTGGTGTTTTGTCAAAGAAAAGCCGGCGGACGTGGGACAGTTCCCAAACGGGTTGACCCCCCAGGCCGAAACATCCGGTTACGATGCGTCAACTCCAAAAACTCGAACGTACCGAACGCACAATCCATGGACCTTGAAGGCCGCTATCGCCACGCCGACGCTTTACTTTGCCATGGCGGCTTCGCTGGCTTATCTGTTGCCTCTGTTGATGATGACGACTCACGGCATCCTTCATTTTACCGATGCCGGCCTATCCGCCAAAGAGGCGGCGTCTGTTGTCAGCGCCATTCTGCTGGGAAGCGCCTTGTCCAGGTTTCCGGCGGGTATTCTGGGCGACCGGCTGGAGGCGAGATGGGTAATCACCGGTACACTGGCCGTGCTGTTCGTTTCTTTTGTAATCATTTGGAAAGTCAGCGGTACGGTATTTCTTCCCATTTCCGGGTTTCTATTCGGCTGTGCTTACGGAGCCTGCCTGGTTTTGATACCTGCAATGCTGGGAAACTATTACGGACCGGAGTCCTTTCCAAAAATCATGGGATTCTTAACCCCTTTTTTAATAGCCTTCGAGACGGCTGTTCCGGTGGGTGCGGGGGTAATCGCCGATAAGACCGGCTCTTACGATATCGCTTTTTTCATTTTGCTCATCTTCATCGCCCTTGGCGTTGTCGGCGCTGCTTTGTGTAAACCGCCGTCCTTGCCGACGGATTGAATCGCCGAAGCCTTTTGCCTTTTTGACATGCACCGTTAATCCTCAGGACACCCGAACGTCGGCTGGAAAATGTAAATCAGCAATCGCATCCACGGCGGCAACTCGAAATGTGAAGGGGCAGTGAAATGCGGTCGAGCGCTTATCGGTAATCTTCTCTTACCGGGCTGAATACATCGATAACACAGCAGTCCGTCAAGGCCTTGCCCGTGTGAGGCACATGGGAAGGGATTACAGCGACTTCGCCGGGTTTCAGAATTTGGGTATGTCCCCCTATGGTAAACTCGAATTCTCCTTTGATTACGTTCGACACCTGCTCGTGTTCATGGGCATGCTCCGGAAGGACGGCGCCTGCATCGAGTGTCACGATTGAAATCGTCATCCTTTCCGTATGAATGAGCCTGGCCCGGCATCCGGGGAAAAGCGCTTTGGTCGTCATATTTTCAGGCGTGTAAAAGATCACGGCAATACCTCCTTAGGCCGGTTTGGCGAATTACACGATTCGGCGGAATTTTTTTTCGAGTTCGGTAGTGGTCCACCGAATCCATGTGGGGCGTCCGTGGGGACATGTATCGGGATTTTCACACCCATCCAGTTGATGGAGGAGTTTAAGCATTTGTTCCTCGGACAGCGGTTGATTCGCCCTCACGGCGCCATGACATGCCATTATTTTGAGGCATTCATCAAGGGCCTTTGCCAACCCCGCGGCAAATCCGATTTCCATCATTTTTTCGATCATTTCGAAGACGATCGGTTTGACGTCCCGGTCGGCAAGCATTACGGGTATGGTCTTCAGTGAAAACGTATTTCCGCCGAATGGTTCTATTTCGATTCCGATTCGGTTCAGGTCCGGAATCAGCTCTTCCATCAGCCGGGCCGCCCGATATCCGAGATCGAAGTTTTCCGGCATCAACAGTTTCTGAATAGAGGTCGGCCGGTTCTCGGTCCGGCTTCGAATCTGTTCGTATAAAATGCGCTCGTGTGCCGCATGCTGGTCGATGAGAATCAACCCGTCCGTTTTCTGGCACACCAGGTACGAATTGAACACCTGCCCTATGAGGGTCAAACCGCTGAAAAACCGCTCCCCCCATAGGGCCTGCTGCCCGACGGTATCCGCTGTAGTTGCCCTTGGGTTCGTTGATTCGGCATGCATAGAAGGCCCATTAACAGGTTCTTGCACACGCTGTTTGGGGGGTGAGGGATGATGATAACCCGTCGGGCGCGGGAATTCCTCCGGCCGCACGGCCGGCGGCATCGTCCGGGATTGTGGCGGCGGCCGTTTTTTGAATGCCCCGGCAACGGCGGCAGCTACCGCGTCATGCACTTTTTTATGATCTGCGAACCGGACTTCATGTTTGGAAGGATGGACGTTAACATCCACCTGATTTGCGGGAATTTCGATATAAAGGACGACAAGAGGAAACCGTCCTTTCATCAGGCGTCCGGAAAATCCCTCGACGATGGCGTGGGTGATTCCCCTGTCCCTGACAAACCGTTTATTGACAAACAGGTAAATGCCTTTCGAGGTGCTCCGGTCATGACGATCCGAAGCAGTCCATCCGGTAACGGCCAACCCCTCCTGCTCAAAATGAACGGCATGCAAATCGCTCGCCACCTCTTTTCCCAGTACATCCAACACCCTGTGCCTCGGGTCGGGTGATGAGGGCCAATTGTATACGGTTTTTCCATTATGGCACAATTGGATGCGAACATTCGGGTGCCCGAGCGCCATCCGGGAGACCACATCGGCGATATGTCCTGCTTCCGTATTGATGGTTTTTAGGAATTTTCGTCTTGCCGGGGTATTGAAGAATAAATCGTTTACCGTGATGACGGTTCCTCTGGGAGCGCCGGTTTCCCTGACCTGGAGAATCTTTCCTCCTTTAATTGCGATTTCGGTGCCCGAAGGTGATAATTCATCCCAGGTAACGAGGTTGAAGCGGGAAACCGAAGCAATACTGGGGAGTGCTTCGCCCCTGAATCCAAGTGTTCGGATGGAAAACAGGTCTTCATCGGTGAATATCTTGCTGGTGGCGTATCGTTCGATGGCCAGAAGGGCATCATCGTGGTTCATGCCGGAACCATTGTCCGATACGCGCATCAAAGAACGGCCGCCCCGTTCGATGTCGATCTGAATACGCGAGCTCCCGGCATCGATGGCGTTTTCCATCAATTCTTTGATGACGGAGCAGGGGCGTTCCACCACCTCACCCGCCGCAATTTTATTGGACACGATTTCCGGAAGTATCTTTATGCGGGACATGTGAAAAGTTTTTTTGGCGATTGGGCCACAGGCACTGTCGATGTCAACTCTTAAATCGATTGAAAGCCGGTGTGCCTATGGCTCTTCCTGTGACCGGCTTTCCCCCTTACAAAAACGTGCCAAAAATTCCTGCTCTTTCGGCGAAAGATTAAAACGCAACCCGGCGTCACCAACCAGTTTGTGGACAGGGATATCGGGGTGTCGGGTTCGCTGCTCGGAAATCCACTTAACAGCGTTTCTGATGGCCTCGCCCTCGGGCATAATCGTCGTCATAATCCCCCTCTATCGTTGCATGAACCGGCGCCCGTACCGAAAATCAGCGGAAAAGAGAATTGTTTTCAATTTTCCTCCCGGCTTTTTGGGCTCCTTACCCGCCTGTTCAGCGGGTGTCATTCGTGCGTGTCCGGCAGTTCCGGCGTCTTACGATGAAATTCGGTTGCCTGTTCGAACTGGTGTGCGATCCGAAGCAACATCGGCTCGTTGAAATGCGCCCCGAGCAGTTGGAGTCCGATAGGAAGCCCTTCGGGAGAAAAGCCGCAGGGGACGGAAATGCCCGGGATGCCCGCCAGATTGGCCGAAAGGGTATAAATGTCGGACAAATACATGGTTAACGGATCGTCGAGGTTTTCTCCAATTTCAAAGGGGGGCGCCGGAACCGTCGGCGAAAGTATCGCGTCGCAGGAATCGAAGGCTTTTTTGAAATCATCCATAATCAACGTTCGGACCTGAGACGCTTTCTTGTAATAGGCATCGTAATATCCGGCTGAAAGCGCATAGGTGCCTAAAATGATGCGGCGCTGGACCTCGGGGCCGAAACCGCTGGATCTCGTTTTTCGGTACATTTCGATGATGGAGGAGCCTTCTTCTCTGAGGCCGTATTTCACCCCGTCATAACGGGCGAGGTTGGAGCTCGCTTCCGACGGTGCGATCAAATAATAGGCGGCCACCGCATATTCGGTATGGGGAAGGGAAACCTCCACACAATGAGCGCCGAGTCCTTCAATGGTTTCAACGGCCCGTTTTACGGCATCTTCCACCGCAGCGTTCAATCCCCGCACGTTAAAGTACTGTTTCGGAATACCGACCGTGCACCCGTCGAGCTCGGTATCCAACAATGCCGTAAAATCCGGTACCCGCCTGGGAACGGATGTCGCGTCTTTTGAATCGTGCCCGGATATCGTGTTCATCAACAATGCAGCGTCCAGAACGGTTTTAGTCAGGGGTCCGATCTGATCCAGTGAAGATGCAAACGCTACAAGTCCGTAGCGGGAAACGCGGCCGTAAGTCGGTTTTAAGCCCACGATACCGCAGTGAGCCGCCGGCTGTCGAATGGACCCGCCGGTGTCCGATCCCAAAGCGCCCAGGCACAAGCCTGCAGCAACAGCCGCAGCCGATCCGCCGCTGGAACCGCCGGGTATCCGCCGGGTGTCCCATGGATTTTTAGTGGGTTTAAAGGCGGAGAATTCGGTGGATGATCCCATGGCGAATTCATCCATATTCGCTTTTCCCACCATTACGGCACCGGCCGCATTCAGCTTTTCCACAACGGTTGCGTCATACGGCGGAATAAAACGTTCGAGCATTCGCGATGCGCACGTCGTCCGGATGTCCTTTGTGCAGATTAAATCCTTGACAGCCAGAGGAATTCCCGTAAGCGGTGACATGTCTTTGCGGGCTATTCGTTCGTCGGCCTGCCGGGCCTGGGCCAGCGCCGTTTCCGGTGTCACGGTAATATAGGCCCCGATCATGTCATCCAGGTCTTGGATGCGGTCTAAGATCGCCCGGGTCAATTCGGTGGATGAAATCGCCCCGCTTAAAAGGAGATGGTGGGCGTCTGTTATGGTAAGTCCATCGATGTTCATACTTTAATCGGTCTCCTTATCCGATGACTTTCGGCACCAAAAACCAGCCGTCTTCCTTTTCAGGGGCGTTTGCCAGTGCCGCATCCCGTTGAAGATGGTTTCCCGGATCATCCTCCCGAAAGGCATTATTCAAAAAAATGGCATGCGACGTGGGGGTTACGCCCTCAGTGTCCACCGTGTTCAACACATCGATATATGCCAGGATCGATCCTATTTGAGCGGCAAACTTATCTATCAGGTCCTCTTCTATGTCCAGACGGGCCAGTTTGGCCACATGCACCACTTCTTCCTTGGTGATTTTCATTTTTCATTCATCCATTTTACAATGTAATCAACAGCGGGTTATACTTTTGGGATTTCAATCGCGATATCGCACTTTCAGCATCTTTTTTTTCTCGAAACGGGCCTACGCGAACCCTGTACCATATTCCTTTGCCGGAAATGGTGGAGGCCATTTGGTATGCGTCATACCCCTGATGTCTCAATTTTGCCACCATTTTTTCCGCGGCGGCACGGTCCTTCAGCGAGGATACCTGAATGGTCCACCCGTATTCACTTTCCTTCAAAGGCGTTTCCGGGTTTATTGCCGTATTTTCCGGCGGCGCTGCCGCAGCAGCTTTTTTTTCCGCTACTATCGAAGGGGTTGCCGTTGTATCGGGTTTTTCAAAAGCCGGCTTTTTTGCAGCCACTATGGTATGAACCGGCTCGGACGCTTTCAAATCCTCGAAAAATTCCAGGTCATCTTTATTGTTTACGGCCTCTGAAAGGGTTTTAAACTGCTCGCGCTCCTTTTTTGTCACCGCATGCTTAAGGACCGCCAGTTCATCTTGTATTTTTTTGATATCGAACTGAACCGGCGCCGTTCCCCTTCCGACCAGAATCCCGAGTACGAACATCCAGATCGATGAGAAGCAGATCAGGCCGATCCAGAAGCCGGGTCCTTTTTTCGAGTTTTCCACCGGCGCATTGGATTTCTGACGCGCAGGCCGTTTATGCGGAGGTTTTTCCGTCATATGAGCATCGATCCAAACCCCGGCGCGTTGGACCCGGGCAAATCAATCGGTTTTCCCCACGTTTCCGTCACCACCTGTACGGCGCAGCACTTCGGCTCTCCAATCGGGAGATCATTTTTACATGTGTTCCGGTGCGGAGACGCCCAAAAGCGTCAACCCGTTGCGGATCACCTGGTTTACAGCGGACACCAGATACAGCCGGCCACGGGTTAACGGCGCATTATCCGATAAGACCCTGTGTTTATTGTAGTAGGCATGAAAGGCGGATGCAAGGGTTATCAGATAAAACGTAATTCTGTGCGGCTCCAGAAGTTCGGCGCTGTTTTTCACGGTTTCAGGATAACCGTCCATCATTTTAATCAGTGCGGTTTCCTCGACCGCAGTGAGTCCGGCCAGGTCACCTGGATCACAATCGATATCCCCGTATCCGCGCTCGACTGCGTTACGGATGATGCTGGATATTCGGGCATGTACGTATTGGACGTAATATACCGGGTTTTCATTGGTTTTTTTCTTGGCGATTTCCAGATCGAATTCCAGGGGGCTTTCATGGTGCCGGGTCAAAAAGATAAACCGTGCTGCATCGCTGCCCACTTCCTCCATTACATCTTTTAATGTGACGAATTCTCCGGCACGGGTGGACATGGCGACAGGCTCTCCTTTCCGCAAAAGATTCACCAGTTGAACCAGGATGATTCCGAATGCGTCCGTTTCATGGCCGGAGGCGGTGATGCACGCCCGCATGCGGGGAATATAGCCGTGATGGTCCGCTCCCCATACGTCGATGATCCTGGAAAATCCTCGGCAAAACTTGTCCTCATGATAAGCGATATCCGACGCAAAGTAAGTGGTCTCCCCATTGCTTCTTACCACCACGCGGTCTTTCTCGTCGCCGAATGACGAGGTTCTGAACCACCATGCTCCGTCTTTTTCATAAACCAGGCCCTTTTGTTTAGAGGCATTCAAGGCCTGATCGATTTTTCCGTCATCGTACAGGGTCTGTTCACTGAACCAGGTATTATATCGGACACCGAAATGGTTCAGATCCGTTTTGATGCCGTCGAGAATATGGGCCGCGGCAAACCGGGCACATTTATTCACGGCGTCATTTTCATCCATTTTCAACAGGGCATCGCCGCTCGAGGCCCGGATCATCTTCGCTATCTCGATAATATAGGATCCCTGATAGCAGTTCTCCGGAAATGTGCGATCAATACCGAACAAGGACTCGTATCGCAGGTAGACACTGCGCCCCAACGTGGTGATCTGTCGCCCGGAATCATTGATATAATATTCCCGGTGTACATCATATCCGCAAAACGAAAGAATCCTTGCTACCGCATCCCCAACGGCGGCCCCTCTGCCGTGGCCAACGTGCAGCGGGCCGGTCGGGTTGGCGCTGACAAACTCAACCTGCACCCGTTCATTTTTTCCGATGTCAACGGAGCCGTAGGTTTCCTTTTGGGCATGAATGGTTTTCAAAACCGCATGCCAGGCGGAAGCGTTTATGAAAAAATTGATAAACCCCGGACCGGCGATTTCCACTTTTTCCAGAAGGCCCTCGGTATCTGGAATGCCGGCGACGACGGCCTCGGCGATGCGTTTAGGCGCCGATTTGAATGCGGATGCAGATACCATGGCAAAATTTGTGGAGAAATCGCCGTGGGTATCATATTTGGGCACCTCGATCGTTATGGGCGGAATGTCCGCGGGATCCAAGTCCTCGAAAGCATTACGGACGGCCGCCGCAATCAGTTTTTGCAGCTTCTGCTTCATGAATCATCCTTACACCCGAATGAACGGAGGTACGCGAAGCACCCTTCGTCCAGGGTGGAAATTTTTGGATTCCTTCATAAGATGTTTTCCCTTGATAGTCAAGCGGCTTGGGTTGGCTGAGAGGACAATTTCAATTGACAAGGCATCGCCTATCCGGTTATATTATTTTCAATAACAGGTTGAAGCCTGTACGGATGACAACAACCGAAATGGGTAATATTCGGTTGCATCCCGAGCCACGAAGGCAGCCGTATCATAGGATGGGTGTATTCGTGGTTTTTTTTTGGAAAAAATGGAGGACCCAATGAAAAAGGGAATAGGATCAAGCATTCTCGTCATGGTGATGTTTTTGTGGCTTCGACCGGGAATGGCGCATTATGGTATGGTCATCGTGTCCGACAGCATGGTAACGCAGGAAGATGATCGTGCGGTGAGCGTCACCCTGTCTTTTTCACATCCCTTTGAAGGCATCGGTATGGAACTGGTCAAGCCGGCGGATTTCGGCGTCATGTCCGATGGAAAGAAACAGGACCTGCTGAGCTTTCTGAATAAAACCCAGGTAATGGGCCATACGGCATGGACGGCGGATTACCGCATTCAGCGTCCGGGCACCTACTCTTTCTACATGGAGCCGGTTCCCTATTGGGAGCCGATCGAAGACTGCTATATCGTTCACTATACCAAAACCGTTACGGCGGCATTTGGAGAAGATGACGGTTGGGACGAACCCGTCGGATTGAAAGCGGAAATAATACCCCTCTCCAGACCATACGGCCTTTATGCGGGAAACGTTTTTCAGGGCAAGGTTCTCGTGGAAGGAAAGCCCCTGCCCGATGCCACGGTTGAGGTTGAATACTACAACCGAAAAGGAAGATACAAGGCTGCGACGGATTACCTGATCACCCAGCGCGTAAAGACAGACGCCAATGGCATATTTGCCTATGCAGCCCCTGCCGCAGGTTGGTGGGGATTTGCCGCATTGACTACCGCCGATAAAACGATGCCTTACGACGGTGAGGAAAAGGAAGTTGAAATCGGAGCCGTTTTATGGGTTGAATTTCATGAGTTCGGCAAATGAAACAGGCTACATGTCTGTTCAGCCGAAAAAACAGATGATAAAGGAACCGTATGCATATTTCCGAAGGCGTATTGTCGGGTCCCGTTTTGGTTTCCGGATATGCTCTGGCGGCTGCCGGTACCGCGCTCGGGCTTAAAAAGCTGGATTATGAAAAAATTGCCCAGGTGGGAATCCTCGGCGCTTCTTTTTTTGTCGCGTCCTTGATTCATATTCCGATCGGACCTGCCAATGCCCACTTGATTCTAAACGGCATCGTCGGTTTGCTGCTGGGGTGGGGTGCTTTTCCAGCCATTTTGGTGGCGTTGACCCTTCAAGCGGTTCTGTTTCAATTCGGCGGGATCACCCCCCTGGGGGTCAACACGGTGATTATGGCAGTGCCGGCGGTGACCGGATTCTATCTTTTCGGATGGATGGTGCGGAGAAAGCCGGACTTGACCGCTGTCGCCGCTTTTTTCTGCGGGTTTGGGGCGGTTTTTTTCTCAGCGATCATTGCAGGGGCCGCCCTCATGTTTACCGAAGACGATTTTCTAAAAATTGCCTATCTTCTCGTGGCCGCCCATCTGCCGGTCATGGTGGTCGAAGGAATTGTAACGGCCTTTTGCGTGGGATTTTTAAAAAAGGTCCGGCCGGAAATATTGGCTGCCCATCATCAGGGATAACGGCATTCCCGGCTACAAGCCGCTCCGCGCGCCGATACGGCGGATGCTGCGGCATAAGGAGCAACTATGAAAAACCAACGCCGGAAAAATGATATGCCTTATGTCATATCGATAGTACTATTCTGCGTTTTCGCCGCGCAAAACGTGCAGGCGCACCGGGTCAACGTGTTTGCATGGGTTGAAGGTAACCGCGTGTTTACCGAAAGCACATTGAGCAGGGGCAAAGCCGTTTCGGGCGGCGACATCACCGTATATGACAGTTCCAATCGGATTTTGCTGAAAGGAAAAACAGACGATCAGGGTGAATTTACGTTCATTCTGCCCCAAAAACCGCCGCTGATTATCGAATTGAACGCCGGCATGGGTCACCGGGCGCAATGGACCCTTTTGCCTGACGATGCCGACGGCAATGCCTCTTCAGCGGAAGGCGATGCCGCCGGCATGGAACCGAAACCGGAAACGGTTTTCCCATTGACGGAAAACGGAAGCCATATCTCCGTCCCGCAGCTGGAAGCCGCCCTGGAAAGAGCCCTGGATAAACAACTCAAACCCATTATCCGAATGCTTGTCGATAACGGGAACGAACCGTCCCTAACGGACATTATCGGTGGAATCGGATATATTTTCGGCATCTTCGGCATTATCGCCTATTTGCGGGCCCGTTCATTGATGAAGAAGGATTAGCTCAGACGCTCCGGTTTTCATTTGACTTCAAACCGGCCTTCCATTCCCAGAGTGGTATGAAATGGAATATCACAGTAAAAGGGGTATATACCGGGTGCGCGCAGGTCCAAACGCAATTCTCCGGATTTTCCGCCTGCAAGGTCCACCGTTGCAATGATTTCTTCCTCGGGATTTTTTACTGTTAGATTATGTTTGCTATCGGATACGTTGGTCAGATGGATCAGGAGTGTTCCTCCATTTTCAAGAACGATATGGTCGGGTTTGTAATAAAAGCTGCCCATTTCCATCGTCAATGCTTCGGGGCGATCCATATGTATGGTTTCCGATTCCTCCTGAACTCCTGCACAAGCACTGCATAGCATGAAGACGGTTGGGATCAGCAGCGGAAAACATATGGTATGTTGTCGTTTATCCTTCATCTTGGTCGAACATCCGGGCCAGGGTCGGCAAATTTTCAGCATAGGTCGGATGAATATGTTGTGCGGATTCGAGCTGCCGCCAGGTGGCTTCAGCCTCGATCAAATCCAGGAGAATGTGTATCAATTCACCGGCTTCGTATCCCACAAGCGTCGCCCCGATAATCCGATCCGTCCGGGCATCCACCACCAGTTCATAGAACCCCGAACGATGCCCCCATTCGATGGCCCGGGCCATGTTTTTTACCTCCATACGTCTGGATATGGCCTCAAAGCCCTGCCGCCGGGCTTCTTCCAGACTGAAACCGGCTCTGGCCAGTTGCGGTTCCGTAAATGCCGCATAACCGAGTACCCGGTCGTTGGGGCTGCGGTCGATGCCGCTGAGCACGCCGAGAAGCCGCCTGTAGTCTTCCCAGGCCACATGGGTGAACGGCGGTTGGCCTGCGGCCTCACCGATGGCATAAACACCCTTGCGGGTGCTTTCAAATCGTTCATCGATGGTGATGCAGCCTCGGTCATCCAATTCAATGCCTGCCGAGGCCGCATTCAGTGCATCGGTGTTGGGCCGTCGACCGGCGGCAATCAACAGTGCGTCGCCTTCCAAAGTGGTGTTGTCGCTCAGTTGAACGTGGTAAACCTCATCTGTATAGTCCACCCGATCGATTTGTGCAGCCAAATGGAAGCGTATGCCGTCTGTTTCAAGCGCCTCCTTGAGCACCGCACTCACTTCCGGGCCTTCTCTAATCATCGGACGGTCCCCTTGATCGATGATTCGGACTCGGCTGCCAAGTCGCGCCAAACCCTGCCCGATCTCGAGTCCGATATAGCCCGCACCCAATATGATGGTCCGCTTCGGCAGATGTTCGAGATCCCAGAAGTTTCTGTCGGTCAAGAACGGGACGCCGTTCAGTCCTTCTAAAGGAGGGGCAATGGGGGAGCTTCCCGTATCGACAATCACAAGGGGCGCCGAAAAACGCTCTGTACCGGCACAGACATGTCCTTCGTCATCAAACGCAGCCTCTTTTCGAATGAGAGTTACACCCGCCCGCTGCAGCCGCTGTTCCGATCCTTCCGTGAAGTTGTCTCGAATCCTGCGAACACGTTCCATAACACGAGCAAAATCGATATCGATTTTGACGATCAGCCCGAAATGCTCAGCATCTCGGGCCCTTCCGGCGGCATGGGCTGCAGCCAGAAATGCCTTGGACGGCGTACATCCCCAATTGATGCAACTCCCTCCCACACGGCTGCGCTCGAACATAACCACTGCTTTTCCCTGACGGGAAAATTCAGCGGCCAGTGGTACGCCCCCTTGCCCGCTGCCGATAACGATGGCGTCGACGTGTTTCATCGTCGATTCTCCTGACTTTTGGGAAATGCTTATCCAAGGTTTTTCGGTATCTTCAAATCTATCATTACAGGATGGACACGATCGATGGGTGTAAACCCCGATTAACCGGTTCACGAGGCTTTAGTTCCATTGCTTTCATGGCTTTTTTGCTTTCTCTATTTCCATGAAAAGCTTTCCGCGGCTGAAAATTCGGACATCCCCGGTGGATTCCGAGATTACCACGGCAATGGCTTTGCTCAGTGCCGTAATACCGGCTGCGCTTCGGTGCCGGGATCCCAGTCCTTGAGGCAGTTCAGAAGTTTCCACGGATGGGGAAAGATGCCGGCCGGCGGCCAGAATGGTTCCTTCATCGCTGATGACAAATGCCCCGTCGATGGTTGAAAATTCTCGGATGGTTTCTTTCAATGACGGATCTAAAATATTTCGTTCGGTTTCCGGAACTCCTGAAAAGGGATTGATAACCATTTGACTGGACATTTCCATTACTTTTTCGTGATCGCCTAAAATAAATGAAGTGCCGACAGGTCTGCCTTCTTTGCCTTCCTCCGCCAGTTCCAAAACCAGGGTCAGCAGCCGTTCAAATACTTCGGGGTGAATAATCAAATTGGATATGTCCAGCGTACTGGAAGAGAACATTTCAAATTCGCGATCCAGATCCAATACTGCAATGTTGTCGAGAATGCCGTATTTCGGTGAGCCGGACAAACACACCAGTCGGTCGTTTCGATTGATGAGCCCCTTTGACAGGGCGATCATCGCTGCAACTTTGACCTGGGCATACCGGTTCAAATTCATGTAAGGGACTTTTATGATCCGATCGGCTGTTCCTTCCATGACGAACAACTCGTCAAGTACATGCTTTCCCCTGGCAGCCAGAATACAGCGGCACCCTTTCAGCAGGTCTTCGAAATTTTTGCGTGACCGAATCAGATCCACATAAATCAGCATCGCACTTGCACCGATTTCATCTGCAATTTGCCGGCCGTGGCGGATCATCGAGGCGTTGATAGCCTCCATGGAAGCCTTGCTTTCATCTTCTTCGCCGACTTTTTTGCACTGCTCTTTAAACGCGTTGGTATCCTCGTTAATCATAGGCTGCCTCAATTACCAACTTTTTGTCCGGGTTCGGTTCCAAATATTCATTTGATATCACGTGTTTTTTTGCTGGTTTTTTGGCGACTGCAGTAACGGTATCAGCATCGTTCCCGGACGGAAATCAAAGTCTTTACCTGTCAACATAAATCAGAATGCGACATGCGCAAGAAGGCATTGCGAATTTTTCGCGTACTATGAAAATCCGACGAACGGGTTGGAGTGCCGAGAAAAAATGAAGACATGGGATTTGGGGGTCACCTCGTTTGTGGAATCGATTTTATTACTGGATAGCCTCAAGTTTAGGATGGATGGCAGCTTGTAATCGGTATATGTTTTTGATAAGCGATGATTATGTTATTCGGACTGACGAGGTCATTATGAAAAGACTGCAAAGATCGATACCTGTTTTGAAAACGATGTTTATCGTTAATCTGATTGGGCTTGGCGTTTTTTTACTGCAGGGTACCTATGAACTCGGTTATGCCGAATCATTTCGGTTCGTCTTTATGACCGACATCCATCTGCAACCCGAACGGGGCGCGGATGAGGCGTTCGAACAGGCGATTACAACAGTGAATAACCTTCGCCCCGATTTTGTCGTGACCGGCGGCGACCTCGTTATGGATACGCTGGAACAAACATTCAAGCGTTCCGTCGAACTGTTCGACCTTTACGCGAAGCGGTGTGAGCAATTCGATATGCCGGTGTATAATGCCATTGGTAACCATGACGTCTTCGGGTTATATGAAAAAGGCGTAATTGACACGGATCATCCCGAATACGGCAAGAAGATGTTCAAAAAAAGGGTCGCAGATCGCACATACCGATCTTTCGATCATGAAGGGTGGCATTTCATTCTCCTGGATTCCATAGGCATCACCGATGATCGGCGGTATATCGGAAGAATCGATGCCGATCAGATCCGGTGGATCGAAAATGATCTTAAGGATATCGATAAATCCACTCCAATTGCTATCATCACCCATATTCCTTTCGTATCCATCACGTCGCAATTAAGAAGCGGTGCAACCGCTTCTATGCCGCCGCATTCAGGCGTTGTCAACAGCCATCAGGTGTTGGCCTTGTTCAAGGGCTACAACCTGAGGCTGGTTCTGCAGGGTCATTTGCATATCGTGGAAGAGTCCATTATCGGCGGTATCCATTTTATTACCGGCGGTGCCGTAAGCGGCAAGTGGTGGGAAGGGCCGTTTCACGGATTTCCGGAAGGGTTTTTGCTGATCGAAGTGGATGACGACGACTTTTCATGGAAATTTCAAACGTATCGTAAGGATCCTTCGTAATTCACACGTTCAATAAGGGGCGGGAAGACCGTTCCCGCCCGACTCATTACTGCCGCCGCTGCCTGCGCTCCTGTTGGGCTTGGGGTACCGACCAATCGATTCCCGAATCCCACATAGGCGGTCAGGCATTCGAATGCAGGAAAAAATTGAAAGGTTTTACGCTGCCGAAAAAAAATGAGAAGATGGTTGAATTTTTCAACATCTCGGTAAAGCTTGCTCGAGATGATGCCTGCAATCGGGCACAATCTTTACAGGTTTCAGCTGATTTACGGCTGAATTATTTAGTATTATATTGAATTGATAAATGCAGGCGAAAGAGAGGGCGGCAAAACCGGCCGGTATGCAGAAAAGATAAAGGAGCCCATTGAAACACCTTGGAAGGGCTGAACGGAAAAGACTTGGAAAGCCTGGAAAATAGTCACTCCGACAAGCGTAAAGAACGAGAGCGTTATCGTGAACTGTTGGAGGAATTGCGCACCATTATACCGGGTGCACAGGTATTGTTTGCATTTTTATTGACCGTGCCGTTCTCCTCCCGATTTTCAGGAATAGATCGTCTCGGCAAAATCATTTTTACCATTTCAATCATTGCCGTAGCGGCTTCCACCATCCTGTTTTTATCCCCGGCCGCGTACCATCGACTTGCAAACCGTGAGGACCGGCTGGGACGGCTGCGTTTTGGAATTAAAACGACGTTGGCAGGCTTGTCCCTGTTAGCCGTGTCAATGACCTGTGCTCTTTTCGTGGTTATTCGTTTCCTGTTTGACAGCCCCGGTTTCAGTGCCGTTGTCGCTGCCGCCATTGCCGGGTTGACGCTTGTCACATGGTACATCCTTCCTTTTGTTCGGCGAAAACGATCCGGTGGAAAATCGGAAACGCAAATTTAGAGGTTTTAAAATTCAGAAACCGGTATGCGATTAAATAACCGAGATAGAGAGGATAAAGATGAAATCTTACCGTAAAGAATTATGGTTCAATGTACCGACACGGCGGGCGTTTATCAATATTACACCACAGGTCGAGGAATGCCTGAAAAAGAGCGGTATTCGCGATGGTTTGATACTGGTCAATGCCATGCACATAACGGCCTCGGTGTTTATCAATGATGATGAATCCGGGCTGCATAAGGATTATGACGAATGGCTGGAAAGGCTGGCGCCTCATGAGCCGGTCTCGAGCTACCGGCACAATGTGGGCGAGGATAATGCCGATGCCCATATGAAGCGCCAGATAATGGGACGGGAGGTGGTGGTTGCGGTAACCGACGGAAAAATGGATTTCGGCACCTGGGAGCAGATATTTTATGGTGAATTCGACGGCCGGAGAAATAAACGCGTACTGGTGAAAATTATCGGGCAATGAACTTTGAGCGATTTCGGCCTGGGTCGTCTACAGAAGAGCAGGACGGGATGTCCGACACCGCGGACAGGGGCTTTACGGCGAGTTTGAACGGCATTTAAGCCGCATGGCGTAAACCCTGAAATAAAAAAACCCGGCTTTTTCAAGCCGGGTTTTTTAATCGCCTTTTCTTAAGCAGCGTCCATTTCCCTTCGATCCGCCATATCGACCAATATGCGTTCCCGAGCCTTGTCGATGCCCAGGGCTTTACGTTTCTTGTCAATATGTTCGATCATCATTTTTGCCATTTCATAAGGATCCGGTGTGAACCCCCATTTCCCCAATCCCAAGCTTTCCAAACCATCGAACAGCAGTTTGTAAAATTTGGTCTCCCTGACAATGGGAAAGGTAACACCGAATACCGTGTATACACCTGATGCTACGAAGTACTGGCCGATGGATATGGCCTTTTCGCTCATCCACTCCGGAGCCGCCCCGGCAACGGGCAAATCGGCGATGGATTCTCCCAGCCCGCCGGTGCGGACCATTTCCGAAGCAGCAATCAGAATACGGCTGTTGTCCACGCACGATCCAAGGCCGAGAACCGGCGGCATTCCGACGGTTTCACAAACTTCACGCAGTCCCGGACCGGCCAGGTAAGCCGCCTCAGGTGTGTAAAGTCCGGCTTTGGCCAGAGCGATTTGGGAACAGCCGGTCTGAAGAACGAGCACATCGTTTTTGATCAGTTCTTTTACCAATTCAACATGCACCCAATCCTGCTTGACCCGTGCATTGGTGCAGCCCACTACACCGGCAACACCCCGGATTCGGCCGTTCATGATGTTGTCGTTCAATGGTGTGTAGCTGCCCCTGAAGGATCCCCCGAGCATGTAATTGATGTATTCGTGGGAGAACCCATGAACGCCTGAATTCTTGATTTTGGGGATGTGGATCGGTTTATTTCGTGTCTTGAACCGGTCGATTGCCTGTAGGACGACTTCATCGGTGCAGGCCATCGGATCGTGTTCGTGGAACTCGATATGGGCGGCCCCTTCGATGTGGCACCGCGGATTCGTAGTAAACAGCTTCGTGCCGTAGCAGGAGGCAACCGGGGCCAGTCCCTGCTTGATGCACTGAACATCGACACACATGGCGTCAACGGCGCCGGTCACCAAAATCGCCTCGGTTGACATGAAGTTGCCCGCATGGGGAACACCGTGGCGAACCAGCATTTCAGCTCCGGAGCAGCACATCCCGACGAGGTTGATGCCGTCGGCGCCGGCGGCTTTTGCTGCCTCGACCAGTGAGCGCTGATTTACTGATACCATCATGGACTCGAACAGGTTCGGCTCATGTCCGTGAATGATAATGTTTACGGATTTCTCCTTGAGGACTCCCATATTGACATCCACCTGAACCGGTGTCGGGGTGCCGAACAGAATATCGGAGATTTCCGTGGCGACCATGGATCCCCCCCAGCCGTCTGATAATGCGGTCCGGCTGATCTGTTTGGCAAGGTTTTCATAATGCTGATCCACCCCCATGTGTGTCCGGTGCATGATTTCCATGATTTCTCTCATCGCACCCCGGGGAACGATGCCGTTCTTTCGCCATGTCTCGAGCGTTTTTTCAGGCACCCGCTTGGCGAACGGGATTTCTCCATCCACCTGGGTATACGTTCTTTCCAATTCGTTATACAGGTCGATGGCGATTTCCTGGGTCGTCTTTCCCTCGATATCGATTCCGATCGAAGAGGCGACCTGCTCCAGCTTCATCGTATCTTTTATAATATAATCAGTAATATGGCCGTTAACCACCTCCCGGAAAAGATCGAGCATCGCCATGCCGTGGTCGGTGTGCGCGGCTGCCCCGGCGGCAACCATCCTGGCAAAATTTCGTGCCATGATCGTGTCTATGGTCGCACCGCAGACGCCAACCTTGCTGTATGGATCCTTGGCATTCAGCCGGCATGGTCCCATGGAGCAATGTTTGCAGCACGCTGAATCGGCCCCGATGGGGCAAGCCCTCATATTGGCCGCTCGGTCAAACGCAATTTCGACCCCGTCCGCCTTGGCCTTTGTCAGCATTTGGGCGGTGGCGTCACATATCGTGAACTCCTTTGGTTCGGTTTTTTTATCGGAAACGGTCTTCTTGATTTTGGTTTCACTCATTTACAGCCTCCCTTTGTGTACATTAGTGGATACCTCCACGTGAAAAAGACCCTTCCGGATTTTTGATGCAAAAAATACCGCAATCGACCACCTTTGGAACCTGTTTGTATCATTCGACTTTTTTAAAGGCATTGGATTTCGCACCGCAGACCGGGCACGCGTCGGGGGCGGCGTCTTCACAGGTGTAACCGCAAACCGAGCAAACGTAATAGTCGACGTTTTTTTGGTCTTCCAGGTTGTCCAGCATTTTTTGATATAAATCCGCATGAATCTTTTCGACATCATTCGCATATACGAAACTTCTTTCAGCTGCTTTATGCCCCTCTTCCTTTGCCGCTGAAATCATGTCCGGATACATGCTTTTGAATTCATGGGTTTCGCCGTTTACGGCCTCTTGAAGGTTCTCAGCGGTGCTTTTTACCGCCTTCAAGGCTCTTAAATGGGCATGGGCATGGACGGTTTCTGCTGCCGCAGCGGCCCGAAACAGTTTGGCAGCCTGATGATATCCTTCTTTGTCCGCTTTTTCGGCAAAGGCCAGGTATTTCCTGTTCGCTTGTGATTCACCCGCGAAAGCATCCCATAGATTCTGTTCCGTTTTTGACATGATGTTCCATCTCCTTTCTCTTCGGGTAATAAAGCATTATATTTAATATAATACCGGATATGAAATTTTCAAACATCCATACGATTATCAAGAATTGTACCACATATTGAAAATGTATGTTTACCTATTAAAATCGAATAATTAAATATATACAGAATCATTGATCCCGATCAAATCATCGTTTTGCTCGAGACATTTTGTCTCATGGTATGAGCTTTCGGCGTTTTTAAAAAAAGATGCTAACCAATTCGCGAGGTTAATGCTTTCAGGATTGTCTCATATGAATGTGATACACATTTGTCCGAATCGGGTAATAGCCGTCCAGAAATGAGAAAAGTCGATTCTATTCAGTAAAGCTGAATATGTTAAGGATTATAATTTACCGGACAAAGCAGAAATGAAATAAATTATTCATTTCCAATTTCACACCTTACACTTTGATCTGGATGCCAAGGGTGTTGCCGACAGTGAGACGTTCATCTCGCGGAATCCAGGAGCTGATCCGGTATCCGAGCAACGTTTTCGATCAGGATTGATTCGATTACGGCGTTTCTGCCGTAAAAATACATGACATAGCTGAATGCTCCGGAGATCTCGATTCTGTAAAATGCAATCAACCGAATTGGATCATTAAAGGAGGTCTCCGGATGAAATATGTCATCGTCGTATGTATGCTCATCACATTTCCTGTTGCAGGAACAGCGGGGGAATTCGTGGCCTACACGGTCAATGATCAGGATTTGGAAGGTTATATGACCGGCATGCCCGCTGAAGCGCCGCTGATTCTGCTGATTCACGATTGGGACGGCCTTACCGATTACGAGGTAAAGCGGGCGGACATGCTGGGCGAACGGGGGTATGCGGTATTCGCCGCAGATCTTTTCGGAGTCGGGGTGCGTCCAACAGCCGCGGAGGACAAGCGCCGGATAACATCCGAACTGATGGCGGATCGAGAAACGATGCTCTTGCTGATGTACGGGGCGCTTGAAGCCGCGCAGTCAAAAGGGGCTCGTATCGACAATGCCGTAGCTATGGGGTATTGTTTCGGCGGCACCGCAGTCCTCGAACTGGCCGGATCCGGTGCGGACTTGAAAGGATTTGTCACGTTCCACGGCGGTTTAGAGACGCCGGAGGGGCGGGACTATACCCGAACCAAGGGGAAAGTGCTTGTTTTTCATGGGACGGCCGACCGGAGCGTCTCGATGGAACAGTTCGCCGAACTGGCCGATGCGTTCGAAGAGAAGAATGTCGATCATGAAATGATCACTTATGGCGGAGCGCCGCATGCCTTCACGGTGTTCGGCACCGATCGTTACCGCGAGCATGCGGACAAGAAGTCCTGGAGACGGTTTTTGGTTTTTCTGAAGGAAACCCTCGGGACAGAGTAGGTGATCTCACGGCATACCCGAAAAGCCGCCATGCCCCCCCACGGCCCCGATGAGTTGACGGCTCGTTTGAAAACAGATAAAGAAAAACCATTCAAGCCGTGGAGAAGCTGATTACCTTATCGATTTGGAACCAAACATGAAACATTCGGTTCGATATGCGGCCGACGTAATCATCGTGGGGTCCGGGCCCGGTGGGGCGACTACGGCCAAGTACCTTGCAAAATCCGGGAAAAATGTCCTGGTCCTTGAGCGGGGGAAAGACCATCGCAATGCATTTTATTATGGCACTTACCTCGGCGCTCTGCTGTATTCGGAAAAGAGAAGTTTTCTGTTCACCGAAGAGGGATTGAATATCGTTGCGCCCGTCATGCTGGGAGGTGCCACGAGCATGTTTGCCGGATGCGCCTCGGTGCCGCCTCCGTGGCTCAAGGAAAAATACGGGCTTGACATCGATGCGGAGGTGAGCGAAACGATCGGGCAACTGGGCATCGAACCCTTGCCGGAGCACCTGCGGGGGGAGGCGTCCACTCGAATCGCCCTGGCCGCGGGTGCCCTTGGATATGACTGGTATGCCCAGCCGAAATTCATGTTTCCTGAAAGAGCCCGGGGCAAACACGGGTTCGACTGCGGGGCATCCTGCATGCTGGGATGTGCCTGCGGCGCAAAATGGAATGCGGCGGAATGGATCGATGACGCCGTTCGTGCCGGGGCTGAGGTTCGGACGGGAGCCCGTGTTAAACAAGTGCTTGCAAACGGCGGGGAAGTTGTCGGAGTGACAGGGAGAATCGGCCGTCGGGAGTTTATTGCCGAAGCCGGGACGGTTGTGGTGTGTGCAGGGGGGCTTGGAACTCCAAGGATCCTTCAGGCCTCAGGATTCGCCCATGCCGGTGAAGGCATGACTATGGATACAACGGTGATGGTGTACGGTTTTACCAAGCGCAGGGGAACCGGAATGGAACCGCCCATGACCTGGTCCTGGGAAAACGACGAGGCGGGGTTCATGCTGTCCACGCTCATCGATCCCTGGCTTCTCTATCCCATGATGGCGGTGCGGAAAGGGCCGGGGCCTGCGTTAAGATGGGTTAAATGGAACAAGATGCTGGGACTCATGATCAAGCTCAAGGATGATATCGCCGGGGGTGTTTACCCGGACGGCCGGATCAGCAAACCGCTTACCCGGTCGGACCGGGAGCGTCTGATGCTTGCCGAAGACGTGTGCCGCAGCATTTTGATCGAAGCCGGGGCTGAAAAGAAAACCATTTTCACGACCCCGCAGCGGGGAACCCATCCCAGCGGCACGGTTCGGGTCGGCCATCTGGTGGACGCCGACCTTCAAACCCACATCCGCGGGCTTTACGTCTGTGATGCCTCCGTTTTTCCCGAAAGCCTGGATCGGCCCACTGTTCTAACCATCATCGGATTGGGCAAACGGCTGGCCCGGCATTTGACGGCTGCGGCATGAAAACGGCTTATCGCTCTACGGAGATATTCACCTTCTGTATGTATTTGCCGAAGCTGCGCATGCCTCCCCCTTCACTGACGACCTGCAGCACCGTTTCCGGATGGGTGGCTTTCACACCGGAAAGAAGCGTAACCGGTGTATCGGTAAAGGCGTCTGGAATCATTGGGGTGGACGCCCCCAACATGACGACTTCCCGGCAGCCGGCGGCGGCTTCGAGAACGGCATCGACGGTGTTGTTGATGATAGCCGTGGAGGTGATAACGGCCACCTGGCATTCGGGAATCAATTCTGGGATATCGGTGTAGGGCAAAAGGCCACCCTTGGCGAAATCGATGCGCTCGAACACCTTCACCGAAGCGCATCGTTTTTTCAGCCGCGGCAAAATCGGGGCGAAATTTCCCACGACGCCGACGCAATCGTGCGGGTAAAGCGTAAGCTCTTTCAACATGTCGCCGGTTGAAAACGGCTTGTTTTCCAGAGGGGCCAATGCATTGACCGTCGCCATCGCTACGGCGGTTTCGATGTCATCGGCGGAATCCAGGCCGGACAGCAGTTCAGAGGCCTGCCGTCCGGCAAGAGGCCGCAGCCAGTTAAATACATTGCAGCTTCGCTTTACGGGGCTTATGAACGTGTAGGCCACCCCCACGGTTCCGACATCCAGGCCGACGGCCGTGTAGCCTAAGCCGATTCGAACATCCGTAACCCGATGCTTCCGTGCAGCCGGCAAGATGCGGTCTTTTATTTTTTCTTTGAGGCGCACGTTTCTATTTTCAACAGGTTATGCGTTTACCATTGGGCAGACCGGCGTCTAAGAAAAACCGGCGTCCGGTCAACCGTTTTCCTTTTCGAACGATTCCATGAAATCGCATAGATTTTCAACAGCTTTGACGGAAACGGCATTGTAAATAGATGCCCGGCATCCGCCTACGGACCGGTGCCCTTTCAGGCCGCCCAAGCCGTTTTCCAAGGCCTGTTGAACGAACTTCTTTTCCAGTTCTTCGGAAGGCAGGCGGAACGTGACGTTCATGAGGGATCGGCTGTCCTTTTCCGCTGTGCCGCGGTAAAAGCCGCTCTTATCGATCAACCCGTAGAGCAGGGAAGCCTTTTCCCGGTTGATTCGGTCCATGCTTTCGAGGCCGCCGATGGTTTCCTCGAGCCATTTTAAAACCCGTTGGATGACGTACACGGAGAAGCACGGGGGTGTGTTGAACATGGAATTCTTCTCGGCAAACGTTTTGTAGCTCAGTATGGTGGGAATATGCTCCGGAACCCGGTCAAGCATATCCTGCCGAATAATCACCATGCAGCAGCCGGCAGGCCCGATATTTTTCTGGGCGCCCGCATAAATCAGGCCGAAACCGGAAGCGTCGAACGGCCGGGACATGATATCCGAGGACATATCGGCCATCAGTGGAATGCCGCCGGTTTCCGGAAACCGACCCCATTGGGTGCCCTTTATCGTGTTATTGGATGTGATGTGCACAAAAGCCGCATCCCTGCTGAAGGCTATATCCCTTGGGATGTAGGCGAAATTCTTGTCTTCGGAACTGGCGGCCACCCGAATTGGTCTCTCCTGAAGTCGTGCTTCTTTTATCGCTTTTGTGGACCAGGTGCCGGTGTTGACGTAATCGGCCGTTTGTCCCTCGGCCAGAAAGTTCATGGGAATCATGCAAAACTGCATGCTGGCGCCTCCTTGGAGAAACAGAACGTGAAACCGGTCATCGAGTTTCAGAAGTCGCCGGGTCCGCGCAATCGCATCGTTGATGACATCGTCAAACATCTTTGAACGGTGGCTGATTTCGGTTATGGACATGCCGGAACCCGCGAAATTCAAAAAAGATGCCTGTACTTCCTTTAAGACATCGATCGGCAGAGCTGCCGGACCGGCATTGAAGTTGTGAATTCTGCTGTCTTTCATGGTTCGTCTCCTTGTTTTAGTCCGCTGGATGCATTGTGATACAGGTGACGAGTCATTATTTGTTCGATTCAATCCCGGTTGTCAAATGTATTTTCATATTTTTTGCCGCACCGTTGACAAGTTCATCCGAATTGCCGTATGTTCGCATCATCAAAAAAACAGGAAAATATCACATGAAAACGTATAGCTATCCTTCTCCTTCGGCCGAAAAGCGTATTGCCGGTATTGTTAACCGGGGATTTGGATTCAAGAAGAAAGACTTGCGGTATGTGGAAGGCATTCTCGAGGATGTGCGTAAAAACGGGGATGATGCCGTCCTCACCTATGTTCGGCGGTTCGACTCTCCCAAGCTGACACCGGAAACCATAAAGGTGTCGGATGCGGAATTTGCCTCAGCGCAGAAGCAGGTGGACCGTTCGTTCATGCGTGCACTGAACCGGGCTGCATCTCAGATCGAATCATTTCATCACCATCAGCTTCAAAAATCGTGGATCGACACCCGGCGCCCTGGAACCCTGCTGGGGCAGGTGGTCCATCCTGTCGATTCGGCGGGTATTTACGTTCCCGGCGCCAAAGGAGGGAAAACGCCGCTGGTGTCATCCGTTTTGATGGGGGGTATACCGGCAAAAATTGCCGGCGTCAAACGCATCGTACTGGCAACCCCGCCCCGGGAGGACGGTTCCGTGAATCCCTATCTGCTGGCGGCCGCCCGAAAAGTGGGGGTCGAATCGATTTATAAGATCGGGAGCGCCTGGGCCGTCGGGGCAATGGCATACGGCACCCAAACCGTCCCCCGGGTGGATGTCATTGTCGGGCCGGGCAACATCTATGTTACACTGGCCAAGAAAATCGTTTCTCACGTGGTGGGAATCGATATGGTTGCCGGGCCCAGTGAAATTTTAATCCTTGCGGACGAATCGGCCCGGCCCGAATTTGCAGCGGCGGACCTGCTGTCCCAGGCGGAGCATGATGTAATGGCATCGGCTATGCTGGTAACGGACTCTCAGCAAGTCGCCGAGAATGTGGTCACGGCGACTGTTGAGCGGATGCGAAATTTGTCGAGAAAGGCTGTAGCGGAAGCGTCTTTTGCAAAATTCGGAGCCGTTTTCACTGTCCCCCACATGGACGTCGCGATCGATCTGGCGAATCGCATCGCACCGGAGCACCTGGAACTCCACGTGCGGAATCCATTCGAAATTGTCGGCCGGATTCGAAATGCCGGCGCCGTTTTTTTAGGGGAGTACACACCCGAGCCTGTGGGGGATTACATGGCCGGCCCAAACCACGTGCTGCCCACGTCCGGCACCGCGCGTTTTGCTTCAGCACTTTCGGTAGACAATTTCATCAAGAAGACCAGCATCCTTCATTATTCCAGAGAGGCGTTCTTCAAAGAATCCGAGGATATTCGCAGACTTGCCGAAATCGAGGGGTTGGACGCTCACGCCGAGTCGGTGAACATCCGGCTGCGGAAAGGTTCATGATGCGGGTCATCCGGCTCCGGTTTCAGAGGTTTCCCAGCAGGTCGCAGAGCATCCGTACACCGAATCCGGTGCCGCCTGCATTGCAGTAGTCTGTCGCCTTTTTGGCGTATGCCGGCCCGGCGATGTCGATGTGGGCCCATCGGGCATCGCCGACGAATTCAGACAGGAAAAGCGCTGCTGCTATAGCGCCGCCGAATCGGGAACTGCTCATGTTGTGGATGTCTGCAAATTCGCTCTTCAGCAGCTCTTTGTAGTCTTTGGGCATCGGCATCCGCCAGCAGCGTTCGTGGGTATTATCTCCGGATGTGATGATTCGTCCGGCCAGTTCGTCGTCAAACGAAAAAACGCCGGCAATTTTTTCCCCCAGTGCTACGGCACAGGCGCCGGTCAGGGTGGCGACATCGATGAGGGCATCGGGATGATAGGTTTTAACGGCCCAGGCCAGCGCATCGATCAGTATCAAGCGCCCCTCGGCATCCGTATTGCCGATTTCTACGGTTTTCCCCTCGTACGTTCTGATAATGTCGCCCGGTCGCGAAGCTCCGCCGGAGGGCATGTTCTCCACCAGAGGAATAACTCCCACCACATTTATGGCGGGTTCGAGTCCCGCCGCCGCAATCAAGGTGGCGGCAACGGTTGCGGCACCGGCCATATCGCTTTTCATATCTTCAATGGACCCCGACGGCTTTAAATTAAGGCCGCCGGAATCGAAAGTCACCCCTTTGCCGACCAGGGCCAGCGTCTTATCGGCCTTCGGCGCCCGATATTCCAGAATGATCATTCGCGGCTTGCTGGTGCTGCCCGCGGCAACGGCCAAAATGGCGCCGAATCCCTCTTTTTTGAGAATTTTGTCATCCATAACCGTCGATTTCAGCCCCGCTTTTCGGGCCTTGTTCAGAATATCCCGGGCAAACGCTTCGGGCCGCTTGTCGTTGGCCGGTGTGCTCACCCATTCCCGGGCCGTCAGGGTCTGACTGCATATGGTGGCGGTCCGGTAGGCTGCGGGGTTGTATTTCCGCGGTGAGGCCGAACCGATAAAAACGTGTATTTTTTTTAAGGGGAAGAGTTTCTTTTCTCTTTTATACGCATCGAACAGGTGATTTCCCAGGCAGGCACCCTCCATTGCAGCCGTGAGCATCCGATCGAACGGTATGGGCGCCTTTTCGGGGGGAGGCAGCACGAGTAGTGCTTCCTTGAGACGGTTTCGAATGCATTTTTTAACGGCTTTTCCGGCCATGTCGCGGAAGGATTCAGGGTTTAGGTCTTCCTGCTTTCCGATTCCGAAAAGCAACACCCGCCGGGCGGGTCCGATCCCGGGTTCGTACAAAATAAACTCATCTTCGGGTTTTCCCGCAAATTCATCGAAGGGCCCCATCTTTTCGATGAACGATAGAACAGATGCATTTTCATGAATCCGTGCATCTTCGCAGACCGGAACGATCCAGTTTTCGACGGTGCTTTTCTCCAAATTCCGTGATGTCAACTGCAGCATGGGAACCCCCTCTCGGCAAAAATGTCACCATCATTCCATTCTATCGGTTTCCAACGTTTAGTCAATTGGATTATGCAAAACATTCGAATCCGATGCGCGGCGACGGAACCCGAAAAATAAAAAAAGTTGATAACTGCTATTGGTTATGCTTAGATAGCGCCCATCCAGAAATGGCTAATTCGCTCCGTTTCGGCGTTGGCCGGTAAATTTTAATCCTCAAAATACTCAATGTATTCCTGTGGTTAAAATTAACCGGCCGCCTTGAACTGAATCGAATTTTCTCATTTCTGGAAGGGCACTGGATAGTGCCCATCTTGTTTAATTTGAGGCTGGAGGAAGGCGCATGCGGATTGTCACCAGACCGGATTTTGACGGAGTAGTATGTGCTGTTTTGCTGAAGGATGTCCTTCCCATCGACCAGCCGATAAAGTGGGTCGAACCCAGCGATATGCAAAAGCAATTGGTGGAAGTGGTTTCCGGAGATGTCATCGCCAATTTGCCTTACAGCAGCTCATGTTCCTTGTGGTTCGACCATCATTATTCCAACCGGCCGACACATGATTTTAAAGGATCCTTCCAACTCGCCCCCTCCGCTGCCCGGGTTATTTTCGATTACTACGGCGGCCGGTTCCAAAAGGACTACACCGAACTGGTGAGCCGGGCGGATAAGATCGATGCGGCCGATTTGAATAAAGATGAGGTAGCCCATCCCGAAAAATATCCCTATATTCTTCTTTCCATGACGATTTCGGGCAGGGAGGATTATGATGAGGCCTACTGGAACCGGCTGGTCGATTTCATGGGTGCCGCCCGTATCGACGAGGTCATGGCCGATCCGGTGGTCTCCGCAAAGTGCGCCAATGTGCTTTTACAGAATGCCCGATACAAAACACTTCTCGAAGAAAACACCCGTGTCGAGGGCCATGTGGCAATCAGCGATTTTAGAAATCGGGACGAAATCCCGGCAGGAAACCGCTTTCTCGGCTACTGCATGTTCCCGCAGACGGTGGTTCATGTGAAGATCCGTTATGATAACAAATATGATAACAAATTGGTCGTCTCCGTCGGGCACAGTATTTTCAACCGTAATTGTCAAGTGAATGTCGGAAAGATGCTGTCACGGTTCGAGGGCGGAGGGCACGAAAAAGCCGGTTCGTGCACGTTTGACGCAGAAAAAGCGGATGACTATATCCCACGCATAATTGACATTCTCAAGGAAAACAAGGCGCTCTAGCAAAAAGTCGCATCAGGCGGAGCAAAGTTTCTTCAGCTTTCGAAGTTCATCCCACGAAAATGAATCTTTTCGACAGGGAAAAACCGAATTGTTGGTGAACACAGGATCCGATTCGATATCATACCGCGAACTTGCAACGGCTTTTTCCCAAAGTGCCGTATGGGGAATAGGGGTGTAATAGGCCAAAACAGGCGTTAATCCCTGGGATTTTACCAGCAGAACGGCATCTTGGATTTCCTTCAGGGACTGTCCCGGCAGCCCCGCAAGCAGGTATGCACCCACCTGATCTTTTCGAAATCCGGCGGACCTCAAATTAAAAGCGGCCTGCAGAAATTCGCTTTGCGTGACTTTGGCGTCCAAATTTCCGGCACCAAATGAGCCCGTCTCCAGACCCAGGCGTATCGTATGAAACCCGGCAGCCGCCATCAGATCCGCTATTTCACGGGTAATGCCGGCAATGTGAAGGGCATTCGGCGTGTGGAAGCGAACCCGGATATCGGATCTTATCACCGACTCCAGCAAGGGTACGATGTGGTCATCCGGATTCACAAGCAGTGCATCGTCATAAAAAACAAAATCCACCACATCGTGCTTTCGATGCCAATACATGATTTCATCACACACATTTTCCGGGCTGCGGCGCATCAATTTAGGATTCAAGAAGCGTGAAGCGCAGTAGGCACAATTGAAAGGGCAGCCAAAGGAGGTCATAAGAGGAATATAGGCAATCCTGGTCTGAAGGTCGAATGCCGGCTTCGGGAACGTATCCGGATCATCCGGGTCGAATGTTACGGCCGGGGTGTAACCGGTGAATGCATCGACAAGATCGAACAGCATATGGACCCCCGAACCCGGAATAACGGCATCCGCGCCGGAATTTCTCCTTGCGTGTTCTTCACACAGGGTCGTGTATACTCCTCCGAGCACAACCGGCACATCCGGAAACGCCGATTTGATCATGCGGATGGTTTCGTTGACGCCTGTGTGCCAGTAAGTCATCAATGAGGTGACCAGAATCAGGTCCGGTCGCGGGATGCGGTTCATGTCCTCCAAAAACCACGAGGGCTTAATGCCGTACCGGGAGTACGTTCTCGGAATATCGGCGAAACCCGCCGGTTTTGCAATCGGGGTTTTCCGGTAAGGACCCCGGCCGCAGCGTTTTTTATCGTCTTTTAAACGTGACTTTTGATGGAACCTGTCCAGGCAGTCAACATAGGAGATGCGGACATCGTGCCGACGCAGCAGTCCTCCCAACAAAAGCAGCCCCATGGGCTTTGCCCAGAAGTCGTAGGCGGCAAAATCGTGGATCCACGGATTGACCAGCAGAATATGGGGCGCATGGTCCATTTAAAGCCCTTTTAATCTTCCTCCACGTCGTTTGTGGAGAAATATGCCATCGATGTTTTTTTCAATTCTTTGAGGCTGAAGAGCACGGTGAATCGATCGACACGGGCTTTTCGGGACATTTCCCGGGCTGTTCTCAGGCAGGATTGCTTATCTGCGGCGTGTATCATCGTATAGAGGTTGTAGGGCCATCGGTCACCGGGATCTCTCCGGTAGCAGTGGGACACTTCCGCAAATGATGTCATGATGGTGCCGACGTCATCGATACGATCTTCGTCCACACACCAGGCTACCATGGCATTTGCATTGAAGCCGGACTTCTGATGGCGAAGCGTTGCACCGAACCGTCGGATTATTCCGCGGCTGCAAAGTCTTTCCAGTGTTTCAATAAACGTTTCCTCGTCAATGCCGATTTCGGCGGCAAGTTGACGAAAAGGCCGTGTCGTCAGCGGAATATCCGCTTGTACGGCGGCGGCTACTTTTTTTTCCAGATCCGTCAGCATGTTACCTTTTTTTCATCCTGTTTAAATTCTGCGAAGCATCGGCACGCGTGCCGTGATTGGCGGAAATGTTCCGTTTCTCGGGAAACAGCCGGAGAATATCCGCTTTCCCGGCACTGCAGACGCCCCGTTCGGTGATGAAACCGGTTACAAGTCGTGCCGGTGTGACATCGAAAGCATAATTCATGGCGGGACTTTCGTTCGGCATAACGAGAACGTTTCGAATCTTGCCGTCATCCAGCCCCTGGACATAACGAACCTCGTCGGGATCCCGTGTTTCGATATGTATGTGTGCCCGGCCGTCGGTCATGGTCCAGTCGAACGTGCTGGAAGGCAGCGCCACATAAAAAGGGATTTCGTTGTCTTTTGCCGCCAACGCTTTCAAATACGTTCCGATTTTATTGGCTACATCCCCGGTGTGGGTTGTTCTGTCCGTACCTACAAGGACCAGATCCACCAGCTTGTGCTGCATGAGGTGGCCGCCCGTGTTGTCACAGATGACGGTATGCGGCACCCCGCTTTTGCCCAACTCCCATGCGGTTAACCGGGCGCCCTGGTTTAACGGGCGGGTTTCATCCACCCAGACATGAACCTTGATGCCTGCATTGTGGGCGGCATAGATGGGGGCGGTCGCCGTTCCGTATTGAACACAGGCAAGCCAACCGGCATTGCAGTGGGTCAGGATATTTACGGTTCCGCCCTGCTTTTGTCTGGCGATTTTCTTCAGAATCGGCAATCCATGTTCCCCGATTTTTCTGCAGTTTTCGATTTCCTGCTGCTCTATTCGTTTGGCCTGTTCAAAAGCGCGCTTTGCGTTATCTTCTTCATCCATCAGCGGCAAAACGCCGGATAATACGGCATCCACCGCCCAGGCGAGGTTGACGGCCGTCGGTCGGACCGATGTTATCCGTGAGCATTCATGCAGCAGATCATCCGCAGTCGTTTTTTCCGCTCGGGCGTTTTTAAGCGCGAGGTACACACCATAAGCGCCTGTGACGCCGATAAGCGGCGCTCCGCGCACGGCCATTTCAGCGATCGCCGTTATCACATCATCAACCGTTTCGAGCGTGAGGATGTGGACTTCATGGGGAAGGTGCCGTTGATCGATAATATGAATGCTTTGTGTCGTGCTGTCAGTCCAGATCGGCTGAAGATTGTTCGTGTCCATCATGTTCTCGTGATTTACCGGTTTAATGGCAGCGTCGATTCTGTCCGACAAAGGTCTGCCACGGGCGCCATCCTTTCTTTCACGTATTATAAGGGATGTCTCTTCTTGACAATACCTTTTTAAAACCTTCTTTGGTTTCCTTTGAATCCCGTGTTTTCATCCTTGCCTTGCGACCGCCTCGGCGAGTCGCAAGGCTTCTTGCGGCGGCCATCCGGGTGCACGGCGGCAAAAGGCCGTGACCCGATATCAGCAGGTTGAGCTTTTGGCTTGACAGGACAAGGTAAACAGCTTTACGTATTATGTATAATTTCAATTCCGGGTTTGTGATCGACGCGATTCGGGCGTTTTGATTTCCGAATGAGCCCAAACGCATTCCTTTCAAGCTCCGATCATCCTATACACGGAAAGAATCATAATGAAACTGAAGCGCTTGGTGCTGTTCTGCTTGGCAATTGTGTTGCTGTGCGCCTGCCGGGCTCAAGGTGGGGGCGACAACCATCTGCTGGGGTTAGGGATGGGATCGATCGGCGTTTTGGATCATACAAAGGTGTTGTTCGGAAGCCTGGAATACCGGCCGAATATCCAGTTTTACAAATTCAAGCCCTGGTTCAGCCTGGAAGCAGGACACCACCTGTTTTACCTGTCCACGGGCGTCTTGATCGATTTCAGGCTGTCCCGGCGCCTTCTCTTTACGCCCGGCTTTGGAGCCGGGGTGTATACCGATGACCGGGAGATAGACTTGGGGCATATGCTCGAGTTCCAGTCCAGTGCTGAAATCAGCTACCGGTTCGATAATGCCGCAAGACTCGCCCTCTGCTACGGACATATATCGAATGCCGGCATCGACACAAACAATCCGGGAACGGAAATGCTTAAAATTTCGTATTTCGTACCGTTTGGAAAATAAGAACCGAAACCACAGCGTTTTATTGAACCCAATTCACATCGAATATCCGGTAGTCAAGCAGATAGTCTTTTCCGGGAAAGAGATTCAGCTTCGATGCTTCTTCGGATGTAACGTGCATCGTCAGGCTCAAATCGCCGGCCGTAAACGTTGCTGAAATGTTGCCTGTCCGCCGGCTCAGGGCCATACGGCAGAGTGTTCCTGAAAATCGATGGCTTTCCGTTTTTTCGGTGATTCGATCGGTTGGAGAAACGATGTTCGGCCGGAGCAGGGCGATTGCTTTTCGGTCTGGTGGCGGTGGCACGATGATGATCTGCCGGTCATCCACTGATTTTCCCCACATGCCGTTTTTCAGACTGCGCCAGGGCCCCTCGACGATGCTTCCCTGTTCAGCCGCAAAGAGCCTTCCTTTATGCATATGAAGAACCGTATCGCATATCTCATGCAGCCACTGCTGATCATGACTGGCGACGACAAGGGTGGTCCCCCATTCTTCCCGGGCCCGCAGAGCCGCCTTTTTGATTAACACGGCGCTATGGGCGTCAACATTGGCCGTGGGTTCATCCAATAGAAGGATTTGGGGTTCCAGCACCAGCCGTGCGGCCAATGCGACGCGCTGGGTTTCACCGCCGGAGAGTTCGCTGAAATGTCGATGTGAGAAATCTCCGGGAGAAAGACCCACCCAGGACAAGGCACGGTAGACGTTCTTTCGTGCGTTATCCCCTTTTTTCCTGATTTTCAGCCCGTAAACGATATTATCATAAACCGACCGCCGCATGAGATAGGGATCCTGGGTGAGAAGGGTGACTTTGAAGCGAACCCTGTCGGAGAAGGGTGTTTCCGGTCTGCCGAAAAATTGGATAACGCCTTGTGATGGCTTCTTCATGAAGGCCAAAAGCATGAGCAGGGTGGTTTTGCCGCTGCCGTTGGGTCCGGCCAAACCGGTGATGGTACCTTTTTCGATGGTCAGGTCTTCAATCCGGAGAACCGTTTTTCTGTGGTACCGGTGTTCGAGATGCTGGATATGATACATGGTTTTTTTTCTCTATAACACCCGTCATTTCCGGCGAAAAAGAGACAGCATGGCACTGACGATAAACGCAATCATCAGCAATACGATCCCCAGTGCGATTCCCATGGCGAACTGCCCCTTGTTGGTTTCAAGGGCGATCGCAGTTGTGATGGTCCGTGTATGCCATTTGATGTTTCCTCCCACCATCATCGAAATGCCGACTTCCGTGAGAACCCTGCCATAGGCGGTGATCGCTGCGGCGAATATGCCGTAGCGAACTTCCCATAAACTGCTCTGTATCAACTGGCGACGGTTTACCCCTAACGACATCAATGTGGCGCGCAACGGGTAATCCATGCCTTCCACGGCTGTTGCACAGAGCGCTATAATGATCGGCAGGGCCAGAATGGCTTGTCCAACGGCAATGCCGGGAAGTGTGAACAGCAGATTCAAGTCCCCCAACGGCCCTCGTTGCGACAAAAATGCATACACCATGAGTCCGATAAACACGGTGGGAAGAGCCAGCAATGTATCCACAATTGTGCGGACATGCCGTTTTCCGGGAAAGTCGAAGTAACCCAGCAGAAAGCCCAATGGAATTCCGGCAACGAGGCTGATGAGCATTGAATATGACGTTACTTCGAGTGACGCTGCTATGGCGGAATACGTTTCCGGGTCCCCCAAAAACAGCAGGTGGAAGGCCCCGGCAATTCCATTTAATATAAAGTCCATCGGGAATCACCGATCTGTTATTTGCAGGTGCCGTTGGTACGTGCATTAGGGATGTACAACTGTTTTCCTGAAATTTTGAAATCCCCGATGAGTTGCTGAGCCGTGTCCCCCGCAAGCCAATCGGCAAGCGATCGGGCTTCATCGGCTTTTACATTCGGGCAGTGATCGGGATGAACCGGAATGATGCTGTATTGATTGTTCAGCAGGGGATCTTTTTCCACTAAAATCTGTAATGTCTGATCGGCGCTTTTTTGATTCCGGTATTTGATATAAGTGCCGCGGTCGGAGAGGGTGTACCCGTTTTGCTCATCGGCGATTCGGATGGTGGACAGCATTCCCTGTCCGGTTTCGAGGCGCCATTCGGTTCTTTCGGGAATCGTTGCACCCGCCAAACGCCACAGTTTAAGCTCCTTTTTGTGGGTTCCGGAATTGTCCCCCCTGCTGATAAACAATGCCTTTTGCCGGTACAGCGTTTTCATGGCCTCTTCGACCGGATTGCCGGCAATTCCGGCAGGATCGGAGGACGGCCCGATGATGACGAAATCATTGTACATGATGTGACGGCGGAAAATGCCGTAGCCGTCGGAAACAAATTTCATTTCAGCTTCCGGTGCGTGAACCAGCAGGACGTCGACATCGCAGTTTTCACCCAGTTTCAGGGCTTTGCCCGTACCGGTGGCGATCCACTTTATATCGATGCCGGTTGTACGGGTAAAGTGGGGAAGCAGGTAGTCCAGAAGACCGGTATCATCGGTGCTGGTCGTTGTCGCCATCGTCAACGCCCCCTGTCCGGCAAAAAGGGGCATCCAAAGAGGGGCGAACATAAAAACGAGAAAAAAAACACACATGCCGGCATACATCGCTTTTTTCATTGTGAGCCTCCAAAATGCCTGGTTTTTCATCCGTTTTTCACTTTTCTCTCAAGTTAAAAAATTCTTACCGAAAATGATCGTCATTAGTCAATATAAAGATGCTCAGGTATGGATATATAACCAGAATTCGTAAAATTGACATAAAAGAAGTAAAAATGACAGATAATTCGCTTCGAGGCGTGCTTTTTGAAACCCGTCTTGGACATCGGCGGATGATCTGCCGGCCGTCAACCCGAGGAGAGTATGTTTTCGATTACGTTCATGCCGTTTTCATCGATGATGCCCAACCTCATCGCCGTTTTTGGTTTCAGAAGCGCAAAATTTCCTTGCGAGGTTGCGCAAATGGTTTGGCGGCTGTCGGAAATTCTTCCTTCAACCAGGGCTTGGTTTCTGCCGGTCCGTTTTATCGGTGCGGCCCAGGCGGTGAGGGCTTCGCCGACAGAAACAGGTTTGATGAAATCGATGGTCATGGATCTGGTCAACACGATTTTTTTCAGTACATGCAGAGCAGACCAACTCATGATTTCATCCAATATAACGGAGAGAATCCCGCCATGCACGAGTGGGCTCCATCCGCACATGAATTCAGGTACGGTTATGTGGGAAACGACGGATGTCTGATTTCCCAAAAATGTCATCTTCAGGCCGTAGGGGTTTGTCTGGGAGCATCCGAAACATTTATGGCTGTAACCTTTTGTCAGCGTTTTGTAGGCATCGGTCATGAGCGTCCTCGAGCATGTTCAGAAACGGCATCTTTTCGTTTTTTTTCAATACGTTTCCATCCGGAAACGCTGATTCGCTCCATTTCGGTATTGGAAGGAAATGTTAATTCGAAAAAATTGACATATTCCTGCGGTTGACATTTCCCGTCACATGAACTGAATCGAATCATCTCATTTCCGGATGCACACTAACAACAGAAAATCATTTAAATCAATTTTTTTTAGCGGCGACTTCCCTTTAGGAGGTTGCCCAATCCGGCCGGAAGAAATTATCCATTGCCCGTAACCATTTGAAATGATATAAAGCAAAGAAGGAAACACGTTTTGTGACATGGAAAACAGCTTTCGAAAAATCCCGCTGTAAGCGGGATTTTTCTAAGTATTGTCCAGCCAGAAATGGCTGATTCGCTCCATTTCGGCGTTGGCCGGTAAATTTTAATCCTCAAGATACTCAATGTATTCCTGTGGTTAAAATTTACCGGCCGCCTTTAACGGATCGAATTTTCTCATTTCTGCTGGAGACTAGGTATCGATTTTTTTCCGAAAACGGCATAAGGTGAAGAAACTGCAGGGGAAACGTTGAGATCGGATTCAGAACGTCTGGATAATTTATTCGAATTTTGGAAAAATACGGCATTCGGGTTGAATTGGCCGTATGTATTTACGCTTCCGGTTTGGCTGAAAGCATGGTGGGCCGTTTTTGGAGAAAACCGCCGGACCGACATACGCACCGTTTGGGACGGGCAGGAACTGCTCGGCATTGCCCCGCTGCAAAAAAACGGGCGTAAAGCATCATTTATTGGAAACGCCGACGTATGTGATTACCTGGATTTTATCGTTTTGCCGCATAGGGCGGCATCCTTTTTTCACGGGTTTCTGGATGACTTGGTCTCGAGCGGTATCGATGTACTTGAATTGCGGTGTCTGCGTCCGGAATCCCATGGCATCAGCTGTTTCTTGCCGGTTCTGGAGGAGCGTTCCATTGCATTCGATCAAAAACCCGACGGCGTCTCCTTGGAAATGGAACTGCCCGCAGCATGGGATGACTACCTGGCGGGGCTTACATCGAAGCAGCGGCATGAAGTCAGACGCAAGCTCAGACGATTATACGAATCCGGTGACATTCGGTTTATCGTATATGATAAGCCGGAAGATATTGCCGGCAACCGGGATGATTTTTTGAAGCTGTTCCGGAGAAGCCGGATGGATAAATCCGATTTCATGACCATGAAAATGGAATCCTTTTTTAAGACAGTCATGTCCGCGACTGTCGATGCGGGCCTGCTGAAAATGGCGATGCTGTATGTGAATCAGGTAAAGGCGGCGGCGCTGCTGTTTTTTGATTATAACGAAAGGATTTATCTGTATAACAGCGGATATGATCCGGAATGCGGCTCGATCAGTGTGGGGCTTCTGTCTAAGATTCTGCTCATTCGTCATGGTATTTCCGAAAAAAAAAGGGTTTTTGATTTTTTAAGAGGAGACGAAGCTTACAAGTATCGTCTGGGAGGATGCGAAACGAGCCTCAGCAGAATCACTGTCCACTTGAAATAGATCATGAATGCCATGATTAAAAATAATTAAAGGATTGCACATCCATGAAGATCGCCATGATCAGTATCCATAGTTGCCCCATCGGAGAGCTCGGCACCCGAGATACCGGGGGGATGAGCGTTTACATTCGGGAACTGGCAAAGGAACTTGGAAAAAGAGGCCATCGCGTCGACATCTATACGCGTTATCATGGTGAAGGGCATGAGCCTGTCATGCAATTGACGGAAAATGTCAGACTGTTGCATATACGGGCCGGTGGCTGTGAAGATATGCATAAACTTGCCGTTTATCCGTACGTGCGCGATTTTGCCGAAGAGCTCGACCGAATCCGGCACATCGATAACCTTCGATACGATTTGATTCACAACCATTATTGGCTGTCGGGTCTGGTCGGCAATTATTTGGCACGATGGTGGCGCATTCCTCAGGTCACCATGTTTCACACGCTTGGCGCCGTAAAGAACACCTTGAACATCGGAGAGCCGGAACCGGAATGCCGGATTTGCAGTGAAAGGGCCCTGGTGCATGCCGGCGGCATGATTATCGCTCCGACGGCCAAGGAAAAGCATGAGATTGTCAGATACTATGGCGCGGATCCGCAGACTGTTCGTGTGATCCCTTGCGGCGTTAACCAGAAGCTTTTCCAGCGCGTAAAGCGCGAAAAAGCCAGAAATCGCCTGGGTATCGGTATGGATGAGCATGTGCTGCTCTATGTCGGCCGGGTGGAGCCTTTAAAGGGGATAGACCGGTTGATACGGACCATGGCATGGCTGAAAAAACGCATCGACGTAAAATTGCTGATCGTAGGCGGCGATGATACGGGCCATCCCCGGATGCAGCAGATGAGAACCCTGGTTCGTAAACTTGACCTCGAAAAGTGTGTAGAATTCGCCGGAAGAGCCGACCAGGAGGACCTTCCAGGCTTTTATAGTGCGGCCGATGCCCTCGTAGTGGCCTCGCTTTATGAGAGCTTCGGGCTGGTCGCACTGGAAGCCATGTCCTGTGGAACCCCGGTTGTGTCGACGGCTGTCGGCGGGATGAGAAGTATCGTTCGTCAGGGTGTAACAGGATGCCTCATCGGCGACGACACGGTGACCGGAATGGCACAATCCATCCTGCATATTCTCGATCATCCCGAGCTTTACTCCCATCGTGCCCGAGCCATTCGAAACTCGATTTTACGATTTTCCTGGGAGAATATCGCCGCTTCCATGGCAGACGCTTACAAAGACCTCATTTCAGGATATTCACATCGGTTCTACGGGAAGCAGCGGCGGCGGTTTTGCCTCGATTGGGCTTCCAATGGTTAAGTAGTGCCCATCCAGAAATGTTTGCTATTTTGAGGATTTCGATTTTGGGTCCAACGCAGAAATCGCGTGGCAGGGCCATTTATGGATGGACACTGACTATCGCTTCCTTTCATACCACGGGAGCGTATCGCGGACTTTAAAACCCATGGATCGATATAACCGAACGGCCGGCGTGTTGCTGCTGTCCGTGGTCAATTCAACCGCATGAACACCCTGGTGCTTCAACCTGCAAAGCCCCGCCTGCAGGGTTGCTTTTCCCAGGCCCCCGCCTCGATATGCAGGGTTTACGCCGATCATGTGAATTCGGCCTTTTTTTGCGCGCTGCACATCGGTTTTGGTCCAGCAGTACCCTACAGGCCGGTTGCCGTCGAATGTCACCAGAATGTCATTATGGGTGCCGCCGCACGTGAGGATTTCATACCGGACCTTTTCCACTGAGTTGGGATTGAACCCCCAGCTTCCCTTGAAGAATTCGTTTTGCATCATTGTCAGGAGATATTCCTGCCCTTTTTTTAAGCTCTTCAGCCTGAACGGATGCGGATCAGGCGCCTCGATTTTCCTGTCCCGTATGTTCAGATGCAGCTCGCTGTACTGACGAATGCGTTTGAATCCGTGCGCTTCCAAGAACGATTTTCCGGCCACGTTTGACTCCGAAATATTCGCATGAGTCACGTAAAGGCCGATTTCGCGTCCGCGCAATAGGGCCTTGGTGAGCAGCTCCGAACCGACCCCGTTTCTTCGGTATTCCGGATGAACGATGATGTTGAGCAGAACTCGACCTATCGCCGCTTCAGGAGCCAACTCGCAGATCCCGATTATTTTTCGGTTTGCCAGGGCGAGAAAAATATTTTCATCCGGACGGCAGCCCGGATAGTGCAAATGTTCGGTCAGTTGACTGGAAATTACATGCACACCGGATTCATTCATGCCTGTCAAAAATTGGTAAAATGACACAAGCATGTTGAAATCCGAAGGGCTGAAATTCCTTATTTTTTTTTGAAGAACCATATGTCGATTTTTAACCGATGATGATATATAAATATACGATGATGTGTTCGGCTATCTTTTAAAAATTGGATTTTGGTCGCAATAAATAGAAACGTAGCAATTTTTTCGGGTTTGTTCAACGAAGGATATTCAAGAGGAAAATCGAATGAGTGAAGCTGCTTACGCGATGGTGATTACACCTCATCCGGATGATTCCGAATTCGGTGTGGCCGGGACGGTAGCCAAATGGACCGGTGAAGGGAAAAGCGTAATTTATGTTGTCTGCACCAACGGGAACAAAGGTACGAACGACCGGACGACGTTGCCGGAAAAGTTGGCCGAAATCAGGGAAAAAGAACAGCGGGACGCAGCAAATGTACTGAATGTGTCCGACGTTTTTTTCCTGGGATATCCGGATCAAGGTCTGGAAGACACATCGGAATTCAGGGGCCGAATCGTCCGGCTGATTCGGCGCCATCAACCGGAAGTCGTTGTAACATCGGATCCGTATCGCCGGTATATATGGCATCGGGATCATCGAATTTGCGGCAGAGTGGTGCTGGATGCGGTCTTTCCCTGTGCACGGGACCACTTGTCCTATCCGGAATTACTGGTGGAGGGCCTCGAGCCCCACAAAGTGAGGGAAATGCTGTTCTGGGCGGCGGAGGATATCAATTACAGGGTGGATATTACCGAAACCTTTGACATTAAAATGCGGGCGCTTCGATGCCATCGAAGCCAGGTGGGGCACCTTGCCCGGAGCGTGCTCGAGGACCGGATGAGAAAACGGCACAGCGGTTTCGCCGAGGAGGAGGACTTCGAATTGGCCGAAGCTTTCCACAGGGTGGCGATTCCGTTTTAGGGCATGTTGAAGCGGATTCAATCCTCAGAACGCCACAACACATCCCCGCAAAGGTCCGGGGGGTGGGGCTTGGAAGAAAAGGCCCGGTATGCCTCCTTCTCTTTTCCGATACGTGTGCCCTCTCCATGGCCGGGGAATACCCGTGTTTGCTCGGGCAGTACGAAAATTTTCTCTTCGATGGAGGTCTTTATCTGCAAAAAGGATGCCGGAGACCAGGTCTTTCCGGGCCCTCCCGGAAAAATCGTGTCGCCGGATATGAGAAAAGGGGCCCGGTAAAAGCAAATGCTTCCGGGTGTGTGCCCCGGCGTGTGCAGGACGTGCAGGGTGAGATTGCCGATTCTGATATCATCACCGTGCTTCAGGAGAATGTCCGGTTGAACCGGCATTTGCCCTGCATCGGAAGCATGGGCCGCAACGGGGGCCTTTAAATCGGATTTCAACTGGGCAAGCGCCCCGGTATGGTCCATATGGTGATGCGTCATCAGAATAAACTTTGGAAATGTCTCCTGCAAAGCGGTATGCACTTTTTGAGGTTCTCCAGGGGCGTCAACGACAGCACTTTCCTTCGTTCCCATACAGACAATGATATAAGCATTCGTGCCATAAGGACCGAGGGACATTCGTTTGATAAAAAAATCCTGATCTTGCGCTGCGATATCCATCTTTTCCTCTCGTTTAAAGAATTAAAAAAATATCTTAATTTCTCCCAATTCGAAGAAAGACACCGGCTATCTGTTCAGCTGCCTGTAGTTACTTGTAAAACATGGTCTGAAACCTGCCGTCCACCATCACTACGCGGGATGGATCATCTTTTCTAAACGGCTGCTTGTAGCCTTCAATGGTGTATTCCGGATCATGTGGCAGCTTAATGGCAAAACCGGATTCGGTTGAATAGAATTGCGGTAAAATAGGGCATATGGTTTTTTCAGCAGCAGCCTTAAAGACATGATCGATGCTTGAATAACCGCTGAGTTCTTCAATTGTTTTCAGCGTCGGCGGCATCAGCAAGATTTCCCCACCGGCATGTTTTTCCAATGCTTCCGCAGGTGTAAGCCACAGGGATTCGACCAGTTCAACGGCATCATGCATGGGTTTTTGGTGTTCCGGCATTCGGGCGATGAAAAAACGGGTATCGAATCGTTTGCTTTCGATTTCCGGTGTAATCCAGCGGGCATATGGCCGCAAGAGATGGAATGTAAAGAAAATCGACAGTTTCCGGGCGATATCCTGCAGTGTCAGTTCGCCGCCATGCAGTTTTTTCCGATAGTCTGTTAAATACGCCTCGATCTCCGGATTTCCTGCCGGTCCAACGCTGTTTTCAGCAAAGTCGGCCAGTAAAACGCCGGCTTCTTCAAATGTTTCCCGCACCGCAGCAAAAAACAGCCCAATGGCTTTTTCTTTATTCGTTTCCGATTCGGCAAGCAGTCCGAAGGCGTCCTCCGCGGTAAGACCCTTCATCAGCGTCAACAGGACCGGATTGCAATCCGCCGGATCCAGGGCACCCCCGGGAAAGACAAATGCACCGCCCATAAACCGCTGTTTTTTGTGGCGGCGCATCAGGAAAAGTTCAAATGGCTGTTTTTTGTTTTCTTTGAGGAGGATAACGGTTGCGGCATCCCTGGGTTCGACGGCACTGGATGGGGTGAATTTGTTTTCCATAGGATTATTCGTCTTTTTCTTGAGCTTCCTTTACGGCCTGGGCTACCGTTTCAAAAATGCTTTTGAACGCTTCGGGAAAGCCTGTCGGCGAAACTCTTCCGGTTTCAATGAATTTAACGACAATTTCCTTTGTCGTCCTGAGTATTTGTTCATCTGTTGACTTCATACGTCCTCTTGGCTGAAAGTCTCCACAGTTCAACTCCGATTTGGAGTCCATGATGCCGGGTTCAATGGCCCTTTTCGGCGCCTTCAGGCGGTGCCGTCCAATGGGCTGAACCGAGGCGCCTTTGAATATGGATGCCGAAAATTCAATATAAAACAGATCTGATGTATTGTGTCAAGCCATGGCATTGCATCGGGAATGCTGAAGAGGAAAAAACCAACAAGTTGGCATCATAAATAGAGAACGCCCCCGGCAATATTCCGGAAGCGTTCTCTTTAGATTCGGGCCGGGTTGTGCAAATTATTCAACCGGCACTTCGGTAATCGGTGTCAATTCGACCCGGCGGTTTTTCTGACGGCCTGCTTCTGTGTCATTGGGGGCGGTGGGTTTTTCCTCGCCGTACCCAACGGTGATCAAACGATCCCCTGCAATTCCCTTTTCGAGCAGATAATCCTTGACCGATTGGGCGCGTCTTTTTGAAAGCATCTGGTTGTATTCCGCCGGACCGATGCTGTCGGTGTGCCCTCTTATTTCGAGTGCCATATCCTCTTGGCGGGTAAGGATGTCGTAAACATTGTCGAGCTCATCGGAGGCTTCGGGTCTCAGGGACGCTTTATCGAAGTCGAATAGAACCGTGGCATCGATCACCCAGCATCCGCACTCGTCAACCGTGGCGCCTTCCGGGGTTCCGGGGCATTTATCCAGGTTGTCCGGTACGCCGTCGCCGTCACTGTCGATCGGGCAGCCGTCTTCATCCACCGCGACTCCTTCCGGTGTATTCGGGCATTGATCCTGGTCGTCGGGTACGCCGTCGCCGTCACTGTCAAGCGGGCAGCCGTCTTCATCCACCGCGACTCCCACCGGCGTATTCGGGCATTGATCCCTTGCATCGATAACACCGTCGCCGTCACTATCCACCGGGGGTGGAGGCGCAGGCGCCGGTTCGGGTTCGGGAAGGATTTCCTCTTCCGTTTCACCGCCGAAAACCAGGGTGCCGCCAAAGGCCCAGGACCAATGGATGTCTTTGCCCTCGTCGCCCACATCGCCGAGACCATCCACGCCCATCATGTAACGGGCATCCGCCCTTATGGCGAAACGCGGAAGTATGAAAAAATTGAACCCAAGGCCGACATTACCCAGGGCTTGGGTTTCACTGCTGCCTTTGTCCGGATTAAAGGACAGGGCGCCGAGGCCTGCGGCGATATAGGGAACGAACATGTTGTCCGGCGCCAAATGAACGAGAAGATCCAATTCATACCGGTAGACGTCGATATCACCGAGCCCCACATCGCTTTCCGGCTGCATATAGGAAAACAGTCCCTCCAATGTAAAGCTCTCGGTGATGTTGTAGCCGATACCCAGGGAAAACATATCCGGGAATTCCTCTTTATCCACCTCGAGGTCCGGATCCGTGGGATCGGGTTCGAAATTGAAGCTTCCGACCATGGGGGATATGCTCCATGCCCCTGGAATGATTTCGGCCGAACCACTGCCGCCCAGGGTGAACACAATCATCAGTACCCCTAATCCGATCACGAAAAGATGTTTCATATTTTTCCTCCTTTCTCCATAATTAAATGTGTTACCATTCTCGTACAGGAGACCTGCCTGGCATTCGAATCGGCTGCATGAAACCCGTTAAAGAGCGGTAACCGGCAGGCTGCCGGATTTATTTGTTTTCCTTCTGCGGCATACGCCCGCCATGCGGCAAGACAATCATACACTGTATAATCTTTCGTATTTATAAATAAAATACATGTATTCAAGTATTTGTCCCGTCAGAACCGAGTAAGCGTCAAGCCTGTCTGAAACGAAAATGAGTCAATTGTAAATGGATGAATCGTAAATCAGCCTCGATCCAATAACGGCCAATGCACACCATTGCTGCGTCGGTCGGAAAATATGAATCCTCAAAAGACTCGGCATATTCCTGCAGTTACAATGAAATTTTCATCGCCTTGAACGGAAGCGAATTTTTCTGTTTCCGTATGGACATAAATAAGGAATATCTGCACAGTCTGTTTGACAGAACGTATTGAATCATTTATTAAGAATACCACTTGTTACGTAAAGATTGAAAAGAAATGGATCAGATGAATCAGATAAAAAACAATATCATATCCCCTGATCGGATTGCAAGCAATATCCTGGAAATTATTCAATATCAATACAAAACCGTCAGAGATATACACATTACTATACGGCAGCCGGAATATACATCGGTCTGCCCCATGACGGGACTTCCGGACATGGGATGCATCACAATCGAGTACTGTCCGTCCGAATGGATTGTCGAGTTGAAGTCACTCAAGTATTATTTGCTGCAATACCGGAATGTGGGCATTTTCTATGAACATGCGGTAAATAAAATTCTGGAGGATCTCGTATCGGTTCTCAAACCGAAATGGCTGAAGGTCATCGGTGATTTTACCGCGCGTGGCGGAATAACGACTACCGTAAGGGCGGAATACAAGGAGAGACAATGACCTCAAAGAATCGTAACCAAGACATTTTTCATATTATTATCCGCTGTTTCGTTTTTTTTATGGTTCCCATGCTGTTCGGGTGCGCATCGATGTCATCCCTCGTGGATACGACGAAAAAAGTCGATATCCCGTTGATATCCTCCGGAAATGCTTACAAGAAGAAAATCGGCATACTCGCTCCGCAGTCGAATTCGAGCGATAGAGGTATGGAAACGGCCCGGCTTCTTCATGCCCGGGTAACGGAGCTTTTGTCAAAAAACGAGGGTGTTCTCATGATCGCTTATGATGACCCCGAGGCGCCGCCCTTTTTAGCTGCCCCGCCCCGCTCATCGGCCCTGAATGCCGTCGACAGTCTCATTTTGGCGGAGAAAAGCCGTCGAGAGGGATTCCTTGCCTGTGTCGGCGTAGCCGTTAAAGATGTCTCCGTTTTGGAGAAGAAAAGTGGATTCGCCTGGTTCAAAAATACCAAAGAAACGGCGCGGATCCGCATGACAGTGGATGTTTACGGATCACGGACCGGGGCTAAAATCATGTGTGACGATTTTATCCGGGAAGTTGACCTTGAACCCGGTGAAAGGCAGAAGGTGGAAGAAGATGACTATGCAACGATCGACAACGTCCGGGATGCCGTATCGGATGCCGGTAAAGATATCGCAAAAGCAATCGAGAAGGTGCTGAAAGATGAACCCTGGAGAGGGTTCGTCGTTGCCGTGGAAGACGGAAAGGCCGTTATTTCATCCGGATCGGAAGTCGGCATAAGCGTCGGCGATGTATTCGAGGTGCAGGATGTTTACGGCACGATTCAGGGTCCGGACGGAAACCGGTATCGCATTCCCGGCACCGCGGTCGATGAAATTGAGATTGTATCGGTTTCGGCCGGTGAATCCAGAGGAATATCGGTTCTGGAAAAACAAATCGATGTGGGAAACACCATCCAGGTACGCCGCAACTAGTGGCGGTCCATCCGGAAACGGCCGGTTCACTCATTCGAAGCGATACGAAACACATTGACAGGTTTTTCCACCCCTTTGACATTCACCGGTGCAAGTGGATGATACAAAATGTTTTCATGAAGCTTTTCACAGGTGCGTTCACATATCAGGATCTCTCCGGCATTCGCCATGCTTTCCAGCCGTGAAGCGATATTGACGGCCAACCCGATGGAGGTGAATTCTTTTTTCCTCAACGAGCCGAGGATACCTGAATACACGCATCCCGTACTGATGCCGATACCGATTCCGAGTTCCAAGCCGCTGGTTTCTTTGAGTCGATCATCGATTTCGGCTGCTTTTTCCTGCATGTTCAGAGCCGCCTGAACAGCCCTGTCCGCGTCATCTTCACCGGCAAAGGGGGAGCCGAACAGGACCATTATGGCGTCGCCGATATGTTTGTCGATGGTGCCGTTGAATTGATGGGCGATTTCCCCCATCGGGGTGAAATAGTGATTGTTGAGGAAAAAGGCGACCGCCTCGGGAGATGCTCTTCGACATAAGCCGGTAAAATTGCGAATGTCTGAAAAGAGAACGGTGACTTCGGTCTGGGTCGGATTCAGAAGGCCGGAAGAATGTTCGAGTTGACTGTATACCGGCTCCGAGATGAATTGTCTGAGATATTTACGAACCGTGATTTCATGTATTTTTAATTTTAACTCTCGGTTGTCGAAGGGTTTGGTCAGAAACCCGTCAATTCCCTGATTTGCTGCTGCAACAGCGGCGTCCAGTGTGGCATAGCCGGTTAGAATGATGCGTGTAACGGACGGATTTATCTCACCTATGCGGAGCAGTGTTTCGAGGCCGTCGATACCGGGCATTTTGAAATCTGAAATGACGGTTGAAATCTTGGAAATATACTGCTTAATCATCGACACCCCTTCTTCGCCGTTTTTCGCCGAGAATTTTTCGTAAGGTTCGCGTTTCAACGCGCGCAGGATGGAGCGCCTTATGCCTTCATCATCATCGATTATTAGGATTCCCTGCATGTGATCCTGCCGATAGTGTAACCTGAAATCATTTCCGTTCCGAATACCGAAAATCTTGAAAAACATACCCAATAAAACGCCTTTATTAATATATATAATTACATATGTCAAGAACTGGATGGATCGGCTCGTTTCTTCTGAAAACGGAGAAACCGGACTGCCGATAACAAAATGATGAGCCCCCCATGGAATTATGGGGACGCCGTCGAAGTTTCCTTGAAGCTTATGCAGCATCCTATCTTGACTCTTTTCAATCAAATCAGTAAGTATGATCAGACGATAAACAAGGAGAACCCCTATGTTCGGTATTGGAATGCCGGAACTCATTTTAATATTGGCTATTGCACTTATCATTTTCGGCCCGAAGAAACTTCCCGATCTGGCGAAGTCCCTTGGGAGGGCCATGAATGAATTCAGAAGAGCCACCTACGAAATCAAGGATTCGCTCGACCTCGACAGTGAGATAAAGGAGGCAAGGAAAAATATCGACACGATCAAAACCGACATCACTTCTTCCCCGACGAACCAAGGTGCACCTGAGATGAACCGCAAGGAATCCGAAAAGAACGACCCTTCCCCCTCTGCCGATTCGACTGCCGCTGATGAAAGGGATTCCAAAACAAATGGATGAAGATGAGAAGATCACGTTTACGGAACATCTGGAGGAATTAAGAAAACGGTTGATCATATCTTTTATCGCCGTTGGGGTTGGATTCGCCGTATCATATGGATTCAAGGAGGACATTTTCAAGATGCTCACCCGACCCCTCATTGCTGTTATGGGAGAGGGTGACAAGCTTATCTTTACCGGTCTTCCCGAAGCATTTTTTACCTATTTGAAAGTGGCGCTCCTTTCGGGCCTTATGCTGGCGGCTCCTGTGGTGATTTACCAGTTTTGGATGTTTGTCGCTCCGGGTTTGTATAAGAACGAGCGGCGTATTTTATTGCCGATTGTCCTGCTGTCCTCCATTTTTTTTATCGGCGGATCGCTGTTCGGGTACTTTATCGTGTTTCCCTTCGGGTTTAAATTCCTGCTGGGGTTTGCATCCGAAACCATTCGTCCGCTCCCTTCCATGCGTGAATATCTTGGATTTTCAGCCAAGTTGCTGCTTGCATTCGGGGTGGTTTTCGAACTGCCCCTGGTCCTGACGTTTTTGGCTCGCTTGGGAGTGGTCACGGTGGATACGTTAAAGAAGAACCGAAAATATGCCGTTCTGCTGTTTTTCATCGGCTCTGCAATTCTTACGCCGCCGGATGTAGTCACCCAGGTGATGATGTCCCTACCCCTGATGGTGCTTTATGAAATCAGCATTATCGGTGCAAAGTTTTTTGGAAAGAAACCAACCGATGAAGAGAAGGTCTCGAAATGAATTCAAGCATGAAATCGGGTTCGGGCGGTGCTTGTTTCGGTATGTGTTTCACACGGAACCATCGGATCCCGATTGAGTCGATACAGTCGAACCGTGTGTTCTGAGTTGACAGGAACGGCTCCGGACTGATAAAAATCAGTTTAACTTTCTTTCGGTGTTTGTGGCGAGGTGGTAAGGGCGTTCACCGGCCATGATCCTATCCGCTCTGCCGTCGAAATGAAAGCCGAGAGATGAATGGGCTATTTGACAAGCAATGACGTCGATCCATACACAACACGTGGAGAAAGGGGGCGTAGTATGATTCGAAAGTGGGTTATGCTGGTGGTTGTCGCCGGCTTTTTTGCCGCGACGGCAATTTTTGCAGGAACTTCGGTGCCGGATGTCGTGGAAATGAAAAACCCGGCGTATGAGAAGCACACCCGGGGAATTGCGTCGTTTACCCATAAAAAACATACCGAAACGTATGGGATCGGCTGCGGGGAGTGTCACCATGACGATAGCGGAGAGCCCCTAACCGATCTGGAGTATGGGGATGAAGTCAAAAACTGCATTGAATGCCACAGCATCCCCGGTCAACCGCCCAGGGGCAAGGATGCCCCCAAGCTGACCGAGGCACAGAAGCTCGAATACCATGCCGAGGCCATTCACGAAAATTGCAGGGACTGCCACAGAAAATATAACAAGGAAAAGGGCTTGAAAAGAAAAGACCCGGGATATGCTCCCACCACTTGCAGTCAATGCCATCCCAAAGAATAGTTAGTGTTCATCCAGAAATAGGCAGTTTCGCGTGAGTTCAAGGCGGGCGCAAGATCGAAACCGCAGGAATCGTGTGCTATTTTGAGGATTTCGATTTTGCGTCCAACGCAGAAATCGCGTGAAAGGGCCATTTATGGATGGACACTGTTAGATAAAACAGGTGAACCGGCATCGGGCAGCGTTTTCAGTTTTCCCTGATGCCGGTCATTTTGAATCCGACCGCCGCCCATCCTTTTTCATCTTCCAGGAAAATTCTTTCAAACCGTTCCGGCCTGTAAACCGATACAATATCCGCCATTTCTTTACATTTGATGCCTGAAAAGACCAAAAAAGACCCGGGCCATGAAATAGCCGGCAACAGAGGAGCCAGCTGAATAATGCCGGTGAACCGAAGATTGGCGGCAATCAGGCAAAAGCGGGTGTCCAGACATTCAGCGGTTTTTTCTCGAACATCGAGGGCGCCGGTTAAATGATTCAGCTCGATGTTATGTCGAGCCTCGGCTACGGCGTTCGGATCGATGTCGATGCCCAACCCGTTGCAGCCCGTCAGTTTAGCAGCTGCAAGAATCAGAATGCCGGAGCCGGTTCCGACATCCAGGCAGGTGGGGTACTGAAAGGATGTCCTCAATGCGCATGCGATACGGTCGATGGCCCTGACCGCCAGGCGGGTCGAGGGATGCCGTCCGGTGCCGAAAGCGGCGCCGGTCATCAGGTTGATAACGACTTCACCGTTGTTCAGCACATAGGTTCTTTCAGGCGGTTTGACGATCACGCGTTTCGACATGCGGACCGGTTTGAGAATCGACGGTTCGATAAACGTGCAGCCGTATTCATTCGTATAGGAAAGGGTCTCCTTTTTAACCAATTCATGGATGATTCTTCTGGACTGCTTCCGTGTGATCGAAAATCGGCAATGGATTCGGTGTTCCAGGGCGTGGGGCGTAATTTTGCGGTTGGACGATGAAAACATTTCAAGGATTCCGGATTCAAACCCACCGGAATCTTCATAGTGCCGATAATTCATGGGAGGACTTTTTCTTTTTCATAAAAGAAAGGGCATTCGAAACCAGGGAGGATGCCCAAGCGGGCAGGCCCAGAGTGTGAATATGGGTGTATGCGGCAAGGACGTTTTTTATGCATACACCGTCTCTACCGTACAAAAAACCGGCGCCTCGTTGCATGTGAAAAACCAGTTGATCCTCTGTCCCGAACCATTTCAGGACATTGGAATAATGAAATTCATGTCCCTTAAATACCGTTCCCACTTCCAGGAACGGATTCGGTTTGTCCACGCAGGCAACCGTATAGCCCAGTCCCTGAGGCTTTTCGGAAATGCCGAAAACGGCAGGCAGAACGCCGGCCATGGGATACGTCGAATCGTTTATCACAAGCGATTCTCCAAGATACATAAGTCCACCGCACTCGGCGTAAACGGGAAGTCCGTTTTTCACCATTGCCTTAAGCCGGCGTTTAAAAGCCGTGCCCGCTGAAAGCTTTTGGGCATGGGTTTCCGGAAAACCGCCCCCGATGTAAAGTCCATCCACGTCAGGCAGGTTGTCGTCGCTCAGAGGACTGATGAAAATGACAGAAGCGCCTGCTGTTTTCAGGGCGTCGATATTTTCCGGGTAATAAAACTGAAATGCCGCGTCTTTGAAAATGCCGATGCAGGGCCGCGCTTTTTCGACTTGCAGCGATGGTTCGGCGGTGCAGCCGGAAATGGCTGCTGTGTGCGGCGGCCGTGCCGAATGCCGTCCGGCGATGTCGACAACAGCGTCCAAATCGATGTGCTGTTCGGCAATCAAGGCTGTCTTCTCGACAGCTTCTTTCGCCCATTCATGCTCAGGCGTCGGGACCAGCCCCATGTGCCGTTCGGGAAAAATTTTATCCGGAATTTTCGGAACGGCGCCGATAACGGGAATGCCGCAGTGATGGTTGATTGTCTGGGTCAATATCCGTTCGTGTCGTGATCCGGCAACTCGGTTCAATACAATGCCGCCAAAGGCCACGTTCGGGTCGAAGTGCATGAGCCCCAATATCATGGCTGCCATGGTTCGGGTGGTTTTCGTGCAATCAACCGCCAGAATCACCGGGGCTTGCAGCAGCTTGGCCAATTCAGCGGTGCTGGTTTTGCCGTGCAGGTCGATGCCGTCGAAAAGTCCCCGGTTTCCTTCAATGACGGCGATATCGCCGGGAGACGTGCGGGAAGAAAAAGACCTCAGAATTAGATCTTGCGATAGGATGAAGGTGTCCAGATTGAAGCACGGCCGACCGGCGGCGTATGCCAGCCAGCCTGCATCAATATAATCCGGTCCTTTTTTAAACGGAACGATTGAGAAATGTTTCTTTTTCAGGGCCGCGATCAATCCGATCGAAAGGATGGTTTTTCCTGACCCGCCGCCAAGAGCGGAAACAATGAATCTTCCGTATGTCATACGCGTCTCGGCATGCGTCGGCAATATTCGGGTGAAGCTGAACCGGCCCTGCGGCGTTGATTACTTCTCTTCGTGTTCGGCTGCAGCTTGTTTGCCTTTTCCGGAAAGACCGTACATGGAGGTGCTGCCGCTTGACCAATATTCGAGCACACCGTCCTGCACCAGTTGATTGACTACTTTTTTGGCGTCCCTGGGTTTGGTTTCCAGGATTTTTGCCAGATCATTGAAATAAAATTTTGATTTCGTTTTAAGCTTCTTTGTCAGTTCGGTAACGATTTTTTCTTTCGCCTCTTCGTATTCCATATTGCGCCCCTTTTTTTATAGATGCCGGTGGACGCGGTGCGTCCACCGGCTTGTGCAAAAAAATTAAATTAGAATTTGAATTGGGATGTTTGGCGCCAGGTATAGTATGCCGGATCACGGAAATCGTCGATCAGGTGGTGCGTAAAATCCAGTTCGCATGTTTGGAAGAATCTTTCCCATCCGATTCTTTCCGCCCAATCCCCCAGCCTCTCGTATTTCCTGCCGTCGGCGGCATAGGCGTCTACGATCCGCTTGATGGTATCGGTCATGGTCGGCCAGCGCGGCATCTCATTTGGAATAAACGCCACGACAACCTTTGAGAATTTGGGGGTAGTGATTCGGTTGGATACTTTTCCGCCAACCATCAGAACGATGCCGTCGCCTTCCCTGTCCGAAAGCGGCATCGAGGGGCACATGGTGTAGCAGTTTCCGCAGAACATGCATCGGTCATTATTGACTGCCACGCTCTTTACCTCTTTATCACCAACCTTCACCTTGGCCGGTTTAATGGCGGCGGTGGGGCAGGCGGCAATGGCCAGCGGAATTTCACACATTTTGTCCAGGTATTCATGGTCCAGCATGGGCGGCTTCCGGTGATACCCCAGAATAGCGATGTCGGAGCAATGAACCGCGCCGCACATGTTCAGACAGCAGGCCATGGATACGCGAACGGGTGCCGGCATTCTGTGGTTTTTGAAATCATCGAACAGTACGTCCAATGTCGCTTTTACCGTACCCGAGGCGTCTGTTGCCGGGGTGTGGCAGTGAATCCAGCCCTGGGTGTGCACGATGTTGCTTATTCCGGCACCGGTTCCACCGATCGGAAATTTGAAGCTGCCCCCGTCGAATTTTCGGCTTTCCAGATCTTTGACCAACGGATCCAACTTCTCCTTACTGTCCACCATAAACTCGATATTGTTACGGGTGGTGAAGCGCATGTGGCCGCCGCAGTGCTTTTCGGCGATTTCGCAGATCTCACGGATCATGGTGGTGCTCATGATGCGGGCGCCGCCGCAGCGAACCGTATACACTTCATCACCGGTTTCGGAAACATGAACCAGAACGCCGGGCTTTAGAATTTCATGGTACAGCCATTTACCCTTGTTTTTGGCGATGACCGGAGGGTAAAACGCGTCGTATTTTTTCGGGCCGATATCGGTGATCCGGTTTTCCATGGGTTTGTCCGGATTGTAACCTGAAGAAATAAATGCCATGATTATCCCCCTCCTATCTCTGATGGTGTTTTCTATATTCGTTGATGTCGCGTTCCCAGCCGCCTTCGACTTCGTCTTCCTTCCAGAAGATGTACGGATTGTGACGGGGTTCCTGCACCATTTGCGGCACCGGATCCACACCCATCATCTCGAGCAGCTTCTGCAGACCCTGGCGTTTCATCAGTTCGCCGAGACGTTCACGGTTTTTGCCTTCTTCCATCCACCAATCCCAGATGGGTTCGATGACATTTTCCTTGATTTCCGTATAGGGCTCTTCGACTTTTATGAACGGGACGATCAATGATCCCATCTGGGCACCGTCCAGAATCGGGGCCTTGGCGCCGGCGAAAATGGAGACGCCGCGGTCATTTCCAATTCTCAGGGCCCTGGGCATGACGTTGATGCAGTGCATGCAGCGTGTGCATTCCTTGTTGTCGATGACGAGTTTTCCGTTTTCCATCGCCATGCATTGGGTGGGGCATAAGGCGATGACTTCTTTCTGAATATCGAAGGGACCCCAGTCGCGGCCTGAATGGGCGCCGGCATTGGGAGGCAATTCGCCGCCGATATAGGCCTGAACCGCTTCCTGGTCAATCCGGATTTCATCTCTCCAGGTGCCGATGAAGGACAAGTCGGCGCGGGCGATGGATGCTACGCAGCAGTTGGGGCAGCCGTCGAACTTGAATTTGAACTTGTAGGGGAAGGCCGGCCGGTGAAGCTCGTCCTGGTACTCCTGGGTCAGGTCATAGCAGATCGCCTGGGTGTCGTAGCAGGAAAATTCACAGCGTGAATCGCCGATGCAGTCCGCGGGGGTTCTGAGGTTCGAACCCGATCCGCCAAGGTCCTGCCCCAAATTGTGCGTCAGTTCGAAGAAGACTTCCTCCAGTTGCGGCGTTGTCGTTCCAAGAAAAATGATATCGCCTGTCGATCCATGCATATTGGTGATGCCGCTTCCTCTCAAGTCCCACAAATCACAAATCTTTTTTAAGTATTCAGACGTATAATATTTACCGCCGGGTTGTGCCACACGCATGGTATGAAAGTGGGCGACACCCGGGAATTGCTGGGGCTGGTCGCAGTAGCGGCCGATAACGCCGCCGCCATAACCGAACACGCCGACGATGCCGCCGTGCTTCCAGTGGGTGGTGCCGTCGGAGTAAGACAATTCGAGAATGCCCAAGAGATCTTCCACGACATCTGCGGGAATTTGAAATTCAATGCCTTCTTCATTCTTCGCCCTTTTTTCCGCCTGTTGTTTCAGGTCTGAAACAAAACTCGGCCATGGCCCAGACTCGAGCTGGTCCAACAAAGGGGTTTTATGCTTTGCCATATTTTACCTCCATATTCGTTTGTTTTGCTGTTTCTCCGTTAGTTCGCACAACTCAAAATCTACAAGTGGTAACATTCACCTCCTCTCACCGTATTTTAATTAGATAATTTTAAATATTAAAATGGAGCCTTTTCAAAGCTTGAAGACATTAAACACACAAAAAAAAGAATATAAAATGATTATTATATCTTGTCAATAAAAAACCAGGCATTCATGCATCGAACCGGCAGGAACGAACGGCAAATTTCGACACGTGCGCCGGAAAACGTGCTGCTTTATTTTTGCAGCAATGTCCGGTTCTTCTGCGGCGGATTCAGAGCAAGTTCTTTAAATCCCAATTCCCTGCATACGGCAATGGTCGTGCTGAAATTCTCACGGCTGACGTGGCCTTTCGGCTCTGCAATGAACAGTGTGCCGCCGGGTTTCAATGCATCGGCAATCTGTCTGAAAAAATGCACCCGGTCGGGAACTTCATGCACCATGTGAATGGCGGCCACCAAATCGACCGTCCCATATACATCTTCCAAACCCATGTGGCCCTGTTTTGCGACCCTCAAGTCCATTCGGCTTAAAAGCCCGGCCTTTCGAGCTCTTTTTCGTAATGTGGAAATCATCTTATCCTGAACATCGACAGCTATGATTTTTCCCAAAGGCCCCGTCATGCGGGCCAGGGGAAGGGTAAAAAATCCCATCCCGCATCCCGGCTCAAGAATCAGCATGCCTTTTTCGACAAAAGGTCCCAGCAGCTTATCCGGATGCTCGAACAATTTTCTTAAAGGGTTCAACAGAACATATCCCATCCAGAAGGGGCAGACAAACGGTTGCATAAAGCGGCTCCTCTAAAGCGCAAAGGCATATCCATTCCTGTGTGTGTTCATGTTACTACAACAGGCTTTGATTTTTTACAAGCAGTCGTATTGATATGTTAATTTAGCTTTTAATATTTGACTTTGCGGCCGCCTTTTGTCATAAAACCTTACATTTTAAAGAATTGATTTCGATACCCCGAAATCCGATTCGAGAGCCGTGCACGGATGCGAAAACCCTCCCCAATGCCGGGGATTTTAAAGCCGTGTGCCGTTTTTCCCGGGCGACGTTTTTCATACGCTGCTGCATTCATCGCCCCCACAGATCCTAAATCCAGGGAGGTCCTATGCAACATAAAATTTTTGACGGTTTCGATGCGGCCGTGGCCGACATCGAAGACGGTGCATCCATTGTAGTAGAGTGCTGGGGGACCACAGCGCTTTCCCAGAATCTCATTGCGGCCATCAAACGAAAAGGGGTAAAAGACCTGACATTGATCACGCATAATTTCATTCCAATGGTCTTTTTTTCCGAGGATGAAGTGGTGAATCTAACCCATCTCCTTCCTCAGCTGAAGAAAATCATTACGCCGGTAGTGGGCCTGCAGCATCTTGGCGCCGGTGCTTTTGTAAAGGAATACGTGGATAAGGGGCTGGAAGTGGAACTGACCAGTCATGGAACACTGGCGTCCCGGCTGTATGCCGGCGCTGCGGGACTCGGCGGGATCTACAACCCGGTGGGCGTTGGAACGATTCTGGAAGAGGGCAAGGAAAAACGGGTAATCGATGGGAAAGAATATATTCTGGAGATGCCCATAAGGCCGGATTATGCATTTGTTCGGGCACACAAGGCGGACACCTATGGAAACCTCGTTTATTGGGGTGTTTACCGGGCCGACCAGCCGGTGATGGCAATGGCCGCGAAAAAAACAATCGCCGAAGTGGATGAAATCGTCGAAATCGGTGAAATCGATCCGGAGCATGTCGTCACGCCGAGTATTTTCGTGGACCGCATCGTGAAAATTCCCGAAGGGGGGTTGGGGAGCAATACCCGGGCAAAAGCGTTGATCGGCAAGTTGACTGAAAATGAGATGGTGCGGCAGTTGCTCTTCAGATGATGGTCCTGCCGGCAAAGCAAAATGGAATGGAGGTCAAGGAAGATGAAAGAAAAACTTGACAGGGAAGTTATTGCCATGAGAGCGGCCAAAGAGTTGAAGACGGGGGATTGCGTCAATCTCGGCATCGGTATTCCCAACCTGTGCGCACATTATATTCCGGAGGGTGTTCTCTTTCAAACCCAGAACGGCGCTCTGGGGTACGGCGCCTTGATACGGGAAGATGAAATCGATCGGGTGGATCACCACTATGTGGATGCCGGCGGCAAATATTGGCGTCCGGCACCGGGCATGGCGCTGTTCGACCTGGTGACGTCCTTTGCCATGATCCGGAGCGGTCGTTTGACGACGATTTTAGGGGGGCTTCAGGTGTCGGAATCCGGTGATCTGGCGAACTGGAATACCGGCGGCGGTTCATTGGGCGGCACTATCGGCGGAGGCATGGACCTTGCCGTGGGAGCAAAAAAGGTGATTGTGGCCCTCGAACATGTCGACAAAGACGGCAGACCGAAAATCGTAAAAAAATGCAGCTATCCATTGACGGCTAAAAACTGCGTCGATACGATCGTCACCGATGCAGCGGTTATCGAAGTCGGAAAAGAGGGATTGGTTCTCAGGGAAACGGCCCCGGGTTGGACCGCCGAAGACGTGCAGGCCATCACCGAACCCGAACTGATCATTGCGGAGGATGTAAAGGAGATGGACCTGGAATAATGGAGAGGGTTTTTCGAATGCCGCGATTCACCGGATCGATTCACCGGATAAAGACACCGGTAGACGAACCCCCTTTATTCCATTCCGGATTCACCTTTAAAAACAATGACCGGGCAGGCTTGCGTTTGGTTGCAGGCACCTGCCCGATGATCTTCAATTTGTGTTCATCCAGAAATAGGCAATTTCGCGTGAGTTCAAGGCGGGCGCAAGATCGAAACCGCAGGAATCGTGTGCTATTTTGAGGATTTCGATTTTGCGTCCAACGCAGAAATCGCGTGAAAGGGCCATTTATGGTTGGGGCACCAATTAACGTTCTTCTCTGGGCACGTAAGCACCGGCCGACATCGGCAGATCGGGAAGGGGGCTCAAAATTTTGTCGATGTTCTGTGCGATTTCATCGATGGTAAACATGCCGCCGTCTTTCTCGACCCCTTCGGAAACGGCCATTTTAAACTCGCTGATCTTGTTTCCCTTGATGCCGCCGTGGCTGGCCATTACGCGTCCGGTTAAATCTTTGGCCAATTCCGACGCCAGGTAAACGGCCAACCGGGCCGTAGGAAGCACCGAACTGACCTCTTCCAATTTTTCACCTTCTTTGGCGCGATTTTCGGCTCCCGGAATCGTGGCTACCAGCCGTGTGAATCCGCTGGGGCTGACGCAGTTCACCCGGATGCCGTATCGTGCCAGTTCCATCGCGGCTATTTTGGTGATGCCGTATATCGCCAGCTTTGCAGCACCATAATTGCTTTGCCCGAAATTGCCGCATAATCCGGACACGGATGTCGTGTTGATAATGACGCCGCCGGTTCCCTGGGTCCGCATAATCCGGGCTCCGGCCCGGGTGCACAGGTAGGTTCCTTTGGCGTGAACGCGCATCACGATATCCCAGTCCGCTTCCTGCATATTCAAAAGGGTTCTGTCACGCAGGATGCCGGCATTGTTGATCAGGATATCCAGCTTGCCGAATTTTGACAGTGCCGTCCACATCAAGGTATCCACACCGTCAAGGACGCTGATGTCGGAAAAATCTGCTACGGCAGCACCGCCTGCCTCCTTGATTTCGTTTGCCACCACACTGGCGACGCTGGCGTCGGAACCTTTGCCGTCAGCGGTTCCACCCAAGTCGTTGACCACCACCTTGGCGCCCTCCTCGGCCAGCAGCATGGCCTCGGCCCTGCCGACGCCCCTGCCGGCGCCGGTGACGACTGCCACTTTTCCATCAAATAATCCCATTATGTGCTCCTTTCGCATTGATGTGATTGGTGAATAGGTGCCCATTCCGAAACGGCTGATTCGCTCCATTTTAACGTTGAACGGAAAATATCGATCCTCGGAATACCTAACGTATTCCTGCGGTAAATATTCCCTTTCACTTGAACTGAATCGAATTTTTTCATTTCCGGATGGACACCGAATCAATTATATGTTTTGGAAGTGAAACTGCACGGCGAGGATAACAACAGCCGTTTTGTAAAATTCGGTTTAGGAGAACGTTTTTCTTTGATCGTTTGTACAAAATCAGGGAAAAAGAGTCAAGCATGTCCAGTCCAAAAATAATATAAAGGTGATTTATTTTCCAGGGAGGTGGCGCAGATGATATGCTCAAGGGGCAAATACCGGACGCTGCTGTTTATGCTTTTGGCCGCATTGTGTTTTTCTACTGTTGGTGAGGCTTCTTCGACCACTGCAAAAAATGTAATCGTTCTGATCGCGGACGGCTGCAGCGCTGAACAGTTCACATTAGCCAGATGGATAAAAAAGGAGGCGCTTTCATTGGACAGGGTCCTGGTCGGTGCCGTAAAAACCCACATCGCGGATTCCGTGGTGGCCGATTCCGCGCCCGCCGCAACCGCCTATGCAACCGGTGTCAGGACCTTTGACAAGTGCATCGGCGTAGGACCGGATTGCCTGTCCGGCTCGGATTCGACATCCGGTTCAGCGGTTTGCCGGCCGATGGCTACGGTTCTCGAAGGGGCGAAGCTGCTGGGAAAGGCGACGGGTATCGTCGTCACCAGCCGGATTTCCCATGCCACGCCCGCGGCCTTTGCCGCACATGTTCCGCATCGGGGCCGGGAAGAGGACATTGCCGAGCAGATCGTCTATCAGAATATCGATGTGGTGTTCGGCGGTGGTTCAGAGTACCTTCTGCCGATGAATGCGGGCGGCAAACGGAACGATGGAGAAAATCTGATGAACGTTTTGAAAAAAAGAGGCGTTCGCATCGTCGGCACCGCACAAGAAATGGCTGACGTACACTCCGGCAGCGTATACGGCTTATTTTCAAAGGGTCATATGCCGGCTGAAATCGATCGGCAAAACACGGCTCCCGGCGTGCCGTCATTGCCTTCCATGACAAGAAAGGCACTCGAGATTCTGTCACAGGACCCGGACGGGTTTTTTCTCATGGTGGAAGGCAGTCAGATCGATTGGGCATGCCATGCCAACGATCCGGCCCACATGATCGGAGACGTGCTGGCTTTTGAAGAAGCCGCATCCGTATGTCTGAAATTTGCCGAAGAAAACGGCCGAACGCTGGTGCTGGCCCTTTCCGATCACAACACCGGCGGTTTTTCCATCGGCAATTATCGTACGAGTTTTTCATATTCCCAAATAACAACGGAACAGCTGCTGGACCCGTTAACGAAAATGGGGGCATCGGCTTTCATGCTGTGGAAAAGAATAGAGCAGAAACGAACACCGGAACAGGTTGTCTCTGTGGTGAAAAACGGATGGGGCATGACGATTCGGCCGGAGGATGGTGCGGCGGTTTTGGCCAGGGCAGACCGATACAGGGCCTATGGAACACCCCATTATGCGCTCGGCGAGATCTTATGCCCTGAATACACCTGTATCGGATGGTCCACCCACGGGCATACGGGCGGCGATGTCCCGTTGTACGCCTATGGGCCGAAAAGCCCGGCCGGCGTTTTGGATGCCCCGGACGTGGGGCGCCTTTGCGCACAGGCAATGGGGTTCGATCTTGAACGAACGACCCGGCGCCTTTATGCGGACGTTCAGGAGGTCCTTCCGCATGCCGGAGTTATGCTGGACCGCAAAAAACCGGCCAACCCGGTGCTTCGGGTGCAGGTCGGCCATGTGCGGTATCGATTTTTCCTGAACAAGAATCGGATGGTCACCCCGGATTCAGTGATAACACTCGAGGCACCGGTGATCTACATGGCCGAGTCCCGCCGGGCCTATTTACCGATGCAGGCGCTCGGCCTGATGGAACCCGGGTTGTTGCCGCTTCCGGACATTGAAGCAAATTCATCCTGATCTAAAAAAGGATATCGTTCTATTCATAATGCTTACCCGAAATCGATTGCTTGGGAGAAGCTGTAAAATGTCGAACGGCACTCTTCCGGGATTTACGGATTGTCTGCTGCGGATGAACGGATTGGATCGCTACGGATTTCCCAAATAGTTGTTTTTGCCGGGAATGAAATTCAATGACGTTCAAAAATGGTGGGCCGAAGGAAACCGTTTGACGGCCCACGGCGGTCTGGATGTGAGCCTTTTCGAGGATCGGTTCGGAAAGACTTGCCGGCTGAGTGCCGGAAACGGTGTGCCGGTCGTCCAAGACGGCACGGTGAAGGCGGTTTTGAACGATTTCCCGGGCATGACGGTGTTGTGTTGCATGATGATTTCAGGCATCTTTGACCATCCAGACGTAAAATTCCGGCTTTTTTTTAAACCCGACACCGACAGCGCCGTCTTCAGGATAGAGGACCCAGGCATATGCCGGATCGATCATGCTGGAGGTGGAAGACCAATAACCGTCCCGAACATGGTAAAAGGGATGGTTGGCCGAAAGTGCCGGGGTATGAAACCTCATATCGCAAAGGCTTTCCAGTTCGCGTATATTGGGCAGGCGCCATGGGGGGCTTTCGTCCGCGGCCGTCCGGTTTGCCTGTTCAACGGTGGAAAAGGCCGAATCCCAGGAAACCGGGGCGCCGGTCGCATCCGCCCGTTTTTGCCATACCAGATGACCTTGCCGATCCAGAATAGTCGTACCGCTTGCGATGAATCTCGAGTTTTCTATCGACCGTGGTCGGCTGCCCCGCACGGGCCAGACCATGTACGATCCGTGTTTCATGCCCTTGAACACTCTTCCTCCGCCCAAATGGACATACCAGGCCTGGTCGGGCAGGCGGGCACAGGATGTGCCGGTCCAGTAATAGCCGTTGAATACATTCGTGAAGGGGTGAGGTTCGGGAAGTGCGGGATTGACAGTGTCGTGGCTGATCAGTGAGAAAAGATCGGATCGCGTGGGAAGACGCCATCGGCGGGCGCTGTCTCGGAGCGTCCGGTTCATCTCCTCGACATATTCCGCGGCTTCATGCCAGGTGAGGGGTACATCGGTAAGAGCGGCGTTTTGCGTCCATTCCAAACCGGTCAGACGGTCCAGAACAGAATCCTTCATTCCTGCGGTAAACCGGGGAACGGGCCACCCGATCCCGGCATTCACATCTGCGTCCTGGCCGGTTCCCTGACAGTCCACCGGCGTCCCATCAGAACGGAAGCACCGGGTCTGATCGGTTTTCATGACGAAACTGTGCATAGCAAAATCCTGAAGAGTCTAACCTGAAATTATAAATAAAAAGATATACTATTTTACGCAAGCGAAAAAAAATGTTACAAGCCGGTGAAACGTTCTGAGAAAGACGATATGCCACCCATCGACATCTTCCGATCACCAAGAGAACGACACATGAAATCGCCGAAAACACCACGAGATTTTCCCATTGCCTACTTAAAAGATGCCTCGGCGTGGATTTCATTCGCGCACGATTTAAATCATCTCCTCGAACTGATCCTTGAAACCGGTACGAAAATCATGAACGCCCGGGCAAGTTCACTGCTCCTGCTGGACCGAAAAACGAATAAACTTCATTTCAGAGTGGCGACCGGCGAAAAAAAGGAGGCGGTCAAACATTTTGCAGTGAAGTTGGGGCAGGGAATAGCGGGTCAGGTCGCCCAGACCGGAATTCCCCTGTTGATTTCAGATGCCTCCGAAGATTCACGGTGGTATGGACATATCAGCGAAAAAATCGGGTTCGTCACCCGCTCGATTATTTGCGCGCCGCTGAAAGTCGAAGATACGATCATCGGCGCCATTGAATTTATCAACAAAGACGGCGGGGGCCCATTTAGAAAAAACGATCTCGATCTCTTGTGCGTGTTCGCCGATCTGGCCGCCCTTGCGATTGTCAATGCACGAAAATTTCAGCAGGTGGAACGTGAGAACAGACGGCTGCAACAAGTGCTCGATACCACCCACACCATTATCGGTGAAAGCAGAGCGATCAAACAGGTGATATCCGATGCCTTGAAGGTGGCACAATCGAATGCCGTTACGATGATCATGGGGGAGAGCGGAACGGGAAAAGAACTTCTGGCGCGTCTGATTCATTATTCCAGCCCAAGGAGACAGCGCTCGATGGTTGCGTTGAATTGTGCCGCCCTTCAGGAAACCCTGTTGGAGGACGAATTGTTCGGACACGAAAAAGGCGCCTTTACGGATGCCGCCGCCAAAAAGATCGGCAAGTTCGAACTGGCTGATGAGAGCACAATTTTTTTCGATGAAATCGGTGAGATGAGTCCATCCATGCAGGCAAAACTGCTTCGGGTTTTGCAGGACGGCGTATTCTATCGGGTGGGCGGTAATTTGCCCATTTCGGTAAACGTTCGCATTTTATCTGCGACAAATAAAAATATTCGAAAAGAGATTGCCGAAGGTCGATTCCGGGAAGATTTATATTACCGCCTCAATGTCGTGTCCCTTTCCATACCCCCGTTGAGAGAGCGCAAAGAGGACATCCCATTGCTGGCAAAGCATTTCGCCGATATGTTTATGAGAGAACGTGCCGGTAAAGAGGCCGTCATCTCCACGGCGGCAATGGAAAAAATGATGCACTATGATTGGCCCGGCAACATCAGGGAAATGAAAAACATAATCGAGCGGGCCGTCGTCATGGGAAGCGGGACGACCATAAGACCGGAGGATTTGACCATGCCGGGGAAAAAAATCCGCACGCTTCATGCAATGCCTTCCGGAAAAACCTTGCGGGAAGCTGTAGATACTTTCAAGAAAAACTACATTGCCTCGCAGCTGCATGCGGCAAACGGCAATCAGAAACAGGCCGCCCGGACGCTTGGGATCCAACGCACCTATCTCTCCCGCCTCATCGCTCAGTATCGACTCAAGGAAGAAAATCCGTCCCGGAATAGCAATTAACAAGGAATGCCGGCAAAAGCCGATAAGCGTTATTTTTTATTTTATCGGCATGCCTTGACCGAGAGGCGGGCAATCTGTTTTTGTGCACCACTGTATGATTTTGTATAACTTACGGTTACAAAAGGATACATGTGTATTCACCTCCAAATATGTTTCATTCAGCGTTCGAGTGCGCTGTCCTGGCCTTTCATATGCTTGCCGATACACAAAGTTACAGAGTTTTTTTTGTGGCGCAACCCACCGTATTATAAATAAAAGTATGTTCAATGAACCTTTATGGTCGAAATTGGAGCCGGAAAAAATTTCTCATGCCGCAAAGCGTGCCCCGGTCATAATGTTTATTTGGCATCATAATTGCTTATAAAATCACCGTAAGTGAATAACATCGTTAAACCACTAAACACAGATAATCGAAGGGGGGTGATAATGAACGCATAAATGTGGGGAAGAAAGGGAAAAGTGATTTGATGGATTCACAGAACGAAAACTCACAGGAGGTTTATTCTACGGCTTTATCGAATCAGAGGGGAAAAGTTAAAACGTGCCGGCGGGAAATCGGAATGCCCAGCAGGGTTCTCATCAACGGCCGTGAAGAAGGCGTTCTGCCGGGGACGAGCGGTCGTCGATACCGGCATACCTGATCCGAATCTGAATGATATTTTCCCGTTCGGAAACCAAAAATACCGCTTTGGTGCAAACCAAAGCGGTATTTTTCATTGACAAACTCCGCTGAAATTAAAATACCGGCATAATTAAAATACCGGCATTTCGTATGGTGAATAAATGAATTCCCCTATGGCAATTTGGCTTCGTCACGACTATAGATGTTAGAAAACCCACCCGAGCCGAGATGCGGCGCAACTTGGGAAATAAACGAGGAGACCGATATGTTTGGCAAAATTTTATTTCCAGTGGACCTTTCTGAGAATATGTATAAAATTCAGCCCGTCGTTATTGAAATGGCGGACAAATTCAATTCGGAGATTCACTGCGTGTACTGCTTGCATGTCGCCATGTACTACTCGCATATCGGTCTCTCCGTGGCCTATGTGGCGGATTTTGAAAATCAGGCACGTGCAGAAGTCGAAAAAAAGCTGAAAAAATTCACGGCCGAAAACTTCCAAGGCCGCCGAATTCATTCCAAGATCCTGTCCGGGCGGCCCGGAGATGAAATCGTTCGTTATATTCATTCGGAAAATATGGACCTGGTTGTCATGGGACACAGCAGCACGGGTATTGAAAGGGCTTTATTGGGCAGTGTGGCGGCCCATGTCGTCAAGTATTCACCCGTACCGGTAATGGTCATCAGCCCTGGAGTACTGAAGGATTGACAATCGAACCGCACACTGCTGTTCGTCATATCCCCATCTCGATCGGCATGGGAACGGAGCAGGTCACCGGGAATTCTTTCATTTGGCCCGGCCCGATGACATATTCCTGTTCATTGTGGCTGATTTTGATCGGCGGCTGATCACTGGGCAGGACGTATATTCTCAGGGTCTCTGAATCAACATCGATTTCCAATGTGTGACCCCTGTAACGAAGATGCATATGGAAAAATTCAAGCTCTTCGGGCAGACAGGGGTTGAACCGAAGCACCCTGTCCCTCACTTCGAGTCCCGTGTATCCCCGGGTGACCATGTCCACGGTTCCGGCCATGGCGCCGAGATGAATGCCTTCTTTCGTAGTGCCGCCCTGTATGTCTTCGATATCACTTTTCAGCGCCTCGCAGAAATGGCTCCAGGAGCCGGCCCGCGTGGCCCGGGCAAGAACCCACGAATGCACCACCCGGCTCAGGGTGGATCCATGGGAGGTGCGCTTTAAATAGTACGATATTGTTTTTGGAATCCATTCAGGGTCGAAGGTATACCCCAATCGGTCGAAAAGCCTATCGAGTTCCTCGGCGGACAACAGATAAAAGAGCATCAGGGTATCGGCCTGCTTGGACAACTTATAGCGGTTGGGCGTATCCCCCTCCGCCTCGAGAATGCGGTCGAGACGGTGGATGTCGCCGTATTTTGCCCTGTATTTCGGCCAGTCGAATTCTTCCAGTTTGTCGAATCCCTCGAATTGGGCGAGGACGTTGTCTTCGATAAACACAACCTTCATTTTCCTGCTGACGGCATCCCATCGCCGCATTTCAGCCGAATTCAAATTCAGCTTGGAGCAAAGTTGAAGCCGCCGCTCCAATGGAATGATGTCCAGCATCCAGAGCGCTCGACTGAGGACCCAAACGGTCATGACATTGGTGTACGTATTGTTGTTCAAACCCGGCTCATCGGAATCGGGGTAAGCATCGTGATATTCATCCGGCCCCATGACGTTTTTCATTTCATACCGGTTCGAGGCCTTATCGTAGGACGTTAGACTTGCCAGAAAACGGGCGATTTCAAGCAGCATTTCCGCACCGTAAAACGACATGAATTCGATATCATCGGTTACTTGATAATAAAGCCAGAGATTGTAGGCGATAGCGATGTTGACATGCCGCTGCAAATGAGAATTGTCCGGGAGCCACCGGCCGGACTTCGGGTTGTAATGCACCACCTGTGTTTCTTCACGACCGTTGCTTCCGCTCTGCCAGGGGTACATGGCCCCTTCATGGCCGGCGTTTTTCGCCGCCTGCCGGGCGGCGTCAAGTCGGTAGTAGCGGTACATCAAGAGAGAACGGGTGATTTCCGGAAGCCTGAAATTCAAAAACGGGAAGATAAACAGCTCGTCCCAAAAAATATGGCCCCTATAGGCTTCGCCGTGCCAGCCTCTGGCTGGGACGCCGACGTCGATATCGATGGTGTGAAGGGAAACCGTCTGCAGAATATGAAAGATGTATAAATGGGTGATCAACCCGATGCGATTGTCCCCGTCGCGGTTCTCGAACCTGAACTGGACATTGAATCGGCGCCATAGGTGCCACCACGCCCGAATGTGTGTCATGAGCAGATCATGAAACGATCCGGCTCTCTTCACGGCCGATCGGGCCTCGAGGCCGCATTCGGAGATGGCGTAATCCCGTGACGTATAGAGGGAGACGATTTTTTCCACCGTCAGGGTATCGCCCGTATGCAGCGATACCCGGGCGGTCTGCTCGATATAGCCTTCCCGAATCTCGTGCTGCCACTGTAATTGTATGGGTTCCAAATTATTGAAAACCCGGGTTCTGGCGGCAAGTGCCACACGAATATCGGATTGTGAGGTGCGGACTTTGAGGTACAGCGTTTCCGGATTTACGGCAAACGCTTCCATGGGACGGAGATGCCGGCTGTTCAGGTCTTTGTAGCGCTCCACTCCCGCGTTGGTCACCGTGCCGTCCAACGCGCTGCGGATATCCACCTCCCCGGACCAGTTTACCGCCATCAGGTTGATTTCCTCGGCAGCCATGTGGGCGTTTTCCATGTGGACGAATCGCCTGCAAAACAAAATCGATTCCCGGCCCTGCTTATCACGGAAACGAACCTCTCGATGCAAAATACCGCTTTTGATGTCCAGTTCCTGCCGGTACATAAGAATATCGACGTGCTTCAGTTCGACCCATCGGCCGCCGTCGATTCGAAATTGAACCGGAAGCCAGTTCGGCATGTTGACAAGGTCCTCGTTTACTATGATACGGCCCGCCACTTCAGTGCCCAGCCGGTTATAACCTCCTGCAAGATACATCCCCGGGTAATGGATGTCGTCGGCATGCGATTCCGCAGCGGCCCCCCGTGTTGCAAAGTAGCCGTTGCCCAGTGTGCAGAGCGCTTCACGGAGACCCTCTTCGGTCGGTATAAAACCCGTGTAGGTGAGCCACCATTGGTGACGGGTTTCACGTGCGGTGCCGGTCAGAAATTGCAAAAACTGCCGGACCTCCTCCGTACTGTCAACGGCGAAATGCGCATAGGTGGGTCGGGAGTGCTTGTCACGGACGATAACGCCAAGGCCGCCGATACGCCCCAACTCTCTGAAAGCGTCTTCATCCGTCGTGTCATCTCCGATATATATGGGGAGAACATCCGGCCGGTCCAGCTGCAGTTTTTCCAGCAGCCACAGCAGCGCCTTGCCCTTGTGCCAATCTATGGCGGGTTTTAATTCGAAAACCTTTTTTCCGGTTGATTTGCGGAATTCTTCAAATTCCTCCAGGACCTCATCCAGTCCGGCTTCGATTTTAGGCACATCATCATCGGCTGCCTGCCGAAAATGTACAGCTATGGAAAATTTTTTGTGCTCAACCACCGCGCCGTGGATCGGTTCGAGTTTCTTTTTCAATGCCTGTGCGACCCGCTCGAGGGCCGGGATAAATTCGGTCCCCTTTTCGTGCCGGATTTGCTGATATCCGGGTGCTGCGATATCGAATCCGTGGCTCCCGCCGTAGAGCAGCGGGTCAAGACCAACCAGCGATTTCACATCTTCGAGATCCCTCCCGCTCAAAATGGAAACCGTGCAGTACGTTGCGAGATCCTTCAATGTTTCCCGCATGGATTCCGACATCACGGCGAGCTCGGGCCGTTCGACGATGGGGGTCAGGGTGCCGTCATAATCCAGAAAAACGGCAAATTTTTTATTATCGGAGATTTCCTTTATGTCCTCGGACCTCACCAGAGCCGAGGATAGACTCCCCGTATTGGACTGGGAATCGGTAATCGCTGGTATCGGGATAATGTCTGCTTCCATGGTACATCCTCTGCTGTCGCCTATAGGTTCGGTGCCGTCGCGGTGTTGAATTACATGTCACCATTTAAATTACCGGCAAAAAGGGGCGTTTTTCACTTCGGGCAGTTTTTCCGGTGTAAAATAAGCATTGGAAATGTCGTCCTTCACTTCGGAGCGCTTTGCCACCCACTCGGTGCTGGTTTTTTCAAAGTGATCGAACATCTCCATGGTAAAGCTGATCACATTTCCATCCGGATCCATTTTGGCATCGGAAAAGACCAGGGTCTTCCACAGATCCCCGCCTATATCATAATAATAGCGTTTAACCGGCATAAAATTGTCGGCAGATACAAACGTTATGATTTTAGAGTAATAAGCGCTTGAACGAGGTATGGATTTCAGAACCACGATATCCTCTTTTTTCTCATCGTGATCGGGCATCAGTTCGTGGTCGGCCCAAGGGTCGATAAAACCGATGTCTGTGTAAGTGAAATCGGTTCCGAGAAAGGGTTCATATGTGAAAATATTGTTTATTCTTCGAATTCGATTAAGTGACGGCGCATAGACCCACGTGTTGATCGCACGTTGTTTCAGCGGTTCTCTGATTAATATCGTAAATCCGTAAAGGGGTTCGGGTTCTCTGATCATTATCAGAATTTTCTTTTCATCATCGATGGTTTTGCGTATTTCGCACGCCTCCCATTCCATGGTCGTGTCATTTTGGAATTTGATGTTGACGTGGATATCACGAACCATGGTCTCTTCCGGTTCCAGCAGTTCCTTTATTTCGGTCAACACCTTTTCAGCCGTTATGGATTGGGCCTGGGATAACGGCAATGCCGCAATAAGCGTGATGCAGAAAACGATTACATGAGTCGTGAACATCTTTTTTGCCATTCTTCACCGCCTTTCCATTGTTTCCGGTTATAGGTCACCTTCCGGGTTCATGCCGGGCGCATTTCGGACCGTTCGCCGGTGGAGCACAAATTCGCCGAAAAGACTCCAGAACCGCAACGCCGGGCAAGAACGCAACGTTAAGCATCTTCATTATCGAATTCCGATTGTACCATTCCTGCCGATTTCGTGAAGTAGGTAGATAATGTATTTTACAAAGGACGGCATGTAAAGGAGCGACAGTCAGCAGACAGGATGATGCGGATTTTCCAGCGGGGGCTTGCCCGCCTTTAAGCGCATCCAGTTGACCATATTGAGAACACGCGGACGGCAAAGGATGCGCCGAATCAGGCGGCGTTTGCCGGGGATGTTTGATAACGAGATCCCGACGGCCATTGTAAGCAGCCCCTGTCCGGGCAGAACGAGCATCGCTATGCCGGCGATCACGAGAATAATGCCCAATCCGTTTTTAAAAAATAAGTACGGCCACAGAATAGGTGCGGAAAGATTGTAGGTTTTTTCGCCTTCCCCCGTCAAGTAACCTCGTGGAAGCCAAATGACCAGGAGCGGACCGATCATCACCATGGCAAAAAATAGAACGAGCGAGGCCAGCGCCGCCCATCCCAGAATATTTTCATGTGTTTCCAGCCAGGTCCACATCATTTCCGCCATCATTTAAATGTGAATGAGCCGGTATTTAACGGCTATTTTGATCAGATCGGACGTCGATTGGACATCCATTTTTTCCATGATATTGTATTTATGGGTTTCAACGGTTTTGGGGCTGATATAGAGGCGTTCCCCTATTTGACCGGGCGTCAGTCCATCGGCCAGAAGAAGGAAAATCTCCTTTTCGCGCTTGCTGAGGTTTTCAATCCGCCGCCGAACGTTATTGGAAATTTTCTGTTCTTCCTCATTTTCCAGAAAGGTGAGGTGGGACTGGAGAATTTGACGCACGGCGTTGCTGTAAAAAACGGCTCCGGATTGAATAGTATTAACGGCAAGCAAAACTTCTTCCAATGGTTCATCTTTTAAAATACAGCCGGAAATGCCCATCCCGAAGAGGGTAATGATTTCCTCCGGGTTGGCCGTCATGGTGAACACCAGAATTCTGGTTCCTTCATTATCCTTTCGAATCCGCTTCACCACTTCGATGCCGCTCAGATTCGGCATCGCGATGTCCAGAATGATAAGGTCGGGATTCAAGGCGTCGACTTGTTCCAGGGTTTGCGTTCCATCCTGCGCCAGCCCGACAATTTCCACATCAGGTGCCGCTTTCAGGATTTTGGTCAGGCCCTCCAGGACGACCTGATGGTCGTCGGCGATTAATATTTTCGTGTTGCCGGCCATTGTATTTCCTTTAACCGTGTTGAAATATTTGTCGGAATCCTTGCCGATCTCAGGTTGTTTCCAGCGCCTCGAACCCTGAAACAATGTCTAAAAGTTCACCGGTAATCGCCATTTGCCGGCGACGGTGGTATTCCATACTTAAATCGTCGAGCTCTTCCTGAATATTTTTTTCCGCCTGCTGCATGGATTGAAGGCGACTTTGATTTTCACTGGCCATCGATTCGGCAAATGCCTTGTAAATGGCTGTAAACAGATGCTGCTTGATCAGGGATGAAAACATGGCGGTCGTATCCATCGTAATCATGGGTAGACATCGACTCGGCCATTCTTTTTTCTTCAATTCTTCCACCCACTGCTGATCGATGGGAAGCAGCCGTTCAGCATGCGGCAAAAAGCCGGTTTTCTCCGGTTTTATGCTGTAATAAAGCCAGATCCGGCGTGGTGACCAGCGCCTTTCCCACTCGTCGATAACCGAGAGAATATCCTGGACATGAGAGGTGATGCCCGCCACGGACCCCGGGACCCGGATATAAGCGTCAACCGGGTGACCCACGCGTTCCAATTTGCGTTTCATGCGGGCTCCGACGGCGATAAACCGCATGTTCCCCGTTTCGGGCGGGAGAGATTGCCGCAGATGCTTCAGCGTATGGTTGAGAACGACATCATTGAGCTGTCCGGCCATGCCCTGGTCGGAACCGAACACAACGGCACCGACGTGACCGTCCCGTGTTTTTCGGTCTTCTGCAAGAGGCGGCAAAGGATGCGACACCACCACCTGCATCGCCATGTCGATCGTGCGGGAAAACGCTCGAAGTGAGAGCACGGCTTTCTCGTATTGCTTGATTCTCACAGATGCCATCGCTTTCATGGTTTTAACCACCGATTCCAAATCCGTGACACTGTCGATTTTTCGTTTTAATGCTTCAATGGTCTGCATATGTTAATCCATGTGCAAGGCACGCTGCGCCGCCTTTATTAATGCCTCGATTTCCGCATCGCCGATTTTTTCACCGGATTCGATTTTCCGGCATACCTCCGGAAGCGTATCCGATACCTCCCTACTGATCTTCTCGATGGCTGCGGGCACCTCATTAAGGTTGAATGCGTCGAATATCCCTTCGTTCAGGGAAACGAGAGCGGCAATTTGTTCACATACGGGCATAGGGTGGTACTGGGGCTGTTTAAACGCTTCTCGTATTCTTCGTCCCCTCACCAGCGTTGAGCGGGTTTCTTCGTCCATCTGCGTGCCGAATCGGGCGAAAGTTTCCAACTCTTCGAATTGGGAATAGGCCAGGCGCAGGTCTCCCGATACCGTTCGAAATGCCGGCAGCTGGGTCTTCCCCCCCACCCTGCTGACCGAGCGTCCCACATCCACAGCCGGCAGAATTCCCTTCCTGAAGAGATCGGGAGACAGGTAAATCTGTCCATCCGTAATTGAAATCAGGTTGGTCGGAATGTATGCGGATATGTTCTGCGCCTCGGTTTCGACAATCGGCAGGGTGGAAAGGGATCCTCCTCCGCCCTCCTTTTTCAGGTGCGTTGAACGCTCCAAGAGCCGCGAATGAATGTAGAATATGTCGCCGGGAAATGCCTCTCTTCCGGGCGGCCTTCGCAAAAGAAGAGCGATTTCCCTGTAGGCCCTTGCATGCCGGGTAAGGTCATCAAGCACCACTAAAACATCCATTCCCCGGTCCATGAAAAATTCTCCCACTGCCATGGCGGCGTATGGGGTGATATATTGCAGGCCCGGTGGATCTTCCTCGGTTGAAACTACGGCGACACTGTATTTCATGGATTCGTAACGGCGCAGATCATCGATTAATTTTGCAACGGCGGACGCCCTTTTGCCGATGCCGCAGTAGATGCAGACCATATCCCCCTCGTTCTGGTTGATAATGATGTCGAGGGCTATCGCTGTTTTGCCGGTTTGACGGTCGCCGATAATGAGCTGCCGTTGTCCCCGGCCGATGGGAATCAGGGCATCGATGATTTTAATTCCCGTCTGTAGCGGAACCGTTACCGGCAATCGGTCCATCATGGAGGGTGCAGGCTTTTCCAGGGGATAGCGGCGGTCGCTTTTGATCGGCATCCCATCGTCAAGGGTTTCCCCCATGCCATTGACTATTCGGCCCAAAAGGGATTCGCCGACAGGTATCGTGAGGATTTCACCGGTCAAATAGACTTCATTGCCTGCTGCCAGGTGTTTGTTGTCATCTAACAGAACGATTCCGGTTTCCGTTTCTCTCAGGTCGAAGGCGATTCCGTATGCTGCACCCGGCAATCGAATCATCTCCTGGTTTCGTACGCCGGAAAGTCCCGTTGCCCGTATAATGCCCGGCCCGATATAGGTGATCGTGCCGACGTTTTGGACGGTGAGCTCCGGTGGCAGGGATTTTCCGGCGTTTTCGATGACCTCGGCGGCGCCGTCAAGTGATCTTTTTAGAATACTGGTGTTTTCGTTCATTCGGAATTTTGTCCCGGTTCCGCGTTTCGATAATCGATCTCACCGGAAATGCGTGATGCATTTTCGATCAGCTCCAACATTTTCTGCTCGATATCCCGGTAGGCGTCTTCCATATTCCACGATATGCGTTTATTGTCGATATGCAAACGGATACCGGCAATCAATTCGGGATCCCTTCGATAATCAACCGGAAGATCGGGTGCGATTTCTTCGTGAAGCGCATCGGTTATCTTCTTTTTTTCATCACCGGACACGTCAAAAGCACTGTAAACGACAGCCGGTCCGGCCCCGTTGTTTCCACTTTTGCGAAGCCGATTTTTCTCCTCGATCGCCAGTTCTTTGATTTTCTGAACAAATATGTTTACCATTCGGCGCTCGAGATCTTCCTGCGCCAATTCGCGCATCAGGCGTTCGGAGAGAGCGAGAACCTGTCGAACGGAAACCCGCCGCAGGTCGTTCATGAAGGCCTTTTTGTCCCGCTCGATTGATCGGCGCCATGCGTTCTGACGCGCGTCCCGATCACGTTTTGCGGCATGAAGAAGCTCCTCTTTGCGCCGGGCTGCATCTTCCTCCGCTCTTTTGAGAATTCCGGCCCGCTGCTGTTCGATTTCTTCTTGACGCCTGCGGAAACTTTCCGCCTCTTGCCGGCTTTCTTCTTTCTGCTCATCGGCTGCTTTGAGCCGGTCCTTGATGCGCTGTTCGCGTTCGTTCATGGCACGAATAATGCGGTCGTAAAGGAAGTGTTTCAACAGGGCGACCAGAATTAAAAAATTCAGCACTTGTGCCAATACGGTAAACCAGTCCGTCAGCATGCCGCTATCCTCCTGCCCGGGAGACCACGTAATCCCAGAACGGATTTGCAAACAGCAGGATCATTGAAACGACGAAACAGTAAATGGCGGTGGATTCGATCATGGCAAGTCCGACGAACAAAATGCGGGTGATGCTGTTCGTTTCATCCGGCTGCTGAGCCATGGATGCAAGCGCCTGGGCGACGGCCCGGCCCTCCCCCAGCGCGGGGCCGATGGCTCCTATGCCGATCGTTATTCCGGCGGTAAAAATCGATACCATGCCGATAAATGAAATGCTTTCCATCAGCGATCTCCTTTCTGTTCTTCGAAATTTTCATGGTGGACCCTCGTCCCCGATGCGATGTAGACCATAGCCAAAATCGCGAAAATATATGCCTGTATGACCCCGGTGATCAGTCCGAGAAGCTGCATCAAGACGGGAAACACCAACGGAGAAATCGCCAGAAGGATGGCGGCTATTTTCGTTCCGCTCATGATGTTTCCAAATAAGCGCACGGCTAAAGCGAGTGTCCGTGACAATTCTCCCATGATGTTGAAGGGCAGCATAAAAACGGTGGGTCGAATGTATTGTTTCAGATAGTCGATAAAACCCCTGCTCTTTACCCCGTAGATCGGAACGGCCAGAAACACGCAGACGGCCAGTGCCCCTGTGGTGGAAAGAGAAGCGGTCGTGGGGACAAACCCGGGGATAACGGTCAGCAGGTTGGATATCAGGATGAAAAGGAACAGCGTGGCGATAAAACCCATGTATTTGTCCGGATCATCCTGGCTCGTTTCCCGAATTTCGTTTCTGATGGCGCTTACCAGCGCTTCGAGCAGATTCTGCAGGGGCGGTATGTCGACGCCCGAGGACAAACGTCGCGTCACGAGCCATGAAACGCCGACCAAAAACGCCATGACGATCCAGGCATACACGATCGTTGCGTTGATAACGACAAACCCCTTTTGCCAGAATATGATCTGGTCGGGACTGATTTGCTTCAACCCCATGAGTTCCATAACCGTTTCTCCCGATTCGTCGATTCGGTTTAGGGCGGATTATCCGGTGCCGATTTCCCGGTTTTCGAAACCATCTTTATCATCAGTATTCTCGCCGAAAAGAAACCGGCGAGTATCCAGAACAGCCGGTTTATTCGACCGTCGAAAATCACGTACACGGCCGCCAGAAATACCGCCAGCCTGAAAAAGAAGCTGGAAATGGAAAAAAAAACCGCTCGTTTGCTGCCGACCATGCGGCACACGGTCCAATACAGGCCGCCATAGTAAAACAGGCCGATACAAATTCCCCATGTGAATACCAGCAGTTCAGTCATTTTCCGTTTTGTATCCGGATTTTTCGATTGTGAATTGAACGCCGAACGGACTGATGAGGCATGTTCCGACGGCAACAAAAACCATTGCGTTGAACAGTGCCGATGGTACGGCCCAATTCCCCATGCTAAGGCCGGTCTGCATGATGACCATGGTGATTTCCGCCCTGGGAACCATGCTGATGCCGATGAGCGCCGCACTGACCGAGCCATACATGAAATAAACGGGAAAGCCGTTTGCCGCGAATTTTCCGATTACCGCCGCTGCCAACAATACACCGCCCAATTTCAATCCGGAGACCATCGTTGCCGGATCTATATCGAGTCCTACGCCGAGGAGAAAAAACGGACTGAAGAATTCATATATGGGAATGAAGGAGGACTCCATCTTAATGCAATCCGGATCACGGCTGAATAACAGACCCGCAAAGAATGCCCCGATAGCCAGGGACAGTCCTAAAAGAGCGGCCAGGGCGGCAATTACGAATCCAAAGGAAATCACGATGATCATCGCATCCGGCGGCGGTTCATCAAGGTTTTTGAAATAGTTCATCATGCGCTCTTCGACGAAGTGGGCGAAAAGAAAACAAAGAGCGGCAAATCCAATGAATTTTAAACAGACGACCGCAAGCTGAATAGGGATAAGACGGACAAGGGAGGCGTTTTCGCCGGCATGCAGCACAGGGGCGACTGAAAACAGCAGGGCCATGATGAAAATCGCCGAGATGTCATCCATTTCCGCAACATCGATCAACAGTTTTCCATCCGTGGAGTCAAGGATGTTCATTTCTTCCCAAATTTTGACGGAAACTCCCACACTCGTGGCCGTAAAAGCTGCTGTGATGAACAGGCTCGGTATGAGGTGGATGCCCAAGGCGTAATATGCGGTGATAAAACCGACTGCACCGCTGATGACCATATTCGCCGACCAAACCACGCTTGCCCGTCGGACTTGGGCAAGAAGGCTTTTGAGATTACTTTCCAGACCGACCCTGAACAGGATCGTGATCAGCCCGAGTTCGCCGAAAAACGAAAATATGTCAAAGGCTTCTTCCGGTATAGGGCCTTCTGTTCCGTTTGCCCAGCGAATGAAAATGCCGGTGGCAAGGAATCCGACGAGGGCCGGTATCCTGATGCGGGTCAGGATGGATTTGACGAACATAATCCAGATCAGAATTCCGCCAAGTGCGATAATAACCTGCACGATGTGGTGATTCGAATCAGTCACTTTTTCCTTCCCGCTGGACCCAAAACCAGGCGTTTAAACACCCGAGCAGTAAACCGACGACAAGCCCCGTTAGTGTCCACGAATACCGCGACGGCCATGTTTTGTCGATCCATACGCCCAGAGCGATCCCTAAAAGAGTGGGAACGGCCACCGACCATCCCACCAGGCCGAACATTCCCAGGCTGAACCAGATATTTCGGTCGCTTTCTTTTTTGGCGCGGATCTTGCGCCGTTCCTTTTTCCCAATCTCCTCGGGAAATTTCTTGTTTGAGCGGTTCATAAATGTTTACGGATTACTTGCCGTTAAAAATTTGCGAATAATGCCGGCTTCAATTTTGGCCATGGCGGTCCGGGCTTTTTTTTCGCTGTCGTCCAGGATTTTGAATTGCTCTTCGACCGTTTGCTCCAACCGACCCAGAGGGGCATCTGCAACGGCATTCCGAGTGGACACCCACACCCGGGCTCCAACCTTTACCAGGGTGCCGCCGTTGACGGCGACATAGGCGATTTTCTGGTCTGCATCTTCATAGGACAATATCCCCGCTGTCAGTACTGCAGCAAAATCGATGTGTTTCGGCAGAAGGGAAAATTCTCCATTTTCGGCTTCAGCACGTATTTTGGTCACATCCTTTTCCAAAAATATGCTTCCAGGGAGCAGAATCGTCAACCGCATCATCGTTTTGCCTCTTCGATGCTTCCGATCATATAAAGCGCTTTTTCGGGTGCATCGGAAAACTCATCATTCAAGATCCGTTCACACCCCGCAAGTGCTTCATCCAAGGGCACCCGTTTCCCGGTATAGCCGGTAAACTGTTCGGTTACGGCAAAGGGCTGTGTCAGAAAGCGTTCCAACCGCCGGGCCTGGTAGACGGTTCGGCGGTCCTCTTCGGACAACTCCTCGATCCCCAGCATGGCGATGATGTCTTTTAAATCTTCATAATTCGCCAAAACGGTCCTGATGTGCTGTGCCGTCGTATAGTGCCGGTCGCCGACCACATGGGGAACGAGCATTTTCGAGTTGGACTGAAGGGGGTCGATCGCCGGATACAGCCCTTCTCCGGCCTTTTTCCGGGACAATACAATGGATGCGGAAAGATGGCCGAAGGTGTGCACCGCGGCCGGGTCCGTAAAGTCGTCTGCCGGTACATAAACGGCTTGAACCGAGGTGATGGCGCCTGCCGCCGTATTGCAGATTCTCTCTTCGAGTGCGGCCAGTTCGGTGCCCAGTGTGGGTTGATAACCAAGGCGGGAGGGGAGCTGTCCGAGAAGGCCCGATACTTCCATGCCGGCCTGAACGAACCGAAAAATATTGTCAATGAGAAGAAGGACGTCCTGCTTCATATCGTCCCGAAAATATTCCGCCATGGTAAGCGCGGCATGGCCGACCCTGAAGCGCGCCCCGGGCTGCTCGTTCATTTGACCGTAAATCATAATCGTGTTTTTCAGTACATCCGCCTGTTTCATTTCTCGATACAGCTCTTCCCCTTCCCGTATTCGTTCACCGATGCCGCAGAATATGCTGATGCCTTCATGCTGGGCCACCATGTTGTTGATCATTTCCATGATCAGCACTGTTTTTCCTACGCCGGCACCGCCGAACAGCCCGGCTTTGCCGCCCAATTCGAGAGGAGACAGCACATCGATGGCTTTTATTCCGGTAAGGAATATTTCTTCCTTTGTGGACCGGCGGCTGAGGTCGACCGGTTCCCGGTGGATGGATCGCCGTTCGTCCGTCTGGACCTTACCCATACGGTCAATGGGATCACCGAATACATTGAATACTCTTCCCAGCAGTGATTTTCCAACAGGCACCTTCAGGGTGGATCCCGTGTCGATCAGTGTCGATCCCATTGCCAGGCCCTGAGTGGGGGTCAGTGCGATGCCCCGAATGGTGTCGGCACTTAAATGGATCACCACTTCAATGAAGATGTCCCGGTTTTCTCCTCCCTGAAGCACGTGCAGCAGGGGCGGTATGTGATCGGGAAAATAGGCGTCCACGACGCTGCTGCGTACGGACAGGACTTTGCCGGCACGATCGTTTGGCATGAATTCCCCTTCTATTCGGTACAGCCTTTAGCCGCTCTTTCGCTTCTTGCGTTCCGCTTTTGCTACATGGTTGATTACATCGATGACACTGTCGGGGTTAAGGGAAATGGAATCGATACCCTCTTCGACCAAAAATTCTGCGAACTCCGGATGATCGCTGGGCGCCTGGCCGCAGATGCCCACCTTTCGTTTCTTTTTGTGGGCGGTTTTTATCAGCCGTGCGATTTCACGCTTCACCGCCTCATTCTGTTCATCAAACAGGTGGGCCAGTTCGGATGAATCCCGGTCAACACCTAAAACCAACTGCGTCAGATCGTTCGAACCGATCGAAAACCCATCGAACAGGTCGCTGAACCGGTCGGCTAAAATGATATTTGAAGGGATTTCACTCATCATATACACTTCCAGACCGTTCTTTCCCCGTTTCAGGCCGTTTTCCGCAAGCACCTCGAGAACGCGTTCAGCCTCATCGATCGTTCTGCAGAATGGAATCATAATTAAGGTATTGGTAAGCCCTATTGCTTCCCGGACCCGGCGAATGGCTTTGCATTCGAGGGAAAATCCGCCGCGATAGCGATCGCTGTAATAGCGGGAAGCACCGCGAAACCCGATCATGGGGTTGCTCTCTTGCGGTTCGAATGCTTTTCCACCGATGAGGTTGGCATATTCATTGGTTTTGAAGTCGCTCATGCGGACGATAACCGGCTCGGGATGTTGGGAGGCGGCGATGCGTGCAATGCCCTGGGCCAGAAGATCGATGAAGTACTCTGATTTGTCATCGAATCCGCTCGTCAGTTCATCGATTTTCCGTTTATCATCGCCGGACTTCAAATCGTGATAATGGATCAGGGCCATCGGGTGGATTTGAATGATATTGTTGATGATGAATTCCATGCGGGCGAGTCCGATGCCTTTGGCCGGCAGGGACCACCAGCTGAAAGCGGCTGCCGGGCTGGCGATATTCATCATGATGCGTGTTCGGGTTTCCGGCAGATCTTCCAGTTTGATTTCCTTTTCCTCGAAATCGAGGATTCCTTTGTAAATGTAGCCCTCATCTCCCTGGGCACAGCTTAACGTGATTTTATCGCCGTTCGCAATCTTCTCCGTTGCATTTCCGCAACCCACCACCGCGGGTATGCCCAACTCCCGGCTGACAATAGCCGCATGACACGTTCGGCCGCCGTGGTCCGTGATGATGCCGATGGATTTTTTCATAATGGGGACCCAATCCGGATCCGTCATCTCCGTGACAAGAATGGCCCCCTCTTTAAACCGGCTGATGTGATCGGCGCTTTTGATCAGGCACGCTTCCCCCGCGGCTATGGCATTGCCGATGCTCAGGCCTTTGACGATCACGGTGCCCGATTCCTTCAGAGAATAGGTGTTTAGAACGCCGGCTTTCTTCCGGGACTGAACCGTTTCAGGCCGGGCCTGGACAATATACAGCTTGCCGGATTCGCCGTCCCCCGCCCACTCGATATCCATCGGTTTGCCGTAATGCTCTTCGATTTTGACGGCCCATCGGGCCAGGGTCAGCATGTCCTTTTCATTCAATACAAATGCCCGGCGCTCTTTTTTTGGCGTATCGATATTCTTGGTCGCTTTACTGCCGCCTTTTGCATAAATCAGCTTTTTTTCTTTTTCCCCAAGGTTTTTATGGATAATCGGGACCAGCTTTTCATTGGTGAGCAGCGGCTTGAAAACGGTATATTCATCCGGATTGACCGTCCCCTGAACGACATTTTCTCCGAGCCCCCAGGCGGCATTGATCACCACGACATCGGGGAAACCGGTTTCCGTGTCCAGGGTAAACATCACGCCGGATCCCCATAAATCGGACCGAACCATTTTTTGAACGCCGACGGAGAGAGCGATCTCCTTGGTGTCGAAACCTTTTTCTATTCGATAGCTGATCGCCCGGTCCGTAAAGAGGGATGCATAGCATTTCCGGCAGGCGTCCAGGAGCTCTTTGTCACCCGTCACATTCAGAAACGTTTCCTGCTGACCGGCAAAACTGGCTTCCGGAAGGTCTTCGGCCGTAGCGCTGCTGCGCACGGCTACATCTACGTCTTTTTTATTATACTGATCGCAAAGGTCATGATAGGCGGACGTGATTTCAGATGCGATATCCTCCGGCCACTCGGCGCGATTGAACAGTTTGCGGACCTCACGGCCCGTACTTTCCAGGGATTTACGCTTTTCGCGGTAATCGGCAAGCAAATCGTCAATTTTCTGCTTTATGCCGTTTTCTTCGATAAACCGCTGATAGGCGTCGGCTGTGGTGGCGAATCCGTCCGGCACGAGAATATTTTCTTCCTTCAGCGATTGAATCATTTCTCCTAACGACGCATTTTTCCCCCCCACCCGGGGTGTAGCATTTGCATCGATTTCCTCCAGCCGGAGAACGTATGTGCTTTCAGTCATGTTTTTCTCCATTTTTTTAAAAGGATAATTCCGTTTGCCGCGGATTCTGTTCCCATCGAGGCTTCCGGTTCTTCACCGGTTTATCGTTGTTTATTTTCGGAATCCGATGTCCGGGGTTCGGCATCGGTGGGGTATCGCAACCACTCGAACGTGCGGGGATCGAGTTTATCCACATGCGGCTGATAAATGGGAGGCTCGTAAACATCCACAACATCGAGTGCATTGTTCACCGCTGTAACCCCCTTGGTTCGTGAGGCGATATCATCGGCCTGCATTTTTTCAACATAGGTCTGAACTTTGCCGGTGAGTTCGGCAATGCCGTTTTCCACATCGACGGTAATATCGAAAAGATCGATGCGGGGATCTCTCAGGAAGGCGTCTCTGAGACGCTGTTCTATCTCATTATCGTTTTGCCCGGCTTGCGGGTTGACCCGGATCGTGTTTTTCACGAACAGAACGCCGGCCGTGTGTGCTGCATTCTGCTGAGCTGCGCGTTTTGCTTTTAAATGATCGACTTCCCCGTCGAGAGTGACAAATCCTTCCGTGACGGTCACTCCGATATCGAATGGAGACACCCTGGGATCCTGGGCAAGTGCGGTTCGAAGGGCATTCGTTATTTCCGTATCCGTTCTTTTAGTGATTTTTTTTTCCTTGAGATCGGGATCGCCCACCCGCGGACGAACGAAAAGACCGGAGTGATCGACGGAATGGACACCGAGAACATAGGCATTCAGAACGGCTTGTTCCTTTTCCGCTAAACTGCCGACAATTCCGGTCAATGCAACATCGCCGTCCGTGACATCGACGGCGATATCGGCGGCATCCACATATACATCATACTGAAGGCGTTTTTCGATGTCGGCGGCAAGTTCCGCGTCCGGTCGATTCCGGTCATAAGCTACGGTGATGCGGTTTTCCATGCCGGCCACCCCGTTCACCCCCTTTGCGATACTTTCGATCAGAAGTTTATCCTTATAGGAAGGGGCCGTTCCCTGCAGCGTAACGGTATGATGATCGACCGTTACGGTGAGTTCGGCTTCGTCGATGGCCGGATCGGCAGTTAAAGCGGCGAGAACATCCGCTTTGATTTCATGATCCTCTCGAAGTGCTGTTGGAACCACCTCGATTAAGTTGATGACGGACGTGACCCCGCGAACGGTCTTTGCGATATCGGCCGATCGTTCCCTTGCAAGCATGTCGCTCACGGTACCGGTAAGCGTCACGACACCATCCGTTACGTCAGCCTGGACGGCCCGCTCCGGAATATGCCGGTCTTCGTTGAACTCATCCGCCACGGCATCGGCTATAGCCGTGTCTTCCGAATTCAATTCCACCGCCCGTATCGATGAATTGGAGAGAAATACGCACGTTGACACTATGAAAACCATCATCATGCAGCTGATATGCACCGATTTCATAATTCTCCTTTTTTTTGGAAATGAATTCAACTTTCGGCTTTCATGTCGAAGGGCAGAGCGGTTCAGGCCGTTCGCAGGCGTTCGATCAGCGTGAGCCGATTAATCCCTGTTGCCGGAGCGCCTGAATATGCCGCATGCAAAAAAGCGAATGATAATGATTCTCTAAATGGGTGCATTTTTGCCCTGCGCTGCGGATAGAGGGCCTTTTCGGCGCGTTTATGCGCGCCCAAACGGGGTTAATGAACGTCGAAAGTCGACAAATAAATATAATTTATCCTGATTAGACAGCCGGTTGAATACGGTGAATCCTGTATTTGTCCGACAATGATCATCCACGGATACGACATGGATAGGGTTTCCCAAACGGGAAGAAATACGGGTTATTCGGTATTTATTTATCCTCTCCATTCATCATATGATCTGAAAACGCCGGATATACCGAAAATCAACGCCGGAGGTGAAAGAATGGGAAACGTCCACGAAATCGAAAAATATCATAATGTAGTCCGTATATTCGCCGATCGGGTGCATGCGGGAAAGCTCCTGGGAGAAATGTTGCAGCCGGTGTATGGCGCCGAAGACCTGGTCATGGCCATACCCGCCGGGGGAGTGCCGGTAGGAATGACGGTTGCCCGGATGTTGGGGTGCCCGTTTGACATGGTCATTGTCCGCAAGTTGAAAATTCCGGGGAACCCCGAAGCCGGTTTCGGCGCCATGACCACTCAGGGCACCCTTTTTCTGAATGAAGCCCTTTTGCAGCAGCTTGATTTGAGACCTGATCAAATAGGCCGGGAGGCGGAACGGGTAAAGGCGGAACTTGAGGAGCGGGATAGAAGACTCAGGGGGGGCAGGGCGTTTCCCGACATAAAAGGCAAACGAGTAATTATCGTTGATGACGGCCTTGCTTCCGGTTATACCATGTTGGCTGCGGTGTACCTGATTAAGAAAAGCATGGCCAGCGAAGTTGTCGTGGCTGTCCCTACCGCACCGCTCACAACCATTGAATCGATAGAATCCGGTGTCGATCGGATTTACTGTGTCAATATACGGGAGGTCGGCCATTTCGCCGTTGCGGATGCGTATCGGAACTGGCGCGATTTGACGGAAAACGAGATACTCCACATGCTGTCCGTGCAGCAGAAACCGCGAAGTAGCCACCGATCCGCGGCTGAAGAATATAAACGGACGGATACGTCTCCACCATAGTCGCAAACCTCTAAAATCACCATTCTGCAAGAGAGGAGAGGTACAAGGTGTTGCGCAGTTTGAAAGAATTATACAACTATGTTCTGTCCGCTGAAGACGGAGATATCGGAAGGTGCAAGGATTTTCTGTTTGATGACCGCTTCTGGACGATTCGGTACATGGTTGCGGACACCGCCAAATGGCTTCCGGGGAAAAAAGTGCTGATATCCCCTATTTCCCTTGCCTCTCCTGACTGGCGAAGCCGGCGATTGCCGGTCAAATTAACCAAGGACCGTATCAAGGGGGCGCCGGAGCTGGATGAAGATGCACCCGTGAGTCGACAGCACGAAATTCGATGGACGAAATACTATGGATGGCCTTTTTACTGGCAGGGTCCGGGGGCTTGGGGGTATGTCGATTACCCGTATTCCATGTACGTGCAGCGGCAGGTCCAGGAAAATGTGCAACACCGAGAAGAAGAAACGGAAAAACACGAGCGGGATCAGCACCTGCGGTCGGCCAGGGAGGTCACCGGGTATCATATTCAGGCCGTGGACACCGACATCGGCCATGTGGAGGATTTTATACTGGATGATGAGACATGGACCATCCGATATATGGTGGTTGATACACGCAATTTTCTTCCCGGCCGCAACGTGTTGATCACGCCGGATTGGATAGAATCCGTGGATTGGGCCTTGAGCGAAGTCAGTGTCGATGTTCCCGCTGAAGCCGTTAAAAACAGTCCGCCCTACGATCCCAAAATTCCTGTCAATCGCGAATATGAAGTCCGGCTGTATGATTATTACGGCCGGCCTGTCTACTGGCGGGAGTAGGCATGGGTCAGGGTCGGTGCTGCCGTTTCAACCGCCAGTGCCGATGGGGTTGTTCGGCTTTGATTCGCTTCACTATCGTTTCGGTAAGATCTCGAAACGGAATAGGCGACCAAGGCCATGGCCAAAATAAAAAGAAGGCCCAGTAAAAGATATAACAGCTTCCTTTTTGTCATAAAACCCCCTTAAACCGCCCTTCCTACGGGCTTTTTATTAACGTTTATAAAAAACGGTTACGCTGAATGGTCCCCTGACATGACGTCAAGGCCATTGATCGGCCCGATCCGCCTTTTACGGCGGATCGGACTTCGCGGAAAACGCTTATTGGATTTGCAGCGTACGATATTGGGTGTTCCCGTCCCGATTCACCAGAAGCAGAATATGTTCTCCGGATTCGAGCTTTTTTACTTTTTCGAGTAGATCATCGACACTCCGAACAGGATCCTGCTCGGCCTCCACGATAACGTCCCCGACCCTCAGGCCGGCCTCTGCCGCAGGTGATCCGGGGACCACCTGCAAAACGGCGACCCCCGAGGATACGGGCAAATTGAATCTTGCGGCAAGTTCCGGAGTGACATCCTGCACCCCCATTCCCAGTCGGGGTGTTTCTCGATCCTTTTGGGTTCGACCGGCTCTTTCGGTTTCCGTCTCGAGTTCGCCGACTTCCACGGTGACCTGCCGGGACGTGCCGTCTCTGATCATTTCGACCTCGACTCTTTTGCCGACTTCGGTGTTGGCGACGACTTTCGGCAGGTCAGCCATTTCCTCGATTTCCGTACCGGCAAATGACTTGATCACATCGCCACGTCGGATTCCGGCTTTATCCGCCGGTCCACCCTCCGTAACATCGGAAACCAATGCCCCCTTACCTGCTTCCAAGTTCAGCTTTTGCCGGATTTCGGGGGTGATTTCTTGAATCAGCACCCCGAGCCATCCCCTGACGACTTTACCCTTTTTTAGCTGGGGAAGAATACTTTTGGCCGTATCGATGGGGACGGCGAATCCTATGCCGATATTTCCGCCGGATCTGGAAAAAATGGCGGTATTGATGCCGATGACCTCACCATCGATATTCAAAAGTGGACCGCCGCTGTTCCCCGGATTGATAGAGGCATCTGTTTGGATGAAATCTTCATACGCACTGGTGCCGATTCGCCGATATTTCGCGCTCACAATTCCTGCAGTAACCGTATTGCCGAGTCCGAACGGACTTCCGATAGCCACAACCCAATCTCCCACTTCCACTTTTTCCGAATTTCCCAATGGCACTTCCGGCAACTTTTCCTCTGCGTTTATCCGGATAAGCGCCAGGTCGGTCAATTCGTCCATTCCCACGATTTCGGCGTCGAAATTGCGGCCGTCGGAAAGCGTTACCTCGATTTCCGTTGTTTTTCTCACCACGTGGGAATTGGTGATAATCAGCCCTTCAGAATCGATGATAAAACCGCTTCCAAGGCTTCTTTGTTTGAACTCGCGAGGCATTTGATCTCCAAAAAACCTTTCGAAGAACTCGTTGAACGGATCACCCGGCCCGAAGGGGCTTTCCGGGATATTTTGAGAAGCGACGACCTTGACGGCACTGATGTTCACGACGGACTCACCGACCTCCTTTACAAGACTGGAAAAACTGCCGGGATCAGGGCGGACCTGAGCGACAGCAGCGGTAATGACAACAGGATCTCCTGTCCCCATGGGAATGGCACTGACCGTCATACAAAGGATAAATGCAATGCCGAATGTCAACAGCGGTGTTAATTTATGTTTCATGATGCTTCCTCCTAACCGGGCGTAATCGGATATAATACGGTATTTCTATAATATTCATAATAAAATCATTTTTTTTCTGTAATGAACATCGGGTAAATCCCGTATTCGACTGAGGTTCATGAAGCATTTATGGTTCTGCACGACCGATCGGGCCGAATAAAAACCGGGTTCCCGATTGAGATATTTCCTAGTGAGGCCCTCGTTTAAACAGGATGCGAGTAGACAGTGTGGATTCATGCGGTATGAATTACGCTATATGTTGTATTTTATGAACCGGATGCCGATGAAGATGCTTTGAGAAATAAATCAGTAAATATCCATTTATTCCTGATGTTCAATTTGCCGGATCAATGGTATGTTAATCAAAACATTGAAAACAAGGTATAAAACTGTTGCTTTTTTCCGTGAATTCAAATGCGTTTTACCGTTCATGGAATGCAGCATATGAGTGCAGGAAAATCAATCGGCAAAAAGTGCATATGAAAACCGCAGTCAACGGGAAGACAAATCCCGTATGCGGCGTGTGGAAAGAAACGGAAAAAAACACGGAACCCATCATGAAAAACAAGCATCGGGTAATGATAGCGGAAGATCACGATATCGTGCGCCAGGCGCTGCGGTATATGATCACCAACCGATTTAAGGAAGTGGATGTGGTGGCGGAGGCGAAAGACGGCCTGGAAGCTATCAAGTTTATCCGGAAATATCATCCGGATATTCTGGTCCTCGATATCAGCATGCCGAAACTTGACGGTTTCTCCGTTATCGATGCGATTCGGCATTTCAGTGAAAACATAAAAATAATCATTCTGACCATCCATAAAAATGAAGAATATATTCGCACGGCCTTTAAATACGGCATAAATGCGTATTGCCTGAAATCCTCCTCATTCGATGAACTGGCAATGGCTATACGGATGACGTTGTCCGGGAAACGCTTCATTACACCGGAGATTTCCAAAAATGTATTGAACGGATACTTGGAAAATGCCGACGACATCGAAAAGGTAAAAGAGAAGACCATATGGGACAATATTTCACAGCGCGAACGGGAAGTGCTGAAATTGGTCGGAGAAGGGTATAAAAACAGAGAAATCGCAGATTACCTGTGCATCAGTTTAAAAACGGTTGAAAAGCACAGATCGAACATCATGAAAAAGCTGAATATGCACACCTCCAGCGCTCTGGCAGCTTATGCCGCAAAAAAGAACCTGGTTACGTTTTAGAACCTGGTTACGGTTTTAATTGTTGGCGTTCACAAACCCCCGAAAGCGAATTTTAAATCGAAAAAACGAACAATTCGAACAAAAGGAAGCGCTTACACGGGCGATGTGTATAGATATTACTTGCATTTTCAACAATTTTCTGCGATATATTATAAGTATAAAAACGTTAGACTCACCAACGTAATCCAATACTGCAGCACCTGAAATAATTATTGAAATTCACCGTTTCGATTTGGGTTGTATTTAAACCCTGATACCCGTTTCGCAATTTTATGATGAATTCAGCCCGGTGAGGCTCCCATGTGAATCCCGGATGCGAACATGAGGAATTGGGAACCGGCCGATCTTAAAAAAAGGCTGATTCGGGCGTTCATCGAGCGTCTGTTCTCGAAGCGCTTTTAAGTTTCCTTTCGCACTGCGGCTGTACGGATACTTGCACGGCAAGGCGGAAAGATGAAAAAATCGGATTTCGAATGCTTCGTGGAAAACCAATGCCCGAGGCTACGGCCACTGCATCGGCCATAAAAAATTCCTTGGTTTTTTTAGAGGAAATAACCGAGGATTATTCAAATGGGAAATAAACACAAAGCGGACGTCGGAAATGCCGGGTTGAATGCCGCCAAGCAAAAAAAAACGAGGGTGTTTTTGGTCGACGATCATCGTGTCGTGGTGGAAGGCATTCGCAACTACCTTGCCGATAAAGGGGACTTCGAGGTAATCGGCTATTCCATTGACGGCAGGGATGCTGTCAGACAGGTCAGGGCGCTGAAGCCCGACATAGTTATCATGGATGTGTTCATGCCGAATTTCAACGGCGTCGAAGCTGCTTATGAAATCACCAAGTCCGGACTGCCGACAAAAATCGTCGCTTACACCATGTCTTCCGATAAGGAGCATGTCCTTTCGTTTTTCCGGGCGGGCATTTCCGGATATGTTCTTAAGGAGGATGCCCTCGAAGATTTACTGCGGGCCCTGGAGGCGGTCAAGAGCGGCGGCACCTATTATTCAAGGATTGTCGACAAGCATATACGAACCCGCATGCAAAGTCTCGAACGGGGGGATGCAGCCGGTGTTACCGCGCCCGAGGACGGCATCGGACGCTTGAGTTTTCGGGAGAAGGAAATCCTGCCGATGCTGGCCGACGGAAAAAACAGCAGAGAAATCGCCGAAGTTTTGCACATCAGCCCCAAAACGGTCGAATCCCACAAGTACAATATTATGGAAAAGCTCGGTGTTTCCACAGTTGCCGCTTTAACAAAGATAGCCATTAAGGAAAAGCTGATCAAAATTGAATAAAATTCCTGCCCGATCTACTGCATTTTACCGACCGAGATGCCTTTTGCGCAGGCCTGATTGCATTTATGTGTTGATGATCCATGCATAGACATCTTCCCCTCAGGGTAATGACGTATAACATCCACAGCTGCATCAATATACGGCGGAAAAGCGATATCAATGCCATTGCGGATATAATTTCACCGCGATCCCCCGATGTGGTGGCGCTTCAGGAGGTGGATGTTCGAAAGAAGAGGACCGGTCGAATCGATCAGGTCGGCATAATCGCCGAACGCCTCGGAATGACGCCTGAATTCTATCCTCTGGTCCGGAAGGGAAACGAAGCATACGGATTAGGAATTTTGAGCCGCTTGCCGGTCGAAGTCATTAAATGCGGTCGCCTGCCTGCGAGGAATCCACAGGGAGGTTCGGAACCCCGGGGGGCGATGTGGATTCGAATTGAAGCGCCCGGCGGGATGGTGAATTTTGTCAACACCCATTTAGGGTTGACGCCCAAAGATCGATTTCTTCAAATTCGGGCACTGTTTGGAAAAGAATGGGGCCTGGGCATTCCTGAGAATCAACCCGTGATTTTCTGCGGTGATTTCAATGCCGGCGTTCGGTCAGCGGTGTACCGAAAAATTACTTCATGCCTGTTGGACGTTCAGAAGCAGGCAAAACAATCCGGGTATCCGAAGGCAACTTTCTTTTCCATGTACCCGATGGTCCGCATCGATCATATTTTCATTTCCAAGCATCTGCATCCGGTCTTCGTGGAAGTGCCTTCCGCTCTCAAAGCCAGGACAGCTTCCGATCACCTGCCGGTTTTCGCAGAACTGACGTTTGCAAAAAAAGTTCACCTCTAGCAGATTAATTCACCCGTGCATACCGGTCCAACTGCAAACGATAGGGTTAATCACCGATTTTTCTGAAAATTTCCTCGACCTCATCCTGCCCTTTTTTGTAGAAACCGTCCTCGTCGGGCGCCAATGCCTTTAAGAGCGTCAGAAATTCACCTACATGTTCTTTTTCTTCATTGGCGATGTCGACAAGCACGGCCTTGGCCTTCTTATTGTCCGTTGCTTGGGCCAGCTGCATGTAAAGCTGAATGGCTTCAAATTCCGCCGCTATACTGAAGCGAATGGCTCGAATCAGTTCCTGATCCGTTACCTTGCGGTCCAGGTTATTTCCGGCAAACGGTTGGGCAAATTCAGGCATGTACTCCTCCAATCCGAAAACGAGTTTCAACAAAATTGACTTCCTCGGAGCGGGTTCGTAACCGGTGCTCTTTGGCCATTTATAAAGGCGGAATCGATGGTTTTCCATAGGGTTCATCCTGTATTTGCTTCCGGCGGGGTATTCAAAGCTTCTCCACCATGCTGCTGATCACGGTTAAGCGTTCAAAATGCCGCCAAAAGCGGAAAAGCCCCCGTTACCATGAGGTCGGCAGAGGGAATAGGGGATTTTTGGTATTTATGATGCCCTGATAGTCATGTAAATTTTTGAAGTCGAATCATTCTGTTTTTGGGCATGAAAGCCTGAAATTGCCTTGCCGGGAGGAGATATGATCGAAGATTATACACAGGGACGGATTCGAATCGATGGAAAGAGCTATGATGAGGATATCAAAATCATTGAAAAGAAGGTAAAACCCCACTGGTGGCGGAGAGAGGGGCACCGGCTGGAGAAGGCGGATATCGGTGATGTTTTCAAGGCCCGTCCGGATATTCTTGTTGTCGGAACCGGCTATGCACAGCAAATGAAAGTTTCCGAAGATGTTCTATCGCATGCCCGGGATAACGGCATGCGTGTGATTTCCGAGTCCACGCCCTCTGCAGTGAAGACCTTTAATCGCATTTTGGCGGAGGGGGGGGAGGTGGCGGGAGTGTTCCACCTAACCTGCTAGTGGCCGTCCGGAAGGGGCATCTTTTGATCCGGAGCGGCGTTTTCGCCTTTTTGAAGTCCTCAAAATAGCAGACTATTCCTGCGGCTTCAAAAAGAGCTCATGCCTTGCTCCGGACCAAAAGCCACCCCTTCCGGACGGCCACCGGACGATTTAATTCGGAAGGGGCATCTTTTGATCCGGAGCGGCGTTTTCGCCTTTTTTCCGGGGACACCGCTTATCCTTCTGAACTCTCGCGGGTCATTCGATCTCTTAACCAGCGCAAGAGAAGAACCGCAACAATGAGCAGGCCGAAAAAGGCGCCGATATTCTTTAAGCCGGGGTTTTTTATGGCGGTGACGAGCCGGTCTGCCAGAATCATGGCGGCCGTGATTCCCGGTGCAAGGCCGATAAGGGTGCCCAAAAAGAAACTTTTAAAATCCAGCCTCATTGCGCCCGCGATGACATTGACAATGCTGTAGGGTGCAACCGGAAGGTTTCGAATGGCTGCGACGGTAAGGATGCCCTGGTTTGCCGACAAACGTCGAAGTTTCTCGATTCGATCGCCGGTCATCCGTTGAACGGTTTTATTTCCCAGGAGAATGCCCACCCAATACGTGGCGACGGCGTTTAGCAGACTGCCCGCCATGGCGATAACTCCGCCTAAAATCGGTTCGAATACCAGAGCGGTGACACCGATTAGAAACGTGATCGGTATTACGACAAATCCACCGATAACATATGCGGCCAACGCGATAAGCGGCAAAAAAGGATTTCCGCTGATTTTGCGGGCCCAATAATTCATATTTTCGACGCTGATCCATTCCGAAAGTGCGGTCAACTGCCAGGCAGCCGCAAGTGCGATCAAAACAGCGAGTGCGGCGGCTCCCAGCCATAGCGATTTCTTGTCTTGTTTTTTGGGCATCGAGGATTACATTTCCACATTGATCAACATGGTTTCCAAAGGCGGTTTGAACCTCTATCGAGGCCCGACAGCGAATGGACCGGATTATGTTACATATCGGCGGTATATATGTTCATCGACATGTTTTTAAGTCGGTTCGGGACCGGGAAAAAGCCCTTCAGGAAAGCTTCGCACCGATGAGCTTCGTTATCTGAGCGTTTTTTAATGCATATGCTTCCGAGAGGATACGATGCAGGGTATCATCCTCTGAAAATCGGGTGTCGATGCTGATATTGTGATCCGGGTCCTGTTCGGAAACCGGATCGAAATGCGCCATGATATCGTCGAAGTGCATCAGCCGGGCATCGGAATCACCGTTTGGACCGGTTTCGCGTTTCTTCAAGCGATCTAAAAGCGTCATTCGATTTGCAGAACAATGAACAAAGATCAGGTTGGCATCCAAATCCAACGCAAGCCTTCGGGCGGCATCCCGCCACCGTATCTTGGAAAAAGTGGCATCGAGAATGGCGGATGCGCCCGATTTAAGTCGCTCCTGGGCCAGGGCGAACAAATGCGTATAGATGTGATCGCGCATGGACTCCCGGTAAATACCGGTGCCGTAAGGAACGGACCGCTTCTCGGATACCGGCATCTCTTGCTTCCGAACGAGGTCGGACCGGAAAACGGGAAAAAGAAGGGAGTCGCCGGTGCAGCGGGCCATGGTGGATTTGCCCGAAGCGGGCGGTCCGAAAAATACCCATAATGTGGGACGCCCGAACAGAAGGCAATAGTGGAAAGCCTGATCAAAATATCGATGGATCTCGCTAAGCAAGAATCGCCTGCGGTTTTCCGAAGCTCCCCGCAACGAAAGGCAGCAGACCTTTACTCTTACAAGGGCACGGTAGGCGCAATAGTAGTCGATCAGGGCATAGAGCATTCGGTCATCCGCATGTGCCGCATAGGTCTTCAAAATCTCCCGCCCGAGTTCGGCGTGCCCGAGGTGATCGAGTTCCATATAAAGAAATGCGAGGTCCAGTACGGTATCCCCGTAGCGGAACCGATCGTTGAACTCGATGCAGTCGATGATCTGAAGACCCCCGTAAAAATAAATATGCTCCGGCCTCAAATCCCCATGCCCGTCCCGAATTCTGCCGGTTTGGATTCTGAGATCGAACAGCGATTCATAATCGTTCAGAAAATTTCGGCTGATCTGACATATAAATTGCCATTGTTCCCGCTCCATGTAGTCATCGACAAACGGTTCGATTTCATCGATGTTTTCTTCCAGATTATACGAGAGTGTTTCTTTTTTGCCGAATCCATCGATTTCACGGCTTCTGTCCGCGTTCTGATAAAAGCGGGACAAGCGCTGTCCGATAAAGCGGCACTTTTCACCAATGTCCGGATCATCCGATTCCAACATGTGCTTCAGACAGCATTCATCGGGAAGCCTGCGCATTTTTACGGCATATTCCACGGGCGTTTTAGAGGGGGTCAGCGAATACTGCCCGGGGCTGATCTCATAAATGGGCACCACTTCCATATAGATGCCATGGCTGAGGCGCTGATTGAGAATGATTTCCCGGCTGCAGAAATAATGCCGGTCCGTCAGCCGGGTAAAATCCAAAAAATCGAAACGCACCGGCTTCTTGAGCTTGTAGACCCATTTTTCCGTTAAGAACACCACCGAAATATGCGTCTCGATTTGCTTTATGCTTGATTCCCCATCGGGATAAAAACCCGGTTCGGCCATGGCATTGCATATGTGTTCAAATCGCCGCGCCATATCTTTTGTTCCAAAAATATAAAGTATTGCGCCTGAGGCGGCATTGCTGAAAAATTCATATTATTATACCATTTTCAACGTGAAGATTGAAAGAAATTTCCTGCCCGGCGGAAGCCAGGTTCATAGCGTTCGAAAAGCCGACGGCAGATGTCACCTACCACGATGCCGACAAAAAAATACATTTCATCCTTTATTCAACCAGCATTTCATACATGTAAAATTGATTACAGAGCATGTGAACCGGTGTAACGGTGAAAATATAAACGAGAGGAGGCCGTCGATTCATGTGGATAGTCGTGTTTTTCGGTTTGCTGATCGCCGTTTTTTCTGCGCTTGAGCGGCACGTTCAATGGATTGCCGCCTTTTGTGCGTTTTTTGGTGAAGGTTGTCTCAGAACCGAGAAATTCACCTTATTTAAAATCCCCATTTCGTGGTGGGGAATCGGGTATTATTGTGCGCTCGGTGTTTTATTGTACTTTTACCAGCCGCTGGTATTCTGGTTTGTCATGATAGGAGCCGGTTTCGAATTGAGTTTCTTGTGGATTATGGTGGCTATTCGTGCATTCTGTATATTTTGCCTGTTTAATGCGCTTGCTGTTTTCGTGTTGGTGTGGATGGTCTACACCCCGGATAAAATCCTGACGGGCGCCGTTGTGGCGCTGCTCTTTTTCATTGTCTCCAAGTTTCTCATTTCATCGGAAAACAAGCCGGAAGCACCCGGAAGTTCAGGTGACGTCACGAAGGCGAATGCCGGTGACGAACCCACGTTGGGTTCACCTGCCGCCGGTGTAACGGTCGTTGAATTTTCCGATCCCTTTTGCCCGGCGTGCCGCAAAATGCATCAGGTCGCCAAAAAAATCAGGGCATACTACGGTAATAAAATCCATTGGATTTTTCGGGATTTTCCACTTGAGATACATGAGGGAGCCCACCTGGCTTCTCAGGCCTCTCACTGCGCCGGAGAGCAGGATGATGCTAAATTTTGGCAATACCAGGACTTCTTGTATGAAACCGACATTGTCTCCGGTCTTCCCGATTTGTACCGAGGTGCTGAAAGACTCGGTTTGAAGCCGTCACGATTTAAAAAATGCCTGAAAAGCGGGCGATATCGTCATCACGTGGACAGAAACATCGAGTCTGGAAAAAAAACGGGAATTTCTGCAGTTCCCGCCTATGTCATCAATGGAGAAATATTTCAAGGCTTTTTCTCATTCGAGGAATTCAGAAAAAAAGTTGATGACGCATTGAATGCTTCCAACCCAAACCCCGGCACACCGGGGTGATAAAGCGGTCATATATTCCGCCGTCTCATTCGTTTGCGGAGGTCCTCCATGTCCCTTTCGAATCTTTGGTTTGCGTTTGGAAAGCGCATGGCCGCTGCGGGATGATAGGTCTGAATATATTCAATTGATTCGAATCGAGGGGTTTCCCAGGCCACCCGGCCCATCAGAACAATGATCTCCGGCTTTATTTCCCGTATTTCGTCGATTAGACAGGGCATCCACTGCGCAATTTCTTTCGGTGTGGGTTTTCGGTTGCCGGGGGTGGGGGCTTTGACGACGCTGGTAATGTAAAGCTTATTCCGATCGATTCCCTTTTTGTGAAGGATTTTGTCAAGATATGCACCGGCTCGTCCAACGAACGGTCGATTTTGACGGATCTCCTCTTTTCCGGGATTCTGGCCTATCATCATAACCCTGGCCTTATTCGGCCCTTCTGAAAATGGTCTCTTTTTTGGAGTCATCATGAAGGCAGGCCGAAGGGGAGGGCTATAATACCCAAAAAATTCTGAATAAAATGCATCACGATCGGTGCTGTCAGACTTCTTCTCCATAGATACACCACGCCGAAAATGAGGCCCAGAACGCCGACCCCCAGCATTCCTCCGGTTCTTTGATACCCGTGTCCGACTGCAAAAATCGCAGATGAGATGAAAAGGGCGATGATCGGGCTGTTTGAAAACGAAGCGAACCGTTTGATGAGATATCCGCGAAAAATAACTTCCTCTGAAACGGCGACGACGATCAGAAACACGACGGCAAGGCCGATTTGGAAGGTCCCCGACGGAACCAGGAAAGTCGGGGCGGTTTGTGGAACCGAAAGTCCTCCAGCACGAAGAGCCGCTTCGACAGCAGCCATGATCAACATGATCGGAATAAAAAGTACGACTCCAAGAGCAGCTTCACGCCAAATGTTTTTAAAGGTGAAGCCGATGGACAAGAAAGGCTCGCCGTTGCGCCATATAAAGAAGAGGACAAGGCTCAACAGCGGAAGATCACTTAGTATCACAGACCCCGCAACCACCGGAAAAGTAAGGTTTTCCGGATCGAAAATCAAACCCGAAAAGATCATCGATGGCAAGATAAGGGAAAGAAAAACGGCTGTTTCTACGGCCCCTATTTTTTTTGGAACGGGGTGTCCGCTGTTCAGGAAACGTTCCGCGTTATGCATTAAAGGAAAAGCATTTCGGTCCATGATTCGATTCACGCTCCACTTCTTTTCACATCTCGTTCATCCCTCAAAATCGGCTGATTCGGGAAGTTGTACAATTGCTGGTTCGCTGAAACCGACGCTAAAAACGTCTGACATGCAAGGACCGGGATTCTGATTTTTGTAATGCAGGCTGCCGCGCCGGTAAATGAGGTCAATCACTTATATGCATCTCGATCGGCCCGTATCCGGCGACGGCTAAGCTTTCAGATATCGTTTGCGAAGCGTGTGGTGTTACGATGCCGATCTGAAAGTACAAGGGCTGGTTACAAGCGATACGTGCTTTCCCCCATTGCCTCGAAAAGAAACGGTTTGTAGAGTTTGTGCCGGCACTATTTAGAAATATCCGGATGGATAGCGGCCGAAAATCAGCTGCTCGACCGGCCTACCCGTTTACATGGAATTGCGAACATGAGACGAACCTTATTATGTGCGGCGGCATTCATGAGCTTTTGTATTTTGTCCGAGCCGAACGCCGATTATAAAAAGCTGCGCAGACTCGATCACTATTTCGAGGTCGAGAATTATGAGCGGCAAGGAAACGGCTTTATCATCGAGGTTTCGAATAAGAGCAAACAGGGCTTTGCCGATTTCACCGTAATTTTCAATGGCTACAATGTCAACCGCGTCCATATTTACCGACGCGAAACCATTGTCGACTTCATGGAGGGAAAAAGCGAACGAACCTTCTTCCTGCCGGGATATGATAAGCGGGTGTTCAGGATAGAAATCGAAGTCTATGATAAAAGTCCGGTACCGAAAGGCTATTGAAAACGGATTGATGCGATCAAAAACGGATAATCATTTCATTAAAGTACAGGGAAACCCCCATTTTTAATGAGTTCGAACCATTTATGGTGGAATAAACACACAACAAGGAGGTGCGGCTATGAGTGACAGCGTATACAAGGTGATAACGCTGGTAGGGTCCAGCTCGGAAAGCTGGGAAAAGGCGGCGGCAAAAGCGGTTGAGGTTGCCGCCGGTTCCCTGCGCGATTTGAGAATCGCGGAAGTCGAAGAATTCGATTTGCAGATCGAAAACGGCAAAATTCTCAGTTACCGCGTAAAAGTAAGGGTCTCCTTCAAATATCAGAAAGAGTAAACTTTCCAAGCCGAGGGGTAGCATCTCGGTCGAATGCTACCCCCTTTCATAGCGGCCCATCAATTCTGTTTTTTCGATGATGTGGCCGGACATGGCATTTTCCAGTTGCGCTTTGGTCGATTTTTCGGGCAGGTCCAAATCATCATCGAGGGCGAACAGTTTAAAAAAATACCGGTGCTCCCGGTCAGGCGGACAGGGGCCGAAATAACCCGGTTGCCCGTTTGTCCCGAGCCCTGCGGCTCCTTTGGGTTCTTCTCCTTCTGGGATGGCGCGTGTAGCCGCCGGTATATTGAAAACAACCCAGTGGTCCCACATTCCATCCTCTTTTAAATTCTTTGGGACATCGGGATCTTCCATGATCAGAGCGAGACTTTTCGCCGCTGCCGGAACATCTTCCACGCTTAAAGGCGGACTGATATTTTCACCGTCACAGGTGTATTTGGATGGAATTTTCCCGTCATGTTCAAACGCCGAACTGGTGAGTTTCATGGCATTCTCCTCTTCCTGGTGTTTGCAGCAAGCCATTCACTATACCGGAGTGTGATTATGGCTTACAGTAATTGAAAATTAAAATCAATGCGGCTGTTTACTTGAACAGGAATTTTCATAACATTGGGTTCGCCCAAAAAAAATAGGGTTAATCCTGTATATTATCGCAACAAACGTTATGGATAATAGGATAATGAATTATCGTTTTGACCCATTCATTTTTTCAGAAGATAGAAGTAATGTAACCGTATAAAAATGGGTCGGCGAAGATAGAAAGGACCTGTAACCCATGCCTGTTCAGAACAAAGATGTCGCGGATATGTTAAAAAAGATGGGGGACCTGCTGGATATCAAAGGGGATAATCCATTTCGGGTGCGTGCATACCGGAACGCCGCCAGGATGATTTCAAGCCTGCCGCAGGATCTATCCGAGATGGTCGAACAGGGCGCCGATCTGACCCGTCTCAGCGGCATTGGAAAAGACCTTGCCGTTAAAATCACAGAGATCCTCGCAACGGGAAAACTGCCGCAGCTCGAAAAGCTGGAAAAATCGATGCGGCCGGAGCTCCTTGAACTGTTAAAGATCAATACCCTGGGACCGAAGCGGATCAAGGCTCTTTACCGCGAACTGGGCATTGCCGATTTGGCGGATCTCGAACGCGCGGCACGGGAAGAAAAAATCAGGGAGATTAACGGATTCGGTGAAAAGACGGAGAAAACCATTCTGAAGGTTTTGCAGGCGGCACCCGGACCGCAGCCGCTCACGAAGTTTATCGACGCAGAACAGCGGGCCCGCCCCCTGTGCAGGCATTTAAGCGCCGCCCGCGGCGTAAAGGACATCGTGATTGCCGGCAGCTTTCGCCGCCGCAAAGAGACGGTCGGCGATTTGGATATCCTGGTCACCTGCGAGGATGGGACCGAGGTAATGTCCCGGTTCAAGGGCTATGAAGATGTTCAAACCGTTCTTGCCTGGGGAAAAACAAAATCATCGGTGGTTCTTCGGTGCGGACTCCAGGTGGATTTGCGGGTTGTTCCCGAGGTGGTTTACGGTGCGGCACTCCATTATTTTACCGGATCGAAAGCCCACAATATCGCCGTACGCACAAAGGCTGTCAAAAAAAGATTGAAGATCAACGAGTACGGCGTTTTCAGGGGAAACGAACGTGTCGCCGGCCGTACCGAAGAGGAGGTCTACGCCGCCGTAGGCTTGCCATATATCGAACCCGAACTGAGAGAAGATCAGGGGGAAATTCAAGCTGCTGGAAAAAGCCGATTGCCCCGACTGGTGACATTGGCGGATATGAAAGGCGATTTGCACGCGCATACGAACCGAACGGACGGCCGTGCAACACTTGAAGAAATGGCATCGGCGGCCGCAGCCCTGGGATACAATTATCTCGCCGTTACAGAGCATTCGAAGCGCGTTTCCGTTGCTGGAGGACTCGATGAAAAAGAGCTTGCCCGGCAGATGGATGAAATCGACCGACTCAATGAAAAGCTTTCCCGAATCCGCCTGCTCAAAAGCATCGAGGTGGATATTCTGAAAAACGGAGATCTGGATTTACCTGACGACATTTTAAAGCAACTCGATCTGACGGTTTGCTCGGCCCATTACTACCGGAATCTGTCCCGGGAAAAGCAAACCGATCGCATTATACGTGCCATGGATAACCCTTGCTTCAATATTCTGGCCCATCCGACCGGGCGCATTATCAACGAACGCAGTCCATTGGAACTGGACATGGAGAAAATCCTGATAGCGGCAAAGCAGAGGAACTGCATCCTTGAAATCAATGCCCATCCGGACCGACTGGATTTGACCGACCGCTATTGCCGTGCGGCCAAGGAAATGGGCGTCAAAATGGCGATCGCAACGGATGCGCATTGCGAGGAGGATTTGAATCTCATGAGATACGGCGTTTACCAGGCTCGAAGGGGCTGGCTCGAGGCCGGAGATGTCGTTAATACGCGTAGTCTGGAAGACTTGATGTGCGTGATACGAAGAATTTAGAATGTATCTGATCCCCGGCGGATGCGAATCGTTTTGCAATTCGATCGGATTTTGGTTAAACTGGAATTTCAAATGTCAGGGTTCATGTCTACGCGATTTGGGCCATCCGCCGGCATCGACTGATCCGCCGGAAAGGCCAGAACCGCAGCGCCGGGCAAGGCCGCGACCAGCTTGGAGAAACGATCTGTCAAGCCAAGGAGACGAAGAAATGGAAGAAAAAAGCAATCCAATGGAACTGGAAAACATATCCGATATTCAGATAGTCATGGATCTGGTTTCTGACTTGATCTGCATTATCGATAAAGACGGCTGCTTTACTTTTCTCAATATGGCCTGGGAAGAAACGGTGGGCTATGCAGTACACACCTTAAAAGGTAAACCGTATCTTGATTTCGTCCATCCGGAGGACCGTGAAAAAACGGAGACGGAATTTAAGAAGCACTTGACGGGGTATCCCACACCGACGTTCGAAAGCCGGTTTAAATGCAGTGACGGCACCTTTACGGTTCTTGAAGTACGAATGTTATCGCCTGATCAAAACCGCATTTTGGCCGTTGCAAGGGATATGACAAAAGAGAAGAAGAATGAAGAAGCCATCCGATACAACGAAACCCGGTTCAGGACTTTATTTGAAAATGCCTTGAACCCGATATTCGAGATTGATGGGGATGGGAGGTTTCTCAACGCCAATACGGCCGCCCTCGATTTTTTGGAGTGCAGTCGCGGTGAAATCTTTTCTAAACGGTTGTCTGATTTTTCGACGCAAAAAGATTCGGGTCGGGCGCTTAAACCCGGTGCATCTCTGGAGACCGGCATTTTTGAAGAAGATTATGTCGTTAACGGGAACCTCAAAACACTGATTCTGCGCATGGCCCCATTGGACGTTGAAGACGTGAAAACGTTTTGCGCCATTGGATATGATGTCACAGCATTCAGAAAAGAGGCCGAAGAAATCCGCGAAGAAGCCGCACCCGCCAAGATCCGTGTCCTGTTGGCCGATGATCATCCGGTTATGCGGGATGGGTTGTCCCAACTGCTTTCTTTGCAGCCGGATATCGAGGTTGTCGGTGAAGCATCGGATGGGAAAGAAGCGGTGGAGAAAACCCGTGAAATGTCACCGGATGTCGTATTAATGGATGTCAACATGCCCAACATGAACGGCGTTGAAGCGACACGATTGATTCATTCGGAATATCCCGATATTCGAATCATCGGGTTGTCCATGTTCGGGGTTGACTCAAAAGCCTCGGAAATGATTTATGCAGGCGCATCCGCCTATCGGTCTAAAAGCGGCAATACCGATTTGCTCGTCGCATCGATTCGCGGAACCTGATGCGGCATGCCGATTTCAGGAGGCGTTAAGAGCGGATCTGCTTGCAGATTACGAGTAGAAAGGATCGAAAAATGGCAAAAGACCCGGTATGCGGCATGGAAGTCGATGAACGGCGGAGCCATTCGCATAAAGCGGTTTACATGGGAAAAACATACTATTTCTGCTCGAATGACTGCAAGGCGACGTTTCAGCGCAATCCCGAAAAACACATCAAAGCCTCCCGATCACCCGTTACGGCCAAGCGAAAAGTCGTGGTGGTCGGAACAGGAGAAGTGGGAGCCACCTTATGCTTCGCCCTGCTGATAAGCGGTCTCGCCTCGGATATCGTTCTCATTGACAAAGACTTCGAGAGAGCCGAAGGCCATGCGATGGATTTGAATCATGGTCTTTCATTCGTGCAGCCCACCCGTATTTTCGCCGGTAATTATCCGGACTGCAGGGACGCTGATGTCGTCATCGTAACCGCGGGTGCCGCGCAGAAGAAAGGGGAAACACGCCTGGACCTCGTTCGAAAGAATACGGAAATTTTCAGAGACATCATACCTAAGACAACCGAATACGATCCAGGAATTATTCTGATCGTTTCCAATCCGGTGGACATTCTGACCTATGCAGCCTATAAATTTTCCGGATATCCCATGAACCGTGTCATCGGGTCCGGAACCACCCTGGACACCGCCCGCTTTCGATTTTTACTGAGCCGTCACTGCCGAGTCGATCCGCGAAACGTCCACGCGTACATCATCGGGGAGCATGGGGACAGCGAAGTCCCGGTGTGGAGCCAGGTGAACATCGCCGGAGTGCCGTTGAGGGATTACTGCCCTGTGTGCAGCCGTAATTGTGGCCCGGAGGAGCAGAACGAAATCTTTCAACAGGTCAAGCATTCGGCCTATGAAATCATCAATCGCAAAGGGTACACCAATTTTGCCATAGCGCTTGCCCTCGTCCGCATTCTGAACAGCATACTTCGCGATGAAAACAGCGTCCTGACCGTCTCAAGCCTGATTGACAATTACTACGGTGTAAAAGATGTCTGCCTCAGCATTCCATGCATTTTGAATGTCAACGGCGTCTTTCAACACATTTATATCAACCTGAATGAGGCGGAGCGCAGCTTGTTTCGGGATTCCGCCGATACGCTGAAATCAATTATCAAAGAACTCCGTTTATAATTTCCGGCTGGTGAGCGGGCTGAAAAGCATTCATTACCTGCAACAAGGAGAAAAAAATGCTTAACATCATAAAAGAATATTTAGGGGATGAAACGGATTCCCTGTTGACCTATGCGGCAAAATTTCCAAAAGAGCAGCTGCATCTGCCGGGCCCGGACTTTGTGGATCGCGTTTTTTACCATTCAGACCGTTCGATCAACGTGATGAAAAACCTCCAGCGTATTTTTCAGACCGGCAGGCTGGGGGGAACGGGATACCTGTCTGTTTTGCCGGTCGATCAGGGCGTTGAACACTCTGCAGGCGCATCTTTCGCTCCGAATGCGATCTATTTCGATCCTGAAAACATCGTCAAGCTGGCGGTGGAAGGCGGATGCAATGCCGTTGCGTCAACACTCGGAGTGCTGGGAATGGTTTCCCGCAAGTATGCCCACAAGATTCCATTTATCATGAAAATAAATCACAACGAATTGTTGACGTATCCCAATACATACGACCAGATATGCTTTGGAAGCGTCGATCAGGCGTTCGACATGGGGGCGGCCGCCGTCGGCGCCACCATTTATTTTGGATCTGTGGAAAGCGACAGGCAGATCATGGAAGTCAGCGAATCATTTCGGTATGCGCACGCACGGGGCTTGGCAACCGTTTTATGGTGCTATACAAGAAATGCCGAATTCAACCGGGATAAGGATTACCATGTCTCCGCCGATTTAACCGGCCAGGCCAATCATCTCGGCGTTACCCTTCAAGCCGATATCATAAAGCAAAAACTGCCGAAGAATACGGGGGGGTTCAAAGCCCTCGAATTCGGCAAATACGACGAGCGAATGTATACGGAATTATCGTCGGACCACCCGATCGACTTGACCCGTTACCAGGTGATCAACAACTATGTGGGGCGGGCCGGGTTGATCAACAGCGGCGGTGCGTCAGGGAAAGACGATTTCAAAGACGCCGTTAGAACCGCCGTCATCAACAAGCGCGCGGGTGGAATGGGACTGATCACGGGCAGAAAGGCATTTCAGCGGCCCATGAAAGAGGGCATCGAACTGCTTCACCTGATTCAGGACGTTTATTTGGAAAAGCGTATCGAAGTCGCATAGCCTCCATACAAGCTATCTCAAAATAATCTTTTGCCCCAATATCTTCGTTGGAACCGCATGTTACGTCCTCAACATACATGAGTATGCCTGCGGCTTAACATGCGGTTTTGCCTTGATCTTGAACCAAAATATTTATTTTGAGGCAGCTTGTAGGCACTTATCTGCGCATCTAACCTGCCCGATAGAGGTTTTCAATGTACATGGAAGCGGTTTCGTCCCAGGAAAATCGTTTTTCGGCCGCCCGGCTACACAAGTGATCCCATCGATCCGGGGCGTCTTTCTTCATCATCAGGGCATCACGGATGGCGATGACAAAATGATCCACCTGTTCGCACAGGGTGGCCCCGGTAAAGGCGAATCCATCGATACCGGGCTCTATCGTATCCTTCAATCCCCCCACGTGGTGAACGAGACACGGTTGACCGTCCCGCATGGCCAGCATCTGGCTGATCCCGCAGGGTTCGAACGAACTGGGCATCAGAAAGAGATCGCCGTTTGCATACAAGAGATCTGCACACGTGCCGGAAAACCCGTTTAGAAAGATGAATCGTTCAAACCGGGCGCTCATATCGGAGAAAAATCGCTCATATTCGGGGTCTCCTGTTCCTAAAAGGATATACAAACCGTTGTGCGATTCCAAAAGGCGCAGAATTTCCAGAAATCCGGTGTTTCCGGTCGAGCCGCGGGATTTCATCAGGAGCATTTTTTGGTCCGTTAGGCGGCTGACACTGGTGGCCAGAATGAAGGGGCGTTCTGTCCGCATGCATTCGGAAAGCCTGGCGAATGCCAAAAAGTGGGAAGTCGCCGTTGTCTGTTTTCCCTCGGTCCAATTCAGAACGGCAGACTTGAATACGCCGATCATATCGTGAAAATCGAGCTTCGGGGGGCGCCGGCTTCCCGGATACGGACAACCGTTCAGAATGCCGAAAAGCCGGTTGTTGTGCTTTGCGAGTCTGAGATCCGTCTCCAGGCATTCGCCACCGGAAAATACATCGGGTTTGCGGCACGGTGCCAGGAGTTCCTCGGCATAAGAGGGAGAAACGGTGTGAACGGCTTCGGCAAACCGGATGCCCGCAGCCATCGGATTTACGCAATTCGTCCAGGTGGGATCGGAAATTTCCATGGGGTTGTAAACCATTTCCGGCCACCAGGCATTCAATGATGATTCATCCCCTGCCATTGGACGGGTCCCCTGAAGGGCGAGATTGTGAATGGTAAAGACGGTACGGATGGTTTTCAGCGAGGAAAAATCGGTGTGGAAACGGCGCAGTATGAGGAAAAAAGCACAGTGCCAGTCGTGCAGATGGATGCAGTCCGGACATTCGATCCGGCCTTTTACGATGGCGGCTGCCAGTGCCGTGCAGAACAATGAGAACCGGTCGGCATCCGTGGCGAAAGGGCGGTCTGAAGGGTCATTCATGTAGATCCGATATTTCCCCGCCGCCGGTGCCGCAAACAGCGGATGATCGAAAACCAGGTGCAGGACGGGGTCCTCCGGGATACGGGCGTTCACTCGGTGGATATCCGCCTTTTGGCTCAAACCCCGAAAATGAAAATCAACCGAGCCGATATATTCGGCGGGATTTTCAAGGTGAATAAAACCATATGAAGGGATAACCGTGGTCAGCCGGCATGACTGTTTCGCCAGGGCAGGTCCGATTTCACCGATGACATCGGCCAGTCCTCCGGCCTTTGCATACCGCAGCGCATTGTTTTCCGCGGCCGCCATCAGAATGTTCATTGCCGTCTCCGTTTCAAAGGTGAATGCGTTTGAATTGTCACTTATATAACAAGATACAATGCATTGAAATACATTCATTGCCCCATTTCCATTGTGCTTACCTCATGTTAGACATGATCTTCATAGCCCGTCTCGAACGAAAGATCCGAAGGAGGAGCCGATGAAAATCGCCATGCTGACCAGGGAATATCCCCCTCATATCTATGGCGGCGCCGGCGTTCATGTGGACAATCTGACCCGTGAACTGAGCAGACTCGACAACAGGGCTCACGAGTTTCATGTATGGTGTTTTGGTGAACAGGACGGCGTTGAAAAAAACATTCGCATTCGAGGAATTCAACAGCAGCCCCAAATGGGGAACGGCATCTATAATCATCCGGTTATCGTGGATGCCCTGACCCGTAACACGGTAATGGCGGATACGGTGCAGCAGGCCGATCTCGTCCATTGTCATACGTGGTACACCCATTTTGCCGGCTGCCTGCTGAAAGAACTTTTAAGTGTGCCCCTGGTGATAACCACCCACTCGCTGGAACCTCACCGGCCGTGGAAGGAAGAGCAGCTGAAGAGAGGGTATTCGGCCGCATCCTGGCTGGAGAAAACCGCCTATGAAAACGCGGACGGCGTCATTGCCGTATCCGCAGCGATGAAACAAGACGTTCAGGCGCTTTACCATGTTCCGGAAAACAGGATCCAAGTGATTCCCAACGGCATCGATGAAAACAGATTCAAATCCACCCGACATCCTGAGCGGGTGAGGGCTTACGGCATCAACCCGAACCAGCCTTTTATACTGATGGTGGCTCGAATCACCCGGCAAAAGGGCATTTTTCACTTCCTGAGGGCGGCACGTCACCTGAAATCCGATGTCCAGGTGGTTTTATGCGCCAGTTCGCCGGATACGCCGGAGTTGATGAGTGACGTTTCGGACAGCGTGTCCCGGACCGAAATGAAAAACGGCAATCCGATTATTTGGATCAAGGAAAGCGTTCCTGTTGACGACCTGATCGTGCTGTACAGTCATGCCGACGTGTTTGTCTGTCCATCGGTCTATGAACCGTTCGGCATTACACTCCTGGAAGCGATGGCGTGCGGTTTGCCGGTTGTGGCATCGGCCGTCGGCGGCATCCCGAGCGTCGTTGCAAACGGCAAAACCGGTCGGCTGGTGTCATTTGAAACCGCAGGCGATAACGGCTTCGAGCCGTCCGATCCGGGACGGTTTGCTCGGGATTTGGCCGAGCAGATCGATGAACTGTTGAATTCTCCGGTACTGCTGTCCCAAATGGGAGTCGCCGCCCGGCAGCGGGTGATGAAATACTTTACGTGGAAAAGTATCGCCGAAAAGACATTCATCTTCTACAGCCGGTTAATCGAAGCATAACCGGTTATGTGAGACCCATGACATGAATCCGCCGATTGCCACTTATCGAATACAATTCAACAAAGATTTCGGTTTTGAACAAGCCGCCGAACAGGTGAGCTATCTCAAGGAATTGGGCATTTCGCATCTCTATGCATCGCCCTGCCTGGAGGCGGTAAGCGGAAGCGGGCATGGGTATGATGTCGTAAATTTTTCCCGGGTGAATCCGGAGCTGGGGGGAAGGGCGCAATGGGAGCGGCTGTGCGGTGAATTGAAGAAAGCCGGAATGGGGCTGATTCTGGACATCGTTCCCAATCACATGGCGGCTCACAGCCGACAGAATTCGATGTGGCGGGATGTGCTGGCGTTCGGAGGGGTAAGTCCCTATGCGGGGTTTTTCGACATTGACTGGGAGACGCCGGACGCAAAAACGCGGCATAAAATTCTCCTTCCCATTCTCGGAGATCACTATGACACCTGCCTGAATGAGGGGCTTCTCCAGTTTAAGCGGCGGGACTCGGAAATCGTTTTGGCCTATTACGAGCATGACCTGCCGCTTTCGGCACAAACGAAAAACAGGCTCCATGCGTCCGCCGTCAGGCAAAATCGCTCGAAGGAGGGTGCGGATCGAAACATAGGGGAAACCCCGGAGCCGATGGACGAGCTGCTGCATGCGATCAACCGGAATCCGGATCATATTCACGAACTGCTGGAGCAGCAGCATTATGTTCCGGCCTTTTGGCGAACCGCCGCCCACGATATCAACTATCGCCGCTTTTTCGATATCAATGATCTCATCGGTATTCGAATGGAAAAGGAAGCGGTGTTCAATAAATCCCATCGCCTGATTTTGAAATGGTACACCTGCGGTATGATAGACGGTTTTCGAATCGATCATCCCGACGGGCTCAGTGATCCGGAAGAATACCTGAATCGTTTGGCAGCATGTGCACCCAACGCTTGGGTGGTGGTTGAAAAAATTCTGTCCGAAAACGAACGCCTTCCGGATAAATGGCCCGTGAACGGTACGACAGGATACGATTTTATTCACCATGTAAACGGGCTTTTTGTAGATCCGGACGGGGAGAAGCCTCTGAGCCGTTTATACGAAGCGTTTACCGGTGAGTCGGTCGATTATACGGCGGTGGTCCGTGAAAAAAAACGACTCGTTCTCCAAAAGCGTTTTTCCGGTGACGTGGCGTCCCTTTCCCGCCGGTTGACGGCGATTCGGTGCCGGCACCGGCAATTTCGGGACCTGGTGTTTTCGGATCTTCATGACGCGCTTCAGGAAATCATCGCGTGTTTTCCGGTGTACCGCACCTATTGCCGGCCCGCCTTGGGGGAGATTTCGCCGGATGATGTCCGGTGGATTGAAACAGCCGTGTCCCGGGCGCGGGAACATCAGCCCCGCATCGATCCGGCAACGTGGGAATTTATCGAAAAGCTGCTGATGCTCGATCTGAAAGGCCCCTGCGAAGCGGATTTCGTGACGCGGTTTCAACAGCTTACCGGTCCGGCAATGGCAAAAGGCGTCGAGGATACCACTTTTTACTGCTACAACCGGTTGGTGTCTTTGAACGAAGTCGGAGGGTACCCCGGCGTGTTCGGAACTGCGGTGGACGAGTTTCATGACTTCTGCCGGTATATTCAGGCGCAGTTCCCGAAAGGGCTTTCGACCACGGCTACGCATGATACGAAGCGGGGAGAGGATACCCGCCTCCGCATAAACATGCTCTCGGAAATTCCCGAGAAGTGGTCTGACGCCGTTCTGCGATGGCACGACATGACGACCGGGTACGATTCCGACCAACGGGTGGACGCCAATACGCTGTACTTTCTTTTTCAAACCTTGGTGGGAACCTGGCCGATCGAACTCGAACGGATCACCGCTTATATGCAAAAGGCCGTGCGGGAAGCGAAAGTGCACACCTCCTGGACAGAAATCGATGACAATTACGAATCCGCCCTTTTGGCATTCATTCGGCAAATCCTGCAGGATAAGGATTTCACCGATGATCTGGAAGCGTTCGTATCGGGGCTGCTGAAGACCGCCCGAATCGGCTCCCTTTCACAGATACTGATTAAATGCACGGCGCCCGGAGTGCCTGACATTTACCAGGGAACCGAATTGTGGGATTTGTCCCTGGTGGACCCGGATAACCGGCGTCCTGTCGATTACGGCCGCCTCCGGCGGTTATTGTCGGAAATCGATCATGTTCCGTCGGCCGATATCCTTTCCGGCTTCGAAACGGGGCTGGTCAAGCAGTATGTCCTCCGGTCCGCACTGGCGGTCAGGCGGTCGCTTCCGGCCTGCTTCAATGAAGAAGGCGACTATCACCCCCTGCGGGCGACCGGCGGAAAGGCCGGGCATGTTGTGGCCTTCATTCGCGGCGGATGCTGCATTACCATCGTTCCGAGGCTGCTTTTCGGCTTAAACGGTGATTGGGATACCACCGTTATCGATCTGCCCCAAGGTACGTGGAAAGATGTGTTTACGCAGCAGAATTATTCAGGGGGTGAAAACCGGCTGTCGGATATGACGGCCCGCTTTCCGGTGATGCTTTTGGTGCGTCATCAGGCCCTTCCGTAAATGACGGCGATTTCCTTCAGCCGATTTCGTGTAAAAGAGGCCATCTGCGTTTTCGATAACCGCCACTGCCAGTTCGACCTGCTTTTCGCCGGCCGATTCAACCGGGCGTCCTCGCCCAGGCCCAGAAGATCCTGCATGGGAATGACGGTCAGATTCGCCCGGGACATCATCGCGAGACGAACCAATTCCCAGGACACATCTTTTTCCGTCGTGCGCCGTCCGATATAGGTAAAGAGCCTTTCTTTATCCTTTTTCGACAACTCCGTTTTGAACCAGCCCCGAACCGTATTGGTATCATGGGTCCCGGTGTAGGCTACCGCATTCTGCGGAATATTATGGAACGCATTGGGATTTTCGGAAAGGTCGTTTGAAAAGCCGAAAACGAGAAGCCGCATGCCGGCAAAGGAGTAATTATGCATGATTTCCCGAACGTCGGGTGTAATGACACCCAAATCTTCCGCAATAATGGGCGGAGCAATGAAGCGCCGCATCAGATGGTCGAAAAACGTCCGGACCGGCAGCGAAACCCAATGGCCGTTTACGGCCGTTTTTTCGTTTGCCGGTATTTCCCAGCATGCGACCAGCCCGCGAAAATGGTCGATGCGCACCAGATCGAACAGCGAAAGGTTGTGGGCCATCCGGTCCAGCCACCAAGAGAAGCCGCTCTTTTTCAGGGCATCCCACCGGTACACCGGATGGCCCCAGCGCTGGCCGGTTTTGCTGAAATAATCTGGCGGAACCCCTGAAACCACGTAAGGGCGGTTTTCCGAGTCGAGTTTGAAAATGTCCGTATTGGACCAGACATCGGCGCTTTCATAGGGGACATAAATAGGGATATCGCCGAAAATGTGAACGAGACGTTTATTTCCATATGCTTTAAGACGGCGCCATTGAGTAAATGCAACGAACTGCAGAAACTTGATGCCGTCGATTTCCTCTGCGAATTGCGCTGTATTCCGTTTCAGGGCTTTTGAGTCCCGTTTACGAAGGTCTTCGGACCATGTGTTCCAGTCGTCGTTGTTGAATCGATTTTTCAGCACCGTAAACAAGGCGAAATCATCGAGCCATGCCGCGTTTTCGGTTATGAACGTGTCGTATTCGGGCTGCCGTCCTGAACGTTTAAATGCCGCGAAGGCGGATTTGAACAATTTTTCCTTATATTTCAGCACGCGGGAGTAAACGACGCGATCCGTCCTGAACAGGGGCGGATTTGCAATGAGCTTTTTCTCGAGGAGGCCGTCGTCAACCATGATTTCAGGGCTGATGAGAAGCGGATTCAACGCGTAGGCGGATGCACTGTGATAAGGGGAATGCCCGTGGGCGGGCGATGTGGGATTCAACGGCAGCATTTGCCACACCCGCTGTCCGGTTTCTTTCAAAAAATCGACGAATGCATAGGCACCCGGTCCCATGTCACCGATGCCGAAATCGGATGGGAGGCTGAATACGGGGAGCAGGATGCCGCTGCTGCGGATTTTCATGACGGATTCCTTAGGTTTCGTCCGGTATTTCGATCGCCAGTTTTCGGCAAACCGATTGAAACAATTCGATCCAGGTGCGGTTTTTTTCGTCGGTTTCGGGTTTTTGCTTCACTTCCGGATACACCCGTGTCAACAGGTCATACACCGTGTTCTGAACACGCCGTAAATTCGTCTCGAATGGAAAATAGGATAAAATGGTCAGTAAAGCATCCAATTCCTGCAGCTGTTCGAGATCATCCGGTGCTCCATACAGGTGGATCGACATGTCTTCCAGGCGGCGACGGATCGCCATCTCCAGTGTGGGCGCATCCAGGGAGATGCCGGAGAGGTACGCCTCTTCGACGGCCTGATGAATCCGTTCCGGATCAACACCTTCCTGTTCGATCATGGTTTTAAGGTCGAGATTGGATATGTATTCCGCGGCCGCCAAAAGGGATTTGGGCGCCGGCATTCCCGCATCCTTCAAAAATCGCAGCAAGGGGGCATTTGCCTCGTATATTTGCCGGTAAATGCCTTCCGTGGTCTCCAGTGTGGCGCTCAGAATTTGACCGGTTATCCGGCGCTGCTGATCCCGGAACAGGGTTCTTAGTGAATAGCCGGATACATCCAGCATTTTTTCAAGCAGTTGGAGGGTTTCCGGAAAAGCGGCCAGGTTGAAGGTTTCGAAAAGGCGGTGGGTGTCCTCTTCCTTGGGCTCGTCGGGCAGGCATATTCGAACACAGCCGCTGATGTTGTGATCGCCCCAATGGAGCACGCCGAAGCAGAACCGGTCATGTTCCAGAGTGGTGTCCGAACAGATTACCGCCCGCCCGAGCGCCAGTTTGGTGTTGCCGACTTCCGCCTTGGTGTAGGATTCCTGATCGACGGTATAGCAAAAAAGTTTTTCCGAACCGGGATTTTCATAAAACAGGGAGCTGATGGCGTAATGGGCGCAGACCGTTTTTAAATCCACCATTGCCGGTTTGACGAATTTTTCGTAGATGTACCGCCCGTTCTTATATTCGGGAATATTGGAAGGGACTTTTTGCATCAGCCTCAGAAAACCCGCCTCCAGTTCTTTGGTTACCATATCTTTTGCAATTTGAATCACCCTTCCGGCATACTGAATCACCTGCACGGTTTCGATCCCCGAAAGTTCGTCGAAAAACCAGCCGCAGCTCGTGTACATGAGCATGGCATGCCGCTGAAGTTCGAGCAGTTTGAGGGCGTGCCGCGTGTCCGCCTCAGTCATTTCGCAGGCGGCGTGCTTTCGCATGAAGGCGTCGATCGTTTCCGGCGTGCGGTTCAGGATAATGTCGATGTAGTCGTTTCGAGCCGCCCAGGCGTTTTTCAGGTTTCGTTCGATGCGGTGCTCATAAATCGGAGTCAACGTATCCCGGAGCCAGTCCAGGGCATCCCTCAATGGTTTGCGCCAGGACTGGTTCCAACCGGGATGGCCGCCGGAACTGCAGCCGCAATCCGCCCGCCACCGATCCACACCGTGGGGGCAGCTCCACGAGCTGTTCTCGAAAATCTCTACCTCATGCACCGGCGGGTGCTTTTCAAGGAATTCGCCGTAATTGGTCAGCTGGGCGAGTTTTTGAGATTCGATGTAGTGGAGCGCGTAAGCCAGTGCCATATCCCCGTGGTAGTGATGATGGCCGTAGCTTTCGCCGTCCGTGGCGATATGCAGCATCTGGGAATCCTCGCGCTCTTCTGAAAATCCGGACATGAGGCGTTCGGCAAACCACTCCCCCTTGCCCAGTATGCCCTCGAACGCAACGGCACGGGAAATGGCGCCGTCATAGAAAAACAGGCTGAATTCCCTGCCTGAGGGCAATGCAACTTTATAGGCGGTCGTGGGATCGATGCGTCCGCCGCTGACATCTTCCCAGTCATCCGCATCCTCCTTTTTCACCTGGTGCGCCTGAAAGGGTGAGAGAATGGTGAAGGCAATGCCGTAGTCGGCCATCAGATCCAGGGTGGCCAGGTCGACTGCAGTCTCGGGCAGCCACATGCCTTCGGGGAGTCGACCGAAGCGGTGCTTGAAATCCGCGATTCCCCACAAAATCTGGGTGGTCTTGTCGTTGTCGGAGGCCAGCGGCATGATCATGTGGTTGAATGCCTGCGCAAGAGCCGAACCGTGTCCTGAAAAACGTTCGCGGCTTTCCAAATCCGCCTCGAGGATTTTCCGGTAAACGCTCGGCGCATGATATTCCAGCCAGCTCAGAAGGGTCGGGCCGAAATTGAAGCTGATCCGGCTGTAATTGTTGACGATGTCGACGATGTTGCCGCTGTCGTTCAATATGCGGCTTGCGGCATTTGCAGCGTAGCATTCCGCTGAAATGCGTTCATTCCAGTCATGATACGGATAGGCGCTGTCCTGGACCTCGACTTCCTCGAGCCACGCATTTTCCCTCGGCGGCTGATAAAAATGTCCGTGAATGCATATGTATCGGTTCATGCGGGTATCCCCTGTGTTTCTAAAAATACGAGACAGGCGTAAGCGCCCAAATTCATCCGCACGCTTCCGTCCGAGGTCAGTTCATGGTTTTTGCCGGTATCTTTTGCATTTGCCGGGGTGATGGAATCCATCCTTTTTTGCCAATTACCGGCGGGTACGGGTATGCCGAGGCTTATGGGCCGGTCTGAAAGGTTGAAAATCATAAAGGCGCGGCCGGTCTGCCCCCGGACGGTGAGGCATATCACGGGGTGGGGGGAAATGAGTTCGCCCATTTTGCCGATTTTTACAGGTCCGGCCGGACCGTAAATGTCGCTTCTCAAGCGGATTAAATCCCGGTAATAGAAAAAGAGATGTTGGTGGTTTTCGGATGATTGCCGAAGGGTTTGGTTCAGAACGGCGCTGTCAAATGTGGCCCTGTCCTGGGGATCCGGCGGTTCCTCCCCCCATTTGAAGGATTCGAATTCCCGTTTCCGGCCTTCCCTCACCGCTTGAACCAGATCGGGATCGGTATGGCTGACAAAATATGGAAAAGGTGCGGTTTCACCGTATTCTTCGCCCATAAACAGCAGCGGCAGGTAGGGGGACAGCAGAACCATGGCCGCAGCCGTTTTGACGGCGTTTTCCGGAACTAAACGGGTTAGGCGGTCTCCCTTTAAACGGTTGCCGATTTGATCGTGATTCTGAATAAACACCACGAATTTTTCGGAAGGCATCGATCGGGAGGAATTGCCGTGGCGGCGTTTTCGAAATTCGGAATAGACGCCGTCGTATACGAACCCGTCATTCAATGACTTCACCATCTGCTCCGGACGGCCGAAATCCTGGTAATATCCCGCACGTTCACCGGTCAAAAGCGTATGCAGGGCGTGATGAAAGTCGTCGTTCCACTGAGCGTCCAATCCGTATCCGCCGGCTTCGGGCGGGCGCAGCAGGCGGACGTCGTTCAAGGCGCTTTCGGGAATCAGGAAAATGCGGCGGTCGAGATGTTCTGCCAACGTGCCGATCGCATCTCCGAGTTCGTGCAGAAAGGGATAGGCGGAAAAATCGAGAATGGCATGCACCGCATCGAGTCGAAGTGCATCCATGTGAAATTCGCTGAACCAGTAAACCGCATTCTCGATAAAATAGCGGCGGACTTCGTCGCTGTAAGCGCCATCGAAGTTGATGTGCTCCCCCCAGGGCGTTTTGTACCGGTCCGAGAAATAAGATCCGAAATCGCGAAGGTAGTTGCCTTCCGGACCAAGGTGATTGTAAACCACATCCAGTACAACGGCCAGGCCTTTCCCGTGGCATGCGTTTACCAGGCGTTTCAAGCCGTTCGGCCCGCCGTAGGTATTTTGAACGGCAAACGGGTAGACCCCGTCATAGCCCCAGTTCCGGTCTCCGGGAAATTGGGCTACGGGCATCAATTCAACCGCTGTGACCCCCAGGTCCGCGATTTCATCCAGATGAGGAATAACGGCATCGAAAGTCCCCTCACGGGTAAAGGTGCCCACATGGAGTTCGTAGAAGATGTATCGGGACAACTCCGGTCCGCACCATGCCCCGTCCGTCCAGTCGAACCGGGGATCGGTTACCTCGGAAGGGTCGTGTATGCCGTCGGGCTGACTGCCTGAAGCCGGGTCCGGCCTTTCGATGCGCTTGTCCAGGCGGTAGAGGTACCGGGTGCCGGGTGAGATCCCGTCGAACTCTCCGGAGAAATAGCCCCGATCTTCCGGTTGAAGAGCGCGGATATCCTCGACGGGGCCGGTAATGTGCACCTCCGCCGTTTCGGCCGCCGGCGCCCAGACGCGAAATCGGGTTTTGCCGCTTTTAAGGCGAACGGCGCCCAAGGTCCTTGGGGAATACGTTTTCATGATGCTACTCTCTTTTAAAGAAAACAGCGGCCAGCGGCGGCAGAACAAGGCTCAGGGAATAGGGATGACCGTGGTAGGGAACGGGCGTGGCGGAAACACCCCCCAGGCTGCCCTGTCCGCTTCCGCCGTATAGGCCGGCATCGCTGTTCAGCAGTTCTTTCCAGAAACCCGATTTCGGCGCCCCCACACGGTAATTATGCCGGGGTATGGGCGTGAAATTAAAAATGCCGATAATCGCTTCGCCGCCCGCTCCGGCTTTTCGAAGCAGACTGACGGTGCTTTGAATGTTGTCATTGCAGTCGATCCAGCTGAATCCCTCAGGGCTGAAATCCCTGTCGTGCATGGCCGGTTCGGTTATGTAGAACCGGTTCAAATCTTCCACCCACCGCTTCAGGCATGCATGCATGGGGTATTCCAATAGGTGCCAGTGGATACTGCCGTCATGGTGCCATTCATCCCACTGTCCGATTTCATCGCCCATGAACAGCAGTTTTTTTCCGGGCTGGGCGGCCATGTATCCATAAAGAAGCCTCAGGTTGGCAAATCTCCGCCAGTCGTCCCCGGGCATTTTGCCGATCAGGGAGGATTTTCCGTGGACCACCTCATCGTGGGAGAGGGGAAGCATGAAATTTTCACTGAACGCGTAAAGCATGCGGAAATTCAATTTGTTGTGATGGTAACTCCTGTGTATCGGATCCTTGGACATGTACTCCAGCGTGTCGTGCATCCATCCCATGTCCCATTTCATCGAAAAACCGAGCCCCCCCACATAGGCGGGACGCGAAACCATGGGCCATGAGGTGGACTCCTCGGCGATGGTCTGGACACCGGGATAATGTTGGTGAAGCACTTCGTTCAATTCGCGGAGAAAATCGATGGCGTCCAGGTTCTCCCGTCCGCCGTGAATGTTGGGGACCCATTCCCCCTCCTCGCGCGAATAGTCCAGGTACAGCATCGATGCCACCGCATCCATTCTCAGGCCGTCCACGTGATACTTGTCAAGCCAGAACACGGCGCTGCTGATGAGAAAACTTCGAATTTCATTTCGGCCGTAGTTGAAAATGAAGCTCTTCCAGTCCGGATGGAAGCCCTGGCGGGGATCTTCGTGTTCAAAAAGATGCGTGCCGTCAAAATATCCGAGCCCGTGTTCATCCGATGGGAAGTGGGAAGGGACCCAGTCCAGTATTACCCCGATGCCGGCCTGGTGAAGTGTGTCCACCAAAAACATGAAATCCTGGGGTGTGCCGTAGCGGCTGGTCGGTGCGAAATACCCAAGGGTCTGATACCCCCAGGAGCCGTAAAACGGATGTTCCATTATCGGCAGAAATTCGACATGAGTAAAGTTCATCTGCTGAAGATACGCCGCCAGCTTCGGTGCCGCCTCCCGATAGGTCAGGAAGCGGTTGTTTTCTTCAGGCACCCGCATCCATGAGCCCAAATGAAGTTCATAAACGGCGATGGGCGATCGGGATGCATCGAAACGGGTTCTCTGCGCCATCCATTCGCCGTCATGCCATTCATAGGAAAGGTCCCATGTGACTGAAGCCGTTTTAGGGGAAATTTCGTAGAAAAAGCCGTAGGGGTCTGTTTTATCCACCTGATAATTCCTTGCATGCGATACGATATGGTACTTGTACAGGGTCCCTTGTTCCATACCGCTGATAAAGCATTCCCAAATGCCGGAATGCCCCCGCTGCTGCAGGGGATCGGCATCGTGGCGCCAGTTGTTGAAATCTCCGATTACCGAAACACTTCGAGCATTGGGCGCCCAAACGGCAAAATACATTCCCCGGCGGGCGCCGTCGGAAATCGGATGGGCACCGAGCTTTTCGTACAGCCGGAAATGGCTGCCCTCATTGAAGAGGTATAGATCGTCCTCCGAGAGCAACGAAAAATATTGCCCCTTTTCATCTTGTGCGGCTGCTTCCATCGGCGTTTCGTCTGACATATGCACGTCCTTTATCTTTCTTCCCTTTTCGGGAAAATCAAGTGGTCAATCACCGCAAACACGGGCTTGACTCATGGCATTTACTCCGTATGCTCCCGCATCAATTCGAGGAGACCTTTTAACGGGATTCTCAACCACTCCGGTCGATTGTTTAATTCGTAGGCCAGTTCGTAGAGGGCTTTATCCAGCAGATAAATTTCAAGCAGAATTCTGAATTCGCCGATATTTTCAGGCAGAAATGCTTCCTCCCCGGCTTCGGACAAATAGGCCTGGAGAAACAGGATGCGAACCCATTGGTACCATCGCATTGCACAGGATTTCAAAAATGCTTCATTTTCGGCGCCATCCGTAATTCCCCGGCTTTTGATTGAAAAAAGCGCCGCATATGCCGCGTAGTGAAAGGAACGAAGCATACCGGCCACATCCCGAAGGGCGCTTCGCTTGATTCTTCTTTCCGATACCGGCCGGGCCGGCTCGCCTTCGAAATCGATAATCTGGAAGTCCTTGCCGGTGTACAAGACCTGGCCCAGGTGGTAGTCGCCGTGGCAGCGGATGCGCATGGCCGTAAATTTTCGGGTCAGCAGGAGTTGATACCGTTTAAAGATATCCGCTTCGAGACGCACCACGGCATTTGCGTCTTCCTGAAGATCGGCAGGAAGTTTACCCATGGTTTTCTTTAAAAGCGGCAGCGTTTTTAATGCAAGGGAACGAACGGACTGGTAGAGGCTCCGTTGATAGAGTTTTGTAAACGGCTCCGGCGAGAAGACGGATCCCTTCGATGCCGATGCCAGCGTGATGTGCAGCTGCGCCGTTCGAATGCCGATCAAGCGGGCCGAGTCCATATACGATCCGATCAATTCCAGGGGTTCGGGAGGAAGTGATTCGGATATCAAACTCAATGAGGGCGACTCTGACGATATAAAGGTCAAAAAACGCTCTTTTTCGGCAAGCGCATTTTCGAACATGGCATTGAGCCGGCTCAGCGTATGGCGCCATGCATCTCCCTGATTTGCGACGTATTCATGAAGGGTCGACAAGGTCATGGGTTCTTCTTTTTCAGGGTAAAATGCAATGGCCCCCGCCAGGTGCGGCGTGTGGGGAAAATTTTTGCGTGTTAAAAACTGCCCGATTTCGAAGTCCGGATTTATTCCGGGAGTAAGCCGCCGGATCAGTTTAAGAATCAGCTGATTTCCGAATATGACGGATGTATTGCTTTGTTCCGAAGCGCTGACCATCGTGATCACCGTTTCGGGCAATTGCTTTTTCAAATGTGCAAATGCCGAAGTCTTCACCGCCGCGACGGCGCCTTTGCCGACTTTAATGCGTTTGCGCCGTTCGATCATCCGCAGCAACAGAACACATACCCGGGTTGCCGCCATACCGTCATGGAGAAGACAAACCGTCTTCTTGCTTTTGTGCTTCAGCCAGGCAATGGCCGCCCATCTGTTCTGCTGGAGAATTTCGTCGGATTCGGGGGCTTCCGAAAAGGTGACCGGCAGGACGTAAGTCTCGGAGTCGCCTTGCGTATAATCCACCTCTACGAACAAGACGGCAATCGGCGTTTCCGACCTCCCGACGGGAAAAACATCCCGGATGGTCGTCTGCTTTATGACACGCGCCTTTCCGCCGAACCATCGGGCTTTTTTGATGTATTGTGAAAGCACTTCTTCCAGCATGGCCTTTTGTGGACCGGAGAAAATGCTGTTGAGTTTTCCACTGATCGTCAACTCCGGTATTGCTGAAGCCGGGGGCTCGGCGGCAGCCGCTTCGGCCGGTTGTCGGGTTAAATAAAACCAAAAAAAACTATGAGGCCCCAACGACAGAAAATAGGGGGCGGGGCCTATGAATGGAAAAGCGGTACGGCCGAAAAGTTCCACCGGCACAGCTCCTTGATACGCGGACAGATCGAGTTCCACATATTGCACGAAGCGTGACAGGTTGACTACCACCAGAATGTTTTCTTCTTCATAGCTTCTGATAAAGGCCAGAATATGATTATTTTCCGGGCGCAAGAACGTAATGGTTCCCCTGCTGAATGCCTTGAATCGCTTCCGCAGCGTGATAATTCGCTTCATCCACCATAGAACGGAGTGGGGGTTTTGCTGTTGAACTTCTACATTGATGACTTCGAAATGGTATTCCGGTGAAATATTGACCGGCAGATACAGGGCTTGGGGGTTTGCACGGGAAAAGCCGGCATTCCGGTCACCGGACCACTGCATGGGGGTGCGGACTCCGCCCCTGTCGCCGAGGTGGATATTGTCTCCCATGGCGATTTCATCCCCGTAGTAAATAATGGGTGTTCCGGGCATCGAAAACAGCAGCGCATTCATTAATTCGATGCGGCGGCGATGATTGCCCAGAAGTGGGGCAAGGCGCCTGCGGATTCCCAGGTTCAGCCGCATTTTCCGATCATGCGCATACACCCGGTACATGTAATCGCGCTCTTCGTCGGTAACCATTTCAAGGGTCAATTCATCGTGATTGCGAAGAAAAATCGCCCACTGGCAGGAACTGCAGATTGCCGGAGTTTGTTCCAGAATGTCCAGAATGGGAAAACTGTCTTCCATCTGCAGCGCCATGTAAAGCCGGGGCATAAGGGGAAAATGAAAGGCCATTTGAAATTCATCGCCCTCGCCGAAATAGGCGGCGGCATCTTCCGGCCACTGGTTGGCTTCCGCCAACAGCATGCGGTTTTTGTATTTTTCATCGACATGCGCCCTGATTTCTTTTACAAATGCATGGGTTTCCGGCAGGTTTTCGCAGTTGGTCCCTTCACGTTCATATAGATAGGGAACAGCGTCCATTCGAAAACCATCCACGCCCTGGTTCAGCCAAAATTCCAGCGCGTTCAAGATGGCTTTGCGGACTTGCGGGTGATCATAGTTGAGATCGGGCTGATGGGAGTAAAAGCGATGCCAGAAGTAGGCCTTTGCAACCGGGTCCCATGTCCAATTCGATGATTCAAAATCCTGGAAAATGATTCGGGTTTCCGTATAGCGATCCGGTGTCTCGCTCCAGACGTACCATTTCCGGTATTTGCTGTGGGGGGGGCTTTGCCGGGCCCTTTGAAACCAAGGGTGCTGATCGGAGGTGTGGTTCACCACCAGTTCTGTGATCACCCGAATGCCCCGTTGGTGGGCGCTTCGAAGAAACAACCTGAAATCGGAAAGCGAACCGTAATCCGGGTGGATATCCTTGTAGTCGGAAATGTCGTACCCGTCGTCTTTTTGGGGGGAGGGATAAAACGGCAGCAGCCAAATGGCCGTTATGCCGAGGTCCTGAAGATAATCGAGCTTTTGAGAAAGCCCTTTGAAATCACCGATTCCGTCGGCATCGCCGTCGAAATAGCTTTTGACGTGAAGTTGGTAAATAACGGCATCCTTGTACCAGTATGGATCATTGCTCAATAGCGATTCGCTTTTAGCTGTCTGCATACTCCGATTTCCGTTTAGAGGTAGTAATCAAAATCTTTCTCCGTTCTGACTTTTCGTCGAATCGCAAAAATATGAGCCGGTATAATCCGGGGATCGAGTTCCACATAATTGCGGTCACCGTACCAGAGGAAGCGTGCGTCACTCAAAAGATCGTGCATTTGAAAGGATTTTGCCGGATCCAGATGCATTGCGGAAAGCGGGAGATCCACCCAACCGGCATGCGTGTGGTGGGGGTCTAAATTAACCACGACAAGGATGGTATTGGACCGGTCGTCGGAACGTTTGCTATAGCAGATCATTTGTTCATTATCCACCGGAAGAAAGGCCAGACTTCGGTTGTTGTGCAGGGCAGGGTTTTCCTTCCGGATGTGGTTTACCCGGGCGATGAGCTCCTTTAAGCTCATCGGAGAGGAAATATCCCACGTTTTGGTTTCGTATTTTTCCGAATCGAGGTACTCCTCGCTGCCCGGCTCCTTGGGTTCATTCATGCACAACTCGAAAGCGGGTCCGTAAATGCCGTAGCTTGCACCCAGTGTGGCGGCCAATACCAGACGGACGATAAAGGCCGCTCTTCCCCCCGTCTGCAGGTATTCGGTCAGAATGTCCGGCGTGTTCGGCCAGAGATTGGGTCTGAAATAGTCACGAACCTCTGTCCGGGTCAATTCCGTGAAATACTTTTGGATATCATAAGCGGTGTTTCGCCATGTAAAGTAGGTGTAGGATTGGCTGAATCCAGCCTTCGCCAACCGGTACATGACCTTGGGCCGGGTGAATGCTTCGGACAAAAAGATCGTTTCCGGATACCTGGACCTGACGTTTCCGATCAGCCATTCCCAAAACGCGAAAGGTTTGGTATGCGGGTTATCCACACGGAAAATCCGTATCCCCTGCTCTATCCAATAGAACGTAACCCGCATCAGTTCCCGGGCCAGTTCCCGCCATCGGTCCGATTCGAAATCCAATGGATAAATATCCTCATATTTTTTTGGGGGATTTTCCGCGTATTGAATGGAGCCGTCCGGCCGATGACGAAACCACTCGGGATGTTCACTTACGTAAGGATGATCCGGGGAGCATTGGAATGCCAGGTCCATGGCGATTTCGATCCCGTATTCTTCAGCCTTTTTGACCAAATTTCTAAAATCCGCCAATGTCCCCAACAAGGGGTGTATTTCCGTGTGGCCGCCCTCACGGACTCCGATGGCCCAGGGGCTCCCCGGGTCTTCCGGGCCGGCAACAGGAGTGTTGTTTTTCCCTTTCCGATGGGTTCGGCCGATGGGATGGATCGGAGGCAGGTATAAAATGTCGAATCCCATATCCGCAATATAGGGGAGCCGTTTTTCGCAATCGTCAAAGGTCCCGTGTCGCCGTTCTTCCCCGGCACAGGAACGCGGAAACATTTCATACCAACTGCCGTACAACGCCCGTTTGCGCTCGGCCAGGACCAACAGTTCTTTTTCATAAAAGGAGGCTTTTTTTCTGTCGGTGTGTTTTTGCATCAGGTGCAGCAGGCCTTTACCGAGCGCAAGTGCAATTCGTCCTTTTTGGGGCTTGTCTGAGCGGATATCGCTTGCCCGGCTTCGCAGCCAATCGCCGTCGGATTTGGGTGCCGGATCCGCCGTTTTTTCGATCAGTGCGGCACCTGTGAGAAGATCGATTTCCACATCCTGGCCGGCGGCTGTTTTTTTGGCCAGATCCCGGCGCCAGGTTTTGAATTCGTCAATCCATGCGCACAGGGTGTAGACGTAACCCCCGATCTCCTCGATCGAAAAAGCGGCATACCAGCGGTCGTTCAGGAGAAGCCGCAAGGGGGTTTCTTCCCATTGAACACCGTCTTTCGGGCGATGCATTAAAACGCCGGAAATCAAGTCATGGCCGTCGGTAAAAATATCGGCCGACACCGCCAGTTTTTCACCGAGGGTTCGCTTAACGGGAAACCGGCCGCCGTCGATTTCGGGTGACACCCTTTCAATGATGACGCGGGGCAAGAAGGTCTCGGTTTGGATGTCAATCATAAATCCGCCCTATTGGATGTGTCGGCGTTGGCATTGTATTGTGTGCGATGGACAACCTCCCGTTTCAGACGTAGGGTGAAGCCGGGTAGTTTTGGATGGGCGGCCGGGGTGCGGCCGGAGCCTTCGTTGCCGGTTTATATTCGACCAGAGGGAAATCCTTTACTTCGTGTATGAATACGGAATTCAGAAAAGCTTCCACCCAATAGTAAATGTCCTGTCTGCGAATGGCTTTTCTCATCATTTTCATGCGGTATTGGCGCTGGGCCGGCTCCATTTGCGTGGCGGTAAAAAGGGTTTGGGCCACCGATTCGACATGGTAGGGATTGACCAGCAGCGCGCCCCGTTGAAGCTGGGCGCTGGCGCCTGCGAATTCGCTCAAGATAAGCACCCCGTTTTCTTCCACGTTTGAGGCGCAGTATTCTTTTGCCACAAGGTTCATACCGTCCTTCAACGGTGTGATGAATGCGACATCCGAAGCGCGGTAAAATGCCAACAGCTCTTGCCGGTCAATGGAGCGGAACATGTAATGGATCGGCGTCCACCCGGGGCGTCCGTATCGCCCGTTTATTTCACTGATCTTGCGTTCGAGCTGTTCTTTCAGCTCCAGGTACTTGGGAATCGTAACCCGGCTGGGAACGACGAGCTGAAGCAGTGACATGTTGCCCCGAAGTTGCGGGTACCTGTCGAGGGCCATTTCAAAAGCCGCCAGTCTTTCCGGAATTCCCTTGGTGTAATCCAGACGATCGATTCCCAGAACGATGTGTTCGACATCGAGTTCTTCTTGAACTTCCCTGACCCTGTCTTCCACTTCCCGCTTTTCCGCGTTTCTGGCAAATTCATCGAAATCGATGCTGATGGGGAAATTGCCGATGCGGATTTCCCGATCGTTCACCTGGGCGGTGATCACCTTGCCCCGCTCCCGGATGACGACATCCCGAAAAAGGGCGCGGATGCACCGAATAAAATTCCTCCGGTCCCGCATGGTCTGAAATCCGACCAAATCGTAGGACAGCAGGCCTTCCATGACTTCGTACCGCCAGGGCAGTTTGAAAAAGAGATCCGGAGAAGGGAAGGGGATGTGAAGGAAAAATCCGATTTTGGAGGTCACTCCCATCTCCCGAAGGTTTTTGCCGGCCATCATCAAATGATAGTCATGGATCCAGATATGGTCGCCGTTGATGATGCTTTCATGCGTGCTTTGTGCAAATTTACGGTTTACCGCCTGATAAGCCTTCCAGTAGGAGGGGTCGAAATTGCAGCGGGTCTGAAGATCATGAAACAGGGGCCATATAATTTCATTGGCGAATCCATAATAAAAACTGTCCACTTCCTCGGGCGTGAGCATCACCGGTTCGAAGCTGTACCCGGTGCCGTCCGTCGTTTCATTGAGCAGTTTTTTAATGAGGTGTTTTTTGCCTTTGGTCGTTCCCGGCCATCCGATCCATAATCCTCCCCGGTTCCGAAGAACCGGCACCATGGCTGTCACCAATCCGCCGGAGCCGTCTTTTACCTCAAATCTTCCCGAGTCATCCTGCGATATTGTCGAAGGCAGCCTGTTCGATATGATGATGAGACGATTTTTTGCCGTTTTTTCAGTGATTAGACTCATTTGTTCCTTTCCAATTCAAAAATAAACGCATTCATCCCGGGCGCGATATCAACCGGGAAAAACGATTCGGGTCTTCCGGAACAATGCCTCGGCTCAGTGGCGGTCATCATAATCTCGATCAAGCCGTTTCCGGGTAGACCTTGTCAAACCTGTCGGCGTGAAAAAAGGGCCCGACCTTTGAAAACATCCATTCCGGGTGCGTCTGTTGCTTAGGTTGTAACCTCGTGAAGACGGGAGCCCCACCGAAAAAAATAAATTTTCAAATCCCTGCCGCTTTTTTCAACGCGATTTTGAAGGCAACTATAGCAAACAGGTATTTATCCGGTAATGGGGTCAATTATGTATTTTTTGCCGGTGAAATCCCCCTGAGTCGGGATCGCTGGGATCGTTGGGTACGATCAAAACAATCAAAACGATCAAAACGCTCTAAACGATCAAAACGCGTTCAGGTGTGAGTTGTCAGATGGAGGATGGCGCCCAGGAGTATACCTGCAAAAAAGGTTGTGATTTTTCCGGTCGTTTGTTGCCTGATGACCATCGGGAGCAGGTGGACGGCTCCAAGGTAAATAAGAAATCCTGCGGAAACGGCCAGAAGCCGGCCTAATACCGCCGAGGACAGGCGGGAAATGAATGGAAATGAAAATAAAGCCCCCGCGGGGGTGGTCAGGGCCGTGGCCAAAAAGGCGAATACAATCGATTTTTTGCGGCTATACCCTCCTTCCTCAAGCAGGGTGAAGATAATCACGCCCTCGGGAAATTCATGCAAGACCATACCGAGAGCGGTCAACGTGCCCGTAAGCATATCTATGGTAAATGTGATCGAATAAATGGTTCCGTCGATCAGTGAATGAAAGCCCATGGCGGTGATGACCAGTATTCCGATGGGCTGCTGACGTTTCTCTCCTTTGTCGGCGATCAGTTCGAGCACGAAAAGACCGATAAATCCCCCCAGAAAAAACGCCCCGGCTGAATGGTCCATGGTCAAGGCCTTTGGGACGAGGTGAAGAAAGGAAATGCCGATCAGCACACCCGCCGCAAATGCGATGAAATAGGGAGACCATAAACGGGATTTCACTTCGAACCGGCTGATGGTCAGAATCCCTGCGGTGGTGGCGGCGCACGCTGCTATACCGGCAATAAGTATGGCGGAAAAAAGGCTCATCAGGGGTTTTTTTCCGGTTCGAATTGACACCCCGTTGCCGGGCACATGGTTTCGCAGTTTTCGATTTCAATGGTCGTATGGCTGATGCCGAAGCGCTCCCGGATAAGTGTTTTTGCACGCTCGAGGCAGAACGCCCAATGATTTCGTCGGCAGCATTCATCGGAAAGGCCGATATGGACGGTCAAAACCGGCATCCCCGACGTGATGGTCCAGATATGCAGGTCGTGAACATGTTCGACATGGTCAATGGACAACAGGGAGTCCCTCACTTCATTGTAATCGATATCCTCCGGTGTCGACTCGAGGAGAATGGCGATAGAGCGCTTGATGAAATTCCATGTATTCCATAATATGATTACACCCACACAGACGGAGGCCACCAGGTCGGCGATATACCAGCCGGTAAACCAGATGATGATTCCGGCGGCAATAACCCCCACGGAACCGAAAGAATCCGCCAGCATGTGCAAGAAGGCCCCCTGAATATTGATGTTTTCCTTCCGGCTTTTCCACAGAACCATAGTGCTGCCCAGGTTGGCGGCCAAGCCGAGCAGTGCGATGATCAGCATCATGGGCCCGTCGATCGGCTGTTCGGTTCCCAGCCGTTCCCATGCTTCCTTGAAAATAAAAATCGTTATAACCAGGAGTCCGGCGCCGTTTACAAATGCACCCAGTACTTCGGCGCGGAGCAGGCCGTACGTCCGTTGTTCGGAGGGTGACTTGACGGCCAGTCGGCCGACCACCAGGGCAAGGCCCAAGGCGGCCACATCACCGGTCATATGCCCGGCATCCGCCAGAAGCGCCAATGAATTGGCCAGGATGCCGCCGATGAGTTCAACGACCAGAAATGTCAGATTGATGACCAGCGCCCATATGAGTCGATTCTGAGATGTTTTTCGATCGAGCATAACACGCTGCTATGAAAAAATGACGGCTTAAGGCACCTCGATATGAGTAAAAAGGTGAAAGCGGCTATCGGACGGCGGAAAGCGGGATATCCGGCAGAATCGCCTCGATTGACCGGACCATGCCGGCGGCGGTTTCTTCCACGCGGTCAAAATCCTTCTCCCTGCCGGAAAAATGCGACCATTCCCAGAAGTGCTCTTTTCCGTCCGCTTCCTTGTAAAACACATAATTGCCTCGGGAAATCTGAATCTCCCGACCGTCGTCACATTTGATCTCTATTTTTGCCATACGAAAATGTGCTCCGTTTTTTGTTCTTCATGCCCCGGATTCCGAAGTTTTCGTCATCCCATCTTTTGTTTTTTTTACAATTGGCTTCCCATCATGGCGGCGAGGTCGACCATTCGGCAGGCATATCCGAATTCGTTGTCATACCATGAAAGCACTTTTACCATATCATTGATGACATCCGTGCTGGGCCCGTCCACAATCGAGGACAGCCGGTTGCCTTTGAAATCCATGGAAACCAGAGGTTGATCGCAATACCCCAGAATGGCCGGAATCTTGTTTTGTGCGGCTTCCTTGAGTGCTTCATTCACATCGGTCACGCTGATGCCGGATTTTTCCACTACGGCAACGAAATCCACGACCGAAACCGTTGGCGTGGGGACCCGAATAGCCATGCCGTTCAGCTTTCCGGTAAGCTCGGGCAGCACGAGAGAAACGGCCTTTGCCGCCCCCGTCGAGGTGGGCACAAGTGAAAGCGCCGCCGCTCTAGCCCGCCGGTAGTCTTTATGCGGAAAATCGAGGAGGCGCTGATCGCTGGTGTAAGAATGAATGGTCGTCATCAGACCGCTTTTTATCCCGAAATTTTCAAGCAGGACTTTGGCAACCGGCGCCAGGCAGTTGGTGGTGCAGGAGGCGTTTGACACGATATGGTGCTTTACCGGGTCATATTGATTGTCATTAACACCTAAAACGATCGTGATATCCGGGTTTTTAGCCGGAGCGGAAATGATGACTTTTCGGGCTCCGGCCGTCAGATGTCCCGACGCCTTTTCGGCCTCCCGAAAGATTCCGGTGCATTCACAGACAATCGTCACACCGTGGTTCTTCCATGGAATCCGTTCCGGCTCTCTCTCATTATACAGTGCGATCGAATTTCGATCCACGCGTATCGCATTCTGGTCGGATTCCACCTCCCGGTCCAGAATGCCGTATGTTGAGTCATATTTCAGCAAATGGCCCATCATGGCGCTGTCGGAAAGGTCGTTTATCGCCACGATGTTTACCTCGGGGTGATCCAGTGCCGCCCGCATGATCATCCGCCCGATCCGGCCGAACCCGTTAATACCGACGTTTATACTCATAGGTGCTCCTTTTCATTTTCTTGGCAAGCGGTATAGGAATTCACCCGAAAACCGCAGCGCCGTTCATGCAGTCCGGATTTGAGGGACAGGCATTCGATTCCAGCCGTATCCGTCACATTTCCTTTTAGAACTACGGCAACGGGTTGTCATTTTCAATGGATCAAATCGGGTATCCATCGTGAAAAAGCTATGTATAAACCATTACAAGCGGTGGGGCTGCGGCATGGCCGTCGGCTGAAAAGATAAAACATACATGTGGACGGCCGCGGGAATGCATGAATAAGCGTATTGTTTCGATTTTGACGCTGTGACAGCATTGCAGTAAATTGCGCTATCGGAAATTATATTTTTTTATGCCGGCAATCCTGGTGGAAATTGTAAAGACCGGTGAGCGGCAATCATCGGCGGCCGAACTTCGGAAAGACAGGCACCGGGATCGAGGATTTAACCGAAAACAGACGGGAAAACGATATGCCGACAAAAAGACTAGTCGTAATCGGAGGCAATGCGGCCGGAATGGGGGCTGCCTCCCAGGCGAGGCGTCAGCAGAACGATTTGATCATAAAGGCATTCGAAAAGACGCCCTATCCGTCCTATTCACCATGAGGCATTCCGTACCTGATCGGCCGGGTAGTCGATAATCCTGAAAAATTGATCGTCCGAACCCCCAGAGTTTTCAGGGAAAAACAAAATATTGAAACCTACGTATCCCATGAGGTCCGGGAAATCGATATCGAGCGTCAGCGAATCCGCGTCCAGCGCAAGGAGGATGGAAAAACCTGGTGGGAGCCTTACGATCACCTGATGATCGCAACGGGGTCCGTTCCCATACGCATTCCGGTGCAAGGATCGGATTCAGAAGGCATTTTCGGCGTCAACACCTATGAAAGCGGAATTAAGCTGAATCGGTTCCTGGATGACGCGTCGGCTAAGAACGCCGTGGTGATCGGCGGCGGTTATATCGGACTGGAAATGGCCGAGAATCTGATCAAAAGGGGACTGAGCGTTTCATTGGTCGAATTGAACAAAGAGGTGATGTCAACGCTGGATCCGGACATGGGAAAACTCGTATCCGATGCGCTGATCGAGATCGGTGTGAAACTTTTTCGGGAGGAACGGTTCGAGGGTTTTGAAACGGACAACGGGCGCGTCAGGGCGGTGGTCACCGATAAACGGACATTGCCCGCCGATGTTGTTGTACTGGGTATGGGGGTTCGGCCGAATACGGAACTCGCCCAAAAGGCCGGTATCCCCATCGGTCCGTCAAAGGGGATCAGGGTGAATCCGCTCCTGCAGACGGACGTGGAAAACGTATGGGCGGGAGGGGATTGCGCGGAGTCCATTCACCTGGTCAGCGGCAAACCTGTTCATATCCCCCTTGGGACGGTGGCGAACAAACATGGCCGGGTGGCGGGGATCAACATCGGCGGCGGGTATGCCACCTTTCCCGGCGTAGTCGGGACGGCTATGAGCAAAATATGTGCGGTCGAGGTCGCCCGAACGGGTCTTGGAGAAAAAGAGGTGCAACGTATCGGGCTGCACTATATCACCTCGGTTACACGGACCAGGACACGTGCGGGTTACTACCCGAATGCGGATTCTATTTCAGTAAAATTGATTGCCGAAAAAAACACCGGCAGATTACTCGGTGCCCAAATCGTCGGCAGAGAAGGGGCTGCCAAACGAATCGATATTCTGGCAACCGCCCTGCATCGAAGAATGAACCTCCAGGAAATTATGGATTTGGACCTGAGTTATGCGCCTCCGTATTCACCTGTTTGGGACCCGGTGGCATTGGCGGCACGGGTGGCCTTGAAAAAACTTCAGCCCGATACATAAGGCAACCCGCACCGAGCACCGAAGCGGGGTCCGGAAATCATCGCGCTTTTGGAAATATCCCCGAAAGCTGAGGGAGGGTATGGATGAGAATATGTTGGGCTATTGCCGCCGTCCTGATCGTAACGGCCCTTGCGGGTACGGCATATATCTGGTCGGGAGCATACAATATATCGGCAAACGTGCCTCATTACCGGGTCACCTTTCGGCTGATGGAAGCACTCAAGAATCGATCCGTAAAATATCATGCCTCGGATATTCCGAATGTGCTGTTCGCCGGTCCGCTCGACGGTGCGCATAATGCCGCAATCACTTATTATCACGACATGTGCCGTCGGTGCCATGGCGGTCCCGGTATATTGCGGGATACCTATGCCTTTGGACTGAATCCTGTTCCGCCGGACTTGACCACGGGAGAAGAACAAAAGCGATGGACGGATATTCAGCTCTTCTGGATCGTGGTCAACGGAATTAAATTGACCGGTATGCCGTCGTTCGGAGAAACGCATACCGAAGCTGAAATCTGCGATATCATCAATTTTCTCAACAGGCTGCCGCAGATGAGCGCCGCAGAATACCTGGCTCTTTCGGGAGCGTTGGAAAAAGAAAAACCCGAACCCCGCGATCACCATGAATTCAGGCCGTTTCCACTGGAGCCGGAAATCGGCAGAAGTATCGATTACTTTATTCTATAGAGAAGGAGAGCCGGCTGTCGAGGCTGTTGCAGACTCCCCGCCGATACGTTAAAATGGCAATACGAAAAGACAAGCCATTGTTTTGATTGATAGAGCTATTCGGCAAAATAATGATTCACGGGTGAAGACAAAAAGCAAGGAGAAGAGAAGCTATGAAGGAACAGGCATTCGATGTCATCATATTGGGAGCCGGACCGGCGGGATTTCAGGCGGCGCTGCATGCGGTGCGCAGGAAAGCATCGGTTCTTCTGCTTGGCAAGGCCGCAAAAAGCAGCGCCCACGGTTCTCATATCGAAAATTTTTGCTGCATCCACGGCACGTCCGGTACCGAAATGCTGAAGCTCGCGAGTGAGCAGGCCCGGAAGGCGGGAGCCGTCGTTTCGGATGAGGATGTCATCGATGTGGAAACCGTCGACGGACGATATGCCGTTTATGGAGAACGCGGCGGAAAATATACGGCCGCGGCAATCGTTCTGGCGATGGGCATTTCACGCAACAGCTTGAAACTTCCCGGAGAAAAGAAGCTGATCGGCCGCGGTATCAGCTACTGTGTCGATTGCGATGGGCCGCTGTTTAAAAACGAGCCGGTGGCGGTTGTCGGATGCGAAAGTGCAGCAGGGAGCGGCGCGTTGACTTTGATGTTTTTCACTCCTGAAGTGCACCTGATCTGCGAGGCGCTTCACATGGATGACTATTTGGCGGAGAAAATCAAAAGCAGCGATATCCGGTTGCACGAAGGCCGAAAAGTGACGCATATCACCGGTGAAACGGAACTCGCCGGGATCGCATTGGATGATGGGACAAAATTGGACATCAAAGGAATGTTCATCGAACTCGGGGCAAAGGGCGCCGTCGGATTGGCCGGAAAGCTGGGCGTCAGGATGGATGAAGAAAATATGAAGTATGTAGCCGTCACGAGAAAGCAGGAAACGAATCTTCCCGGCGTATATGCCGCCGGTGATATATGCGGGCCGCCATGGCAGGTAGCCAAAGCTGTAGGGGAGGGGTGCGTTGCCGGGCTTGAAGCGGCGGCGTATGCACGAAAGCCTAAATCCGGATAAACGGAACAGGCGAAGGAATCAAGTTTGGTCAAAAAGTGGACATAAACGCATGGCAAGCAGATGGATTTTTCCGGTTTTTCAAACGATATATGAAAAAAACCGGCTTGCATCGAAATACGATGGGGTATTTGGCGTATGAGAGAATCACTCGAAGGGGCGGTCAGACTGGGGCGCCGCATGGGACATATCTTTGTGGCGACGGCCGATGCCCGTGGCGTTCCACACATGGCCTCCTCTGCAAATATCAGAATTGAAGGGGAAGGACTTATCGGCATTTCCGAATGGTTTTGCCCTGTAACGCTTTCAAATGTGAGGGTAAATCCCAAAATCGCCCTGCTGGCATGGGACCCCGAGACCGATATAGGGTATCAGATGATCGGCACTTGCCGGGAAGTGCAGGAAACATCCATGATGAACGGTTTTTCAGAAGAATTGGATGAAGAGCAGCCGATTCCCCAGGCGGAAAACACGCTCCTCGTCTCCATAGAAAAAATCATTCAGTTCAGCCATGCGCCTCACAGTGATGCGGGAACATGATAACCCGCTTCCAATGGATGTTGTATCCTGTGGTTCAATTCCCTCCCTGGGTCGAGTGATTTTGCCGCGCTATAACGCAGATATTCAGGATTTCTGGCACGCGGGGCAATAGTAGGCGGACCTGCCTGAAATTTTTATACGATGAACCTTACCATTGCATCCGGGGCAGTCGGCATCTTCCTTCCGATGGGAAATCAGAAATTTTTCAGGCATTTTTTCCGGATCGGCACGGCGCTCGATCGCCGTTTCCAGAACCGATTTCATGGACTCGTACAGCTTTCGGGATTCTTTTTTATCGAGGCCGTTTGTTTCCTTTTGGGGGTGTATCCGTGCCTGAAAGCAAACCTCGTCCGAATACACATTTCCAATTCCGCACAACGTATTCTGCTTCATTAAAAACGATTTGACCCCTGAGCGGTTTTCGGCCAACATTTTTTGAAAAGCATCGTATGTCACGTCCAGTGCATCGACACCCAGTTTCTTTTTTTTCACGAACGTGTCGATGTCTTTTGTCCACCCGATTTTCCCCAATTTCCGGGTACAGTCATAGGCCAGGTGGTTTTCGCCGTCAAAATCAATCAGCAGCCGTACGTGCTTGGGCATGCCGTCTTCCGCTTGAACAAACGTGACAAACCCGGTCATGCCGAAATGAAGGGTCATCCACTCCCCTTTTTTCAACCGCGCCAGGGCATATTTCCCATAGCGGGCGGTTTCCTCGAATGCGTTGCCCTTCAATTCGGATTGAATTTTGGTTTTGGAAACGGACTCGAGAATTCCCGCATCGAGTACTCGGCACCGTTCGATGGTCCTGTTAAGGGAGGTGTCGTCGATGATTCGTCTGAAGATCTCAACGTCCGGCAGTTCAGGCATTTTTACTTCCTTTCGTCACCATCAGTTCGTGGGCTTCGTTTTCGGCTTTTGTATCGCCGATAGAGAAGTTCTGCCCGTAGTCGGCGCCGGGAAATACATTTCCCGTTTTACCCTTTTTCGGACAGCATCTGTTTCAGTTTTTGCTCATCGGTGTGGGCCAAGGATGCTTTCATGACCTTTCCATCGAATTTTTCGAGCTCCCCGAGAATGTCTGATGCATGTTCGCCGTGAAAAATGAGAAACAGCGCCGATGTGCCGGGCCGAAGCTCGTCGGCCAGCCTGCGCATGAATCCCTCATCCAGGCCGATGTCCTCGGTCGCCCCGACAGCCGCTCCTGCTATGCCGCCGACGATTCCCCCGAACAATGCGAGCAGCGGATTGATAATGATCAAACCGGCCAGAAAACCCAAAAACCCGCCACTCAAAGCGCCGGGGAAGGTGAACTGATGCGAATGATGAAAATGAACGCGGTGTTTATTGTCGATTTCCACAATAACGGATTCCTCGAGGTCGACCCCTTTTTCTTCCATGACCCGGTTGATATGCTTTCGAATGTTTTCTGCTCTTTCCAAGGATTGCGACGTCTTGATGATAAGATCGGGCATACTTCACCTGTTTTTTTTCGCTTCAGATTCAACTTGAGAACCAATGATAATTATTTCTTTAAAATACTTCGTATCTGTACTCGAAGCATTTGGAAATGGGGTGAATACGTTATTTTGAAAGCGGCCGGCATGTAAATCACGGTGAGAAGACCGGTTGACGCGTTTCGCTGTGCTTTACCCATCATGGGATGCCTGTTTTTAAATCGCGATCAGGTTCGATGGCGACACCTATGTCGACACCGATATCGATATTGAAACGTCAAAGCGCCGATGGTTCGACGTTCACTGATTCAAAGGATTTCAAAAAAGCGAAAACCTTGCTCTCAGCCGCAAAATGTTTCTGAATGGACACCGAAATAATCGGAGTTCGACCACGCCTTACATGGTTTCCCCCATTGTCCGTTTTCAACATCGCAGGTAATAATTACAGCAAGATGTTCGGGACCGGACCGATGACGTTTTTTGCCCGGCGGCATTGGGGAAAAGAAATGACGGAAAGAAACCCAACGTAATGCATTACGGTGAGGAGGTGATTCGAAACCCGGATGGGAAAACGGCAGACAAGCTTTAATGATATGCAGGTGCAGCGGTCATCCGCCAATGGTTTACTTCGAGCGGTCGCCGCGATTTCCAAGCGTCACCAACCCAAAACTCGAAAGGGAGGAATTTTATCATGAAAACGACATTAATGGGTCTGATTGGCGGCCTTGCAGTGATTTTTTTGGTGACCATTGCAGTGCACTTCGATGGTCCGGCCATATCCGCAGAAAACTACCCCGCTCCGGATGCTCAGGAAGTTTGGGAATACATGCAGGAGAAAAATTACACGGAGTGGCAGTCCATACCGGGTTATCCGGGCATTTTCGGGAAAACAAATGCGGAGAGCCCTCACGGCGCTTTCTTGAAGCTGCATCTCAATGATGTCGCAATATTTTCCCTGCAGAAAGATTTTGAGGAAATGATCCACCGTTCCATGTTTGTCATGGAGAATTTCTCGAAAGATGATGATGAAACCCCGGAGTTCGTCACGGTACAATATAAATACGAAGGGTACAGCCCGGATGGCGGAGACTGGTTTTGGGCACAATATGAACCCGATGGCACGGTGATCAATGCCGGAAAAGTAGAAAGCTGCATCCAATGCCATTCCCAGACCGATTACAAAGACTATCTGCTTGTCGTGCCGGACCAGAAAATCTGGGAACCGAGTCCTCCTGTCGGCGCTACGGGCGGCGGCCTGTAAAAGGCATATATAACGCGAACACGGCATTCTCGAATACATCGGAACGCCGGACTGAAGGGGCGCCTTTTATTCCGGCACGCCTGCAGGTGACCGAAAATAGGGATGCGGCGACTGCATGGACGCCGAACGTGCACGGCACAGCGGAAAGGAAAACCGGATGCTCAAAAAGGAATGAATGAAATGAAAGCGGATATCGGTGCAAAAACAGGTGACGCACTGCTGATTATCGATGTTCAAGTTGATTTCTGCCCGGGTGGAGCGCTGGCGATTCAAGAAGGGGACCAGGTGGTGCCGGTCATCAATGAGTGGATTCAAACGGCTCTGGAAAGGCGTGTACCCATATGTGCATCCCGCGACTGGCACCCCGGGCAGCACATCAGCTTTCAGGACGAGGGTGGAAACCGTCCCCCGCACTGTTTGCAGGACAGCAAGGGCGCATTTTTTCATGAAGATTTGGCCCTTACCGACCAGACCGTGATCATTACAAAGGGCGTTCGGTTCGACAAAGATCAACATTCGGTCTTCGACGAAACCGGTTTCGATGCTTTTCTGAAGCGGCAAGGCATCGAGCGGCTGCTTATATGCGGCCTCGCCTTGGATGAATGCGTCCTTGCTACGGCCATGGATGCCCGGAAGCTTGGGTTTGGGGTCCATCTCATCCTGGACGGAACCCGTCCCGTGGATTATCACAACGGGTTTGAGGCGGTGGAAAAAATGAAATCCGCAGGAGTCGTCATGCACGGATCCTTTCATGCCCCAAAGCCGGAAGAAAAGGGGTATGGATCTACGGAAACGGCCTTGGACATATCCGAGGAAATCCCCGTCTGTACAAAGGCGCCCGAATGGGCGGAGCATGAGCGGTTGGAGGATGATGATCAACCTTGCGATGACGGGCGCACCGGCAAACTTGACAGGGACGGGTAGCGGTTCATCATGTGGACCGGGGCAGAAGACGACCGGCGAGATTCTTATCCGGTGCTCTATTACCTCCCAATTGCGGCCTGATGGCGAAATACCTGAAATGCTCGCCGGATCGAAAAGAGGCCGCACCGGGCACAGCTTTGCGTCGCTAAAGTGTTTGGGGGTCACCGTAAATTCCAATAACCCGATTCGGCCGAAGGTAAGCCGGCCCGTCGGGTTAACCTATTCCATATCGGAATCCTCCGAAGCTTGGTCGATATCCTTCCAAGAATCATCCTTCCAGTCGGCTTTTCGGCTCGAGCCTGTATGGTTCGATCGAGCCGATGCATAAAAGATCGCTTTACCCGGGAACGAATAGCCGTTAAAATTAAGAGTTATTCAAATTTCAACGTTGATGTCGAAAGGCGGAACGTTTTGGCCCATCCGCCGGCGTTGGATGCTGTCTGAGCTGAATGGGCTCTAACCGGAGCGCATTAAGGGGATGAATATTTTCCACAAAGGAGCCGATCTGTATAACAAGTGTAAAGCGGGTTGCGGCATGAGCATGCCGTCCGTCCTATTCATGACCGGATATGTCTTGGGGATCGTATGCATGATGGCGGGTTTTCCCGGATTCGGAGCGGCCCAGGATGGCATGATTCGTTACGAGGTTCTGTTTAAAGGGCTTCCCACCGATGATATCAGAGACATTCTGCGCCAGGTCTCCGATACCGCCGGTCGACAGGATGAGCCGGCATTGTCCCTGGGATTTCTGAAACGGCGCATGCAGCAGGACCTTCCGGCAATAGAAAAGGTTTTTCGATCCAAGGGGTATTACGGAGTCCGGATCGATACCGAAGTCGACACCGAAGAACGACCGGCGCGTGCCGTTTTCCGGATTGCGCCAGGACCCGTCTACAGGCTGAAAAAGGTCGAAATCGATCTTGCCGGCCCGCCGGATGAACCATTGCCAGCGCCGCCCGATGTCGACAGGCCGGCGCTTCAACCCGGCCGTCCGGCGGAGGCCGAATCCATCATCGCGTTCCGCTCTTCGATTACCCGGTATTTCCAAAATCGGGGTTTTCCCCTGGCAAAAACGGCTGAACCGGACGTGGTCGTCGATCATCAGGACCATGCCGTCTCAGTGACGTATGCGGTCACTACCGGGCCGCGGGCCGTTTTCGGAGCGACTGAAATCACGGGGGCGGAAACGGTCGAATCCTCGTTTATTCGGGAAAAATTCCCCTGGAAGCCGAGAGATCCCTTCAAAGCCGATCTTCTGGACAGGGTCAGGGCCGACCTTCTTGAAACCGGTCTCTTCAGTGTCGTGGTGTTCAGCACCGGAGACCGCGTCGATGCACAAGGCCGTTTGCCGCTCACACTGCGGGTGAGGGAACGGAAGCACAGAACCCTCAAGCTCGGACTCGGATATACGACGGACGAGGATTTCATTGCCCGGGTCAATTGGGAGCACCGCAATTTACTTCACCGGGGAGAATCACTGAGTTTCCGCAGCCATGTATCGGGAATACGCCTGACACTCCAAGGGGCTTTTGAAAAGCCGAACGTCTTTCGGCCGGATCAGTCCTTTATTTTTGATCTGCGCCTGTCGGATGAATATCCCGAGGCTTATACCAGCCGCAGTTTGACCGGATCGGCCGTTCTTAAGCGGAAGCTTGGATCCGGTATGGAGGCCGGCCTTGGTGTGGCGCTTACCTACTCGGAAATCGAACAGTTTGACCAGACCGACACCTTTCAGTTGGTTTCCCTGCCGGCCACCTTTAACCGGGATCGGCGAGACAGCATTCTCGATCCCGCTTCGGGAGGAAACCTCGCGCTTCGAGCCGCCCCGTTCTATGACTTTATCGGCGGGGAAACCGGATTTGTAAAGGGCTCGGGTCTTTACAGCCATTATTTGAGGATCTTTTCAAAACCGCGGGCTGTCCTTGCCCTGAAGGGGGTGGCCGGATTTATCGGCGGGAGCCCCTTGGAGGATGTTCCGGCGGATATCCGGTTTTATGCCGGAGGGGGGGGCTCCATCCGGGGATATGCATATCAATCCGCTGGAAACGTCATGGGAGAAGACAATGATCCGGTGGGCGGGCGATCCCTGCTCACCCTGTCTTCCGAGTTGAGAATCCGCATCACCGAGAGCATTGGTTTGGTTCCCTTCCTGGACGGGGGGAACGTTTTCGAATCGGCGTACCCGGATTTCGACCGCAGCCTGCTCTGGGGGGCCGGTCTGGGCCTGCGCTATATAACCGCTGTCGGCCCGCTGCGCCTCGATTTGGCGTTCCCAATAAACGAGCGTTCATTTGATGATCCGTTTCAACTGTACATCAGTATCGGTCAGGCATTTTAAGGCGATGCTTAAAACAGGAGGATGCAAATATTTCATATGGCTCCACGTCCGGGTTTTTATTTGAAAAAAAGTGCAAAATGGCTGGGCGTGGGGCTTTTGATAATCATGATCCTGATGTCCATTCTCTTTTTCCTGGTGCAAACGGATACGGCCAAGAACACCCTCGCCCGGATGATTTCTGAAAGCCTCAGCAGTGACGAAATCGCCATTCACATCCGTGGGTTGGACGGATGGATTCCCTTCAGCATCACCGTGGATCATCTGACGGTGGCCGACTCTGGAAAAGAAGCGGTCAGCGCGAGGGATGTGCGGCTGCACTGGGATCCCTTTTCGCTGATTGACCGCCCCCTGCGTATTACCGAAGTAAGCGCCTCATCGGTCCGGGTGGAAAGAATCCCCGAAGCCGGGAAGGATCAGGCTGAAGAGGAGGAGTTTCCTCCCTCTCGTCCCCTTTCACTGCCGGGGCTTGCCGTCGAGGATCTGCACATCGAACAGTTATATCTGGGTGAACCGGTCATCGGAATGCAGGCGGAATTTACAATCCGCGGGGAACTGACATCTTCCGAACGGCGAGGCGAATTCATGAGCCGCCTGATGGTGAAGCGAACGGATCAGCCCGGTACCCGGCTCGATTTTGATCTCAGCGTCCGGGGAAAGGCGCCTGTCATGACGTTGGATTTCCGGTTTCGGGAACCCGAAGACGGGGTGCTTCACCGTCTGATCGGGTTGAGGGATGTCGGGCCGCTGGATGTCGAGCTCACCGGGAAAGGCCCGCTTGCCGAATGGCCCGGACGATTGGCCGCACATTTACAGGGAGCGGGTTCCTTGAAGTCCGATATCATGTTGCATGCGGAAAAGACGTTCACCATCGACAGCGAGGGCACGCTCCAATTGCGGGAAACCATCCTCCCGAGTGCCTTATCTCCTCTTTTTGACACGAACGGTCTGCCGTTCGAACTGAACCTGGATCTCGGTACGACCGAAAACATTTTCCCGCATGAGGTGCATTTCCGAACCCCTTGGGCGCGAACCCAATGGGTCCTCCATTCTGCAGAAAAAGGACCGGTGGCCGGCCGCTATGAGCTGGCGGTGCCGGACCTGTCCGTTTTTTCGAGCCTCACGGCGGGGGATGCCGGCGGCAGCCTGCAGCTTGAAGGGAGCTTCTCCGGCCCCCTCGATCAGCCCGAGCTCGATTTTGCCCTGGCGCTTGCGGATGTGACATTTGGTGATTACCAGGCCGAGGCCCTGCACATGAACGCCGTGATCACCCGCCCGCAAAACGGATTGTCGGCGACCCCCCGCATGTTGGTCGATGCAAGCGGGCGCATAGCGGACCTGCGGCAGGTTGAACAAAAAAAGTTGCTTTTTCCGGATCCTTTCACATGGCGGGTGAGTGCCGATATCACGCGTTCAGCCCCGAAGACCTGGCAGGTGGATTCATTGATCCTGGCGGCTGAAGAGCAGCGGCTTTCCTTTTCCGGCCGGATCGACACCGACCTTTCCAATGTTGAAGGAAAACTGACGGCGGATTTTAATAACCCTTTATCCGCAGCTCCCTTCCTTGCCCCGGACGTACAGGGGAACATACACATTGCGGCGGACGTGCGGGCCAATCCGGCTGCACTCAAAATTTTCTCGGACTTCAACGGATACACCCAAAACATCAGCGGCCTTCATGCTGAACTGGATCCGCTGCTGAAAGAGCGGGCGGAATTCGGCGGACGGATTGCCTTCGTTGCAGATGAATACGTCGAAATCGAAGGATTTGAGGTTCAGACGAAATGGGCCCTGCTTTCCGGCCGCTCCGGACTCAACCTGGATACGGAAAGCATTTCGGGATCGTTCGACATTGCATTCCCCGGGCTTTCACCCTTTTCACCCCTTGTCGGAGCGGAACTCTCGGGCGCTCTGGATATCGACGCAAGCATCGAGGGACCCATCGCGAAACCCATGGTGCATATCCATGCAGCATCCAGGGGGCTGTCCCTTAATGGCCGACAGGTAGAACAGGTCGAAGCTTCGGTGAATGTCCGCGGCCTTGGCGCCGAAACGAAAGGTGCTTTTGCCGTGAATGCCGTTCTCGATCAGAAAGCCATTACGGCACGCGGCGATGTCGGCATGTCTGATGATTGGGTGGACATTTCCGGACTGCAATTTGCCGCCGACGGGGCGGCTCTTCAGGGGCGGATGAGAATCGGTTTGGATCAACCGGCCTTAATCGGAAGGCTGCAGGGTCGGGCCATGCCGCTTTCATCGATATCATCGCTGTATGGATATGCTGCATCCGGTTCGGCGGATCTTTCAATTGAATTGCAAAATCCGCGGGGGGCCCAGGAGGCGATGTTCGAAGTATTGGTGGATGCCCCGGCTTCCGAATTCGGTACAGCGGACAACATAACTTTATCCGGCAGCGTGACGGATCTTTTCGGCGAACCTCTGGCCGACATATCGGCGAATGTGCAAAATTTCAGCAAGGATGACGTGAAAGTCGACAGTCTTTCTTTTTCCGCAAAGGGAAGGGCCGCCGAATCCTCCTTTCAATTGCGTTTCGAAGGGGCCCATGCGGGAAGGCCCCTTAACCTTGAAACACTGGGATCATTTCGACGGGACAATGCGGATCTCATGCGAGTGCGCCTTGACCGCTTCGGAGGTAATATAGGGCAATCCGAATTCGGGCTGTCCGAACCCCTTGTATTTAAAAAGCAAGGACCCGAATATGAATTGGAGCCGCTGATCATCGATCTGGGTGGGGGAACGATTACCGCGGCGGGGCTTTACGGTCCCGAAACGCTCAGAACCGACGTTCGTATTGAATCCGTGCCCCTGACCGTCCTGGCGAATTTCGGCCTGCCAACATTTCAAGGGGACGTCAGTGGGGTGCTGAATCTTTCCGGTCGGCCCGAAAAACCGAGGGCGGATTTCAATATGCGCCTGCGGAAAGTGCGGCTGAAAATTACGGAAACGGATCTGCCCCCGGTGCGTGTCGATGTCGACGGCCGATATGCCGACGATGCCCTCAGTGTCATTTTGAGTGCGGCGGGATTAGAGGACATGGCGATATCGGCCGAGATCCGGGCACCGGTGCGCATCGCTGTAAGTCCGGAAAATTTCATTACCGAGCCCCGCGGGGATTTGGAAGGCCGGCTGTTCGGGCAGGTGGGGCTCGACAATTTGCCGGCTGTTTGGCATCTGGAAAACCAGGATCTGGCGGGCAGCCTCACAGCGGATCTCGACGTAAGCGGCTCATTTGGAGCGCCCCGCCTGAGCGGAGCCGTCCGGCTTGAAAACGGAAAATATGAAAATTTAAAAAACGGTATTCTTCTGCGGGAGGTGCGGGTCTCGGCCGAAATGGCCGGTCGGGAGATTGTACTGGAGGAGTTCGCCGCCACGGACGGTGAAGACGGGAGAATATCGGCCGGTGGGCGGGTTGTCCTTGACCGCGCATCGCATTTTCCGCTTGACTTGAAGATCCGCCTGGATGACGCCACCCTGGTCCGCCGCACCGACCTTACGGCCGAATTCGAAGGAGGGCTGAATTTTTCCGGCAATCTTCAGGAATTGACACTTACCGGGCAGCTGGAGGTGGGGCCGGCCGAGTACCGCCTGCCTGAGGAGCTGCCCGTCGATGTTCCGGAGCTGGATGTACGGGAAATCAATATCCCGCCCGAGCGGGAACCGGAAAAAGCAAAAGCACCCGAAGATGGAACCCGATTGAACCTGGATATCCGGGTGAGGTCAAAAGGGCAGGTGTTTATCCGCGGCCGCGGCTTGACATCGGAATGGCAGGGTAAGCTCGAAGTCGGCGGAACCGCCCGGGCACCCGTCCTTATCGGGCAACTCTCGATTGTCAAGGGCCGCTATATATTTTACGACAAGCCCTTCGAACTCACCGAAGGCGAGATCCGGTTTTCCGGGGGCATTCCTCCTTTGCCGCGATTCAACGTCACCGCAGTGCACGAACGTCCCGATCTCACGGTTCGAATCATAATATCCGGAACTCCCGACAGTCTGGATGTGGAATTCTCATCGGATCCTGCTCTGCCCAATGACGAAATTCTTTCCCGGCTTCTCTTCGGAAAAAGCGTTGCGGACATTACCCCTTTGCAGGCACTTCGATTGGCAAACGCCATCGGGTCGCTGGCCGGTGCGGGGGGCGGGGGTGTTATGGGTTTTGTGGACAGTACGCGCAGGCTGATCGGCGTGGACGAATTGAGCATCTCGCCCGATGCGGAAGGGGACACTACGGTGCGCATCGGAAAGTATTTAACCGAAGATGTGTTTGTGCAGGTGGAGAAAGGTTTCGGTCCTGAAGACCGGGAAACGGTTTCCGTGGAAGTCCGGTTATCATCCAATCTCACCCTGGAAAGCGAGGCCGGGGTCCAGGGGGAGGGGGGCGCCATCCTGAACTGGCGATGGGATTACTAGAAAAATGGGTTGACATGATAATCATCACATCCGATCGGTCTTCCAGACATCGCATAGCGTAAGTGAGAGGTTAAGCCCATTTTCGCATCACTTTACCGGCTGTTTACGATCAAAATTACGGATTAACCGTATATCAAACATATTCGTATGCTGATAAAGCCTTCTTAAGGAATTATGCGGTAAGGGAACGGCTGCTTCGCGCATGGGTTTGATCGGGCGCAAGGCCGCTTGAGTGCACGAAAGGTGCACTGCTTATCAGGATCGAAACGAAAGGAGTCATCCATGCCCCGATTCTCGGTTATTCTCAGCTTCTTAATTATCCTTTTCCTGGTTATTGCCGGGTTTCAAAATATCGAAGAGGTGTCGATTCAGTTTTTGTGGTGGAACACGCAAATGGCGCTTACCGGGGCGCTGTTTCTGTCCGCCGTGGCGGGTGCCGCAGCGGCAGCTTTCTTGAGTCTTCCCAAACTGTTCAGAAAACACCGGGAATCCAAGCGGCTGCGCAGTGATGTGGACCGGTTGGAAAAGCTTTGCGAATCCAACAAAGCGCGTGCACAGGAGCATCCGACAACCGAACCTTCTCAAAAAAGGGAAATCCGTACCGGGCAGACATCATGAACATTCTGGTTACAGGGGGCTTGGGATTTATCGGCCGTCATCTCTCGAATCTTCTGTTGGACCAGGGCCATGAGGTGACGGCGATCGGCACCCGACCGAATCCGCGGATGATCGAACACCCGAAGTTTCACTATATTGCCGCCGATACTCAAAAAGAAGGCGATTGGCAGGAGTCGGCGCGGCAAGCCGACGCTGTCGTGAATCTGGCGGGAAGATCCATTTTTCGGTACTGGTCGAAAAAAAACAAACGCGAAATCCATGACAGCCGGATTTTAACCACCAGGAACCTGGTGAAGGCGATATCCGGCGGGAATTGCGGGGTCTTGTGCAGCACGTCCGCCGTCGGTTTTTACGGCGACGGCGGTGAAAAAGTACTTACGGAGGACGCGGATCCGGGAGATGATTTTCTGGCACGACTGTCCCTGGATTGGGAGAGAGAGGCTAAGGCCGCTGAAAACCATGATGTCCGAGTGGTCATCATGCGGTTCGGCATCGTTCTTGCGCATGACGGCGGCGCCATGAGCAAAATGATCCCGGCGTATCGGCTGTTCTTAGGGGGGTCGATGGGAAGCGGTCGGCAATGGTTTTCGTGGATTCATATGAAGGATTTGATCGATGCCGCGGCCTTTGCCGCATCCCGGAAAAATTTCAGAGGGACGTACAATTTCTGCTCCCCCGTACCTGTCCGTCAGAAGGATCTGGCAAAAACGCTCGGCAGCTTTCTTCGTAGACCGGCGGTTCTGCACATTCCCGGCTTTTTCATCGAACTTCTGCTCGGTGAATTCGGCCGAATGCTGCTCAACAGCCAGCGGGCGGTGCCCCGCAACCTGCAGCAGCAGGAATTCGAATTTCAATATCCTACCCTCGATGCGGCTCTTCACCAAGTGGTGGAAAAGGGATTCTGGGTTGCCGGAGTGGGATAGCCCATGTTACCCGTTTAAATAGTGCCCATCCATAAATGGCCCTTCCACGCGATTTCTGCGGTGGACGCAAGATCGAAATCCTCAAAATAGCACACTATTCCTGCGGTTTCGATCTTGCGTCCGCCTTGAACTCGCGCGAAATTGCCTATTTCTGGATGGACACTAAATAACCCTCCGGTGCCAGGCTGGTTGCCAGCATCACGCGGTTGATGTCCTCGTGGTCCATCCAGGTTTTCGAATTCCTGTTCCGGGAATCGAGCCAGAATTGTTCGATTGTTTCGCTCAATTCCATGTAAGGCGAAAAACGGTCGATGCGCATGTGCAGCGGATGATCGGCAGGGAACACTGCGATGTTTTCCGAGAGCGTATCCTGAATCCCGGGTACCGCATGCAGTCCGATCGCCATTCCCAGCTCTCTGAAAGCCAACCGGTAATCGGCCGAAAGTGCCGTGAATCGGCTTTCGGCGACGGCGGTTAACCCTTCCAGTGCGGCGTCCAGCAGATCGCTCAGCAGGGCGGTTCCGGAAAACGTGCCCTTGACAATCAGCTTCGACACCTTATCGGCATCTCCCAACAGCCCTCCGATGCCCAAGGGGTCGTCCGTGGCCCAGTTTTTCCCCCTGCAAAGCGTTTCGAGGTCGGCGATTTCCGATTCGAGCGACGGTGTCGGGGGGTTTGAAAATTCCAGTGCCGTTGCGCTCAACTGATGATACGTAATCAGGCCATCGAGCGGGTCGTGATGCCCCATCGAGGGCACCAGCGGATAAGTGAGATCGATGCTCATTTTCCAGAACATTCGCTTTGCGCCCGCCGGTGCCGGGTGAACAAAGCCGGTATGCGCGGCCTTGGCGAGTTCAAGGGCCCAGGTATTGAACATCGGGTTGTTCGTTTCCCGGCTCACCCGGTTCAGCGCATGCATCCATTTGGTCAGATAGTGGTAGTACTGCCCGTCGCGGTCCCACTCCATTCGATGGTCATAGGCCTCATGGGGTCCGCGTTCAGGCAAAGATTTGCCGATCCGCAAGCCACCCCGCGTTGGATGGCGCTTTCCCTCTTCTTCATCGAGGCCGCTGATCCATCCGGTCCGACGGTCATCCGGGCGATGGCGCCCCAGGACATGATGGACCTGGTCGACAAGGGCCAGGGCGAGCCGGAGGTGGTTTTCATCCGCAGTTTGCCGGTACAGCTCCAGTAAATTGCATACCGCGAAGGCATCGGTCCACAGATAGCGCCTCGGATTGTGTCGAGGCGGCTCGAGTCCGGTGTCGTGTGCATATGCATGCATCAATTGCGCAACGGTCGGTAGAGCGTTTTTCGGATCGCTTCCGAGGCCGGTACCGCCGTTATTTGAATTTTTCTTCCGGTCTTCGTTCCGGGACATATTCATGCGGAATCGTTCCATCGTTCCATGCTCTTGAAACGTAGAGATTGCAGTAGCAGCTGCCGTACTCCTCCACATCCGGCTTTCGGTAAATGCAGGGACAGATGATGTCTTTGTCCCATTCCCTGTCACCGGACGCCAGCCTGCAGGGGCAGCACATGTAGCCATACCGGTCCTTGTTCGTTATCAGCCCTTCCAACAGTTCAAGCGTTCGTTTCCTGTCGGCATTGAAGACGTATCCCCTGGCCTCCTGAATCGGTCGAAGCCTTTCATAAAGCTCTTGAGCATTCATCGTCGATTACTCCTGTGTGAAAAATCGCTTCAGCTGTTTGACCCTGTTCTTGTGTCCCAATCATTTCGTTAAAACCACTTGCGGTTTATACCGCGGACCGGGACAGCTTCTTTCCCACTTTCTCCTCGATGGATCGCACGTTCATGGTCAATTTATCCTGTTGACCTTCCTCATCCTCGATTTTTATCGTCGTAATCACGTGGGAAGACCGCTCGCGTACGGCTTTATGGCATTGTTGGATAAGCGGCAGGACATCATCCCATTCACCCTCTATGGAGGTTCCCGAGGGCGTCAACTGGTACGGCAATCCCGACCCGTCCACGATTTTCATGACCTCGGCAAGTTCGATGCTGATGTGGCTGTCGCCGCCGACCGGAATGATGCTCAATTCAAACAGCATGATGGTTGCTCCTTTCCTTTTTATCCGGCAATGATTTCGGCCTTTGACTGAGGCCGGAGAAGCGCCGGTTCCTATAAAAAAACGGATCGTTTAAAAAAAAGATTATTGCATAACGTCTGAATCGTACTATTTCCGCCAACCGGGTCCGGCATAATGATACGTTTTCCTCTTGACCTGATCGTTGACCCGCCGCTTCGGATGCCGGGTAGACGACCGGTTCAGTCACTTCCATGGGGTCTCTCAGAAGGCCCATGGTTTTGTAATCGACGAAAACGTTCGTATATGGGCATTCCGAGCACGAATAATGGCCCAGGCTGTCTGAAAAACATTTTGGAATCATATAGGTGCAGCCCTCGATTCTCAATACTGTTTTGCGCCTATTTTAAAATGGATTTTTCAGTATGCTTTTTTATCCCGCTGTTTGGTCCGGAACGGCTTTTATGGGACAAAGTGCCGGCAAAAAGAACCTGATCGGATGAACGTATCGGACAGGAACCCTGCAGTGACGGAAAACGTTTAGAGTTCATTTTCATGCACAATAGGGGTTTCGTCCTATAGTGAAAGGGTTGGGGAGGGTTTATGGTAACTTAAAAGGGAAAAATTGAAATGGAAGAGTATGACGAACCCATTCAGCCTACGGAACCCGGAGGCCTGTTGACGAAGTAAGCGACAGCCGATGCGCGGTGGAACGAATGGGGGCCGGCGTTCCATCGCTGCTTTTGAAAACAACCGGAGTCGAATCAGTGCGTAACAGATCGTTCAAGGAATACGGCGATGATGCGGCCGAGGAGCATGTCCGTGAGGTCAGAACCGTCATGTTAAAAGACATGACGGCGATCGGCAGGGTCGGTCGCAGGTGGGCCCAGATTTGGGTGCGCTCCCATATGCCGGGGCAATTGGAGGCCGTCTGGCGGCCCGAAGACGGCGATCGACCGGAAGCGAAAAAAATTGTAGAAATTCCTGAGAAAAACCATCGCGACAACACCTGTACGTTCAGGATCACCGTCGCAGCTCCTGAAAACCTGAAGACGCCTGCGCCGCGAAGGTACAGGTTTACCATACGTCACCTGACCGACCGCCATATCATCGGCGAAGGAACCTTTGAAACGGCGCCGGAAGACATCGACAGCATGCCGAAAAAGTTTTCGGTCGCCATGGTGAGCTGCAATCAGCCGTTCGATAACAACGGCCGACTGCATCGAAAATCGGTTGAAATGCTGCGTGCGTCGCTGCGCTGTCTTCGCGAGCATGACACGAAATTCGTCTTCATGATGGGAGATCAACTCTACTCGGATTATCCGGAATCGCTTTCCCTGTTCCATGACGGTTATTTTGAACGGGTTGCGCCGAAGGGTCGCCGGCACATACTCGACTGCTCGGCCGCGGAAGTCCGCAGCATTTACCATCACCGGTATCGGTGGTTCTGGAATCTGGCGGACTGGCGTACATTGCAAAATGAATTTCCATGCTATCCGATACCGGACGACCATGACTTGATTGACAACCGGGGTTCGAAACCCGAGCATCAGGAGTCTGCCTGGCGCACTATCGGCGAAGGGGCTCGATCAGCGTATTATGACTACCAGGGCAGCCGGGTTCTGGCCTGGTCCGAACGGCTGCCGAGTTCCTTTCACTATTCATTTTCCTACGGCCATACCGCTGGTTTTGTTATGGACCTGCGCTCCCGAAGGCGTGCCGGAGAAAACGGACGTTTATACGACGATCGGCAGGAATCGGACCTGTATGCTTTTTTTCAGCGACACCGTGACAAGCATATACTGCTGATCGTTCTCAGTGTTCCGGTGATTCATCTGCCGCGGATGTTTGCTCGATTCATGGCGCGGCTGCCCCATTCCGCTGAGGATTTTTCAGATCGTTGGTCCTCCGGCGCTCATCTCGCGGACCGTGACCGATTTATACGGATCATCCACACGCATCTGAGCGAAAATCCATCCCAGCGCATTATCCTGTTGAGCGGGGATATTCATATCGGCTGTGCGCATCGAATCGAGTGGAAAGACGGCACCCGCCCGGTTTATCAATTGATATCCAGCCCTATAACACATGTGACCCCCTGGTATATTCAGTCGGGCTCGAAAATTCTGATCCGCTTGAATCAACGGATTGTGACCGCCGACAGCCGTCTAGATGCAAGGGTGAGACTGCTTAAAGGCGTAAAAGGCGCAAGGAAAAACCCGGTTTGTGGACTGAACCTCGGTTTGCTGGAGATCGAAACGCCCTCAAAAGAATCTGAACCCCGGCTGCGGTTTTCACTTTACGGCAATGACGGTATGCGGCCGGTCTGCCGATTCTGTACGGAATTAGTATAAGAATAAACCAATCATTATTAAAGGAGAGTTAACATGCGGAAAAAAATGCTTATGATGCTGATTGCACTGTCAATGGCGCTGTCTGCGATAACAGGCTGCCATACCATGGGCAAGGCAACCGGAGAAGCCGCCGAGGAAGTTGAGGAGGGAGCCCAGGAATTTGAAAGGGGATACGAGGAAGGAAAAGATTAATCGCCGTTCTCGATAACCTGGAAAATGTGGACAGATCCGGGCTCCGGGGGGCCCGGATTCTGCTTTCAGAGGTGCTCACCTTCGTTCCGGTCTGGCTTCCTGTTCTTCCGCCGCTCCTTTGCGCATTTCATCGTAAATGCGGTTTTCCTGACGGGTCTCCGGAAACGACATCCCGATCAGCATTCCAATACCCGCTAGAGCACCGGCAAGATAAAAGGGATTTTTTGTCGCAATTGCTTTTGATTTGTCTTTCCTCTTCAGAGAACTCTCCCGTGCGCGTTGGGTAAATTGTTTGGCTTTCTCACCGAATCCGGATGCCGTTTCCCGAATTGCGCTTTCGGGGCCGGCTTCGGATGCTGATTCGGAATGCCTGCGCATCAGAGCCGCTGTCAGCCAGGCAGCTCCCATTCCGATCAACAGTATCGGAAGCAGGTGTTCCTGGACAGCATCATTTACAGAAACGCCGATATCCCGTGCTCCCTGTACGGCTTTTTCTGCGGCATTCCTTCCCCGTTCACCGGCCGTTCCGACCGTTTCGGAAAATTTCTCGGAAAATTGTTCTTTCATTTCCGCTGCTTTCATTTCAACGTTCTTTTTCAATTCCTCCTTTTCCATGTTTAACCTCCTGAAGGTATTGTTTGGGTTGACCTGCACCGATTCGGACATGCTTTACCGGCGATTCTGTGAAGCCTTTAAGACGCGGGCAAGCACGATGCCGGACGCGAGACTGGCGCCCATGAAAAGCCATGGTTGTTTCGATGACACGTCACGGGCGTCTTCTTTTATGCGTTCGAGAGGCGTATCCTGCAGGTATGAAGACATTCGATCGATGCGATCGGCTGCCTTATTGATATATTCTCCGATCACCCGCTGATCATCTTCACTGAAACAGTTTCCCGCGTCGTGGAGACTTTTCGCCGCCTTTCTCATTTTGACGCCGGTCAAGATCACCTGGTCCGACATGCGGGACTTGAGATAAGCCGTTATTCTGCTTTGAATATCATCCTCCCGTTCCCGTCTGTATGTTCTCTGCGCACCGGACTCCGGTGACGCGGCCTCTTCGAATGCCTGTTCGCCCTGAATATAATCGGCCATCTTCCATTCCTCCTTTTCTGAATAGGTTGGATTCGACTTTTATCGTATTCATAATACATGCAATTTTACCTGCAAATACATGGCATTCCCTATTCTAATGCCCAAAAGCAGGTAATTTTTCGTAAACGATGACAATCAGAATTTCGTTATGACCCATACGGCATGTACGATGCCGGGAATATAACCGAGAAGGGTCAGCAGTATGTTCAGCCAGAAGTGTTTCCCAAAGCCGACCTGAAGAAAGACACCGAGCGGTGGAAGAAATATGGCAAATATAATGCGAAGAATATCCATATTTGGCTCCTTTCGTAGACAGGGATCAAAGGAAATGGTGTGCATCCGGAAGTGGGAAAAATCGATTCGGTTCAGGCTTCCGGATCAGCACTGAATACAAATTATCGTTAACCATACCCATGGCATCGGCAATACCGCAAAATGTGTAAATACGGCTGAAAAACCCTTATGCCCGAACATGGAAAATCTGATTTGGCCCTTCGGGCGAAACTTATACCTGCCGGATCCGATTAAAATAAGGGGAAGTTACCATTTCCAACCGACGATATAATGTACAGATTCATTTTTTAAGGTTAATTGCAACGAAACTCAGGCCATTCGGCGATGGAGGAGTATCGAGACGGCTGAGACGGGATGCGGGCTTGAATTGAATTTTCGGCATTACCTTGACAACAGGAAACAGACACTTGCATGATGAATAGGATCGACCAAAACGCCGTCTTTTATGCGGTTCTCATTGTAGTGGGTATTTATTTTGCCGTATCCGGAGTGGTCGCGGCCAAGGGCGTTCTGATGCCGATCACCGTTGCAGGGCTTTTGGCGATGCTGCTGCTGCCGGTTTCCGGGAAGCTCGAGGCGTGGGGGGTGAACCGTGCCGTGGCCGCCCTTCTTTCAACGTTCATTCTGTTGATATTGACATTGGTGTTCATTTTTTTCATGACCTTTCAGATCGAAAATTTCAGCGATGATCTGCCGGAAATGATCGAAATCGTGCAATCGAAAATAGCAGATCTCGAAGCATGCATTTATGCGAAAACCGGGATTTCTCCGGAAAGACAGGAAGATCGATTCGTATCGATGCTGCGCGAGCGTGTCAGTATGCTGTTTTCCAATGCGGTCGGGCTCATCGGATCCGTACCGGGTTTTTTGTTCACGACCCTGCTGATCTTCGTTTATACCTTTTTTTTCGTTTTGTCCCGGCACAAGTTCACGGCCTTTCTGTTAACAATCGTGCCGGAACACAATCGTGATCAAGCAGAGGAAATCATCCTGAATTCGAGCAAAATCGCCCGGCATTACCTTTACGGGCGTTTGTTGTTGATCCTTTTTTTGTTTGTCATTTATTATGCCGGATTCGTCGTTTTGGGTCTTAAACATGCCTTGTTCATTTCCGGCCTGGCGGCCGTACTCTCGCTGGTTCCGTATATCGGCAATATCATTGCGCTGTTTGTGGCGCTCGGTATCGGGCTGTTGACCGGTTTCGGGGGCAGCGGGATGCTGGGGGTGGTTGGCGTTTTCCTTGCCGCGCAATTCATTGAAAGCTATATACTGGAACCGTATGTCGTTGGATCACAGGTCGATATCAATGCCGTAATGACGATTTTGGCGATTGTAATCGGAGGAGCCTTGTGGAATGCCGTCGGCGTGATTATCGCCATTCCGGTCGTTGGTATTGTCAAAGTGATCTGTGACAGAATTCCTGCGCTGCATCATTTCGGATATCTTTTGGGCGATTCGAAATCGTCGTCTTCCTGGTTTGAAAAACTGAAAACACGGATAAAGCGTAAGAGGGCTCACTGAACAGAACGGATATTTAGAAAGATCGATTTCGTCTGTTCAGATGTTTTTTCAGAAGACGCAGATTCTTTCGATTCGCCTTGAATCCCACATCGAATACATCGCCGAAAAGCGGAATGCTCCCCACCAGCGTATCCAGCACTATGTTCCCGAGCATCCTGGCCTGAGTGGGTTTTGGGGCACCCATGCGGCGGGCCTCCCAGATGAGATAGAGGGAGAGCAGGGAAGTGGCTGCATCACCGGCTCCCGGGATCAGGCCGACCAAGCCGTCCAATCCGAATCGCCGGCGGGTGCCGGGTATTCGAAACAGGTCATCCAGGATGAACGACAACTTTTCCAATCGCGATAAGGATGCTCGATGTTTGTCGGAGTTCGATGAGTTTTGGCGGTTTTCCATGTTTTACGCTTGAAATAAACGTTTTTTTGCGGCCGAAAAGCCGGTAATCGCCGCCATTATAGAAAATAATATATCCCGGTCCCAATGATTCCTGCCGCGCATGCAAACGCCAAAAGCGCCAAAAGACCGTCACGCGCAATCAGAGAGAGCCCGAAAGCGGTTAAGGCGGCGCCGGCCAGATTGGCGCTGAAGGGGATCACTTCCATTACCGGCATGACCGCACCGATGAAAAGACAGGTTGCGGCAATGATCATCGTTCCGGCATCACCGGTCAATTTCACCAGGCGTGGTCGGGTCATGCGATCTAAAAACCGGCCGACAGGCAGCAGCCATTTTATGGATTTTCGAAGCTTATCACGTGAAACCGAACGTCTGAGAAGCCACCCGGGCAGCCATATGTGCTTTCGATGAAGCACCAACTGGCCTGCCGTCAGCAGGACAAACACGCCCATGATGGTGGGCATGCCGGGAATGTCGCCGATTATCGGCGCCAGCGTCACCAGGCCGGGCAGAAGCAGAAAAGGACCGAACGACCGCTGTCCCACCCTCTCGATAACCGAACCCAGGGAAACCGGGTTCATCTCGATACTGCAAACCCGGGTCAGCAGCTGCTCCAGACTCGTAAATTCCTCGCTCATGGATGCCTCTGAAGGTTTTCAAAGGAATTTTACACGTACCCGCTCCACATGCCGGTTCCCATACCGTCTCGCTCGTCGCAGTCCGTCTCGCCCATCCGTCGCCGAATGGAAAAAAATCGCTCTGCCGTCGAAACCAGAAATACTATCATATACGAAACGGCCGGCCGGAAAAATGGCGTCAAACACCCAACCCGTTCCGATTTCGATGGTAAATCAAACGGCGGCTGCGGATATGCCCATATGAAATACACCGGCGGTCGAATCCGTATAAATGATCTTACCCATTTTACTGCGGACTTATTTTTGAAAACATGGATTCACTTCTGAATTCAACTGAGCGGACAATGAATGAAATTCGAATAAAGTACCAAAAAACGGGTGATATATGAATCTAATGAACAAAAAATCATGGTCCCCCTATTGGGTAGGGGGTGCCATCGGCATTCTGGAGACGGTGGCGATGCTTACCGCAAAAAGGCCGTTGGGCATTACGACCGCTTTTGAAAACGCCGCAGCCATGGCGGCCGGCAAGCTGGCACCGAAAAAATTGGGGATCGAGGAATATCGACACCAGAGTGGCCAGACGCCGAAAATCGACTGGGAGACGGGGCTCGTCGGCGGGGTTATGCTTGGAAGTCTGATCAGTGCCCGCTTGTCCGAAGACTCGAAACCGCCTGAAGTGCCGACTGCCTGGCAGGAGAAAGTCGGCCGGTCAAAGGCGCTCCGATTTGCGGCCGCCACCGGCGGAGGCGCGCTCATGATGATCGGCGCCCGAATGGCAAAGGGGTGCACGAGCGGTCACGGCATCAGCGGGACGATGCAATTCGCAGCTTCCAGTTGGCTCTTCGATCCGATTATCTTTGCATCCGGGGCGGTGGTGTCCAGGGCGCTGTTCGGGAGGAAAACATGACACGAGAATCCATTGGAAGACTTTTGCTCGGGTTCGGGACAGGCGCGGCATTCGGTTTTCTGTTGCATAAGGGGCGGGCTTCGGAATATGAGGTCATTTCCGGTCAATTGCTCGCAACCGACGCATCCGTCGTTAAGATAATGGCTACCGCGTCCGCTGTCGGCGCCTTTGGAACCCAACTTCTCAACCGGCATGAAAAGGCGGATATCAAAATCAAGCCGCTCAATGCCGGGGGCGTTGCCGTTGGGGGGACACTTTTCGGGATAGGAATGGCGCTCCTGGGGTATTGTCCGGGGACCGATATGGCGGCCTTGGGTGCCGGCCATACGGATGCGGCCTTCGGCGCGGTCGGAATGTTCGGCGGTGCACTGGCCTTTGTGGGGCTTTACCCCTATATAAAACCGGTGATCGAAAAAGGTGCCGTCGGAAAACGAACACTGCCGGAGCTCACCGGCACCTCTCCCTGGCTTTGGGTTTCCGGAATCGCGGCTGCAGCGGCGGTGACTGCCGGGTTTTTGGAGAAAAACGGTTCCCGCCGCCAATCCGCTGTCGAGTAGGGACACGACGATAAGCCGGACCATTCAGTTCTAAAGATAACCATGCATTTCCCGAAAGGAGGCAAGACATGGGAAAATTGTTTCTTGAAACCATACGTTCGGAGGGCCTGTCCCACCTGTCCTATATTATCGGCCATGGCGGGAAAGCGGCTGTCATCGATCCACGTCGTGACAGCCGGGTTTACGTCGATATCGCATATGAAAAAGGGGCATCGATCACCCATATTTTCGAAACCCACCGGAACGAAGACTACGTGATCGGTTCACTCGATTTGGCCGGGCGGACAGGTGCGGAAATTTATCACAGCCATGCCACCGAATTCGACTATGGAAATGCGGTATCCGAGGGAAGCCGTTTTCAGTTGGGCAGCCTCGAATTCAGGGTGCTGGAGACGCCGGGGCATACCTACGACAGCCTGTCGCTTGCCCTTGTCGACAAGAGTTTCGGGGAGGACCCTATTGCAGTCTTTACCGGCGATGCCCTGTTTATCGGAGACGTGGGCAGAACCGATTTTTTCCCCGACCGCAAGGAGGAGGTCGCCGGCCTGCTGTATGACAGCATTTTTAATAAACTACTGCCCCTTGGCGACTATGTTATTCTATATCCGGCCCATGGCGCGGGATCGGTCTGTGGCGCCGGTATGGCCGATCGCGAGTTTTCGACACTCGGATTTGAACGGCGGCATAATCCCGTGCTGCAGAAAACGGACAGGGAGGCGTTCATCCGGTACAAGGTCAACGAGCATCATTACAAGCCCCCGTATTTCAGCCAAATGGAAAAATTCAACCGTGAAGGGGCGCCGTCCCTTTGCGAAATTCCGAAACCGCCGCCGTTGGGGCCGTCGGCATTCGAAGAGCGAATGAATAACGGCATGATTGCCGTCGATACACGAAGCGCGGAAGCCTTTGCCGGCTCCTTTATCCCCGGAAGCATCGCACTGCCGCTTGAAATGATCCCGGCATTTGCGGGATATTTTATTCCCTACGACCGGGAAATCGGTCTGATCACGTCGGGATATGAGCATGTGGACAGGGCCGTGCGCTTCCTGATCCGCATGGGCTATGATACCATCGCCGGCCATCTCGATGAAGGGCTTCATTCCTGGCAGGTCAGCGGACGGAAATACGACCGGATTCCCGCCGTTCACGCCAAGGAGCTTGTCCGGCGTATTCAATCCAATGAAGACTTCACGCTTTTGGATGTTCGGCGGATTGACGAGGTTCAAAAGGGCCACCTGCCGGGAGCCGTTCACATCTATCTTGGAGATCTCCCGGACCGGCTGAACGATGTTCCGAAAGAGCGGCCCGTCACCACTTTTTGCGGGAGCGGTCAGCGGGCGATCATCGCCGCGTCCATTCTCAAGCAAAACGGATTTGAGCTGGTCGAGGACAGTTTAGGATCCATGGCGGCGTGCAACGTCATCGGGTGTCCGATTATAACCAAGGAATAAGGAAGGGGTATGGACGGGTTTTCGCATGATGCATCGCACGTTTTCAGTTCCGCAGAAGAGGAGATTTATGCGCAATGGCTGAAAATTCTGGAATCCGCCGAAATCGAATATGCCGTCGGCGGGGCCTACGCGTTGGGGTTTCACACGAACATCTGGCGCAATACCAAAGACTTGGATATTTTCGTAACGCCGGCCGATCTTCGGAAAACACTTAAAACCATGCAGGAATCCGGTTTTTGGACCACCGTGAAAAACACGTCCTGGCTGGCCAAATTTCGGTCCGAAAATTACTTCATGGACCTTATTTTCGGCCTGTCCAACCACGCCAATAAAATCGATCGGTCCTGGATCGAAAATGCCGTACCGGCGGAGATCTTCGGCATTTCCTCCCGGGTGCTTCGGCCGGAGGAATTTCTGGCATCCAAGGTGTACGTCATGCGTCGGGAACGGTTCGACGGATCCGACATCGCCCATCTCATTCGGGCGGTGAAAGGCAGGCTGAATTGGGAGCGCATCCTGGAAATTCTTCAACAGGACCGGCAGCTGCTCTTATGGCATTTGCTCTTTTTCGATTACGTCTATCCGGGGCACTCGAACTATCTGCCGACCGATCTTATGGCGTACCTTTTCGATAAGGCGAAGCGGCGATGGCAGGATGGAAACATCCCCAAAGAGGCGTTTTTCGGCATGCGGGTGGATCCGAAACAGTTTGAAATCGACTTGGACCGCTTCAGCTACAAGGGCGAAAAGCGGGGCCCGTTGGTGGATGAAAAAGGCAAGGAAATATGAAAATTGCGGCGCTTGGAGACCTGCACTACACATCACGTTCAGCCGGACTCCTGAAGCATCTGCTTAATGGGATGGAGGGCCGGGCGGATGTCCTGGTGCTTGCCGGCGATCTCACGAATATGGGGCGGATGGTCGAAATCGAACTTCTGATCAAAGACCTTCGGCAGATTACTATACCGATTATCGCCGTGGTGGGGAACCACGACCATGAAAGTGACCAGCAGCAGGAACTGGTTCAATTGATGGAAAAAGCGAACGTCTGTGTACTCGACTGCACATCATGTGTAATCGAGGGCATCGGATTTGTCGGATCGAAAGGGTTCTGTGGCGGGTTTGGGGAACGCATGGTCAGTGTGTTCGGGGAGCGGGCCATCAAATCGTTTGTCCAGGAAAGCATTTCAGAAACCGAACGGCTGGCCCGGGCGCTTGCTTCGATGACGGTCAAGCGCCGGGTGGCCGTTCTCCACTATGGGCCGGTCAAGGGGACGCTCGCCGGCGAACCCGAGGAAATCATTCCGTTTCTCGGCACATCCCGGCTTGCCGAGGTCTTGGACCAGTATGGGGTGGACATGATCTTTCACGGTCACGCCCATCACGGACGGTACGAATCCAAAACCCCCGGAGGCATTCCCGTGTACAACGTCGCTCGATTCGTACTGGCGCGCGAAGGGGAGAAACCGTTTCGAATTTTCGAGATGTAAATTTTGGGAAAAGGAGAATGCAAATGGTGAAAATAATGATCTTCACGGTGTTGGGAATGTTGTGGCTTGCCGGTTCCGTTAATGCAGGTGAACCTGCAGGAAAAAGCGAGATTCCGCGAATCTCTCCCGAATCGGCCCATGAACAGGTGCAGTCCGGTGAGGCCCTCCTCGTCTGCGCCTATGATGATGAACGATGCAGACAACTCCTCCTGGAGAATGCCATTCTCCGCAGTGAGCTGGAATCCCGGCTTCCTTCCATCGATAAGGACCGGGAAATCATTTTCTACTGCGGCTGACCGAGCGAAAAAACGTCCGCCCGTGTGGCGGCCCAATACAGGGAAAAAGGGTACACCCATGTGAAGGCCCTTGCCGGGGGAATAGACGCCTGGAAGGCCAAGGGATACGAGTGAGGCCCCGGGCCGGCTCGCCGGCTTTGCGGCAGGACCTGACGTCCATGCCCTGCAAGCCTGAGCCGATGCGAAGCGGGTTTAAGCCGTGCTGCGGGCGGGTTTTACCCGCAGGCACGGCCGGTTTTAACCGAGTCAATCATTGTTCCGGTCGTAAGGCGGCTGCCGAACGCCGTGGCGGTCCTCCCAGAAATCCGGATCGTAATCGCCGTCGCCGCGTCCTTGCTCATCTTCCCAATAATCCTCCTGATCCTCTTCGTCGACACCATAGTAAGCCCTGCCGCGGCGGTCTTCCGTATCATAAGGCGGCTGTCGAACACCGTAACGGTCCTCCCAGAAATCCGGATCATAATCGCCGTCGCCGCGTTCCTGCCGATCCGCCCTACTATCGGTTCCGTCCTGTCCGAATGCGGGCATGGCGGCAAACAGCGTCAAGGCTAAAAGAGTGAAGAAAATTGACGTTAGTTGCCCTCTCATCCTTCAAATCCTCCTTTCATGTATTTCCGTTATCCCGTTAAAGCCGCCCGTGCAGGCAAATGGGTCGCATTTCACCCCCAAAAACCAGGTAGCGCGTTCGGCCACTACTCCTTACCTATGATATTTCTTCCTAACCGGACAATACCTTCGAGAGGGTATTCACGGATGCTGATTCCCTAACTTTTTAGGTTGACACAATCTGTTGTATGTTATAAAAAATAAATGCGATTCATGAGTTGTAATGGGTTCTATTTTTCCCCTTTATTACGCTGTCTCTTCCAACAACCTCCTATGCTACAGCACCTGAGAGAAAAAAATTATTTCATGTGATGATTTAAATGGCTTCACGATCAAAGAAGAGGGGTAAATAAATGTTGGACAGTTATTATCTAAACAGGGCATTGAATTAAAAAAAAACCGACATAGAAAGGAGTTTCCAATGACCAAAAAATGGCATATTACAAAAATTCTTTTTATTTTTGTGCTGGCACTGGTCTCCATCTATTTTTCTTCTCGTTCGGCAGCCAGTGCTGAGCCCAAAGCTGGTGATGTTATCGATGCCGGTAATGTCGGACAATTTAAAAATTACCTCCCCTATTTTATGGTTCGATGGGTTGAGGGATCTTGGGGATTTGAATCGCCCATCGCTATTACGGTAAAGAAGCCCGAAGATTGGCCGATAACCAGTGCATTCCGGAAAGCATCGGAGCAAAATATCGGCAAAGTCACACTCACATCCGAAGGGTTGATCGAAGGCTATACGGGTGTCGGTGTTCCTTTTCCGAATCCTAAAGAGCCGGATCTCGCACTTAAGATTATGTGGAACAAATTTTATATGGATCTGCCCGAAGACTGGAGCCTTCCGGATAGTTTCCTGGTATTTTCAAAAAGAAAGGGGGGAAGCGTTAGTGTATACAACAGCATTTATGACTGTCTCAAGTTCTCAGGCCGCACAATACGACCGCCCCTTCCGGAGCTTGACAATCCAAACGGTCTTTATTGGGCTACCATTCTCAATTCTAAAACGCCCCCGCTAAAAGATATGGCAACCTTAACATGGCGATATAAAGATCCTACAAAATATGATGACATGTGGACCTATGTACCCACATTGCGGAGGACCTTGAGAATGATGTCTTCCGAGAGGGCGAACCCCATCCAAGGTTCTCCAAGCACGTGGGATGAGATTTGGGGCTTTGATGGGCTTATCCCCCTGTTTACCTATAGGCTGCTCAGGAAAGAAAAAACGTTAATGATAGCAAATATGCACACAACCGCCGATAAGCTCCCCGACGGGATGTACAATCATCCAATTCTCTTCGGTCAAAATGATCCCTATGAACTCGTAGACGCTTATGTAATTGAAATCACATCCAAGGATCCCCGATACCCCAGTTCAAAGTGGGATTTTTGGGTCCGGGACAGGCACTGGGCAGGCTTTTATGCAGAGATATATGATAAGCGAGGTGAGTTTTGGAAAAGCAATACCACTTCCTTTATCGTCAGGCCGCTCGGCAATTCAAAAACTGATTTTTACGCCCTCAGGTTGGGTGGTGGGGCTGTAGACTACAAGACCCAATATTGGACCATAAACTTTGTCGGTGATCTTAACACGAATACCGGACTAGACCAAGAGCGTTTTGATCCAAGTATTTTCGGCGGGGGATGGTAGAAAGTCAATTCCCGAAACAGTAGATGTGAATGTGTGTAATGGGTTAGTCTCCAGAACTATTAGAGATTCAGGGCGGCCCTGCCGATCACCAGATCCTGCATGTCTTGCGGCAGTTCCACGAATCGAGCACTGAAGCCTGCAACCCGCACCAGCAAATCGGGGTATTTTTCGGGGTTTTTTCTGGCATCCATGAGCATCTCCTGCGATAGGAGGTTGCACATCAGATGGGTCCCCCCCATGGAGACCAGGTATGTTTTAAAGAGATTGGCCAGCATTTCGGTTTCCCCGTCGATGGTCAATGTCAAGGAACCGGTCCAGCTTCTTGCGTGATCCAATTTTGCCGCTGATCGAAAAACGTCGGTCGGACCGCCGTGAAAGGCGCTTTTTGCCGGGGCGATCCCGTCACTGAGCGGCTCGTGTGCCCTTCGTCCGTCGGCCGTTGCCGCCGTGGCTTCTCCGAAGTTCAAGGCGAATGTCAGGGAGTGGAAACCGGGAATGGAAGGCCCCGGACGGTCGGGCAATATACGGCATCGATGTTTATCCGCTTCATCGAGCCAGAAGTCAGCCACTTCCAATGCCAGATCATCGACATAGTCGTCATCGTTCCCCCATTTGGGCGCATCGTGGAGTTTTTGTCTTAACCCGGCGTATCCTTCGAAATTCCGGTCCAAGGCGTTCAGCAAATCGGAAATGGAACTGCTCTTTTCATCGAAGATCACCTTTTTTATCGCCGCCAATGAATCGGCGGCGGTGCCCAGCCCCACGGCATGCATGCCGATCCAATTGTCTCGTCCGCCGCCGGCCAAAACATCGAGCCCCTTTTCCATACACCCCCGCACGTTGATCGACGCATACGGAAGACATGTTTCATTGCGGAGAACGGCATCAGTAAACTCGGATTCCGTGTTCAACATCGTGATGCCGTAGGCAATCTGCTTTTTGAAGGCATCCATTACATGGTCAACATCACGAAACGTCCGGGGATCACCCGTTGAAAGCCCGATCCGTTTGCCCGTCAGCCGGTCGACACCGTCATTAAGGGCGAGGTCCAGCATTTTTACCAGATTGACCCAGGCACTGTGATCCTTCCGGGCATATGTCGTGAAATGCTGACAGCCGTCGATCGAATAATCGCGGGCTTCTTTCAATGGTATGCCGCGGCGCAGCAAGGCCGGAATAACGGCATCGTCGCTGTTCAGTTGGGGCCGTCCTCCGCTGACCCGCATAACGTCGATGGCGCGCTTGAGAAGGTGATCCGGCGTCTTCTTGTTGATTCTGAGTCCGAACTGCGGCTTGGGAATGCGCACAAGTTCGAGAGCGTCGAGCAGCATATACGTCATTTCATTGGTGGCATCCTGCCCGTGTTCGGTCTGACGTCCGATGGTGATGCCGTTGACATGCGAATCGAGATCGCTGATCGGGGAGCTGTTCTCGCCGAATTTAAACAGAAAATGGGCCAGCAGTTCAACGGCTTTTTCCCGGGTGATTACGCCTTGGTCACGATCGGTTTTGTAATAAGGATAAAGGATAGCATCCAATCCGCCCATGGATATGGAATCCCCTCCGGATTCGATGCTGCCTACAAGAAAGGCGAACCATGAGGCCTGAAGGGCTTCATAAAAAGAGCGGGCCGGGTTGGAAGGCACGTGTTCACATATGCGTGCGATTTCTTCCAGCTCCTCTTTGCGCCGATGCTCCGCGTGACGGGATGTTTCCCGCGCCAATCGAGCATAGCGCAAGGAAAAATCGGCAACCGCATCGCAGACGATTGCTATTGCCTTGTAGAAAAACTGCTTGTAGACGGCATCCGTCGATTCGAGATCGATGCTTTCAAGCTTTACTTCCGCATCCTGCTTGATGCCGGAAAATCCCTTGGCGAGAATCGTCGGCAGATCGATAAGATAGCGCCCCCTTCGATTGCCCGCAACACCCATGTGCCAATACCACAAAGAAGCCTCTCTTCCGGCTTTCACGTTTGCCGGCAAATGCGCACACAGCCTGTCCGTGCAGTTTTTTCCATTCCAGTAAGCCATCAGGGATTCGATTTCCTGTCTGGCTTGATCCGTTATGACAGGCATCAATGCGGGATTGACGTGAAACCCCATCTGGTCGGGTGTGGCGCCGAATTCCGGCCACAGGGGAATTCCGCGAAAGAAGCTTGCCCAGTGTCCGAGCAACCGTTCGTCATCCAAAATCCAAACGCTCATGCAGTCAAGAACAGCCTCGAGCATTCGGGCCGCCCGAATGACGCCCGGTTCGGAAGCATAACGCTTGTGGGCATCCATGGCAATCAGCGCCCTTTGGGTGCAGAGCTGGGGCTTTTTTTCCCGGTAATGCTGCAGTAAGGAAAATATTCCGCTGTTCATCATCCGGCCTCCTTTTGTTGGGGGATATCGAACAGTAAACGTTATGGGGATCTGCATTACAGAATACGTTTTTAAGAGAGATGTCTTATTAGTCACATTATCATCACTTGCCGCCTCGATCAAATCCTTTTCTACGTTCAGCACGTGGTATGCTCGATAATCGGCTTTTCGGCATTCGGCATGAACGGCGGTTCGAATTAAAGGAGTGTTGACAAGAGCACCCGGAAAAGTGGTATTAAACCGAAAACGGTTGGACGGCGCCGCTCTCTTTCCCGTTGACGTTCGTTCCATGGCGCCGGCGAATGGCCCAAACCGCTTTGCCTTCGATGAGAAAGCCGAATCATTTCTTATAACGCGTGTAAAAAAGGAGTGTGGTGATGCAGGTAAATGATAAAGTGATCGTCGTGACCGGCGGCGCAAACGGGATCGGCGAGTCCCTCTGCCGGCGATTCGTTAAAGAAGGTGCACGTGCGGTTGTGGCCGCCGACCTCGACGAGGAACGGGTGAAAGCCCTGGCGGATGAATTGGGCATCCTGGGGATGAAAACGGACGTGGCCGACGAGTCGGACATCGTTCACCTGGTTCAAACAACCGAAAAACAGTTCGGTCCGATCGACCTTTTTTGTTCGAACGCCGGCATCACTTCATCCGACGCGCCCGGTTGGACCGCCGCTTCCGCAGAGAACGAAATCTGGCAAAAATCCTGGGAAATTCATGTCATGGCCCATGTCTACGCCGCAAGGGCGGTGCTGCCGGGAATGATTGCACGGAAGAGCGGATATCTTCTGAATACATCTTCGGCAGCCGGTCTTCTCAACCAGATCGGAAGTGCTCCATATTCTACGACCAAGCATGCCGCTATCGGTTTTGCCGAAGCGTTGGCCATCACCCATGGGGATGACGGCATCAAGGTCTCGGTGCTGTGCCCCCAAGCGGTCCGGACCCGCATGATTGCGGGCGCCGAGGAAGGGTCGGCCGCGGTAGACGGCATTCTGGAGCCCGAAGAGGTGGCCGATTGCGTGATTCGGGGGCTTGCTGAAGAAACGTTTCTCATTCTGCCCCATCCGGAGGTGAAAACGTACTACCAGCGAAAAGCCTCCGACTACGATCGCTGGATCAACGGAATGCTTCGGTTTGCCCGAAAAATCCTTCCCTACATGAAAGGGCGCAGCGAAAACACGCGTGAATAGGCTCCATCAGTAAACGGGAAAATTCGATCCCGATCATGCTGAAAAAAAATAGAACCAATGGTGCCGTAACGCCCCATGAGGGCTGAATTTATCTGCGAACCAGGTTTTCCAGCTTTTTTCTGCCATCGGCACTCAATCCCAGGAGGTCGATTTCGCGCGACAACTGATCGGCGGTTCCGTTTCCGCCCGCATATCCGTTGAGGTGCGCCACGGCCGTAGAGTCAATAAAATCCATATGATCCGGATAGATATTCGCCATTTCGCTATGCAGGACGCGATGGGATTTCAGCAGGTACTTTTGGTGATAATCCTCGGCCGTCGTAAATGAGCGGACCGGCAGCACCTCGGTTTTTACGGCACGGCCGAAGTCGTTTTCAACGCCGGTCTTGGAGGCCAGTGCCTGCCGGCGCTGCTCTTCAGTGTGATGGAAGACAGCCCGCCTATACTGCGGCGAACGGTGCTGCCGGTTCGGATTGTGGCTTTTCCAGAAAATGTCCAGTAGTTGGTCATAACTGATGCGCTGAGGATTATAGTCCACCTGAACGGTTTCGGTATGGTCCCCCATATGGTAATACGTCGGCGAATCGATCGAGCCGCCGGCATAGCCCACACGTGTTCTCACGACCCCCTCGATGATCCCGAACCGGGATTCGATTCCCCAGAATCAACCAAGGCCGAAATAGGCCGTTTCAAGGACCTGAGGTACGGCCGCATCGATTGGTGGAAGCTTCGCCGACTCGGTTTCGAGACGATATGCAAGGTTCATGGAACGCTCCTTTTCATCAAAAGCAAGATCCGCCTGTGCCGTTGTCGGCGTTACGGCAACGAGCAGCGTCGATATGATGCCGAATAATAACCCCATAAGGTCATGTGCAACGTTTCTTCGTGTCATCTGCACGTCTTTCTTTTGCTGCTTATATCGGAAAGGTTCGATTGCACCTTTTGTGCAAATTCGATCAACTCATTGAAGCTGCCCGGTTTGGTGACAAAATCCGAGACGCCGAGTTCGGAACAGTACATCCGGTCCTGTGGTGAATCCGACGTTGTCAATACGATGACGTCCAAATCCTGAAATTCCGGGATCGTTCGGATTTCTTTCAGCGCTTCCCGGCCGTCTTTTCGAGGCATGTTCAGATCGAGTAAAATGCACAGCGGTTTCGGATGCGAGCCGGTCCCGTTGTTTTTCAAATAGAGATCAAGCCGGTCCACCAACTCTTCACCGTCACCCACGAAATGCAGTTCCACGGAAAGCCCGCTCTCCGCGAAAGCCTCCTTGATCAATAATTGATCGTCCGGATCATCTTCAGCGACTAATATCGGATACCGGCCGAAATCAATGTGTCGTTTTTCCCGGTTCATTTGTTTTGCCTCCTGGGCAATGTTACGATAAACCGTGCACCTTCTCCAGGCCTGCTTTGGGCCGTGATGGTACCATTGTGGCGTTCGGCGATCCTTTTGCAAATCGCCAGTCCCATGCCGGTGCCTTCATACTCGCTGCGTCCGTGAAGCCGTTCAAAGGGCAGAAATATTCTGTCGAGATATTGCATGTCGAAACCGATGCCGTTATCTTCCACACACAATTGGCAATGTTTGTTCTTGTTTTTTGCCGTACACGAAATTTTGATGTTCGGCCCCTTGTCTTTTTTGGAATACCTGACCCCATTTGCAATCAGGTTTTGCAGAAGTTGGGCAATTTGAACGCGGTCTGCTTCTATTTCGGGCAGGTCACCGATTTCGACAACCGATTTTGTGAAATCATACGGCAACGCCAAATCGTTGACCACTTCTGATGCAATCGTTTTCAAATCAATGCGTTCAAAAGGATTGGGCTTCGTGCTGATACGGGAATATGCGAGCAATGCCCTTATCAAGTTCTGCATTCGTTCGGCTGATTTTACCATGCGTAATAGATAATCCCTGGCGGTTTCGGGCAATTCCTCGGCAAATTTGTATTCGAGCAGGTTGCCGAAGGACTGGATCTTGCGCAGGGGTTCCTGCAGGTCATGGGAAGTGATGGAGGCAAAATTCTGCAAGTCCCGGTTCCGTGCTTCAAGCAGATCGATATAGTGATCGATTTCTCTTTCGGCTGCCTTGCGATCTGCGATGTCGATACCGATGCCGATATATGTTCCATCCGAAAGCCGAATATTCGCCCAGGAGCTTTCCAGCGTCTTGCCCTCTGCAACATGCATGGTGATATCTTTCCAGCCGGGCGCTGCAGCCGCCATAAAGTCCCATACTTCCCGGCGATACTGCTCGTCAGGGTAGCAGTATTTCATAATATCGATATTCCGTGCTTCTTCGAGGCTCAGGCCGAGCACGCGCTCCGCTTCGGGATTGATGAAGCTCAAATCGCCGTTGGAATCGTAAAAAACGATCATCACCGGTATATTGTCGATGATTTTTTCGGTTTTTTCTTTTCGGGCCGCCAGTTCCGCCCTATTTTTTCTAACATCTTTTTGAAGCTCGGCGCGGGACCTGCGAAGTTCCTCCTCCATTTCTTTGGTCTCGGAAATATCCGTCAATGCCAGGTGGAACCGAACCAATCGACCATCATCAAAATGGGCGCCGATATAAAGACGGACATACAGCACCGCATTCCGGTCCCTCACAATCCGGAGTTCGATCGATTCTCTGGCCCCGTTTTTTTTCGAACGGGCGATCTTGTCGATGGCGTGTAAAAACGCCGGCAGGTCTTCCGAAAAGATCAGAACTGAAAATTTCAGTCCCCTTAGCCGCCGCTCCGGAAGATGAAGAATATCCAGGGCGGCGGCATTGAGCCGCTGTATCACCCCTTTTTCATCCAGGGTGATAAATCCCACGGGAGTGAACTGGTACAGCTCGGCATAGTCATTGCGGGATGATTCCAGATTTCGAAGAGCGATTTGAAGCTCCTCTTTTTGCTGATCGAGCTCTATCTGATATACCTCGTGATCATTGGAAACGTCATCGGTTTTTTCTCCGCTCCGGTCAGGAATTGGGTCAGCCATTTTCCGCAACTCGGCATTGCGACGATTTGCGGTCATTTTCCTCCTTATTGAGTGTTGTATTATGAAATACGGGTTCTCCGCTGCTGGTTGATGCCGCAATTCATTCTATACATTTTTTTTGTTTTGCCGTGAACGCCATCATGCGTTCTATGATCTGAAACCAGGGACCGTCGTGGGGCACATCATGGCCCATGCCGTCGATGATCATAAGTTCGGCATCCGGAATGGCGGCTGCAATATCATGGCTCGCATCCACCGGTACGATGGGGTCCTCGGTGCCGTGGATGACAAGCGCGGGCACCGTTACCGAGGCCAAAGCCGCCTTTCGGCTGCCTGCCGTTATGACCGCTGCCAGATTTCGTGACGTTCCCTCGGGATAATAGCCCCGGTCAAACGCCCGAGCGGCCAAATCGCGGTGCCACGGCTCATCGAATGGAAAACCGGAGCCCGCCAGGATCTTGAAATCACGCACAAGCCTCTCGACAAAGGCGTCTTTTTCGTCGGGAATCGGTTCGAAAAAGATGTTCATCGCTTCGGGATCGGGGCCGGGAAGACCGGGGTCGCCGGATGATCCGTAAATCGGAATCAGGCTCAATGTTCTTGCCGGATACCGAACCGCGAAATCCATAGCGATGTTCGCTCCCATGGACATCCCGCAAATATGAGCCTTTTCGATACCCAGTGCATCCAGAAGACCGGCGGCATCATCCACCATATCATTCAACGTATAGGCCGTATTCGCGGATTTGCCCTGCATCAGGGCCTTCATGATCGCCTCCATATCCGGTTCACCCGCGTCGTCGAACCGTGTCGACAGGCCGGTGTCTCGGTTGTCATAGCGAATCACGAAAAGGCCGCTTTCCGCCAGCCTTCTGCAAAGCGGCTCGTCCCAGTATATCAACTGGCATCCGAGACCGATGGTCAGCAGCAGTGCGGGATCGGATGGGGCTCCATAGGTTTCATATTCGATACGAATACCGTTGACCCTTGTGTTTGGCATAGGTTTCTCCTTTTGTTTACTTGTTTTAACCCAATAAAGAAGAGACAGTCAATAATGAACGGCCGCATTCGGGATCTTGGACCTGATTGATGGTTTTGAAACCACTCAATCCATTTCTGAATGGGCACCGGTAAAAATTGCTGGAACCGAATGGAAAATAGGTTTAATGGATGAAAAGCGGCCTAAACGGCTCGGACGGCATCCGGCGCCGGATAGCGGCCGTCCGCCCTTCGGCGGGAAAGCCGAAAATGAATTGAAACATGGATTGCGAATGGTCCGCGAGTTCGTTTGAAGGCATTCGAGAAAGGTTGAATATGGCGATTTGCATGGAACCCATCGGCGTTGTCCATACGGATTCGAGCCGTGTTCCCCGGCATTGGACATTATCCGATGTCAAGGGAACGCTTGTCATCGATGAGAAATACCGCGAAGGAATGAAAGACATCGAGGTCGGCCAACGGATCGTGGTTATTTTCTATTTCCACAAAAGTCCGAAGTTTATACCTGAAATGCTTGCCCAGCAGCCGCCGCACCGCGATCGAAAGCTGGGGGTGTTCAGCATTTGTTCACCCCAAAGGCCGAATCCGGTGGGAATGTCGATTGTGGATGTGCTTGACGTGGAAGAAAACAGGATCCATGTGCAGGGGCTCGATATGTTCGACGGCACTCCGATTCTGGATCTGAAGCCGTTTGTAACCGGGAAGCACGATTGCCCAAGCCATGGATGAAAAGCTCCTGCCTGCACATCGACTTCGATAAATCACCGGTTGACCCGGTTGCTTCCGATATTTACAGGTGGATCTTGGAAAGGGACATCGCGAAGCTCAATGTCGCCGGCCCCAGAGCATCCACGGATCCACGCATTAACGAAGCGGTCAGGCACACTATAGAGGAGGTCATCCGCTTATCGCAATCGGGATCATGAGTGGGGCGGCTTCCGAGCGGACGCCGCGCAGACGAACCCCGCCTTGATGTTTTCAACGCCATTTATTTCCTGGATACCCTGCCATCGGGCATATACCGCCGGGCAACATGCGTCATGTGGGCGGTTCGGCACCCGTGGACATCGCCTCGTGAACGTGGGACGCATCATTGAACCGCCGCACACGGATCATGCCTTCATGAATGACGATGTGGCTGATGGAGGCGTTGTCGGCTCCCAGAAAGGCGAAGGGGCGGGCGCCGGTCGCGTGGGCCATGATGCGGCCGATCACACCGCCGTGCACCACGGCGACCACCATCCGGTCCGGATGATTATCGGCGATATGATGGACTCCCCGCTGAATGCGCTCGTCGAAGACCTCCGGGGGTTCGGCACCGGGAATAATGTCCCAGCGCTCCTCAAGCATCATTCGAACATACAGGGGATCGTTTTGGGCGGCCTTGATGCGAAAAAGGCCGCCTTCCCAGTCTCCGAGAAACACTTCGTGCAGGTTCGGCTCGACAATGGGATTCAAACCCAGGTATCGGCAGAGGGGTGCCGCTGTTTCCTGGGTGCGCCTGAGTTTGGTGACATAAACGGCCTCGATCGGCAGGTGCCTCAATCGTTCGCCTACGAGCACCGCCTGCCGTCGGCCTTCCTCCGACAGTTCCGGGTCGCCATGGCCGTCGACCAGTGGGAATGGATTCCCAGGTCTTGCGGCACGTGATTCGCCATGACGCACCAACAGTATTTCCGCGGCACCTGCCGGCCGCTCGAAGCGCGCCTGTGGATATTCTTTTTCCGTCACGGGTTCCTCTTGCACATGTGGAATAGGCATCACGGTTTCTATCCTTGATGCGTCACTGTTGTCAACGCAATTATTCAGTGCCCATTCAGAAATGGCTGATTCGCTCCATTTCGGCGTTGGCCGGTAAATTTTAATCCTCAAAATACTCAATGTAGTCCTGTGGTTTAAATGTACCGGCCGCCTTGAACGGAATCGAATTTTCTCATTTCCGGATGGGCAATATTAAAAAAATTCGCTTAGGCGTTTCACCCCGGTTGGCATTTCAGGGTTCGCCTGTCGTTTTGCCTTGCCGCAGATATTGATAATATATTCCATTGAAAATTCTGCATAAATAATATATATACCAGAAAATTGTGTATATATTGAGCAAATTATACCTTTTAAGCGCCTGATCATGTCAATCGGAGGCTGCGTGGAAAGACACGGTTTTGTCGAATCGTTCGAGGGAAAAGATCGCCGGAAAAATTGGCGGCTCAAAAACATCATTGGGCGGGATGTCAAGATGCTCGACATCTTCGAAAAAATCGCAGGCGTCGCCGCAACCGACAGCCTTGTCCTGATCACCGGTGAGACCGGGACAGGCAAGGAACTCGCAGCAGAGGCGATTCACTTCGAGAGCCCCAGAAAATCCGGCCCCTTAGTGCGGGTCAACTGTGCGGCGTTTACCGAGAGCCTGGTCACCAGTGAACTTTTCGGGCACGAGAAAGGGTCTTTTTCCGGTGCCATCGCCCTGAAAAAGGGGTGCTTCGAACGGGCCGGAAACGGCAGTATTTTTTTAGACGAAATCGGTGACATTCCTGTTCGAACCCAGAGCTGCCTGCTGCGGGTCCTGGAATCGCGCACCTTTCAGCGGGTCGGCGGCAGTGAAAGTCTGAACGTCGACGCCCGGATCATTTGCGGCACGAACAAGAACCTCTGGCATGAAGTCAAGCAGAAGCGCTTCAGGGAAGATCTCTTTTACCGGATCAATGTGGTTCCGATTCACCTGCCGCCCCTGCGGCAGCGAAAAACGGACATTCCCCTTCTGGCATCGTACTTTTTGAAACGATACGCCGACCAAAACGGAAAGGAGATTCGCCGCATATCCGGACCGGCCGTCGAGATGCTGCTCAAACACGATTGGCCGGGAAACGTGAGAGAGCTGGCCAATGCCGTTGAGCAGGCGGTCGTTTTCTGCAAAAAAAGGAAAATCACCCCGGTGGATCTTCCCCGAAAACTGCATGAAGGCGCTTCATCCAAGCCGTTTGCCCTCACCCTTACGTCCCGGTCGCTTCCGCAGGCGGAAGCCGCCCTGATCGTGAACGTCCTGGAAGAATTCAACTGGAATCTGAAGCAGGCGGCCGAAAAGCTGGATATCGCCAGGGGCACCCTTTACAGCAAGATCAAAAAACACGGGATAGCAAAACCCTTTTCCGTTGATTGATATTGAACATGGAAGAAGGGCCGGGGTTCATCCCGGGATATCATCAGGTGTATGCCTCCCGCCAAAAACCGATGCACAACCCCCATGCCCGGATTTAAACACCCTTGCCGCTTTTCACGTCCTTTAGCGCGGCAATGCTTCACAGCCCCATCAGCCTTATCCTGAACCCATCTAAATTACCGGCATTCCACGATCGACAACGGCAGCCTCGCTGAGAGGTCCTGTTCCGGATTAAGCGCCTATCCCGTTGTTTTGAGCCCGGCCGGTGTCCTGTTTTGAACATGAACCCCCTTTGCGGAATAAAACTTGAGTGGATCTCTATGCGGGGAGTCAGTGAATAAGTTCACAAGTACCCGATATTTATAATAAAACCGGTTATACTTGCGTTTTGGCATGCCTTTTGCCATCGCTTTAGACTCGGCAATGCACGGTTAACCGGAATATCGAAGGCAAACGAGACTTCTCTTTCAGGACTCTCGATAATGCGGATACGTTACGGAAAAAGAAATGGAGGACGAAATGAAAAACCTGTTTATCGGCATCATTGCAGTGAGTATGTGCCTCGGTTTTGCCGGAACGGCAGCGGCAGCTTCGAGCGCCACCCAAACCGTGAATTATCAGGTGAGCGAGATCAACGAGCTCTCGGTGTCCGGCCACCCGGCCGATATGGTGATAAGTACCGCTACCGCAGGTTCGGAGCCGGATGAGGTTATTGAAGACACCACTACCTATGCTATTTCGACAAATTGCACGAATAAAAAGATTACAGCAGACATTGATTCAGAAATGCCTGCTGGAGTCACACTTAAAATTAATCTCGCCGAGCCAACCGGTGCAGTTAGTTCAGGTGATGTGGATATTTCTAGTGCCACAGTTAACTCAATTGACGTAGTCACAGGTATCAGTAAAGTAGCTGAATCCGGATTGTCAATAATCTACAAGCTTAGTGCTGTAGTAGCAGCTGGACATGTTCCGCTATCGGATAGAGTAATAACCCTCACGATTATAGATGCATTATAGCCTTGGCTTAGAAAAGTAAAAGTACGGTTCATTAGGGCTTGTATACAAACAAATATATATCAAATGGAAGTTGTTTACGGATTTTCCAAGGTCCTTAAATTTTCCCTCATGAATTTATCAATGCCTGGTAACAAAAAAATAATAAATGAGAAGAAAATTATTCTTTTTATTCTAATCAGTTTAAGCGCCAGCTTTATTTCGACCCGATGGTCCTTCGCTCATATATCCATTGCGGTCTCAGGATCATGGCATAAAATCATCGACGCAACCGATTTGACGGCGGGCGCGGGAAGCGGCCTTCAGAGTGCATGCACCAGCGTTTCAGGGC
>JAWODC010000083.1:0-27590 GCA_046483495.1 Desulfobacterales bacterium
GAGTGGGTCACCTCGCGGGCGTACGGATCGATCCTCTCCAAGGTTTGGTCACCACTGATGATCCGATATGTATATTCGTCGCCGGGACGGGCGGCCTCCACGTACGCGGCCCAGTAGCCGTCCTCCTCCGCCCACAGGGGATGCGCCTCCGTCGACCGGTCGTTGAAGTCCCCCACCACGCTAACCGAGTCAGCGTGCGGCGCCCACACCCGGAAGGTGGTCCCTCCCTCGCGGGGAATGGCGCCCATACCCTGCTGCAGGTCGCCCTCGTTCTCTCCTTCGCCTGGTCCGGTCATAGGTTTTTGTGCCGCTCCTCCGTCTTATCCACGGTAATCGCTTCCCAGGGACTGGCGAACAACTCGTCGCCGACACCGATGAGGCCACCGACGACAGGATCGCGTGGGCGATCCGTCCATTGGTGAGGTCGATCACCAGCTCCTCGATGTTGCCGAGGTCATCACCCTCCCGGTTGACGACGCTGTCCCTATGAGTGTCGATGCCGACAACACGTTCGCTCATCCTCCTTTCCCTCGAGCCCCATCGTCCTTGCCGGACATTGGCTTTGAAGGTTGAGTCTCCGTGTTCCTTTCCACCGTCCCGAGCACGTTGTCCCACTCAAGGCACCAGGCATTTGGCGTACACGTACCTTTCCCGGTACGTATTATACCGCGCTGGTGGATCAATAGAAGCTGGAATCCGGGAGCGTCACACACTGGGGACAAGCTCCTGGAAGGCAGAACTGGGCCACCGGAGAGAGAGTCCGCGGAAAAGCTGTGCCATAGGCAGTTTCTGGATCTCGTACCCTGCTCACCTTTTACCGGGAGAAATTTGCCGCCTGGATGGACGCGGATGGCGATGCCGTTTCGTTTTTCAATACTAAACGCAATAGAAGTGAGAAGGCCGGGTAACATGAAAGACCAACTCATTTGAAAAAGGGCCGAACGGCCATGGGTGCGGGTTAGAGGTGATGTGTACCACATGACTGTTGCGGAAGATATCGATGACGTTTGGATGGAGCATCTCAGATCTGTTCACGAATCGTTTGTACCGACGCGGGAAAAAAGCACTGGTTCTCGAGGGCGGGGGCATGCGGGGGGTTTTTCTCACCGGAGTGCTTCAGGCCTTTACCGACAGGGGGTATTTCCCATGGAAGTGCATCATCGGGTCCTCGGCCGGAGCACTGACAGGAGCGGCGTATGCCGCCGGTCAGATCCACCTGGCCCGGGATGCGTTTTTCACCCACCTCATATCCGGCGATTTTATTTCTCTTCCCAATATTTTTCGTCCTGAGAAGCACATACTCGATCTTGATTGGATGATCGACATGGTGATCAGCGGGGATGAACCGCTGGATCTGAATCGATTGAAAAAGAGCTGCCCCTTGACGATTACGGCGACCCGGATTACGGAACACCGGCCGCCTGAAACCATCTATCTGAATTCAAAGACCGATGACGTGATAACGGCCTTAAAAGCAAGCGCCGCAATTCCGTATCTGTACAGGGGATTTGTGCGTTATCGGGGGTTCAACTTGCTGGACGGTGCCATCCTGGATCCCATCCCGTTTAAAAAGGCACTTGCCATGGGGTTTGATGAACGGGATATCGTGGTGATCGTTTCCAGACACCGGGAGTATCGAAAACGGCAGGAATCCTTCTGGATAAAAACACTTTATGAAAATTACTACAGGGAAGAAAAATATAAGTGCCTGGTGAACACACTGAAAAACCGCTTTAATCACTACAATGCCGTCCTGGATGACCTGTATGGGAAGCACACGGGAATTGCAGTGATCAACCCGCCCGAAGAATTGAACGTCAACCGCCTTACACGTGATCGGGACAAGCTCATCGTTGGATTCGAACTCGGCGTCGAAGCAGCGAAAAGATGGCTGAAAAAAGACGTGGCCAAAACGTAGCCGCTCTTATTCCGTTTGATAACCGGCCTTTGCCAGAGCAGATTTAATTGTTTCGATATGACCGAAACCCCTGGCTTCCAAAACCATATGGATTCGGCTCACATTCAACGGCAGCCGTTTTTCATGCCGCTCGTGTGATATATCCAGGACATTGACATCCAGACCGCCTAGTTGGGTGAGAAGCTTTGCCAAGGCTCCCGGCCGATCTTCCAGCCTGATTTCGAGGTGAAAAATTCGACCGTTTTTCATCAGTCCATGGTTAATGATTCTTCCCAGCATCGGGCTGTCTACATTTCCGCCGCTGATGACCAGGACCACCTTTTGGTTCTCCCCAACAGACAGGCTTCCACTCATGAGGGCTGCCGGCGGCAAGGCACCGGCACCTTCGGCCAATGTTTTTTTTCGTTCGAGAAGCATCAACACGGCGGCTGCAATATCCGACTCCTTCACCAAAACACATTCGTCGACATAACGGCTCATCATGTCGAAAGGAATCGTGCCGATTTCCCGGACATTGATGCCGTCGGCTATAGAGGAAGCGGAGGGTACGCGGTGGATTTTTTTTCGTCCCATCGCCTCGTAAGCCGAGGGGCACGCTTCGGACTCGACGCCTACGATGCGAATTTGGGGGCGAATGGACTTTGCGGCCGCGGATATTCCGGAGACCAGTCCACCGCCGCCCACCGGCACAACGATCATATCGGCATCGGGCAATTCGCTCAATATTTCGAGGGCGACGGTTCCCTGGCCTGCGATAACGTCCTTGTCATCGAATGGATGAACAAACGTTTTGTCATCGGAAAGTTCACGAGCCTTTTTCAGACTTTCCTGTATGGTTCGGCCGAAAATGACCAATTTTCCGCCATATCCCTGTGTTGCCTCCTGTTTCGATATGGATGTCCAGTGCGGCATCACGATCGTCGAAGAGAATCCGGCCAGGGAAGCCGCCAAGGCAACCCCCTGAGCGTGGTTTCCCGCGGAGGCGGTAATTACGCCACCGGGTTTTATGTCCTGCCGGCACCTGAGTATTTTGCAGGCCGCCCCCCTGATTTTAAATGAACCGGTATTTTGAAGATTTTCCAATTTCAGGTAGATGTCGGCGCCAAAGGTTTTGCTTAACATGGCGGAGCGGACCAAAGGCGTTCGCAACGTTGAGGATCGAATGATTCGGGCGGCATCTTCGATGTCCTTAAGCGATATCATCGCCCTTCCTTTTCTGCTTCTATGCCGTAGAAAAATCGGGCGTTTTCCGTTGTCGATCGCGCGGCTTCCTCAATGGAAACGTTTTTGATCCACGCCAGATGTTCAAGGGTCTGCACCAGAGTCGCCGGTTCTGACGTTTTCCCCTGGTAAGCTTCAGGTGCGTCTGTTTCAATGAGCATGTGTTCTATCGGAGTCCGCTTTACCGCCGCCTGGTGGCGGCTGCTGTAAGCCAGGGCCGGTGTCGCCGAAATAAAATACCCGGCGTTTATGATCCTTTCGAGCATATCGAGTGGTCCGCTGTACCAATGAAAAACGGCTTTGGAAACACCGGCATCCCGGAGCATGGCAAAGGCCCGTTCAAACGAATACCGGGAATGGACATTGACGGGTTTTTCGTGTTTTGCCGCAATCTTCAGCAGGGATTCGAATACCTGCTGCTGAATTTTTTTTGGAACTTTTATTTTGTAGTCAAGCCCCACCTCTCCCAAGGCAATGCAGCTGCGAAGGTGTGCATCAACAAAACGCAGGGTCTCGTCAACCTCTTTTTCCACGACGGCCCACGGGTGATAGCCGATGGCGGGAAGAACCGTTTCCGGAAATTGTTCGCCGAGATCCAGGGTCTTCCTGTTGGATTTCAAATGGGTACCCACCGCCACGATTTTCGAAACGCCGGCGTCCCGGGCCCGCCGTACTGCATCGGCCGGCGACTGGATCATGTCCAGGTGAACATGGGTATCGATCAACATTTTCGGCCTGTTTTTTGAACGGGTTTTTCCATAAAACGGCCCAAGACCGTCGAAAACGTTCCCATTTTCCGGCTATGGCACCGCACGTTTGATATCGATCACCGTGATCTCCGCGGTGGAGCCGATGCGTATGGGCGGGCCCCACGTCCCGGTCCCCCGGTTGACATACAGCGCCGATCCTTTGTCCAGTGTGTAATATCCCTGAATGCGGGGAAATTCCAGCCTGACAAGATAATTGAATGGAAAGATCTGACCGTTGTGCGTGTGCCCTGAAAGCTGCAGGTCATATAATCCCATGGAGGATTTCGGCACCTTGGGACGGTGCTTGAGATAAACGGTGAACAAGCCGTTCTTCATCGGCTTTAAAAACCCGGATTCCCGCACCTCCTCCAACCGGCCGCCGTCATCCACACCGGCTATATTGAAGGTCTCGGCGACCGTCAGCACTTCCTGCCGGAGTACACGGAATCCGCTCCGGCGCATGAATTCCAGGGAATGGTCCAGGCCTGCATAATACTCATGGTTACCCGTAACCGCGAATTTTCCGTACGGCGGCTCGATCGCCTCGATCATATTCGACAGGTGCATAAGATTCTGCATGGACCCGTCCACCAGATCCCCGGTGCATACCAGCACATCGGGCCTTGCGGATTTTACCTTTTCCACTATTTTTCGAAGTATCGTTTCCCGGTTGATGATGCCCAGGTGGACATCTGAAATGTGCACCACGCGCAGGTTTTCTTTATGATCCCGGATTTTTTCGGTATAGAGGGTCAGGTGGTCAAATGTGATGATTTTTGCGTTGAAATACCCGTAGATCACGAGTACGAGGCTCAATAACAGCAGTCCGGCCGCGGATGTTTTTCCGGAAAACCGGGGAAAAGAAAGCGGCGTCAGGGACCTGACAAACCAGGAAACGAAATCGATCAGGTAGAGGAGAATGCTGCCGGAAAACGCCAAAAACACGAATCCCATCCACAGGTAAGCGCTGTAAGCGACAAACCGGGCTGCACCGTCATGCCCCTGCATTTCCAGAACCCGCGATGCCAACGGCGATACCACCATCGCCGCCATAAACAGAACAACAGCCGGGATTGCCCACCCATGCGAAGGCAGCAGAACCCGGATTCGATAAAAAACCACTGCGTGAACACCGCTGTAGATCAGCAGATATGCAACGATAAATTTTGCCATAGACGGGTCTTTTTATACCATTGAAATCGTGATATTAAAAGCGAAAACAATTTCGGAGCCGATACGTATCATGCGCATTCTATTAGTGGAAGACGACCAAAAAATTGCATCTTTTATCATCAAGGGACTCGAGGCCGCGGGGTATGCCGTCGATCATGCCGTGAACGGAAAAGACGGGCTTCATCTGTCTCTGACCGAACCCTACGACGCCGCCGTAGTGGATCTCATGCTTCCCGGGGTGGATGGATTGAAGGTGATCGAAAAAATGCGTAAAGACGACGTCGGGACACCCGTCATTATCTTGAGCGCCAAGGGAAGCGTCGACGATCGGGTCCGGGGCCTCTACGCCGGCGGCGATGATTACCTGACCAAGCCGTTCTCCTTTTCAGAGCTTTTGGCCCGGCTTCAAGCATTGATTCGGCGCGCCGGGGGTTATACCGACCCCATCCGCCTTGCGGTGGGAGGTCTTTGCATGAACCTGATGACACGGGAGGTTGTACGAAACGGGTCTCCTATAGAGCTTCAGCCGCGCGAATATGCCCTTTTGGAGTACCTGATGCGAAACGCCGGAAAAGTGGTTTCAAAAACAATGATCATGGAGCATGTCTGGGATTATCATTTCGATCCCCAGACCAATGTGGTGGAAGCCCGAATTTGCCGCCTGCGGGATAAAATCGACAAACCTTTCGAGAAGAAGCTGATCCATACCATCCGGGGCATGGGCTATGTTCTTAAAGAATACGCTTAGAATTGCACGAAGACTGGCATTCAGGCTTACCCTCTGGTACGGGGGAATATTCGCCGCCTCCCTCTGTTTGGCCTTTGTGCTGTTTTACCTGTTTATTTCATCCGCGCTCGAAAATCAAACCGACGAAGACCTGCTCAGGCGGTCGCGGGAGCTGGAATCGCTGTTCTTTATCAACGGCATCGAAGCGGTGAAACAAATCGTGGTCCTCGAAGCACAGGCCGCCGGAGAAAAAAAAATTTTCGTCCGGCTTTTGTATTCCGACGGCGCGGCGTTTTTATCGTCCAACATGAGTGATTGGAAGGATATCCCCATTCATTCGAAAGCCGTCGATCAGCTTACCCGGGGAGCCGATGCCGTCTTTCATACCGTATCGATTCCGCACCGGAAAAACGACGTCCGAATTTTGTACAGCGTCTTATCCCGTGGGATTTTTTTGCAGCTCGGCCAATCGCTCGAACTGCAGACACGTTTTTTTAACGCATTTCGCAGCATCTTTATCATCACCACATCGATTCTCGTTCTGTTGTCGGCACTTATCGGAGGCTTCATGGCACGACGGGCCACGGCCGGTGTCGATGCGGTCACCAAAACCGCCCGCCAAATCGCCGATGGAGCCATCCACCGGCGGGTGCCGGTCAACAAACGCGGGGACGAAATCGCTCAGCTGGCCCTGACGTTCAATCAAATGCTTGACCGTATTCAGGATCTGGTAAAAAACATCGAGGAAATCAGCGACAACATCGCCCACGATTTAAAAAGCCCCGTCACCCGGATTCGGGGAGTGGCGGAAGTGACGCTTACCACGGGGGAATCGCTTCCCGAATTTGAAGCGATGGCAGCGGGTATTATCGAGGAATGCGACCGCCTGCTCGACATGATCAATACCATGCTGGTCATTTCCAAAACAGAATCCGGTGTGGAGGCGGTATCCCACAACACCGTCGATTTGTCCGCGGTGGTCGAGGATGGATGTGGTTTATTCGGTCCCACGGCAGAGGACAAAGGAATTGTCCTTGTATGCCGTCTTGAGCCGTATTGCCGCATATCCGGAGATATAAAGATGATTCAGCGGATGGTGGCCAACCTGATCGACAACGCCGTCAAATACACGCCCGCGGAAGGCACGGTGACCCTGTCCTTGAGACGCGGACCCAGCGATTTCGTGACCTTAAGCATATCGGATACGGGACAGGGCATATCTGCGGATGATATCCCGAAAATTTTCAACCGATTTTATCGGGGTGATCCCAGCCGCTCTGAAGGCGGAACCGGTTTGGGATTAAGCCTTGCCCGTGCCGTCGCCCGTGCCCACGGCGGCGACATTACCGTCGACAGCACCCCGGGTGCGGGGAGCACGTTTACCGTTGCCCTCCCCCGTGAGGGTGCAAAAAGATCCGGGAGTGCCGGCGGCCTTTTGCCTGTCAAACAGCCGTCCGGCTCCGACATTACCAAAAGGTAATCTTCCGGTCATCTTCCGGTTAACTTAATGACTTATAATCCGGATCGAACATGATGGATGCTCTTTCTTACACCACAACAGGAGGAAAAACGCGCATGAAACCTACACATCATATCGGCCGAATCGTTGGTATGCTTCTGCTCACCGGTGCCTTAATCTGTCAGGCACCGGAAATCAGCGCACTTTCGCTTGGCAGCGATACCGTGATGGTCCCCGGCAATTTTTCAGAAATCGCCGAAAAGGCTAAACCTTCGGTGGTCAATATTCGGACCGAAAAAATCATAAAGGGAGGGAGCCGGGTTTTCAGGCATTTTTTTGATTCCCCGTTTGGAGAAGGGAGTCCTTTTGACGACTTCTTCGCGCCGTTCTTTGAAAACCGTCCGATCCCCGACTACAAGCAACGAAGCCTGGGCTCGGGATTTATCATCGATGAAGGCGGCTACATCGTGACGAATAATCACGTCATCGAAGATGCCGATGAAATCAAGGTCAAACTTGTGGACGGCCGGGAATACGAGGGTAAAATCGTGGGCCGTGATCCCAATACCGATCTGGCCCTTCTGAAAATCGACGCCTCCGAGCCTTTAACGCCGCTTCCTTTCGGCGATTCAGACAAACTGAAGGTCGGCACCTGGGTAACGGCCATCGGAAGCCCGTTCGGACTCGAGCAGACGGTTACGGCCGGCATTGTCAGCGCCAAGGGCCGCACCATCGGTTCGGGGCCTTATGATGATTTTATTCAGACCGATGCGTCAATCAATCCGGGAAACAGCGGGGGGCCGCTGGTTGACCTTCGAGGACGGGTCGTCGGCATCAACACGGCTATTGTCGCCGGCGGGCAGGGCATCGGATTTGCCATCCCGATCAACATGGCCGCCGGTATTATCGATCAACTCATGGAAAGCGGCGAGGTGACGCGCGGGTGGATCGGGGTGGCCATCCAGGAAATGACCCCTGAGTTGGCGGATTATTACAAAATCAAAAATCATAAAGGGGTACTCGTCACCGAGGTTTACGAGAACGATCCCGCAGATAAAGCCGGCATTAAACAAAAAGACGTCATTATCGCGGTGGATGGAAAACCGGTGACCACGCCACGGGATCTGTCGATGCGAATCGCCGGCATGGCGGTGGGATCGAAGGTTTCCATCGACCTGATCCGCGACGGGAAGAAAAAATCCGTCGAGGTCAAACCGGCCAAACGGAATGATGAAGAGCTTCTCGCCGGCAAGGAAAAACCTACGAAAGAAGATCTCGGACTCGAACTCGTCGCAATGACGAAAGAAATCGCGGCAAAATACGGCTACCCGGAAAATGAAAAGGGGCTTTTGGTACTCGGCGTAGAACCCGGCAAACCCGCGCAGGTCGCCGGAATCCGCCGCGGAGATCTGATTAAAGAGGTAAACCACCACCCGGTAGACACCATTGAATCCTTCCGCAGGGTGATTGACGGCATCCGGGACGGCCGGTCCTTTCAAGTGCTCATTCTCAGAAAAAATATCGGGTACATTGTGGTGAATATGATAAAATAAAGACTTTCCCCCCTGAATTCCGGAGCCCGAAGATATGGATGTATGATATGACATGCATACGGGCCCTGGAATTCACCTCTTTATGCATCCAACAGGTGCGATTTTAAGAACAGCCGTATCCGTCCGCGCAGGGTTATTCAACACTTCGGTTTTCCTGTTTCAGGGATTCGGCTTGCCTACTGCCAGCCGGTCGAGGATAAGCCCATGGAACCGGCTTTCTTCCGTGGCGATAAACAGCCATCCCAGGTGGGTCATACACGTGCCGCAATACGCAATTCTCCAGCCGAATCCTTTGAACCATGTAAATTCTTCCGTCAAAGGTCCCTGATAAGCGCATCCGAAGGCCGCTCTGAAACACCCGATTTCAAATACAATGCCGTGCGGATTGGCGAATGTATGCGAATGAGCGCCGTTTACGGAAATGCGGGCTGCGTCCGTAGTGATACTGCGGCCGCATTGGGCGCATACGATCACCTCTCCGTCATCTGAGAGCGCCGGTTCGGCTTGCTCCCCGGTGGAAGGGTCGCCGACGGATACATCCGGCTTTACCGGAGATTCCCGAAGATAAAAAGCGGTGTAGGCGAGGCCGTTCATCACGTCACCTCATGTTCAACGTGCGTGAAGCTCTTTTAAGCTTTATTTTGCCGAAAGCCCGGTTGAAAGTCCAGTGATTAGTTGACAATAGAAACAAAAAAGGACATGCCTTTCATCATGGCTTATGGTATAGAGCAGCCGTAACCCATATCGGCAAACCCCGGCCGGCAAACCTGACGAAGGGATCCGAAATCAACCTTATGGAATTCACCGGCACGACCACGGCGGTTCTTGCCGTCTTTTTCATTGCCATGCTGATCAAATCCATTTTCGGATTCGGTGATGCCCTGTTGGCCATGCCGCTGCTCACATTGGCTGTGGGCATCAGGACGGCTACTCCTCTGTTTGCACTGGTCGGCACGACGATTACGCTGGTCATCCTGTCGCTGAGGTGGCGCCATGTCGTACTGAAAAGCGCCTGGCGCCTGATCCTGTCATCGATTTTCGGCATCCCGCTGGGGCTGTATTTTTTAAAGGGCTCCTTTGAAACGGCCGTCAACCTGGTGTTGGCCCTGGTGATCATCCTTTTCTCGGCATTCAATTTGACGCGTCCGAATCTGCCCCGGTTGAACAGCGAGCGCTACGCGGTTGTGTTCGGCTTCATATCCGGCATTCTCGGGGGCGCATACAACACGTCAGGCCCGCCGGTCATCATTTACAGCGCCTTGAGGCGCTGGCGGCCCGAATCCATACTGGCAACCCTCCAAGGATATTTTTTTCCGCTTGGGATTTTCATTCTGATCGGTCATGCGTTGACAGGTTTGTGGACATCCACGGTGGTTGAATATTATGTGATCTGCCTTCCCGTTTCCCTGGCGGCGCTTGCCGTCGGCAGCCGCCTCAATCGCGCGATACCCCAGGGCAGGTTCGAAAAATATATTTTCGTACTGCTGTTGTTCATTGGATTTTTTCTGCTGATGCAGACGCTTCTGACGCAAACGGCTTCCGCCCAATCCTTTTCAGATGCCATTGTGCGTAACCATTGTTCAAGATTCTTTGCTTTTTCAGCATGACCGTACTAATATAAAAATAAAATCCAAAAATGATCATGACCAATTCCAATTTCCTGGATGAAGATCAACCCTACCGCCTGCTGGACGGCGCGACCGGCGAAGCGCTGGCTGTCTACCGGGAAATGGCGCACCTTCGAAAGATCGCCGGTGATCCGGCCGTTTCTCTTGAAACGCGGCTGGATGCGTTTGAAGATATCCTGGATTCCGAAATCGGTGACACGTCCCTGATCCGGGGCCGGAATATCGAAAGGGAAATCGGCATTCGGCAGGTCTACCTTAAGTTCGAAGGCGGCAACCCGACGGGCACCCAAAAAGACCGGATCGCCTTTGCCCAGGCCCTGGATGCCATGAGGAGACGTTTCGACTTCATCACCGTGGCCACTTGCGGAAATTACGGAGTGGCACTGAGCCTGGCCTCATCTTTGGCGGGATTGGGGTGCATCATTTTCATTCCTCAAAATTACCATTCCAAACGGATAAAAGAAATGAAGGACCTGGGCGCCGAGGTGATCCGAACACCCGGCGATTACGAATCCGCCGTAACGATTTCTAAAGAAACAGCCCTGAAAAAAGAGTACTATGACGCCAACCCGGGGGGCAACAATACGTCTCTGCAATTGCGCAGTTACGGCCAGATCGCCTATGAAGTGTATGATGAACTCCGCGATGCTCCCCATGCCGTTGCCGTGCCGGTTTCCAACGGCACCACACTGGCCGGCATTTACCGGGGCTTTTTAAGCCTGTACCGCCGTGGAAAGACTTCCCGAATGCCCCGTATGGTTGCCGGCTCCTCGTTCAACAAAAATCCGATCATTCAGGCCTATCTGAAGAACACCCCCACCTGTGAGGACTTGAAACCGCAATCGATCAGGGAAACCCAGATCAATGAGCCCCTTGTCAATTGGCACGCCATCGACGGCAATCCGGCGCTGGAGGCTATCCGGCAAACAAACGGCTGGGCCGGCAACGCTTCGGACAAAAACATGATCCATTTCTCCCGGCTGATCCGCGACAAGGAAGGACTCCAGGTGCTTCCCTCCTCCACCGCCGGCCTCATCGGGCTGATCGACAGGCATAAACGTGAAGCCCTGCCCAATGACCGGTACGTGGTGGTTCTCACCGGGAGGAGATCATGAAAAACCTGCCCGATGGAAACGCGGTCGTGTACTGCCAGGGTGCGTTTAACACGCTTTGCGGAAAAACCGCGCACGGACTTGTCCGCCATACACGCAGGTATCGGGTGACATCGGTCATCGATTCGGAGTATGCAGGCCGGGACGCGGGGGACGTTCTCGAGAGCGTACCGAACGGTATTGCCTTACTGGCGGACCTGAACCAGGCGCTCGAATACGCGAAACAATCGGGATTTCCGGCCACCCATTTTGTGGTTGGCCTTGCGCCCGACGGCGGGCGGTTGAGCGCTTCGGCGCGAAATGATGTGCTTCGCGCCGTCGAATCCGGTTTGAATGTCGACTGCGGACTGCACGATTACCTTTCCGAGGACCCGGAAATCGCTTCGGCGGCAAAAAAGGCCGGCGTCGCCATCCGTGATATTCGAAAGCCTCCCCATACGCGGTCCCTCCATTTTTTCACCGGAAAAATAGAGGCGGTAACATCCTTTAAAATCGCGGTCTTAGGATCGGATTCCGCTATCGGCAAACGGACGACCGCATGGATTTTGCTGAATGCACTCGAAAAAAGGGGATTGTGCTCCGAAATGATCGGAACCGGGCAGACCGCATGGATGCAGGGTGCGACATACGGGGTCATTCTCGATGCGCTGGCAAATGACTTTGTCACCGGAGAAATCGAGCACGCCGTATGGTCCGCCTGGCAAGGCTCACACCCCGATGTGATCATCATCGAAGGCCAGGGGGGAATCATGAACCCGGCCTATCCCGGCGGGTTCGAAATTCTGGCAGCCGGCCGACCGGATGCCGTGATATTTCAGCATGCACCGAATCGAACGGAATACGATGGTTTTCCCGGGTATGCAATGCGGCCGCTGTCCGACCAGATTCGGCTTGTCGAATTGCTGTGCGGAAAACCGGTTGCCGCGATCACCCTTAACCACGAGGGATTTGAACCGCAGGATGTCCCGCTGGTATGCCGCACACTTGAAAATACCCTCAGCCTGCCGGTTTACGATGTGCTGTTGGACCATGGGGAACCGTTGGGCGACCGCTTAACAACCCTGATCCAAAGACGCATGCAATCCTGATGAAACGAACGTCCGGCATGAATAACATCCAGGAAAAAACCCATCCGATGGACAGCCCTGATCCGCTGGAAGCGCTCAAGGTCTTCGATCGGCTCGAGGTCGGCCCCATTCGTCTCGAATCCAAACGCTTCACTGCACCCTACCGCCTGTTTCGGGACGGACGGGAAGAGAGCACCCGGCTGATTTACAGCTATGAAGAACCGGTGTTCGATCCTTCGGAACCCGAATCCTGGAACCTGGCATGCATGATCGCCGTTCAGGCGGCACTGAATTACGGCCTTTTCTGCCGCAGCATGGTTTTTCACGGGGTTTTCGACCTGACGGACCGCCGGTTTCTGATCGATATGATGGAGAATACGGCCCGGGAGATTTTCGTCAATAAATGTGTTCTGCCAAATCCTTTTCTAATCGGTAAAGCAGCCGGTTTGCCGGTAATTAAAAAAAAGCGATACACCGGGGGCACCCTGACCTTTTCAGATGCGGGCCCCTTTACGGCAAAACCGGCATGGCGTTTTTGTCACACCCGGCGCGATCGACTCTGCGTTCTCTCCAGCGGTGGAAAGGACAGCCTTTTAACATTCGGTCTGCTCCATGAGATCGGCCGGGATGTCCATCCGATCTTCGTCAACGAATCGGGCCGCCACTGGTTTACCGCCATCAATGCCTATCGGCATTTTAAAAAAACGTTCCCCTCCACCGCCAGGGTCTGGACGAACAGCGATCGGCTGTTCAACTGGATGCTCCGGCGGATGCCTTTCATCCGGCAAGACTACACCCGCATGCGTTCGGATGCCTATCCGGTCCGGTTGTGGACAGTGGCGGTTTTCATTTTCGGGGTCCTGCCGCTCATGCGCAAACGGGAGATCGGCCGGCTGGTGATCGGAGACGAATACGATTCGACCGTTCGAAGAAACGAAAAAGGGATTCCGCATTACAACGGCCTTTATGATCAAAGCATTTTTTTTGACAACGCGCTCAGCCGGTTTTTCTTTAGAAAAGGGTGGTCCATCAGCCAGTTTTCGATACTGCGCCCCCTTTCGGAGCTCCTGATTGAAAAAATGCTCTACGAACGATACCCGGAGCTCCAGCAGCATCAAATGTCGTGCCACGCCGCACATGCGGGTCCTCAGAGCATGCTTCCCTGCGGCCGGTGCGAAAAATGCCGTCGAATCATATCCATGTTGACCGCCATAGGCGCCGACCCCCGGCGATGCGGTTATACGGATGACCACATCGACCGTTTCCTCCGGCGGCCTGTATTGGAAGATTTACATCAGGAAAAGGCCGCCATAGAACACCTTTCCGCAATGCTGGCTCAGAAAAATATCCCGATCGATTCCGACCGAATAAAGATCCGCTTTTCCGAACATCCCGAACTGATGAAGCTGAGGTTCCATCCGGTGAACTCTCCCGTCACGGCCATACCTGTAGACCTGAGGCTGTCGTTGTACACGCTCATACTTGACCATGCGGCCGGCGCGGTTCGCCGTGTCGGTTCCCGTTGGATTGCATGCAACCCGTATGCAGATCCTGAATTCAATCAGGCGTATGTTTTCGAAGTTGACGGCACAAAACCGGCCGCATCACGGGAAAAAGCATCCGCATTGCCGCACAGCAACGGATGGCTATGGGAGGAACTGACCTGGCCTGAGGTGAGAGACCACATCCAAAAAACGGATGTGGCGTTGCTGCCCGTGGGGGCCATAGAGCAGCACGGCCCCCATCTTCCCGTAGATACGGATGCGTTCGATGCCCGATATCTGGCCCGTCGCGTTGCCGCAGCGTGCAGTGAACCCCGTCCCTTGGTACTGCCCCTGGTGCCTTATGGGGTTTCTTACCATCACGACGCGTTTCCGGGAACGCTCAGCATTTCGAATGAAACATTGTACCGGGTTGTCTATGAAATCGGTATGGCGGCCGCCCGAAACGGCATCAAAAAATTGATTATCATCAACGGTCACGGCGGAAACGCCCCTGCCTTGAATCAGGCGGCCCAAACCATCAACCGCGATGCCCGTATTTTTGTGTGTGTCGATTCCGGCGAAACCAGTGATACGGATATCGATGAATTGATCACGACACCCAACGATGTTCATGCCGGGGAAATGGAAACAAGCACCAGCCTTGCCGTTCGGCCGCACCTCGTCAAGATGGCATATGCCCGGGCATCCATTCCACGGTTTTCGAGCCGGTATTTAAATTTCAGCTCAAAGCGAAGTGTATCGTGGTACGGGTTTACCCATAAGATTTCCGATGTGGGAATCATGGGAAATCCCTGGAATGCAAGTGCGGAAAAAGGGTCTAAAATCTGGGAAATCATGATCGCTCATCTCGTTTCCCTGGTGGAAGATGTAAGGCCCATGACCCTGGACGAAATACATCACCGGAAACCGTAACCATGAAAATCCGGTCGATCGACGCTTGGGCGGTAACCATGCCGCTGTCCGAGCCGTACACGATTGCCTACGAAACGGTGGCATCCACCACCAATGTTTTTCTGCGCATTCAAACCGATGGGCCGCTCACCGGCTACGGGTGCGCTGCGCCGGATGAAAAAATCAGCCGTGAAACACCCGATGATGTTCTCGATGCGTGCCGGCGGATTATCGAACCCCTTTTGAAAGGGGCCGATCCCCTGAGAATTTCATACCTCTTGGAAAAACCGGCGTCGAACCTTACATCAAGGCCGTCCTGCCGGGCCATGGTGGACATGGCGCTATATGATATATTGGGCAAACGGTCGAACCTGCCGTTGTACATCCTTTTGGGAGGGTACCGCACCCATATGCTCACCAGCATCACCATCGGCATTATGCCGCTGGAAAAAACGGTTCAAGCTGCGCGCCGCCATGTTTCGGCCGGGTTCAAGGCCTTGAAAATAAAAGGGGGAAAGGATCCGGATGCGGATATTGAAAAGGTTATTCGCATCCGAGAGGCGGTCGGCAAGCGCATTGAATTACGGTTCGATGCCAACCAGGGGTATTCGGAACACGAGGCGGTCCGGTTTGTTGAAATGACCCGGCGGGCCCGTGTGGAACTGCTTGAACAGCCCACACCCCGGTATGCGCACGATGTTTTAGGCCGGGTTACCGACGGGGTTTCGATTCCGGTGATGGCTGACGAGAGCCTGATCGACCTGACGGATGCATTCAAGCTGGCGAAAAACAACGTCGTGGATATGGTCAACATCAAGCTCATGAAAGTCGGCGGCATACATGAAGCCATGCGCATCAACGCGGTTGCACGAGCGGCCGGGCTGGAAGCCATGGTAGGCTGCATGGACGAAGCCGCCCTTTCCATCGCTGCAGGCCTTCATTTTGCGCTGGCCCGGCCGAACGTGGCGTATGCGGATCTGGACGGTCATTTGGACCTCTTGAACGATCCCTCGACAGGGGCGGTGATTCTGAAAAAAGGCACCCTTTACCCCACGGGAAAACCGGGACTCGGGTTCGATCCGGTGTGTTGATTGAACCCGCAGCATTGCCGGATCCCGGGGAATGAGCATGTAAGCGGCTCTAATCGTTTTCCCCCCGTATTGCGGCGAGCAAACGATCCGTGTTTCCGCTTTTCGAGCGATAGGCCGATGCACCGGCAGCCAGCATATCCATGGATTTCTCATCCTCGTCATACATCGATAAGCCGATGATGCGAATGTGGGGAAACATCGAGTGTATGATATGCGTCGCTTCGATCCCGTTCATCATGGGCATATTGACATCCATCAGAACCACGTCCGGAAGCCGTTCCCGGGTTACATCAACGGCTTCCTTCCCATCCGAGGCTTCCCCGATGATCGTTATGTCGGGTTGAAGGCCGAGCATTCCGGACAGCCCCTGCCTCATCACGGGATGATCGTCAACCAGCAGCACCTTTATTTTTTCGGAGTCGGGCGGGACCGCCGGCGGCGCTTCCTGGAAGGTTCGCGGCCATTCCGGTAGCTTCTTTTCATGCGTTGCCCTCTCCAGCGGGACGACCATCGCGATCGTGGAACCCGAACCGGGCGAGCTGTCGATCTCGAGCCGGCCGCCAAGGTGCAGCAGCCGTTCATTGATGCTGAACAGCCCGAACTTCTTTCCGGAACCGATTTTTTTCCCCATCCTTTCGGGATCGAATCCCCGACCGGCGTCGCTGACGGCTATCCGCAATTCACCGTTTTCATAGATCGTCGCTATGGAAGCCGAATGGACTTCGGCATGTTTGAGCACATTCAGCAGCAGCTCCCGCGTGGACTGGAAGAGTAGAATGGTGAGGTCCTTACGGTCCAGAACGATGTCGTCTTCGATGTGCAGGTCCACATCAAGGCCTTGATTCTCGCGCACCCACCGGGCCAGCCACCCCAATGACATGGAAAAGTTGTTGGATTTAAGGACGGATGGGGACAATTCCGTGGAAAGCGAGCGGGAAGTGGATAATGACTGGTTAACCAGATCCAGCACCCGTTCGGCGATCGGTTTCAGCCCGTTTTCCACGTTGGAGACAAGGGTTTCCTGCCCTATTTTGGCTCCGACGATCAACTGCTGAAGATGATCATGCAGAATTTCAGCAATCCGGTCCCGCTCCTGCTGTTCGGCCAGCGTCAGCTCGGAAGACAGTCGTGACAGCTGCCGGGCGCGGCGTTCGAGTTCGATATTCTTTTCGTGAAGCGCCTCGGCGTGCTGCTTCTGTACGCTCAAATCGGAGACGATCGTACATAACGACCTCGCCTCATCCGTGATCATTGACCGCATGGAGAGAAGAACCGGCAGCCTGTTTCCGTCCTGCTGTCGGACGGTTAATTCCTCCCGAATGTTTTCGGCGAAAGCCCGGTTGAAAAGCGCCTCGAAACGGTCTTTTTCATCCGAATCGATAAAATCGGTGACCTTTCTGCTCATGACATTTTCAATGGGGGTTTTCGCCATTTCAGAGAATCGTCCGTTGCAGTAGAGAATGGTCCCGTCCTCATCCAGGATCAGCGCCCCCTCATTGATGGTCTCGATCAGCACCCGGTAATTGTAGTCCGCCCCTTTGAGCGTGTAAACGCGGTCCCCGGCGGGGTCGGAGATCATGAGCGCATCCACGCTTCCTTCGCGAATGGCCTCGAGAATTTCTTCGGATTCGGCCAACCGTCGACGCAATTGGGAAAGTTCTTCGGGGAATGCTTTTTCGGCGTTTATCTGTTTTTTCATGTGCGCGTGAATATGCAGGTTACTGCTTTTTTACCGCATCCGATTCTTTATTTACGATATCCAGGCTCAGCAGGACTTTTTCGCGGTCCGATAGATCACCGATGATCTTTCGAAGGGGCAGCGGCAGCTGTTTGATCAGGGTGGGCGCGGCGATCACCTGATCGTGTTTTCCCTTTTCAGGCTGCTGATAGAGGTCAATCACTTCCAGCTCGAAACGCCCCTTGAGATGCTCCTGACATATTTTCTTAAGGTTTTGAATGGCCTTGATCGATTTCGGGGTCATTCCGCTCACGTACAAACGGAGTATGTACGTCTTGTTTTCAGCCCCTTTCAAAGCCTTTTCAAATGCTTCCGTCGAATCTTCAATCTTTGTGTTTTTTTTCATCATCGAGCCCTGAGACAGCTTTCCGCTCGTCAGTGTGGACGCAAGTCCAACCCCACCAAAACGCGTTCGGTATTCGACAAATCGCCGATAATCTTGCGAAGCGGCTGGGGGAGTTTGCGCACCAGCGTAGGTATGGCAAGGATCTGGTCGCCTTTTGCCAGCTGCGGATTTTCGAGCAGGTCGATCACCACGATTCGGTACCGTCCCTGAAGATATTCCTCGCAGATTTTTTTCAGATTCGAAAACGCCTGCAATGATTTCGGCGTCTGGCCGGCGACATAGAGCCGCAAATCAAAGTATTCCGTGTCCGAATTGTTCATGTGTCTTTACCTTCGATTCGGGTTTCAGCGTTATCCGCCATGCGGCGCCATGACACTTTGTTCCGCTGCTCTTTTTCGATAATATCCCTCTTTTCATGCAGATGAAGCGTCTGGTCCATTTCGTCCTGTTCGGCCTTAAGCTGCGCCCGCAAGTTCTCGATGCGGCTTTCCAATAGTCGCCGTCTGCCCTCGTATTCCCGTATTTTGCGATCCATTTTTCGTTGATTTTCGAGCGATTCGGCCTCCTCCAACGCCTGCTGAGCGATACGGGCGGAACCGGTGAGAACGCCTTGCGGACCGGTGTACACATCCAGTAAATTCACTCCGGAATCGGTCAGCAAAAACTCCCGGATCTGGTTGGAGTGCGCCATTCCCCTTGATTTGATAATATACAGGCCGCGGTTGCGCTCACCGCTGCTTTCGATTTCATTCAGCATAATCCAGGTGTCCATAAGCGATGAAACACCGACAGCGGTTTCCGCCTCTTCCGCTCGGCTGATGCTGAGACTCGTAAAAAGGGAGGTGATCATCCGGCTCTTCAGCAGGTCCACCAGGCGCATGAGAACGGCCTTGACATCCTGGGGATTCCCCGCGGATATGAGATTGGAAACCGGGTCCAGAATGATTGCCGCGGGTGAAAAGTCGTTGACCATTTTATACATCCCGACCAGATGCATCTCGAGTCCCTCCGACGTGGGCCGGACATTGTGGAAATGCAAGAGGCCCTTTTTCACCCACTGCGTAAGATCAGTGCCGATGGATCTCATGTTCCTTATAATCTGTTCACTGGACTCTTCAAAGGCATAATACAGGCATCGTTCACCGTCCCGGCAGGTTTGATCGGCGAAACAAGCGGAAATGCTCGTCTTTCCTGTTCCCGCAGTACCGGAAACCAGCACACTGCTTCCCCGGTAAAAACCGCCGCCGAACATCGTATCCAACCGGGGAATACCGGTGGATATGCGCTCGGAGGAGACCGGGTAATCCAGGCTCACCGACGTGATGGGCAGCACCGACAGCCCTCCGTCGTCGATCAGGAAGGGGTATTCGTTCGTTCCGTGACTCGAGCCGCGGTACTTGGCCACACGAAGGCGACGGGTGGAAATCTGGTTTTCGAGCCGGTGGTCCAAAATCACCACGCAGTCGGATACGTATTCTTCGATGCCATGGCGGGTTAGGGATCCCTGCTTTTCCCCCCGCTCGGCGGTGATAACCGCCGTAATTTTTCTATCCTTCAACCAGCGAAACAGCCGCCGCAGCTCCGCTCTTAGAATAAAGTCACCGACAAAGCCGGAGAAAAGGGCCTCCAGCGTATCCAGCACCACGCGTTTGGCTCCGATGGCATCGATGGCATGGCCCAACCGGATGAACAGCCCCTCGAGATCGTATTCGCCGGTCTCTTCGATTTCGGACCGTTCGATATGGATATAGTCGAGGGCGATTTTTTCTTCTTTTTTGAGATCGTTCAGATCGAATCCCAGCGAGGCGAAGTTCGTCACCAGGTCGGCTTCGGATTCCTCGAAGCTCATGAATACGCCTGGTTCGCCGAACGCGACGGCGCCGTGCACCAGAAACTCCATTCCAAACAGGGTCTTGCCGCTTCCGGCGCCTCCGGTAACCAGCGTAGGGCGGCCTCTGGGCAAACCGCCCAGGGTGATTTCGTCAAATCCGCGAATACCGGTAACCGCCTTTTTCAACTCGCCGCTTTCAGACTGAACGGGGGCCGCATCTTTCATCAATTTTCCTCCCGCTGCCGAATGTGATTCCGGGCTCAGAACAAAGCTTCAAAGTTAATATTTATACACCACTAGATACTGAAATGCAATTCATTTTACGGAAGTGGAACCGGTGTGTCGATTTTCGATGGCCGTGATTGCCCGAACGGCCAGATCATCGATTCGAAGGGTCTCGAACACCCCGTTTACATAGATGCGAACGGCATGTTCGTCTTTAAGGAGGTTTTTTAACCCGGAAAGATTTACAGGGTTTCTCAACGGCAGTGCGGCCCAGGCGGACAAGGCACGCTTGAGGGGATCTGTGGATTTGAAAAACGGGTTCAAATGGGGGGCGGCCGCACCCAAAAGCGCCGGCTTAGCGTGCGCCAACCGCCCTGCCCCCCATAAAAAGCCGCGCTGCAGAACATGATGCTCGAGGTAATTTTGGTCTTCCGCCATAAAGGAAATCAGTATGCTATGGTATTCCACGGCCAGATTTTCATTTTGGGCCATGATTTCCCCCATGGCTTCAGGTGACCCCCACCCGATGCCTCCGGATTCATCATTTAAATTCCACATCAGCCGGCGCATGACTATTCGTGCGGACTCCATGTTTTCCCGGGCCAGATTGTCCACGACCACTCCCATTGCCGAAACGGCCCGCCATTTCAACAACTCGTTTCCGGCATATAGAAAAGAGAACAAGGGATTTACGATCCGCCTTCCCGGATACCTCACGATTTCAGAAAACCCCCGATCCAAATCTTCCTCCAGGAGAAGACGCCTTATGTTCTCCTTTAGCCGGCGGGTACGTAAAGGACGGTGTTCCACTTTATCACCACCGCATTAACGCTGTTGGAGTGCCGGTCATTTGCATCGGATTAATGTCGAACTCCATGTCGAACCTCACGCCTCTTCTTCCTCCCAGTATATACAGCCCGCAGGGCAGTTTTGTATCGCCTCATCCACCTCATCCTCGGGATACGTGCCACGGGATAGAATTTCAATAAACCCCGAATCGGCAAAACGGAAGACCGAGGGGCACACCGTGGTGCAGACCTCACATCGGATGCAGTCGCCCAGTTCAACGTTCGGCTTCTTCATGCTGCGCTTCAAAAACGGCACGGGCGATGTTTCGACCGTATGCGATGCATGTCTCCAGGTCGTCCCGGTTTGGAACATACTGAATCAGCGGCCCGTCAACGACATCGAAGTTCATGGCCTCCAATTCCGACTTAATTCGTTTTACCGATTCACCGCTCCATCCGTAAGATCCGAAAGCACCGCCGATCTTATTGAGGGGTTTGAGCCCTTTCATATAGGTCAGCATATCGCTGACCGTTGGGAAAAGGCCGTTGTTCATCGTCGGGCTCCCGACAATCACCGCCGCCGCATCCAGGATTTCGGTGATCACATCGCTTCTATGCCAGGTCCTCAGGTGCATGGGCCGCACCGCAACGCCCTCGGCGGCGATTCCCTCGGCAATGGCATTTGCCATCGCCTCCGTGCTGTGCCACATTGTATCGTAAACGACAACCGCCTTTTTTTCGGGAATCTGTCTGCTCCAGGTGACATAGGCGTTTATGATTTTTCCAGGGTCGGTGCGCCACAGAATGCCGTGGTCCGGACAAATCATGTCGAATTCAAGCCCCAATTCGGTAACCCGGTCCACCAGCTTCAAAATCAGCGGCGCATAGAGCAGCAGAATATTAGCGAAATATTTCTTCGCGTGCGGCATGACGGCATCACCGACTTCGTCGTCGAATTTTTCCCAGCCCGCGTAATGCTGTCCGAATGCATCACTGGAAAACAGGATCTTATCCTCTTTCAGATAGGTGAACATACTGTCCGGCCAGTGCAGCATCCGTGTTTCTAAAAAGATGAGGGTCCGGCCGCCGATGTCGAGTTCTTCGCCGGACGTAACCGCTTGATAATTGTATTTTCCCGGAAAATGCCGCGACAGGTTTTTATGGCCCATCGTGGAACAATACAGCGGTGTGTCTTCACCGATTTTATGCATCACCCGGGGCAGGCCGCCGGAATGGTCCATTTCGGTATGGTTGCTGATCACGATATCGATTTTTTCAGGGTCGATAATCTCGGATATATTGTCGAGCAGTTCATCGGCGAAGGGGGCTTTTACCGTGTCGATCAAAACATTTTTTTCGCCGACGATCAAAAAAGCGTTGTACGTCGAACCCATCGGGGTGGAATACCCGTGAAAATCCCTGATATTCCAATCCCGCACCCCCACGTCGTAGACGCCGTTTGCCAGTTTTACAGGTGCCATTTTTTACTCTCTCGTGTAAAAGGTTCTTCTCTCGGGTCGATGCCCCTTAGCCGTTTCGAAACATTAAAGGGGCATCCACGCTTACGGCGATTGCTTCCGTTTCAGCCGCCCGATGGAAGAAATCATCGAAGATTTTCTACTCCTTTTCGAAATCTTCCTTGGGAGCGCCGCATACCGGGCATACCCAGTCATCCGGAAGATCTTCAAAAGCGGTTCCGGCGCTGATGCCGTTTTCTTCGTCGCCTTGAGCCGGATCATAAACATAACCACAAACCGTACATACGTATTTGTCCATCCTGCACCTCCATTTTCTTCATCGTTTTTAAGGAGAATCCGCCGTCTCCCATCAGAGTCTTCCCTGACTTAGAGAGGGGATCCACACGCCTTTGAATGCTGTGGCCGGAAATCGAATCCGGCCGCCCGGGCCTTTCCTGCTGTTTCCTCTGTTTTCGACAACGGGATCACGTGACGATTTCGCGGACGAGTTCGGTGACTTTTTTTTCGATTTCGTCTCTGACATGACGCATCACTTCCACCGGCTTTTCCGCGGGGTCGGGGATATCCCATTCTATGGTCCGGCAGCCGGGAATAAACGGACACGCCTCGCCGCACCCCATGTTTACAATGACATCGGGCGGGTTTCGGGTGACTGCCGCATCCAGGTCCGTTGGAATTCGATACGCCATATCGATTCCTTTTTCTCCCATCACATCCGCCATCACCGCGTTTATCCGGCCTGCCGGCCGTGATCCCGCGCTGTACGCCTCGATCCTGTCGCCGGCCATCATTTGAGCAAAGGCGCTTGCCATCTGGCTTCGGCATGCATTTTCCACACAGGCGAACAGTATTTTTGTACGATTCAGCATCGGACCCACCAAGCTTTTCACCGCATTGCGGATGTCGCCGGAAACATCGGGGTGCTTTTTTATGTCACCAGGGTGTTCGATCCGCCGATAAGTCAGGCTTCCCGCAAATTCAGCGCCGACGGCATCATAGAAATACTTCATCGTCAGGTGCACCCCTTCGAAGAGATTCTTCCCTTTCGTAGCCCCGACCGCCAGGAAAAAACCCTTTCGCCGGTTTCCTTTTGGATCCGTAAGATTCAGGCGGTACTTTCTCGCCCAAAACGTCTGGGATCGATCGATTAAGGCCTTTAGTTGGGCGGTAGTGCTGTAAAAAAAAATCGGGGTGCCGATGACGATGATGTCGGCCGCTCTCATGAGCGGGTAGATATCGGTCTCCATGTCATCACGAAGCGGACAGAAGCCTTTCTTTTCACACACCATCAACTCCCTGCAGGGCTCGATTTTCTTATCGCACACCTTCACCAGACGGGTATGCGCCCCCAGGGCTTCTGCTTCCGACAGAAACGTGTTCACCAGATATTCGGTGTTGCCGTTTTTTCTCGGGCTGCCGTTCAGGCCTAATATGAGCATCTCGTTCGTCTCCCAACAGTCGGCATCGGGGCGGACGCCCCTTTCTCATCACCGGGGTTTCGTCCCTTCCATCCACAGGCATCATTTCGCTTTTCCATATTCCTTATATATTAAACGTAAAAGGTCGTTTGTTCAATCGTCTTATACCGATTTGTTCGTAATAATCACCTCCCGGTGGTTCCGATGTCCTGCGATTGAAACGAACAGTCCGTTATGAGATCCAAAAACGAGCCTTTCAAGATCAGCCTTGTTTTTCGATCCACCATCCCTTTTTTATGTGGGCTTTTTTTTCCGCTTCAGCAAGTTTTCTGATTTTGAATGCGGAATCCCTCAGGACGCCATAGAGAATGCCGCAGCCTGTATCTTCCCGCTCCGAATCCCCCTGATCCGCCATTCGCATCATTTCCGCCGTCAGGATCAGGGTTTTTCTGATATTTTCATCACAAGGTTTCACGATATTCCACCCGAATCGTTTTCAAGCTTTTCAAATAATTCTAAACAATTTTCGTGCCAATCACTTCGAATTCCACCCGAAAACAGCAGAAGACTGCGGCAAAAAATGTACAGGGTTTGACAGGAAAATTAAAATGCGGGAATACATTAAGTATTTTTGAGGATTAAAATTTCCCGGTCAACGCCGAATCGAACCGAATCAGCCGTTTCCGGATGAACACCCTTTAGCGTTTAGAAGGATGATCGTAAAGGTATGAAAAAAATCCGGTTTGCGAGACACTAAAGCCCATGAAGAAAGCCCGGGGATATTTCCGAAAAGGTGTAACTTATGCATTTTATAACGAACAAGGCAAAACGACCAAGCGTCTCGATACCATCTTGAGACAGAATTGTCTTTTAGAACACCATAGGATTAGAAAAAGGAAAAAACGCCGCGAAGGGGTGAAAGATGCCTGTATCCCAAAAAGGTGACCAACAACGTGACCAAAAACGAATACCTGCAACCGTATCAAGTTCCAGCCGCACCGCAGGTGAACCGTCCGGATGTTTATTCGGCGAATCGGGGGGAAAACGACAGTTACCGGAAATGACGATTATTGCCCGTTCTTGTTTTGCTTGGCAGAACACTCGGGGCAAATACCCAAAAATTCCATGCGATGACCCAGCACCTGGAAATCCGTGTTTTTCTGAACCATGGATTCCAAATGATCCATATTCTCCAGGGGAGCATCGATCACTTTGTCACACGTGATGCATCGGACATGGTAATGGTTTTCTGCATTACCGTCGAATCGTCTGACCGAACCGCCCCATTCCAACCGTTGAATTTCTCCCATCTCGACCAGCGTTTCCAGATTCCGATAAACGGTTCCGAGACTGATTCTGGGAAGATTTTTTCTGACGATTTCGTAAATCTCATCGGCACTGGGGTGTGACGTCAGTTTTCGAAGTTGTGAAATGATAACCTTTCTTTGCCGTGTAAGTCTCAAGTTGTGCGCCTTTAACAAGATGAACCCTCCAGGAAATTGACCCCTATAAGTCAATCCACATATCCGCTTCGTTACCGCAATGCGTGCAGGTAAAAGTTCCCTTGACGGATTCTTTTTTTTTCGGAGACGGTTCGACTCCGGACGCAGCGTCTTTCTCATGGGCTGCCGAATCCGGCAAAGAGCAGGTTACCACCATCTCGGCCTCATTGCCGCACTTTTCGCATTTGCAAAGCTTCTCTGTTTTAATCTCGGCCATTCTTTCCTCCATATGATCTTGTCTTTACATATACATTTTAATAAATCAACTCAAAAATGCAAAATTTCTAACTGTTTTTTTCACTTTTTTACATTTGGACATCCCAAACAGTTTAAAAATGCCTGCTTCCTTGCATTCGACTCAACTGCCGCATGCCCCATTCCGCAGAGAATTCGATTGGACAAGCCATCTAAACGCCCAAAGCATCTCTGATTTCATTTTCTTTAAACCCGACGATCACCGTATCGCCGATAACGATCGTCGGAAAAGAGCATTTCGGGTTCAATTTCTTGACATCTTCAATGACGGATTCCCGCCTCTCGCCTTCCAGGCGATCCACATCCACATAATCATAAGCTGTCGCACATTCCTCGAGAAGCCGTTTCGTGGCGTTGCAGTGACCGCAGGTACTCAACGAATACAGTTTCACGCGTAATTTCGTCATGTGTCCATTTCCTTTCGCAAGTCAATTTACGTTTAGACCCTTTTCAATGCCTTAAACAGATGAAAACCCGGACAAACGGGGGCTTCTTTCGGTTTGGGATCAGTGCAAAGCCTCCTCTATCGCCCGGTCAAGATCGGCGGGATCGGTAATCGGCGCGCGGCAACTGAAACCTTCGCACACGAATGCTGTCGGACTTTTTTGCACCGGTTTCATTTCCGCAACAAAAGGAAGATGTTTTGCCAGCCGGTCACGCTGATTATCATCTTCAATGCATATAAGGATCATGCCGGGCAAGAACCGGTGCCTCACGGACGTCAGCATCCGTTGGGTGGTTTCCATTGCCGCATCCCCGGCGATCACGACCTGAATGGGTTTTGACATCAGCATCATCATGCCGACAAGCAATTGAGGCATTGCCCCCGGAAACCGCCTTGCTTTTTCGGAAAAGAAAGCGAGTGTTCTGCCCGCCGCGTCATAAAAATCCTGTTGATCGAAGATACGATACAGTCGCATGAAGTTCATGACGGAAACGGCATTTGCGCTCGGGATGACGCTGTCGTTTTCATCCTTGATTCTGACAATCAAATGCGCGTCATGATCCTTTTCGGTCATAAAAAAGGCGCCGCGCTCATCATCATAGAATCGGGCCTTCTGCTGTCGGGCAAGTTCGAGGGCCCACGTCAGCCACGTGACATCGAAATCCGATTCGTACAGGTCGAGAAGCGCCTGAACGAAAAAGGCGTAATCCTCGGCCATGCCCGACACTTTTTTTTCTCCTCCTCTGTATATCCTGAACAACCCACCGGTTTCGGGATCATACAGGTTTTTTTCAATAAACTGCGCGGCTCTCCGGGCGCCGGCCAAAAGATCCTCACGTCCCGTGATTTGGTGCGCCCGGGCCAGCGCCGAAATCATCAGCCCGTTCCAGGATGTAATGATTTTATCGTCCAGATGGGGCCGTTCTCTTTTCTGTCTTGCATTGTATAGAAGCCGCCCGGCCTGCGCAATGATTTCCTCCATGCGGGATGGATCCATACCGAACCGGTTCGCCGTTTCGACGATCGAATGGCTGACAAAAAGCACATTTTTGCGAATAAAATAGCCGTGCGGGTCCGTTGCGACATTTCCCTCCGGGGCTATCCCGTAATAAAACGCAGCCGGTTCGACAAGCTCCGGCGGCAGCACCTGCTTCAGCTGGTCGTAATCCCAGACATAATAGGCACCCTCCACCTTCTTTGACGGGTCCGTTTCATCCGGGGGAAGACTGTCTGCATCCTCGGCGGAAAAAAATCCCCCGTCTTTGTGCACCATTTTTTCAAGGACGTAATCCGCCGTATGTTCGGCGATTTGTTTGAACCTCTCTTTTCCGGTCAACCGAAAGGCATCCATGCAGTTCTCTATTAACTGGGCATTGTCGTAGAGCATTTTTTCAAAATGGGGGACGTGCCATTTTTCATCGGTTGAATAGCGATGAAATCCCCCTCCCAAATGATCATAAATTCCGCCTT
>JAWODC010000071.1:0-5772 GCA_046483495.1 Desulfobacterales bacterium
ATCAGCAGCATGATCACGAAGATGGACACCATCACAAAAGAGATCGTGGTGAAAACCAATATTTGAAACCTGAAAATGGAGTGGTAATCATCGGATAAGTCCTGCTCGATTTCCACGACACCCAGAATAGGTCCGGAAAGGGTGGATAACGGTTTTTCGGCGCGCAGGGGTGCGAAGGTCAGCATGCGGCTCTCGGTTGGAAATCCGAATAAAATTTCCAACAGGTTTCCGCGTTGTATGATCTTGGATGTCATACGGCCCTCCAGGGCGTTTTGAAAGCCCCTGCCACCGATATCCTCTTTTCCGATAATGTCCTTGTTGAAACTGTAAGAGACGGTGTTTTCCAAATCATATATATTGACCATCTCCACCTCAAAGCTGTGAAATGTACTCTTCACTACTTTATCCATCCGTTCGAACTGTTCAGGATTTCTAAGCTGGATTTTACCGAATTGTATGGCCACCGGGATGACGAATTGAAGGAAAATCTGATGGTTCAGGTTTTCAACAAGAACACGGGCATAAGCCTCGCTTTTCTCCTGCTGCATCTTTCTTGCCAGATGCGTGTTCAATACGGATAAAACCAGTATGCCGATGAATATGACAACCAGGCTGGAAAGCGTAAAGAATTTAACCAATCGAAACGGTTTTGTTTTTTCATCGATTTCTAATTGCTTCATGGGTGTATCTGTACTTCTTTCATGGTTTAGGCGCCTGCGACCGGCCCAAACGTTCCGTCAAACCGGAAGTTGACCGAGGGTACCCATCCGGGAAATGTGAACATTCCGCTTCAGGTAAACGAAAAAATTTTAATCAATAGGAAGCGCTTGTACTGTGAAGATTACCATTTTTCGTCCAACGCAGAAATGGCGTGGTTCAACCGTTTCCGGATGGACATTAATTAAATGAAATACAATGTAAAGTCAATAATTGATATAGGTTGCGTTACTCCATAAACGATCTTCGTCAATGTGGAAGCGATGGGGATTTTTTGTTTGCGGAGATGGATGTGCAATTCGAATGCTTGAGAGCCGGCTTTTACCGGCTCATTTTGAGAAATTTCCGGTTTTTATCTCGGATATTTCCGGGTACCGAACAGAAGTGGTCCGAGTCGGCCAAAGGAATTTAAGGCACTAAAAGGCGGCTTGCCGAAAAAAAAGAGAAGACGGAAACAAAAGACAGATATAAATATAAACTATTGAAATTAAATATTAATTATTAAAAATCAAAATAATTGACAAAGCATCTCATGTAATCAATTATTGCGAAAAAAATTTTATGCTTGCATAAAAGAATCATTTTATGTATGTAGAGTTCACTTTTCCCCGAATCAAAAATGCCTAATGACAAGTAAGGAATTTCCTTATACTAAGCCAGGCGGATTATGCACGAAACACATCCCCCCCTCTCATTTGTGCACACAATAAAAGCGGCAAGCATAACGGATAAACCGAATGCAAATTCATCCGGCGCGGGATTCTCGATCCGGGTGATAATAAAATCTTAAATTTCTAAGGGCTGATCTATGATATTTGGCAAAAAAAATAAGCTTGTCGGGTTGGATATCGGGTCAAGGACAATCAAGGCGGGCGAAATCACCGGGACCAAAAAAGGATACAACTTAACCAAACTCGGAATGGTCGAGATAGCCCCGGGCCTTATCGAGGAAGGGAACATCACGGACCCGGAACAGGTGGCGAATGCGATTCGCCGGTTGTTCAAAACCTACGATATCAAAGAGCAGAATGTTGCCGTTTCCATTGGCGGTTACTCGGTTATCGTAAAAAAGATCAATGTCCAAACCATGTCCGAAGAACAACTCCAGGAAACGATTTATTTTGAGGCGGAGCAGTATATTCCCTTCGATATCAGTGACGTGAATATCGACTTCCAAATACTTGGTGAAGCGGAGGGGAATCCCAACCAGATGAATGTCATTCTGGTGGCCGCCAAGAAGGAAATGGTAAACAACTACATCAACTTGATCCAATTGGCCAACCTCACTCCATGCATTATCGATATCGATGCATTTGCGCTCCAGAACATCTTCGAGCAAACTTACGGCACCGACGGCGAAAATGTCGCGCTGATCGATATCGGAGCCGGCAAAACATCGTTGAACATTTTAAAGGGAAACACCTCGGTGTTCATGCGGGATGTGTCCTTAGGATGCGGGCAAATAAACCAGGAAATCGCTTCGTTGATTCAGTGCTCCATCGAAGAGGCCGAACAGATAAAATTCGAAAACCCTGGTGACCGATTGACCCCGGTCAATCTCCAGGAGATTATCGCTTCTGTCGTTTCGGACTGGTGCACTGAAATCCGTCGGGCTCTCGATTTCTTTTACTCGACCTATCCGGATGACCAGATCAAGAAAATTGTTCTAAGCGGCGGAGGTGCCAATATTGCAGAATTTCGGCATTTGTTGGCTGAGGAAACGTTTGCGGAAGTGGAGCCGATAAATCCCTTTGCCAATATTAACGTCGATATGGATTATTTCGATTCGTCCTACATCGATGCCATTGCACCCCAGGCAGCCATCTGTATGGGTTTAGCACTCAGAAAAGTTGACGACAAATGATACGAATCAATCTTCTCCCCTTTCGGGCGGCGCGTAAAAAAGAGAACATCAGGCGGCAGATTTCTATTTTTTCGCTTTCCCTGGTGTTGATTCTGCTGGCACTTTTTCTAATCAACAGCCTCCTGGCGGGAAAAATCAACGCGCTGAATGAGCAGATCCGCCAGACGAAAAGCGAGATAGAAAAATACGCCAAAATCAATGACGAAATCCAGCGAATAAAAAGTGAAATAGCGATACTGAAAAAGAAAATAAAGGTGATAAAAGATCTCGAAGCTAATCGGACCGAGCCGGTGAAGCTTCTGGATGCCATGACGGGGCTGGTCGTTCCAAACCGCATGTGGTTCACGGATTTTGAATCCATGGGACCGAATGTCCATATCACCGGAATCGCTTTGGACAACCAGACCGTTGCCGATTTCATGGTCCGCCTTGAAAATTCAAATTTATTCGATGTCGTAAATCTCAACACGCTTAAGCACGTTAAATATCAGCAGATCGATATGAAGAGCTATCACATAACCTGTAATAAAGCTATATCAAAATGAAAAAATCAGATCTGTCTTTAAAGGCCATTGAACCGTACATCGAAAAAATCGAAACACTGACGAATGTACAGCGACTTTTTATTTGTCTGGGAACCGTGATTCTCATTGTCGGCGCCTTCGTGTATTTTTCCTTCGTTCCGAAATGTGAGGAGATCGACAAACTGGACAAAAATCTCACGAACTTGAGCACGAGGCTTGCCAGGATGAAACAGGAAGCCGCCCAACTGTCGAGGTACCGCAAAATGAGGCAGGAGGCGGAGGACGATTTCAAGATTGTAAAAAAAGCATTGCCTGAAAAGAAGGAAATCCCGGGTCTGCTGGCAAGCATTTCGCAATCCGGACATGAATCGGGTTTGGAGTTTCTCTTGTTCGAACCGAAAAAGGAAGAACTGAAAGATTTTTATACAGAAATACCCGTGTCCATCATGGTTACGGGCGGTTACCACGATTTGGCGCTTTTTCTGAGCAGGGTGGCGGGTCTGCCCCGAGTGGTGAATGTACGGAATCTGAATCTGGAACCGGTAAAAAACGGAACAATTTTGAATACGTCATGTACGGCGGTGACCTATCGTTTTGTCGAAAAACCTGCCGCGCCGAAACAAAACAACACAAACAAAAAGTAGCGAAGACGTCATGCATAATTTTTCTGAAATCATAAGGTGCCCGGCCTTTTTTGTCATCGGATGTATTATGATCCTGTTTATGGGCTGTGATCGACAGCCTGATGCAACTCAAACGAAACAGGTGGTCAGAAAAAAAATCGAGACCTCCGATAGACGGGCGGCTGAAAAAGAAACAGCGGATCAGAAGATTTCGGACAAATCGGTTCAACCCGCACCCGGGGATATCGTTAAGGCCGAGGCCGCTCAATCCCAAGCCGATCTTCCGCCGCAATCGACAAAAGAAAGCCGGGTAAAAACAGTCGAATCCCCAACCGCGACGGCTGCTAAGAAGATAGGTGATCTGGCATACGCGTATGACCCGAAAGGAAAGCTGGACCCGTTTGTGCCCATTTTCAGGGAGCGGCGTGACGCGGCAGAAAAGAAATCGGAAAGCAGAAGAAAAGTCCGCAGAGGCCCCCGAACACCTTTGGAAAAAGTTTCCCTGAATCAGTTGAAGCTTGTTGCCGTAATGCTCGCATCCAGCGGAAACAAGGCGCTTGTCGAGGAGGCTTCGGGCAAGGGGTATATCATAAAAGAGGGAACCTATATCGGAATGAATTCCGGCCGCGTAGTGGATATTGGGCTGGACAGGGTGGTGGTTGAAGAGGAAGTAGAAGATATTTTGGGAAGCTTGACGATTCGGAATACAGAAATGAAACTTCAGAAGACCCCTGGAGAATAAAAAGATGAATTACACCAGTTCGGCATCATGTTGGTTGAAGCGTTTAGGGTTTCTCGTGACGGCAGGTTTATTTGTATTTTCCTCCGGATGTGCGACAAGTTCGAAACAGATTGCAACGGCGGAAAAACCATCGCCTGCCGCAACCTCCAAAAGAATCGTTGATATATTCGCCTCAGACGAATCCGAGTCCTCTATCGTGTGCATCAGGGGTTCGGACAAACTGACCTACACGTCCATTAAACAGCCGCTTCCACCGGCCGTAGTGTTGTATTTTCCGGAAACCGGCGTTGATCCGGGCGCGGTCGGCTCGGTCGAAAACGAAATGGTCAGCGCAGTAGAAACAGACACATCCGGCCAAACAAACAGCGCCGCAAAGATCAGCATTCTTTTGAATCGGGATGCTCCCTATCGAGTGATTGAAAAAGATGACGGCCTGGATGTTGTTTTCGACAAGGCAGGGAATCCGATAGCAATGACGACAATGGAAGAACCTGCGGAGAGTGCCGGTTTCGGCGCCGGCGTGACGGCAGCGGCAGGCGAATTCGAATTGCAAGACGGCCACCATGCGACTTCTGGTCCCGATGCAGTTCATCAGAACAGTGATCCGGCTTTCGAACCCAAAAATCCCGCGAAATCCGCGTGGGTCAATCGAATCGATTTCTCCAGTGAGGAAAAAGGGAAGTCCACCATCATTATCGGCACATCGCGTCCGGTTGATTATGATATTGAAAAAAGTCAGGATAAGCATCTGAAACTGCGGCTCATCAAAACCAATATCCCGGATTTTCGCCAACGACAGCTGATTACCACACGATTTGACAGTGCCGTGGACAGGATTATTCCCGTTCAAACGACTGCCATGAAAGGGGATTCGCTCATATCGATCGAGCTGAGAGAAGCAGTCCCGTATTTTGCCGAAACATCAGGCAGCCTTATCATGGTTCATTTCGAGCCGTCATCGATCCCGCCAAGGCCGCTGGAAGCGGCAAACCTGCCCCCCTGGAAACGAATCATTTCAGGTGATTTTGTCGAATCGAACATCGAAACGGCCCAAAATAGCGAAGGACCGGCGATTGGGTCGATCCGCTCGACAGACCAGTCCCTGGGAAAAAAGACTTACAACGGCGAAAAAATCGCGCTCGATTTTTATGAAACCGATATTAAAAACGTTTTTCGCATTTTGAGGGAAATTAGCGGAAAGAACTTTATCATCGATGATGATGTGAACGGAAAGGTCACCATGACCCTCGATAAGCCGGTTCCCTGGGATCAAATCATGGATCTTGTGCTGAAAATGAATAA